>CAZAOY010000001.1:0-132736 GCA_964486925.1 uncultured Oscillospiraceae bacterium
TTTGCCGATATGGATTGATGTCGAAACCCAAGAATGGTAAAAATATTAATATTAAATAAAATCGATGTGATAGTATTAATCTAGAGCACCGATTTTTTTATACAATGCAATAAATATAACTAAAATACACCTTTATATATTGAAAGGCCTTTTATAGCAGTTAACTTTTAGATCAAGAGGTATCAGTATGGATGAATGGGAAGGATTACGTGCACAGCTAGTTCGATTTGTTAAGTCCAAGTTTAGATCACGTCCGCAGATTATAGAATGTGCTGACGATATTGTGAATGAAGCGGTTGCAAGTACACTTAACAGCAGAGAAAAATGTAATTTTGGTTATCTATCAAAGGTATGTATCCATGGGGCATATCGAGTGTTTAAGCGGATTGACAGTGACAGCAAGCTACTAACTACTGTGGATGGAGCTATTGATTTTGTCGACGAGCATGATGTTGTGGATGATATTATAAAAAGTCATGACGCAGAGGAGGTCTTGAAATCGCTAGATATCCTAAAACAGATAGAGAGGGTAATCATCCTACAACGGTACTACGGAGATTTTAGCTTTGCAAGTATTGCGAAGGCAAACAACATAAAGCTAAACACAGTGCTATCACACCATAGGCGAGCTCTAGAAAAGCTTAGACCTAAGCTATCTGGCTTTCAGAGGATAGGGTAAAGCGAAGGGGTAAGCAACGTGATAAAGCAATAACCTATGAAAGCGAGAATTTTACAAAATTATTTTAGGAGGGAAAGATTTATGTATACACAAAAACAGCTAATAATGTTTGGATTATATGCAGAGAGGGCGCATAGATTGGCTTTTGATATAGCGTTATCTTCTTCAGAACTGAGTCAATATGGTAGGGGGATGGCTATTGTAGCAGATGAAACACGAAACGTTGGGAATAAGCTTTACTCACTCTTTAAGAATGATAGCACCTGTGAGAATGGGGTAGTGGATGCAGTACTACAGCTAAAATATCTAGCGGTAAATGGTTGCCTTGAGATGATGAGGTTACATGAGAGTACAATAACGCTTAAAAAGAGGCTTGCTGTAATCCTTGATGAGATAAGAAACCTTACAAAGGATATTCAGATATTATTTGGGATCAAGCAGGAGTTACCGCAGATACTTCCTAGGGTTGCAAAAGAGAATGCAGTGATTAAGTCGGATATGATCTTTAACACAGGCATAAGGTTTGTAATATTCTCAATTGGCGGGGTCTCATTTTGTGAAACATCAAATAATGTTGTAGAGGTTTTATATCTAGACCCTACAGCGGTTGATGAGCAGTATCTAACAGTGAGGAAACAAAAACTACCCATTGTTAATTACTATAAAAAATTATCTTTAGACGGAAAGCCTCACTCCATATTGCGTGTGCAGGCAGTGCATGAGGGTGAGATTAAGGACTATGCGGTGTTAATTGATGGGCTACCGGAGGTTTTCTTTAGCGGTATAGGAGTTACATCTAAGCCAAAAGGGATACCTGACGAGTTAATACGTGAATGTTGGGACTGCGAGGAGGATTTACAGATGTTATTTTTGGATTATACAAAGTTTAGCTTATAACAATTATAGATAAAAATAATAAATGTGCTGTATAACGGTAATAGTGATACAGCACATTTATTGTTTACAGAGTAATCTTAATTCCACAGATACAGTTCGGCTTAACCACAAAATTAACCTTAGATTCGTTTACCTCTATAGGTGATGATACGGTATCTTCCATTAGGTTAACATGTTTAGCGGATATAACAGGGCTGTTAAAGGTCAAGGAAACACCACTATCCTTACCACAAGTTTCGTAGACACGAACCAGTATACTACCGTCGTCACTGGAGGTAACACAGGAGATTACCGCAGTTTCACTATCAAAACTAAACAGCGAGGACTCAAGGGGTAGAGTGCCTTTATGTGAGTTTGAGGAGTGGTAACATAACGGATGGTTTAGAGTGGTAGCGTACTCACCAATAACCTTAGGGGAGGATTCCAGAACACCTACATGTAGATTTATATGATGGATACCGCGTTCAGGGTATTTGTCAGGACTTGTAGCGGAGTTTATGAGGGTAGAGCTAATGGTACTGTTAACCCCACGATAACCATACTTGCAGTCTGTGACAATAAATGCAGAGGAGGGTGTGTCATTAACCGCACAGCCGTACTGAAGGGCAGGGACATCGATCTGCATACTATCGCGGTAGATTGCACCCGCAGGTATATCATATAGATAACGTTTAGCGGTATAGGATACAGGTAGAGTAAAGTTTAACACAGGTACGGTTTCAGCTCCAACCTCATGCCAATCAACGGTAGTCTGGTATCTCACCGAATGGGAATCCTTATCGAGGGTTACGTTAGCGGTAATAGTAGACCTACTAACGCTGTACACTACGGTAAAGCCGTTTTGCAGATTACCACTAGAAGTCTTTCTAATCTCCTTAACTTGGGATATAGGGGTAGAGCGTAGGTGTCGGCCGATATCCCATGCGCTCGAGGTGTTTTTCTCGGTATCAATTAGATTAAACCCTGCAAAGCTACCATCCTTTATGGTTTCTATACCATTTACCTTATCAAATAATGAGTACATCATACCATTAGAGCAGTTAAACTTAGCACAGATATATTTATTCTCTAGCGTAAAGTCTTGGTACGGGTGAGAGCTACGAATATCATTTTGGTAGTATATCCTGTATTCATCAGGGTCGGATTCGTTAAGGACTACAGTAGTATACCCTAAAGGTGGTACAGTGACATTCACAAGTAGCTTCATATACTTATGATCCCAGTAGTTTTCCTGCTTTGTGGAGAGAAGCTGAAAATCTACAGGCGTACCATCGGGTTTATTTACAGCGATATATCTCATGTCACCAACCCAGTCCCAGACGGTAAGCTCCACAGACTCGGTACGTACGGTAGCCGTCGGGTTAAAGATATGGAATATTCGGGTTTTACCGCTTCCAAGCTCTGTATTAGGCACACCGCTAAAGTTTTCGATACCAAAGCCACCACCACCGCCAAAGGATTGTGAGTTATAGCTATCTCTATCCTCCTTAATCGACGAGGTATCTATATTTTCACTAATAACACGTAGGGCATTCTGGTAGTTGGTGTTAGCCACAGCCATGGAGGTTTGGAATAGACCCATTGCATGTTCACGAGAATCCTGAACGCAAGATCCTGTTAGGATATCATGGAAATGGGTGAACAAGACATCTCTCCATGCCTTTATAAACTGATCCTTTCGGTAGTTAAATGGCGCGATAGTCCTAGCTATTACCCCTACAGCTTCTGCGTCAAGCAGTGCCGCCTCACAGCGACGGTTACCTAGTTTAATACGGCTTTGGGTTGTGTAACATCCGGGAGCAAAGTAGTTAAGCTCGTGGTCAACCACCTCTAGCTTATCCCGTACCGATTCGGCTTCTTTAAAAAACTCGGTAATAGTACCAAATTTAATGGTAGGGTAGATTGGCCAGTCCATCATATCTATAGCACGTTCAACATCCCGTCTTGTAGGGCCGCCACCGTGGTTTCCAACTCCGTATACAATTAGTCCAGTCTTAAATCCTGCACAACGCTTAGAGATGTCGATTAATCCCGCACCAATATGAGGGGTAATACCGCTGTTATACCAGTACTGCTCACGGTATACAAGTACCTCTTTACCCGACGGACTTTTGTAGCGGTACAATGCCTGCTTGCCATCTAAAGCACGACAGTGGTAGTAGTATTTAACGTTACCGTAGCTGTTAATTTCAGGTACATTACCGTTATGACCAAAGGTATCCGGTGAAAAATCTAGCTCTAGGGTGTTAGGATCAATATCCCAGTTATCCCTCAGATAGTCACGGGTGTACTTAATGTGACGCAGAAGTGACTCGGTGTTTGGCATGTTTTTGTCGGTTTCAACCCATGCGGTAGCAGAAACCTCCCAGCGACCTTCCTTTATGCGCGCTTTAATGCGCTCCATTAGTTCGGGGTCGTAGTCCTGTACAATCTTATATACGCTAGCCTGCGACTGAGAGAAGCAGTAGTGGGGATATTCATCCATAATATTTAGGATAGTTCTAAAGGTTGAAAGGGTAATCGCAACCGTTTCGTTAAAGCTCCACATCCAGTTCATGTCGATATGTGCGTGGGACGCTAGAATTAGCCTATATGACTTAGCGTCCTCCTTTATTGGGGTGAGCATATCTTCCGCCTTAAAGCAGAGGGTTTTAGTAAGCACACCTTCAGCTGTTACTTCATTAATCAGCAGATCAAGTGTGGTGTTTAAAAGGTCGTCATATTTGTTTTCACAGGCGCTGGATAGTCGGATTGCAAACTCAATCTCCCCTAGGATACGACGTATCCAACGGTTGGGCATGGTAATATAGTAAAGCTCCTCTTGCGGGATACCAAAGGTTTCTTCGTAACCCATCTTTTCGCGGTTACCGCCAATTAGACGCTTTAATTTTGTGTACTTAGTAGCTAATTGTTTCATACCAGATCCATTTCTCCGCCATGAAGTGTTTTTTGAATATAAAGGTAAAAGAGTATTGAATTTTTATCGATAAACTCAATATGTGTGAGGTTTTAAAAGCATAGTTTGCAGTATTTTATTGCGTAATTCATAAGACAACCACTTGTTTTGGCGGGAGAACAGGTGTTGTCGGAATAGTACTGTTATACAAGAAAAACATGACCAAACCATCTAGGTATCGCCTTTATTTAGTTCCACCGATTAACAGTGCAGTTTGCGCAGTTAATCGGTGGAACATAGGTATTTTAGGAAGTTATAGTAAGTGTTTTAAGCTGTTAGTCAAAATAAACAGTCTTTCCTGTTTCAGCAGATTCATAGATTGCTTCGATAATTTGGGAAACAACATATGCCTGTTCAGGCTTTGTTAGCGGAGTTTTATCGTTTATTACACAGTAGATCCATTGTTTTGCTTCGTACTGTTCTGGGGTTAGGTTCTCGCCTTTAAACAGCTCACGAGCGGTATTGTTAGGGGTTATTTCATTAATAAACAAAGAGCCGTTCTTTTCACCGTTAAAGCGTACAACATCGCCCTTCATCTCAAGGCCGCCGCCTGTACCGCAGATGGTAGTAGGGCCGCCGTCTACCATATTTATTACCCATGAAGCCTCAACTACAAGTGTCGCACCATTTTTAAATTTAACATAACCCATAGCGGAGTCCTCAACCACAAAGTCTTTAGGATCCCAGATACCCCACTCATTAGAGTACATAGCGGTGTCGGCAAGCTTTCTATAAACAGAGCCGGTAACGCTTGCAACGTCATAGTTGTTAATTAGATATAACGCCGCGTCGATAGAATGTGTTCCGATATCTATCATAGGGCCGCCGCCTTGTTTTTCCTTATCGAGGAAAACACCCCATAGCGGAGCACCACGACGTCTAACCGCAGGAGCTTTTATGTAGTAAGCTTCGCCAATCTCTCCGTCCTCAATAAGCTTTCTAGCGTACTGGAAGGACTGGGTGCTACGGGTTTGATACCCTATAGTTAACTTTTTGCCGGTTCTAATGGAGGCGTCTAACATAGACTTAGCGTCTTTAGCGTTGTGTGCCATAGGTTTTTCACACATTACGTGTTTGCCCGCCTCTAGTGCCGCCACCGATATTTCAGAGTGGGATGAGTTTGGGGTAAGCACATGTACTACCTCGATATCCTCAAGTTTTAAAAGCTCTTTATAGTCGGTGAATACTAGTGCATCCTCTGTTCCGTACTCATCCTTAGCCTTTACTGCACGTTCTTCGATAAGGTCACAAAAAGCTACCATGTCTACGTTTTGGATAAACTTAAGGCTAGGCATATGCTTTCCGTTTGCAATCCCGCCACATCCGATAATACCAACCTTAACACGGCGCATTTCATCTGATTTTGATTCTGTAACGATTGCTATAGACATAAAAACCCCCTATAAAGTTACGATTGTATTTGAATTGTTTGATATGTAAGCATTCTCAAGTAGTCTGGTAAGATCAATTGCGTCCTCAATTCCAAAGCCTTCAGGAGTTCCGGAGTTATTAACACAAGCGTCGATAAAGGCTATAATTGGCATTGGCAGAGCGGCAGGAAGGATAGGGGTAACGTAATCATTTGTAAACTTAACGGTTTCACGAGTCTTTACCTTAATGTCACTACCATACGCTAGCAAAGTTGCATCCGAACCGTATATCTCAACAGCACCAGGGGTGTTAAAGGTAACAAAGCTAGTTTCACCGGTGCAGAGTACGCCGCCGTCAAACTCAACGGTTGCAGAGGCGTGCTCATCTACCTTACTGCCGAATGGCGAGGTCATAAGTGCGGCTATACGTTTAGGCTTGCCAAATAAGTAACATGCAGTATACATAGGGTGGCAGCCTAGATCCATAAGTGAACCACCCGCGGCATCCTTTGCTTCAAACCAGTATTCAGGAAGCCATCCGCCGCTAACGCCGTCATGACCGTTTCTGATACGTGCAAGAGAGATCTTTCCAAAATCACCGTTTTTTATCATCTGCTTTGCTAACTGGATAGCAGGGGTAGTTCTTTGTGGATAGGAAATCATAAAGGTAACACCATTTGCCTTAACAGCCGCCGCAACCTCTTCGCATTCAGCAACGGTAGGTGCTAGCGCTTTTTCTGTAAAGATATGCTTTTTAGCGTTCGCGGCCTTTACAAGCACATCCTTATGTGCGGTGGTAGGAGCGTCACAGATAACAGCGTCAACATCGGTGCGTGCTAATACTTCATCAATGTTACTGCTAAAATCACAGCCTAGCTTGTCTGCCCATTCTTTACCGCGTGTTTCGTTATCATCCCAGATAACGGTAATCTTTGCTTTGCCGGTGTTTAGCACGTCGTTTGCATACCCTTCAGCATGAACGTGCCACTTGCTTAACATTGCTACATTTAACATAAAAATCCCCAATCTCCGCCGTTATAGTATTATATGTATAATTACGACGGTAAAAAAATACATAATGAGCATTACGTTATTACTTCGGCACTTAGTGGTAGCAACTGTGCTTTGTATTTCTTTTTACACTAGCTGTAATGTTTGAGAAAAAACTAGTGACAGTTAACTGTAGAAGTAATAGATAACACCCGTGCAATAACCATTGCAGTTACTACTTCGTAGTAACAAAGCAATAAAATGGAATAATCTTGAATTAATGTATAAATTTATATATCCTTGCAACTAGCTTTATAATATACTAAAGAGATACAAAAATATATAAATTATTTTTATTTTATGTTGCACAATTTTATTTTTATCTGTAAAGATGTAAAATCTATTGACATGTTAACGGATAAATTGTATTATTATAGTAGCACTTGTTCTTTAATTAAGTCTAAAAGGTTATATACAAAAAGAAAGTATAAGGTTGCTACCTGCATTTTTAGAGCTTAGCGGTTGATATGAAGGGCTAGTATAATTTGGATAAAAAGGTACGGGTATGAAGAAGGTTTATCGATATATGCAAGGTATTTCGCTTAAAAGGATAGTAGCAGGAATTATTGTTATGGTAATTCTTGTACTGCTCTGCGCAATTATCTATACAGGGGTATTTATTGCAGGAAAAACCGAGAATATGATTGCAAGCTTTACGGGTTATCGAGATGATTACATGAAACAGATAAGCTTAAATGTAAGCGAGCAGAGAAAGGTTATGGGTATACTGGGTGTAAAGAACGATATAAAGGTAGAGGTATTTAAGCAAAACGTTACCCAAAGCCAGATGATCTTGATTGGCAAGCGGTTAGGCAGGATAATAAATGAAACGTTAATCTACTACTTTCAAAACAATACAGCATATGAATACTCAATATATGGATACCTACCCCCCGATGGAAATACCTTTAAGGATATAAAGCTAGCTCCGCTGGAAAGGATTGCAGAAGGTACTACCTACGACTACTCCGCTATGCAAAACGGATACTACATTACCTTCTGGGGACAGATAAATAACTTTATGCTAAACGACGGATACACTATGCATGAGCAGATAACGGATGGACTATGTTACCAAGAGCTTAGGGTAAGGGCGCAGGATGTATTTAATGCAAAGTTTTTAGGTGCCAGCTCAAATCTAGCTAACATCTATATCTTTGATAAAAACACAGGAAATCTCGTATACAAGACCGATAATGAATATGCAAAGCTAGCGGGTGAAATATATACGGAAGCTATGGTAAAAAACACCTCATTTACAGGGGATAATAGCGTTGTCTTTGATAACGAGAGGAAAACGGTGTACAGCGTGGGCACTATAGATAACATAAACGCTACACTGGTTTTTTTATATAACACCCCAATGAGCAACAATCTTACAGAGAGCGCTAACTATAATGTAACGGTAGTGGTTTTTGTTACCACCGCTGTGGTAATGCTTTTAATGGTACTATCGGCGTTTTATCTTATATTTGCTAACAAGGTAGCGAGGCTGATTAAAAAGATAGATAAGTACGGTGAGCAAGCCAATGTTTATGTTCAGACCTTTAGGTATAACGATGAGGTATCCCTTATCGACAAGCACCTTGAAAGGATGCATAACAAGATAGTAACACTGCTCCAAGAAAATTTTAATAGAAAGTATGAAACCATTAAGGCGCATAATGAAGCACTTATCGCCTCTATAAATCCACATTTTCTATATAATACCCTAAACAGCATTAATTCAATGGCAACCATAGAGGGTGCAGAGGATACATCTCATATGATAGAAGCACTTAGCGGAATGTTTAGATATATAACCAGCAATCAGGTAAGCAAGGTCACCCTTTTTGAGGAGATGGTTCAAATTCAAAACTACATATTAATCCAAAAGAACAGATATCGAGATGAATTTGAGTTTATAACCGATATAACTAATGACACTCTCAAATGTATTATCCCAAAGTTTATTTTACAACCTATTGTGGAAAATTTTTTTAAGCATGGCTTTATATCTAGATGTATTAGATACAAAGTTATTGTAAGTGCAAAGCTAGAGGGTGCAGACCTTTTAATTGATGTATACGATAATGGTAAGGGGATAGATGAACCAAGGCTTTTAGAGATCCAGTCCTCGCTTAATGATATGCAGGCGACGATGGGCGATAGTGTGGGGCTTAAGAATGTCAACAATAGGATACGCTATATGTATGGCGAGGGGTATGGGGTTACAATAAGGAGTAAAAAAGACGAATATACCGTTGTAACTATGCGGCTTAAGGTGGAGAGGGAATGATGTGAATCGTCTTGTTTTATATGTTTTGTTCCCTAGGTAAGAGATGAAATAGTAGAATACCCAGTTAATTAAAAGAAAGGTAGCAGGTTTAATGTACAAGATTTTAGTGGTAGACGATGAAATTCTTGCACGGCAGAATATTATTTTTAAGATCAAAAAAAGCGGATTTAACTTTGATTGGATAAAGGAAGCTTCTGATGCAGAGCAGGCACTTACCGTTATCGAGGAATCAAAACCAGATATCCTAGTCACCGATATAAAGATGAGAGAGTTAGACGGAATAGAGCTTATCGAACGGATACAGCAAGATTCATTGGTTAATATGACCTATATTATCATTAGCGGGTATTCCGATTTTACCTATGCACAGAACGCAATAAGGCTAAACGTAGCAGACTATCTACTAAAGCCTGTCACACAAGCCGACCTTACCGCTTCACTAAACAAGGCAATAGAGCTTACAACAAAGCAACGAACAAGATCATCAGCACTTGCAAAGCAGGAGCTGCTGCAACAACAGTCAACCTACAATGAGCTGGCAAAAAATCTTAATCTACTCTTAAATTGTGAGATAAAGGCGGAAAGCTTTAATGAGCAGGAATACTTTAAGATTACCCCTAGCTACTACTGTGTCGTAGTATGTAGAGTATTGAGTAGCGGTAGAGCTAAATTCTTTGATGATAGCATAGAGGAAGGGCATGTATACCAAAACTACACTATAGCAAAATACGCCATAAAAAACATAATTCAAGAGATTGTACCCGATAACGGGTTTTGCTTTGAGAATGAGAATGAGTATAAACAGCTTGTACTGGTGCTAGCGGCTGACGCAGGTAACAAGGCATTAGCGGAGATTAACATACGACAGGATGTTATGAAGATATATAATAACACCAAAGTCGTGGTAGGTATCGAGCTGGATATGGGGATAAGTGGGATTTCCACTAAGCTTTCCTACGGATTAATGTTACAGGCAAAGAATATGATAGACCTTCGGTTATCAAAGTCAGACCATATCTACTACTACGCCGAAAACCATATTAAAGCCACAGAGTGGCCGGATGAGGCGGTAAGGATGTTTGAACGCTCTCTATCATCCGGGGCGATACATACAGCAAAAAGCATGGTGGAAAAGATAATTAACGCAAAGCAGATAGAGTTTAGTATAAGAACGCTTTATATCGATCTTATCTGTATACTTGCTAGGGTGTGCTTTAAAAAGAAGATTGAAACCACCCTAATACTGGGAACAGAGGTAATAAACGGCAGTATAATTGATACCTTTAATACTAAAATGGATATGATAGAGGATATTAACAGTAGGATTGATCAGCTAATAGTACCAACCAATGTAGGGTATGACAATGTAAACGAGCTGTTAGATACGATACAGGTATATATTGATGAAAACTTTAGCGATAAAAACCTTAGCACAAACGTGATTGCAAGAAAGTTTTGTATCTCTTTAGGTTATCTATCCTCCTCATATAGCAAGGTGTTTGGGCATACAATCACTAACCACATTATCAAAAAGCGAATAGAGTATGCATACAAGCTTTTGACCCAGACAAATATATCGATAACAAGCATATCCGACATGGCGGGGTTTAACAATATCAGCTACTTTATGCGGGCGTTTAAGAAGCATACAGGATACACACCTACAGAGTATAGAGAAAAATATGTAAATTAATGGTATGACATAATGGTATTGACATAAAGAGATTCATAGGATTGACACTGCTTTAAATCCACTCATCAACTAATGTTTTTACGCAAATATGTAATATTTATTAATGAAAACCAATATAATTAGTATCTGCACTAATTATATTGGTGTTTTTATGAAAAATATAGTAAAATTGTGCAACTAACAAATTAAAATTATGCATATAAGATTTGTACAGTTTATTATATAATTATGTCAGAGATGTAATTAATGTAAAATATTATGTAGAGGGAGAGAGAAGATGAGCAAAAAGGACAATTCTGTTTCAAAAAATAGTCAAGATGGAAATGTAACCAACAAATCGCTCTGGGCAAGGATAATGGAGCATAAGGTTCTTTACCTGTTTGTTCTACCGGCAGTTGTATGGTTTTTAGTTTTTTGCTACTATCCGATGTACGGGGTACTACTTGCGTTTAAGGATTACAAGTATAACCTTGGAATTATCGGAAGCCCGTGGATAGGGCTTGCATATTTTAGAGAGTTTATCTCCTCTACGGAATTTTGGCAGGTATTTAAGAATACAATTGTTATCAGCTTGCTAAAGCTTGTGTTCACCTTCCCGGCACCGATTATTCTAGCCTTGTTGTTAAACGAGTTAAAGGCGCTAAAGTTTAAAAAGACAGTTCAGACAATGTCATATCTACCTCACTTTGTATCGTGGGTTGTAGTAGTAGCATTAATGAATATAATCTTCTCACCATATGGCGGGATTGTTAATGATATTAGAAAGATGTTTGGCGAACAGGCGATATTCTTTATGGGTGAGCAGGAATACTTCTATCCGTTTATCGTAATCTCCGAAATGTGGAAGGGTGCAGGTTGGGGATCGATAATCTATCTATCAGCGCTAAGCTCAATAAGTCAAGAGTTTTACGAGGCGGCGACAATAGATGGTGCGGGAAGGTTAAAGTGCACCTGGTACATAACGCTTCCATGTATAAAGGGCACTATTGGAATTATGTTTATCTTTGCTGTGGGTGGTATCTTAAATGCAAACTTTGACCAGATTCTACTAATGCAACAACCTGCAAATGTACCAATATCCGAAATTATCGATACCTTCGTACTTAAAACAGGGATACGGTACGGGCGGTTTGGATACGCTACAGCGGTTGGTCTCTTTAAATCGGTATTTGCCTTTGTGTTAATGTATATAACCAATAAGGTATCACAAAAGACTATGGAAGTATCCATTTGGTAGAAAGGGGATTACAAGCTATGAGTGCTATCAAAGAAACACCTTCGCAAAAAGCGTTCAATGTTTTTAACATAATCTTTCTAAGTCTGTTTGGACTTAGCACTGTATACCCTTTCTGGTATGTACTGGTTGCATCCTTTAACGATGGACGTGACTTTTCAAAGGGTGGGGTGTATCTGTTTCCAAGGGTTTTCTCACTTGAAAACTACACAATTGCCTTTCAAAACAAGCAGATATCCACAGCGTTTTCAATCTCAATCTTTAGAACCCTTACAGGGGTAGTGTTAGGGATTATCTTTACAGCGCTGTTGGCGTATGCGCTTAGCATAAAGACAATGCCAGGAAGAACATTCTTTTCGCTGTTCTTCTACTTTACCACCATATTTGGCGGCGGGATGATTCCATACTACATGTTACTTCGTGATCTAGGGCTTACTAAGAGCGTTTGGATCTACGTTATACCATCAATCTACAGCTTCTTTAATATGCTTTTAATGCGTACATATTTTGATACCATACCAAAGGAGATACGAGAGGCGGCGTCGATAGATGGTGCGGGGGAAGCGAGGATTCTATTCCAGATATACCTACCGCTTGCAACCCCAATTATCGCAACAATAGCGCTGTTTATCGGTGTAGGGCAGTGGAATGACTGGTTTATGGGTGCTTACTATGTATCAAATCAAGATATAATCCCAGCGGCAACGTTACTTCAAAAGATACTAAACGAAGCTATGAGCCAGACTATTATAAAACCAGGCCAAGAAAACTCCGCAATAGAAGCTATGAAGTCCTATACACCACAATCATTACAGATGGCGTTTGTTATGATACTGACCATGCCGATAGTTATAATCTACCCATTCCTACAAAAGTACTACGTTAAGGGTGTTATGGTGGGTTCTGTAAAGGGATAACGGTTATTCTAGTTGAAATATTGTATAGTGCAGGTTATCTATAGCATTAATACAGTGTTAAATAAATATTGAAGAAAGAGGTTATAGTATGAGAAAGAGAATACTTACAGTTGCGCTGTCGGTAGCTTTAATTGGTAGCATGTTCGCAGGATGCTCTGGTTCAAGCTCTAGCAGCTCATCATCTACCGCAGAGAGTAGTAGCTCGGCTGTAGAGGAAAGATCTTCAGAAGTTAAGGAAGAGGGGCTTAAAAAGTTTGACGATGTTAAACTAAAGCTACTTCATTGTTGGAATGGTGGGGTTAAAAACCCAGAGGATCTATACGGCAACGATGTGGCTACGGCAATTAGAGATAAGATTGGCGTAACGGTTGAGATTGAAGGTATCATGATGAATGAAACCGAAAAGCTAAACCTTGTATTTGCTTCGGGTGACATGCCTGATATGATTAATGCACCGTTCTGGGGCGGCGACGGCGGAGAAACTGCTGTGCTTAAGAAAGCGGGAGCAGAAGGACGTTTGCTCGCGCTTGACGACCTAATTAATAACTATCCAAACATTAAAGACGCATGGAGCGTTGGGGTTGTATCACAAGCATTCCTAGAAAATGACCTTGAGATCCCTGCTTTTGAAGGTAAACACTATATCCTTCCTACCCAGACTCCAGGTGAGGTTGCTAGTATTACTAACTGGACATATGGTATCTTTGCAAGAAAAGATATCGTTGAAGCAGTTGGGATGGATCCTGCTTCAATTAAAACAAGCGATAAGCTACTTGAATTTTTAACCAAGGTACGTGACGGCGGATTTAAGGATGTTAACGGAAACGATATCATCCCTGCATCTACCTTCCATACAGGTTGGGACAGAAGCGGATACACTGTAAACTTTAGAAATAAGAAGTTTACATCCTACGTTAAGGGTGCGGACGGCAAATATACATACAACGTTTTCACCGACGACTGGATGGATGAACAGTTATTTACCTGGAAGCTTGTAAATGAAGGTATCCTTGACAAAGAATGCTTTAAGCACTCTGATACCCAAGCAGAAGAAAAAACCGGTAACGGTACTGCGGCGGTAATGTCACTACAATATGGCCCAATAATTACAGCTACTAAGAAATCCGGTTTATATACCTCTAACCCTGAGATGAGATACGTTCCAATAGGTCCTCTTACCTATAAAGATGGTCAACCTCAGGTTCAAACAGAATACTACGGACGTGGTGGTACACCTTGTCTAGTATTCCCTACAACTAATAAAAACCTAGAAGCTTCCCTTGCGTGGGTAGATTATCTAAATAGCGAAGAGGGTGCTAGATTAGCGCAGTATGGTATTGAAGGTAAGACCTACAATATGGTTGACGGTAAACCTAGACTACTTCCTGAACTAATCGAGCGCAAGAGAGCCGGCGACGGTAAAATTGATGATGAACTACGTAACCTAGGTATCAATGTTTATGGTGGTTCAACCTTACTAGCTGATAAACGTATGAGCTGGTGGGGCGAGATGAACGCTGGGGATGCAGATGCTGAAGATCCTGATATGAAGGCTTACAAGCTACTAAAACCAGTTGAACAGATTAAGGGTTACCCAATTGATAAGCTTGCTATGGCTTTCCCTGAATATGAAACTGTAAAACGTATTATGTTTGAAGGCACACGTCTTGATGATACCGTTCAGATGGCGTTCTTTGCTAAGACCGAAGCAGAAGCTAGAAAGATTCTAGAAGAATACAGAAGCTACCTAAAGAAGGCTGAAGGCGGCATAGTAGAAAAGTATCTTGCATTTGTAGACGAAGTTTCAACTTCAAGAGACGACGTTATTGATTAATAGTGCTTACTCTTACACTCCTATATATTTATTGTGATAAAGCTTTACCACTCCGATATTAACAGTAGCAGCAATACCGTTATAGCGGAGTGGTAGCGATACCACAGTGCGAAGGTGCAGTATATTTGTGAAATATACTGCATTTTTGCAAGCAATTGTAGGTAATGTTTGGGGCGAGATGTGTAGAGATAATATAACCAAAAGGGGAGATGAAGATGGGATTTATTAGAGATAAACAAACCGAGCTAACAGGTTTTCAGGAACACGCACCATTTAACAGTAACTTTGATGTCCAGACAGACTTTGTGATGGTATACGGAATAGACGATACCATGCCAAGACGGATAGCGGAGTATAGAGAACAAGGATATGTAGTACATCTTATGACAGGGATCGCTTGGGGAGAGTACCAAGACTATCTATACGGTAGATGGGACGGCAAGGATCACTGGGACGAAGCACAGATGGACAGGTACGGTAAACATATTTTGCACGGCAAGGATGTACCGTATATGGTTCCTACCATTACATTTGCGAACTACCTTACCGAAAAGCTAAAGTTAGCGGTGGATTCAGGGGTGGTGGCAATACATCTAGAAGAACCTGAATTTTGGGACTATGGGGGGTATTCACAAAGCTTTAAGCGGGAGTATCAGCTTTTTTATCGTGAAGGGTGGAAACCGCCTCATGAGGATTTAAAGGTACGGTACAATGCGTCGCGGCTAAAGGCATACCTATACGCTCGAGCACTTGATCGGATATGCGGAGCATTACGTGAATATGGAATGGTAAAGTATAACAAGGTTATACGATTCTATGTGCCGACACATAGCCTATTAAACTATACACAGTGGAAGATAATGAGCCCAGAAGGGAATTTAATAGATCTACCTACAATCGACGGCTTTATCGCCCAGATCTGGACGGGGACTAGCCGAACACAGAATGTATACAAAGGGGTCGCAAAGGAGCGAACCTTTGAAACGGCATACCTAGAGTATGGAATAATGCAGGAGCTTGTAAAGGGAACAGGACGTAGGATGTGGTTTTTGCATGATCCAATTGAGGATAACCCAGAATATCCGTGGGAGGATTTTAAGTATAACTATCTCAAAACAGTGACCGCTTCGCTACTCCACCCACTAATCCATCACTACGAAATCTGCCCGTGGCCAAATAGAGTGTTTAACGGTATCTATCCACGTAGCAGAAAGACCTACAAACCGCTAAAAAACTCTAAAACCATCCCACCAGAATACAACACTTTACTTTGTAATATGATTAATACCCTAGGCAATATGGATAAGGATGAGTATCAATTTGAAGGCGTGAATAGTGGGGTAGGGGTGTTAATGTCCGACACGGGGTTGTACCAAAGAACCTATCCGGATAATCTATTAACTCCGGATATTAAAGAGGTAAAGCCTACCAAAAAAGAGTTTGAGAGAGCGCAGTCGGACGAAACCTTAATGAAGGCCTTTATAACGAGCGGGTATCTTCCTAACTTCTATGGATTAACGCTGCCACTACTTAAATACGGACTACCGGTAAGGCCGGTACAGCTAGATAACATTAGGAGGTATCCTGGATACCTTGATGACTATAAGACGCTGGTGTTAAGCTATGAGCACTGCAAACCAATCTCTCCGGATATAAATAACGGGATAGCCGCATGGGTTAAAGCGGGTGGCACACTTATCTACGTCGGGGATGGTAGCGACCCATACCATGGAATTGATAGCTGGTGGAACAACGGTAAGGAGAGGTATAATAACCCTGCACAACACCTATTTGAGATGTTAGATCTTGATAGATCCCTACAGGATGGCAGGTATACAGTAGGAAACGGAGCGGTTGCGGTACTAAACCAAAGCCCCGCTAAGATCTGTATGACCGACAGCAACGCAGACCGATATAGGGAGTTTGTACGATTAGCTCTTGCAGAGGCGGGGGCGAACTGGGAGTATACCAATAAACTAATACTACGGCGAGGTGAGTATATAATCTGCGATGTAATGGATGAGAGTGTAACCGACACCCCTCACACCTTTACAGGTTTGTATGCCGACATGTTTACCCCAGACTTTAAGGTTATCACCACAAAGGTAGTAAACCCCGATGAAAACGCACTGCTGTTTGACTTTAGCAAGGCAGAAGGTGAAAGCTATATAGTAGGCACATCAGCAAGGGTGTTTGATTTTACCAAAGGAAATGGCAGGGCACAGCTTAAGGTTAAAGCGCCAAACAGCGTTAATGTGAATATAAGAATTAAGTTTAGTAACCCCATTAATACTATTACCGCCGCCGATATATATGGTAACAAAGTCCAGATAGAGAGTAGCTACTGCCAGATTAGTGGCACCAATCTAATCTGCTATGAGAGTAAGGGAGAGGTTGTGTTAATAAATGCAGTATGTGAGCTAAACAACCATTTGTACAAATAGGTAGACATGTATGTTGTTAAGGCGGGGGTGCTTTAACTAATAGGGGGAATAATGACAGGAAGTATCTTTAATATCCAGCACTTTTCAACCTTTGATGGACCGGGGATACGAACAACGGTATTCTTCAAGGGATGTAACCTACGTTGTATATGGTGCCACAACCCCGAATCCTTTGACAGAGAGGTACAGCTACAGTTTTTTGGCGATAGATGTGTATCCTGTGGCAGGTGCTTTAAAGCATGCAAGAAGGGATATCACTATATAGATGAGGATAGCGGTCGACATGTTATCTCTGATAGCTGTGATAGATGTGGAGCTTGTGTGTCCATCTGCTATGCAAACGCACTTACTATGGTAGGTCGGGAGATTAATGAGCAGGAGCTTATACGGCTAATCCTAAAGGATAGGCTGTACTTTAAAAACTCAAACGGAGGGGTGACCTTTTCCGGCGGAGAGTGTATGCTTCAGACCGATTTTTTACAATCGGTTAGTGAAAAGCTTAAATTAGAGGGGGTTCACCTGGCGATAGATACGGCGGGAAATGTACCATACAATCTATTTGAGCAGGTAAATCCGTATATCGACCTCTACCTATATGATCTGAAGGCGGCGGATACCGATGTGCATAAACAGCTTACAGGGGTAGGAAATGAGAGGATAATCGAAAACCTTCAAAGGCTTACAAATGATAACAAGGAGGTTATAGTACGGATACCATACGTACCGGGATACAATGACCACCAGATGGATGGGATAATGGAGATTCTACGTCCACTACCAATAAAACGAGCTCAGATACTACCCTACCATAAGCTTGGAGAGGGGAAGAAGGAATCCTTACAGATTAAGATAGAGCATAGTTTTATAGAGCCGTCCAATAAAGAGCTCGAAGCAGTGTGCGATAGATATAATAGGTACGGAATTAACTGTATCTATAACAAGATTAAATAGGTGGATAGCATGAAAGTTCATTTTATGCTGCAAATAGCGCAAGGAATGGAGATTTATATGGAGAACAAGGAATGTATTAGCCAAAAGACACAGCTAGGTCCGCTGTACATGCAGAAGATTAAAAGCATGCATAACGAAAAGATTAGGCTTAACAAGGAAAAGCTAGAGCGATTCGGTGGTAGCTATAATACCGATGATCATGGATTTATCTGTTTTGATGACTTTAAGTTTGAGCCGATCTATAACGATGACAACATGATCTACGGCTGTGAACTTATCGGAAAGAATCTGCGAAAGTTTTTAGGATGTATCCCCGCATATATCCACGAGGATAGCGCATTAGCGGGTTGTTGGGTTGGATTCTTCCAAAACTTTGCAAAGATAGGACTAAACCCAAAGGATGTACCGACACATCTTACCGAAACCCACGAGAAGTACGGGATAACCCAGCCGGGTATCGGCGGGATGAACCATATGGCACCCGATATGAACATAGGGTTACAGCTAGGGTTTAAGGGACTGCTTGATAAGCTAGTTTACTACAAAAACTTTAACGCCCCAGCCTCATCTGATTTTTACAACGGCGAGATAGAGCTAGTAGAGGGGATTTTAGCGTACATACAAAAACATGTAGACTACGCAAATGAGATGTATACAAACGAAACCGACCCACAGCGCAAGGAGAACTATCTAGCGATAGCAAAGGCGAATGAAAACCTACTGACTAACCCGCCTAAAAACTTTAGGGAAGCCTGTCAGTTTATCGCACATTTTCAGAGCGTCGACCGTACCTATTTTGGCGGTGGCGCATTAGGACAACTGGATGAGCTGTTACGTCCATACTTTGAAGCGGACAAAAAGTCAGGGTTACTTACCGATGAACAGGCGGTATGGATCATCGCAAGCCTTTTATATAACGACACCCACTACTCACAGATAGACGGCGTTACCCCGGACGGCACTAAGGGTCTTGCAAGCAGGCTGTCCTTTATCATCCTAGATGCAATACACTACCTTGGTATCCCAGAAAATATCGGGATTAGGGTATGCGATAAAACAAATCCCGACCTATTCTACCGTGCGGTTGAATATATACTAGAGGACGGCAGTGGGGTATGCTTCTCTCTAGCAAAGGGGATTGAAGAAGGGTTTGTCAGAAATGGTCATCCGATTGAGCTTGCTAGAATGCGGGCAAAGGTTGGGTGTAACTGGGTTGCGTTGCCAGGGATTGAATATCCACTACAGGACGTAACCAGAATTAACATGGCATACGCGCTAATCCATGCTCTAGAGGATATTAAAGGCAACAAGGATAAGACCACTACCGAGCTGTGGGAACGGTTTTGTTACCATATTTCAAAGATGGTGGAGTGTATTAAAGAGGGGTATGATATCCACTATGAGGTGGTATCCAAGAGCCTTCCTGAAATTGTGCTAAACCTATTCTGCCACGGAACTATCGAGCGTGGACTTAATGCGGCACAGGGTGGGGTGGATATAATCGGGCTAAACCTTGACGGGATCGCCCTAGCAACGGTAGCCGACTCCTTTGCGGCGATAGAACAGCGTATCGAAAAGGAGAACAGGCTAACTTGGGATGAGCTTTATACCGCTCTAGGCGCAGACTTTGAAGGGTATGAGGATATAAGACTTATGCTTAAGAATATACCAAGGTTTGGTGTGCCTGACTCACTCGCCGAGGGATGGGCAGAAAGGGTTAAGGATGAGTTTGTGTATCAGGTTAAAAAGTCAAAAACACCAAAGCATAACATTGATATTATACCGGGACTATTCTCTCATGGAGATATCTACGCATACGGTAAAAACCTTCCTGCTACCCCAAACGGCAGGAGGAAGGGAGATCCAATCTCACATTCAAGCGAGCCCGACCCCGGATTTGCACAGGGTCTAACTAGCTTTTCGCCTACCCTAAAGGCTAACGCTGTAGCAATAGCACAGGCAGGCTACGGCAACTCCGCACCGCTTCATCTTGATATCGACTCGGATATGATGTTGCGTGAGGGCGGGATAGAAGCGTTAATAGCGCTGATTAAGACACACAATGATATGGGAGGTACACTGATTAACCTAAACTGTGTTACAAAGGATCAGATTATGAAGGCGCATGAAAACCCAGATAACTTCCCAGACCTAGTAGTTCGGGTAACAGGATATTCAGCCTTCTTTGCCTCGCTCTCAAAGGATTACAGGCAACAGGTAGTAGACCGATACCTAACCGATTCAAAATAGACATAACAAATGAAAGCACCACCGTCAACGTATCGACTGGGTGGTGCTTTCTATTACCGTATGGGTAGGGAAAACAAAAATGGACTGCGACACAGTATAAACTGTAAAGCAGTCCATTTAATTAGCATTATTTTGTTAACACCTGTTAAAATGAAAGCATATTAGTTAAACCAATAAACTACACTTATAGTCAGTGCCTACATTAAAATATAAGGACTAAACTTTAGAAACAACGCCTGAACCAACTGTACGTCCGCCTTCACGGATCGCAAAGCGTAGACCTTCTTCGATAGCGATAGGAGTAATCAGCTCAACCTTAATAGTTAAGTTATCACCAGGCATAGCCATTTCAACGCCTTCTGGAAGCTCAATGATACCAGTAACGTCAGTAGTTCTGAAGTAGAACTGAGGACGGTAGTTCTTAAAGAAAGGTTTATGACGTCCGCCTTCTTCTTTCTTAAGGATGTATGCTTGACCTTCAAACTTAGTATGAGGGTTTACAGAACCTGGCTTAGCAAGAACCTGTCCACGTTCGATATCTGTTCTTTGAACACCACGTAGAAGAGCACCGATGTTATCGCCTGCTTCAGCGTAATCAAGAATCTTACGGAACATTTCGATACCAGTAACAACTACTTTTCTTCTTTCTTCTGTAAGACCTAGGATTTCAACTTCATCACCAGAGTTTAGTTGTCCTCTTTCAACTCTACCAGTTGCAACTGTACCACGACCGGTAATAGTGAAAACGTCTTCTACAGGCATTAGGAAAGGAAGATCAGCTTTTCTTTCAGGAGTAGGGATATACTCATCAACGTTAGCCATTAGCTCAAGGATAGGAGCGTACGCAGGATCGTTTAGATCCATTGGAGCTTCTAGAGCTTGAAGAGCAGAACCTTTAATGATTGGAATATCATCACCTGGGAATTCATATTCGCTTAGAGTTTCACGGATTTCCATCTCTACTAGATCTAGTAGCTCAGGGTCATCTACTTGGTCAGCTTTGTTCATGAATACAACGATGTAAGGAACACCAACCTGACGAGAAAGAAGGATATGTTCGCGAGTCTGTGGCATAGGGCCATCAGCAGCAGAAACAACAAGGATCGCTCCATCCATCTGTGCAGCACCGGTAATCATGTTCTTAACATAGTCAGCATGTCCAGGACAGTCAACGTGAGCGTAGTGACGATTGGAAGTTTCGTACTCAACGTGAGCTGTGTTAATTGTGATACCACGTTCTCTTTCTTCAGGAGCCTTATCTATGTTTGCATAGTCCATAAATTTAGCAGTACCCTGTTGAGCTAGAGTCTTAGTGATAGCGGCAGTTAAAGTAGTCTTACCATGGTCAACGTGACCGATAGTACCAATGTTTACGTGTGGTTTATTACGTTCAAATTTAGCTTTTGCCATTGGAATTGCCTCCTTTTATTTATTGGTAAAATACATAATATCTTTCTATTATGAACCCACCTATATTTTATCATTTTTTTGAGCAGATTTCAAGACTTATTTGTAAATAAATCTTTATTTTTTACATTCTTTCCTTCATTGAGAGGCAGTTAAACGCCATTTAAGCGTAAAACTGCTACTCAAGGATAGATACTAGTCGTTCTTAGCGCGTTTAGACATAATCTTTTCAGAGATAGATTTTGGTACTTCAATATAGCTATGAGGTTCCATCGAGTACTGTCCACGACCCTGGCTCTTAGAACGCAGATCGTTTGAGTATCCAAACATCTCAGAAAGTGGTACTAGAGCATTAATCTGCTGTGCACCGTTTCTAGCTTCCATACCGGTAATGTGTCCACGACGAGAGTTAAGGTCACCGATAACGTCACCCATGTAGTCCTCAGGAACTATTACAACAACCTTCATAATAGGCTCAAGGATAACAGGATCAGCCTTTCTCATAGCCTCCTTAATCGCCATAGAACCGGCAATCTTAAATGCCATTTCAGATGAGTCAACTTCATGGTATGATCCATCATAAAGAGTTACCTTAAGGTCAACCACTTGATAGCCGGCAAGTACACCCGCCTGCATAGCGCCCTTAATACCGTTATCAACAGCCGGAATGTATTCCTTAGGGATAGATCCACCAACAATCTTGTTGATAAATTCATAACCCTTACCGGATTCATTAGGCTCAACGATAATCTTAACATGGCCGTACTGACCTTTACCACCCGATTGACGAGAGTATTTATGGTCAACGTTAGCTTCTTTTCTGATAGTTTCTTTATATGATACCTGAGGAGCGCCAACATCAGCTTCTACTTTAAACTCACGAAGAAGTCTGTCAACTATGATTTCAAGGTGAAGCTCACCCATCCCTGCGATAATTGTCTGACCGGTTTCTTCATCAGTGTAGGTTCTAAAGGTTGGATCTTCTTCAGCTAGCTTTGATAGTCCAATACCCATCTTTTCCTGACCGGCTTTAGTCTTAGGCTCGATAGCAAGGCTAATAACAGGTTCAGGGAATTCCATCGATTCAAGGATAACGGTGTGTTTAGGATCACAAAGGGTATCCCCTGTAGTGGTCTGTTTTAAACCAACCGCCGCCGCAATATCTCCCGCGTAAACGGTTTCGATATCCTGCCTTGAGTTCGCATGCATCTGTAGGATACGTCCTAGTCTTTCGGTTTTATCCTTAGTGGAGTTTAAAACCTGGCTTCCGGCATTAATTGAACCAGAATAAACACGGAAGAAGCAAAGCTTACCAACAAATGGGTCGGTTGCAATCTTAAATGCAAGAGCTGCAAACGGTTCATCATCGGTAGAAGGTTTAGTAACCTCCTCGCCAGTGTCAGGGTCGATACCCTTAATAGCCGCAACGTCAACAGGGGCCGGCATGTAATCGATTACAGCATCAAGCACCTTTTGAACGCCTTTATTTTTGTATGATGTTCCGCAAACTACAGGAATAATGCGGTTTGCAATAGTTCCTTTACGTAGAGCCTTCTTTATCTCGTCGATAGAGATCTCTTCACCGTCAAGGTACTTCATCATAACTTCTTCATCTTCTTCAGATATCGCTTCAAGCAGCTTGCCGCGATACTCCTCTGCTTTTTCTACAAGATCAGCAGGGATATCTTCTACTCTAATATCTTTACCGATATCATCATAGTAGCAGTATGCTTTCATCTCTACTAGGTCGACCATACCTTTAAAGGTTTCTTCCGAACCTATCGGTAGTTGAATCGGTACAGCATTACATTTTAATCTGTCCTTCATCATACCTACAACGTTGTAGAAATCCGCACCCATAATGTCCATCTTGTTTACATAAGCCATTCTAGGTACGTGGTATTTATCTGCCTGTCTCCAAACTGTTTCGGACTGAGGCTCAACACCGCCCTTTGCACAAAATACAGTTACAGATCCGTCTAGTACTCTTAAAGAACGTTCTACCTCAACAGTGAAGTCAACGTGTCCAGGAGTATCTATAATATTAATTCTATGACCTTTCCAGAATGCAGTAGTCGCAGCAGAGGTAATTGTAATACCTCTTTCCTGTTCCTGCTCCATCCAGTCCATCGTTGCAGCACCTTCATGAACCTCACCTATTTTATGGGTTTTACCTGTATAAAATAGAATACGTTCGGTTGTGGTAGTTTTACCTGCGTCGATGTGAGCCATTATACCAATATTACGAGTTAATTCAAGTGATACTTCTCTCGGCATAATATTCTCCTTAAATAATAGCAAAATACAGCGGTGAAAATCCTACCATCTGTAATGAGCAAACGCTTTGTTTGCTTCTGCCATTCTGTGTGTATCATCACGTTTTTTGCAAGCTCCACCGGCACCGTTTTGTGCGTCCAGTAGTTCGTTAGCTAAACGTTCTTTCATTGTTCTTTCGTTACGGTTACGTGCATAGGTGATTAACCAACGAAGTCCCAGAGTTTGCCTTCTTTCAGGTCTTACCTCCATCGGTACTTGATAGGTTGCCCCACCAACACGACGAGCTTTAACTTCAAGCAGCGGCATAATGTTTTCTAAAGACGTTTCAAAAACTTCTAAAGGATCTTTGCCTGATTTTTCTTTGATGATGTCGAATGCACCATAAACGATATGTTGTGCAATACCTTTTTTACCGTCTAACATAACAGTGTTAATAAGACGTGTTACTTGTTTTGAATTGTAAAGCGGATCAGCTAAAACATCTCTTTTTGAAATATTACCTCTTCTTGGCACTTTACTTCCCTCCTTCATAGAATGATATCATAGGTACTCGAAAGAAAATACTCCCGTGAATACCGTAAATATGTATAACTAATTACACATATTAACTGGTATGAGTGCTGTTAAGGGCAATATAATATATATAAAGCCATTACGGCACTATTATCGGTTTACGTTATTTCTTAGCGGCACCAGCTTTTGGACGTTTTGTTCCATATTTAGAACGTGATTGCTGTCTGTTGTTAACACCTTGTGCATCAAGCGTACCACGAACGATATGATAACGTACCCCTGGTAGGTCCTTAATACGACCGCCACGAATTAAAACAACGCTGTGTTCTTGAAGGTTGTGTCCAATACCAGGAATGTAAGCTGTTACTTCTTGGCTATTAGATAGTCTAACCCTGGCTGCTTTTCTAAGTGCTGAGTTTGGTTTTTTTGGTGTCATTGTTCTAACAGAAGTACAAACTCCACGTTTTTGAGGTGAGCTTTTGTCGGTTAACTCTTTTCTCATAGAGTTATAACCCTTCTGTAACGCAGGAGCAGTCGATTTCTTGTTAGCAACAGATCTACCTGTTCTAACTAGCTGGTTAAATGTAGGCATCCTATACCTCCTTATTTTATTATTTACCTAATAGTATACCATCTTTTAGAGATTTTACACCATTAGATTTATATAAAGGTTTATTTATAACAAAAAAACCCGTACATCTAATTATGCACTAAAAACCTCTTTTTGTCAAGAGGTTTTTAGTAGAAGTTTATTTAGTTAATTAACCATATTTTGTGCACTTTGATGCATGTGTGATGGTTCATGCTTTGTAGAAGCTATCTCAACGTTTCTATAGCAGTTCATACCGGTTCCCGCCGGTACAAGCTTACCGATAATAACGTTTTCCTTAAGCCCAACAAGTGGGTCAACGTTTCCTTTAATCGCCGCTTCGGTAAGAACTCTGGTGGTTTCTTGGAAGGAAGCCGCAGATAGGAAGCTGTCGGTTGCAAGAGATGCCTTTGTAATACCTAGCAGTACAGGTATATACTCTGCTTGACGAAGGTTTAACTCTCCGTTTGCCACACGTTCCTCAATCTTTTGGTTATGCTTAATAAGCTCGGACCTGTCAACAAGCGCACCAGGCAGAAGCTCGGTATCGTATGCTTCCAGTAAGCGCACCTTTCTCATCATCTGGCGAACGATAACCTCGATATGCTTATCGTTGATATCAACCCCTTGTAGACGGTAAACCTTTTGAACCTCACCGATAAGATAGTTTTGAACCTCAAGTTCACCCTTAACCGCAAGTACATCATGCGGATTAACCGGTCCTTCGGTAAGCGCTTCACCCTTTTCAACGTAAGCACCTTCCTCAACTCTAATCCTAAAGCCGTAAGGTATGGAGAACTCTCTCTTCTCACCGTCGTCACCATCTATATAGATATATCTGGTACGTTTAACCTCGCCCATAGAAACCTTACCCGCAATATCGGTAATGATTGCAGAGTTTTTAGGGCGTCGTCCTTCAAATAGCTCCTCGATCCTTGGAAGACCCTGTGTGATATCTTCGGCGTTAGCGATACCGCCTGTGTGGAAGGTACGCATTGTAAGCTGTGTTCCAGGCTCACCGATAGACTGAGCGGCGATAACCCCAACCGCTTCACCAATAGCAACAGGATTTCCGTTAGCAAGGTTAGCACCATAGCATTTAGTACATACCCCTTGCTTCGCTTGACAGGTAAGGACAGACCTAATTCTAATCTTCTGTTCTTTGCCTGCTTTTTCAAGCTCGTTTATAATAACCTTGATATCCTTCTCGTCAAGAAGCTTCTTGCGGGTTATTAACACCTCGCCGGTAGCTTCACAGATAAAGTCCTCTGCTAGATATCTACCCATTAAACGTTCTTCAAACGGCTCGATCATCTCTTTGCCTTCGGTTATAGCATAAACCTCGATACCGCCATGGGTGTCACAGTCATCCTGACGGATGATAACATCCTGCGATACGTCAACAAGTCGTCTGGTTAGATATCCTGAGTCAGCGGTTCTAAGCGCTGTATCCGCAAGTCCCTTACGAGCACCACGAGAGGATATAAAGTACTCAAGAATGTTTAGACCTTCACGGTAGTTTGCGCGGATAGGTACCTCAATTGTCTTACCGGAGGTATTAGCGATAAGTCCACGCATACCAGCCAGCTGTCTAATCTGGTTAATACTACCACGAGCTCCGGAGTCCGCCATCATAAAGATAGGATTGTATTTATCCAGATTCTTTTGAAGCTCTTTAGTAACCTCATCGGTAGTCTTGTTCCAGGTTTCAAAGATGTGTCTTGAACGTTCTTCCTTAGAGATTAACCCTCTTTGGAACTGTTTGTTTAACACTTCAATGGTGTTTTCTGCTTCCTCTAAAAGCTCTTTCTTTTTAGGTGGGATAACCGCATCACAAACCGCAACCGTTACCGCGCCCCTTGTAGAGTACTTAAAGCCCTGTGCCTTAATCATATCAAGCACTTCCGCTGTAGTAGCCGTGCCGTGAACCTTGATACATTTATCGATAATCTCTCCAAGTTGTTTCTTACCAACAAGGAAGTCAACCTCAAGCTTAAACGCGTTCTCCGGATCGGTTCTATCGACAAAACCTAAATCCTGCGGAATTGGCATGTTAAATATTACCCTACCGATGGTAGTATCGATAATGCGGGTTTTTGATACGCCGTTAATGGTTTTAGATACCCTAACTCGGATTTTAGCGTGAAGGGTTATAACACCTTCGTTATAAGCCATTAAGGCTTCGTTTACATCTCTAAATACCTTGCCTTCACCAGGATCATTATCCTTGCAGATCGTTAGATAGTACGATCCTAGAATCATATCCTGTGTCGGTACAGCAACCGGACGACCGTCTGATGGTTTTAGAATGTTGTTAGCAGAGAGCATTAGAAAACGTGCTTCTGCTTGCGCTTCGGCGGATAGAGGTACGTGTACCGCCATCTGGTCACCGTCAAAGTCAGCGTTAAACGCTGTACATACAAGTGGGTGAAGCTTTAACGCTCTACCCTCAACAAGGATTGGTTCAAACGCTTGGATACCAAGTCTATGAAGTGTTGGTGGTCTGTTAAGAAGCACAGGGTGGTCTTTGATTACCACCTCTAGGGCATCCCATACCTTAGTATCTGCCTTCTCAACCATCTTTCTAGCATTCTTGATGTTGTTAGATACCCCGACATCAACCAGACGTTTCATTACAAACGGCTTAAATAGCTCTAGAGCCATCTCTTTTGGTAGACCACATTGATACATCTTAAGCTCAGGCCCTACAACGATAACCGAACGACCGGAATAGTCAACACGCTTACCTAGTAGGTTTTGTCTGAATCGACCCTGTTTACCCTTTAGCATATCCGATAAAGATTTTAGCGGACGGTTGTTAGGCCCTGTAACAGGACGGCCACGTCTGCCGTTATCGATTAGGGTATCCACCGCCTCTTGAAGCATACGTTTTTCATTACGCACGATAATATCAGGCGCGTGAAGCTCAAGCAGCCTTTTTAGACGGTTGTTTCTGTTAATTACCCGACGGTATAGATCATTAAGGTCAGAGGTCGCAAAACGTCCGCCGTCTAGCTGAACCATAGGCCTTATATCAGGCGGTATTACAGGAACGGTGTCTAGAATCATCCATTCAGGACGGTTTCCCGATACCCTAAATGCTTCGATAACCTCAAGCCGCTTTAACACCCTAACACGCTTTTGACCTTGAGAGTTGTCAAGCTCATACTTTAATGTCTTAGACAGCTCATCCAGATCAAGTCCTTCCAGTAGCTCCTTAATAGCCTCTGCGCCCATGCCTACTCTAAAGTTGTTTCCATAAAGCTCTCTAGCCTCCATGTACTCCTTCTCGGTAAGCAGGTTGTTCTTTTCTAGCGCTGATGTCCCTGGATCTAGTACGATGTACTTAGAGAAGTATAAAACCTCCTCTAGTCTACGCGGGGAGATGTTAAGCGCTAGGCCCATCCGTGATGGAATCCCTTTAAAGTACCAGATGTGTGATACAGGGGCGGCAAGCTCGATGTGACCCATACGTTCACGTCTAACCTTAGCGCGTGTTACCTCAACCCCACATTTATCACAAATCTTACCCTTAAACCGAAGTCGTTTGTACTTACCGCAGTAACATTCCCAGTCCTTCATAGGGCCAAAGATAGTTTCGCAGAATAGTCCTTCTCTTTCGGGTTTTAGAGTTCTATGATTAATGGTTTCGGGCTTTTTAACTTCGCCGTAAGACCATTCTTTTATCTGTGCAGGAGACGCAAGTCCTATCTTAATGGATTCAAAAGTATTAAACTCCATATAATGTACTCCTTTTCTTGATCATTTTATACTCATTTAATCTAAAGATCACCAAAGGCAATCTTTAAACGTGAGGAGTGCCCTAGGTTGCCACCCCTAAAAGAGGTGGCGCACCAAAGCACGGTGTAAGCAACCAATTAATATAACAGCAAAGCTTAAATTATATAAGTTGGAAGTTTAAGGTATAGATGTTATATTAACTCTGTCAGCTCGGCTTTTTCTTCTAATTCATCATCCAAACTAAAGAGATCTTCGTCATCTAAATCATCCTCATCCAGATCCTCATCGTCTATATCGTCCGGACCATCTATCATTACATCGTCCAGATTTAGATCGTTAATATATTCTTCTTCCATTATAGGCTCTAATCCCATGTCATCTTCATCATCAAAGTTCTGCTCTAGGTTAATCTCCTGATTATCCTTATCCAGCACCCTCATGTCAAGACCTAATGACTGTAACTCTTTAATAAGCACCTTAAACGATTCAGGTACACCAGGCTTAGGAACGTTTTGACCCTTAACGATAGCCTCATACGTTTTAACCCTACCTTCAACGTCATCGGATTTAACCGTTAGAATCTCTTGAAGGGTATATGCCGCACCGTATGCTTCAAGTGCCCAAACTTCCATCTCCCCAAATCTCTGTCCGCCAAACTGCGCCTTACCACCTAATGGCTGTTGTGTTACAAGCGAGTATGGACCGGTAGAACGTGCATGGATCTTATCATCAACAAGGTGATGTAGTTTTAAGAAGTACATATATCCAACGGTAACAGGGTTATCGAACTTATCGCCTGTTCTTCCGTCGTATAGCTCAGTTTTGCCGTCCTCACGAAGCCCTGCTTCAAGTAGACAGTCACGGATATCAGCTTCCTTTGCCCCATCGAATACAGGGGTCATCATCTTCCAGCCTAGCGTTCTGGCCGCATATCCTAAGTGAACCTCAAGTACCTGACCGATGTTCATACGTGAAGGTACACCTAGAGGGTTTAGTACGATATCAAGCGGTGTTCCGTCTGGTAAGAAAGGCATATCCTCCTGTGGAAGTATACGAGAAACAACCCCTTTGTTACCATGACGACCCGCCATCTTATCCCCTACAGAGATCTTTCTCTTTTGGGCAATATAACAGCGTACAATCATGTTAACACCAGGACTTAGCTCATCGCAGTTAGCTCTGGTAAATACCTTAACGTCAACGATAATACCCGATTCACCGTGTGGAACTCTAAGGGAGGTATCTCTAACCTCACGTGCCTTCTCACCAAAGATTGCACGAAGTAGCTTTTCCTCTGCGGTAGGATCGGTTTCACCCTTAGGTGTTACCTTACCTACAAGGATATCCCCTGCATGAACCTCCGCACCGATACGGATTATACCCTGCTCGTTAAGATCCTTAAGCGCATCCTCACCGACATTTGGGATATCTCTGGTAATCTCTTCCGCACCAAGCTTTGTATCTCTTGCTTCGGTTTCATACTCTTCGATATGGATAGAGGTGTAAACGTCATCTCTTACTATCTTCTCATTAATAAGGATGGCATCCTCGTAGTTATAACCTTCCCAGGTCATAAATCCGATAAGCGCATTTTTACCAAGGCTTATCTCACCGTTACAGGTAGACGGCCCGTCCGCCAAAACGTCCCCAACATTGATCTCTTGACCCTTGTTAACTATAGGACGCTGATTTGTACAGGTTCCCTGGTTTGAACGTAAGAACTTAATTAGGTTGTAGGTTACCCTTCTGCCTTCGTCTGTTACGATAACAATCTCATTAGCGGTAACTCTATCGATAACACCCTTGTGCTTAGATACAACAACAACACCCGAGTCCACCGCCGCCTTGTATTCCATCCCTGTACCAACTACAGGAGAATCGGTTTTCAGTAGCGGCACGGCTTGACGCTGCATGTTCGATCCCATTAGTGCACGGTTTGCGTCATCGTTTTCAAGGAATGGAATCATAGCGGTCGCTACCGATACAACCATCTTAGGAGATACGTCCATAAAGTCGATGTTTTCGCGGTCGGTTTCTAAAATCTCCGCCTTGTATCTACCCTTAACACGTTTTCTTTCAAACTTGTTATCTTCAGTAACAGGCTCATTTGCCTGCGCTACAACATAGTTATCCTCAACATCCGCTGTCATATATACAACTTCGTCCAGAATTTCACCTGTCTGCTTGTCAACCCTGCGGTACGGTGCTTCGATAAAGCCGTATTCATTTATCCTAGCAAAGGATGCAAGGTAGGAGATAAGCCCGATGTTTGGTCCTTCTGGGGTTTCGATAGGGCACATACGACCATAGTGGGTGTAGTGTACATCTCGAACCTCGAATGCCGCTCTATCTCTTGATAGACCACCAGGACCTAGTGCAGATAGACGTCTTTTATGGGTAAGCTCAGCAAGTGGGTTGGTCTGATCCATAAACTGTGATAGTGGGGAAGATCCAAAAAACTCCTTAATAGAAGCTACCACAGGACGGATGTTTACTAGTGTTTGCGGGGTTATAATGTCCATCTCTTGGGATTGTAGTGACATTCTTTCCTTAATAACCCTCTCCATCCTGCTAAAACCAATTCTAAATTGATTTTGAAGTAGTTCGCCAACAGAACGAACCCTTCTGTTTCCAAGATGGTCGATATCATCGATAACACCAACATTGTAGGACAGATTGTTAATATAGTTAATAGACGCAAAGATATCATCTTTGATAATATGCTTTGGCATTAATTCGTGCAGACGTTTCTTTACAAGCTGTTGTAGCTCATCCTTATCCTGGGCTTCCACTAAAATTTCTTTTAGTATCTTAAATCTAACCTTTTCATTTACACCACAAGCCACCTTATCAAGCTCTGGCGCAAAATCTTCAATGTTAACCATACCGTTAGAGATAACCTTAACAACACGGTCGTTCTCCTCTATCCTTATAAAGGCAGTGTCAACTCCGGCTTTTTCAATCTCCATTGCAAGCTCACGGTTAACCTTTTGACCAGCTTCGGCAATAATTTCGCCGGTTAACTCATTAATAATAGGTGCATCCAGTACAAAGCCTTCTAGCCTATGACCGATACTAAGCTTTTTGTTATATTTATATCTACCAACCCTCGATAGGTCGTAGCGGTATTCGTTAAATAGCAGAGGAACAAGATGTTTTACAGCACTTTCAAGGGTAGGAGGCTCGCCTGGACGTAGCTTTCTGTACATCTCCAGTAGAGCTTCCTCACCGTTTTTGGTGGTATCCTTGTTGTTAAGGGTAGCTACAAGACGCTCGTCCTCACCAAATACATCAAAGATCTCGTAATCAACACCTTGAAATTTAGTGATAGCTTGGGTGTAATCCACGCTAAACTCCTCCGGAGAGATGTCATCTCTGATCATTAGAAGCGCTTTAATAAATATAGTAATTGGAATTTTTCTGTTTTTGTCTATCCTAATATAGAAGAAATCGTTTGAGTCTGTTTCATATTCAAGCCAAGCACCACGGTTTGGGTTTATGGTTGAGGTAAACAGCTTTTTACCGGTTTTATCGTAAGACTGGCTAAAGTAAACCCCAGGAGATCTTACTAGCTGTGATACAATAACACGTTCAGCACCATTAATTACAAAGGTACCGCTTTCGGTCATCTTAGGGAAATCCCCCATATAGATCTCTTGAATTTTAACCTCGCCTGTTTCCTTGTTTTGCAGCCTTGCGGTAACTCTAAGCGGTGAGGCATAGGTAGCATCACGTTCTTTACATTCTTCAACGGTATATTTAGGTCTTTCGTCTAACCGATAGTCAACAAAATCCAAAACAAGGTTGCCTGCAAAATCTGTAATCGCCGCAACATCGTTAAAAACCTCTTTAAGCCCCTCTGATAAAAACCACTCATAGGATTTTTTCTGAACTTCAATAAGGTTTGGCATGGTTAGTACTTCGTTAATCCTGGCAAAACTCATACGGGTATTTGTCCCAAGCTTGACCGGTTTTACCTTTACCATAGGCTACACACTCCATTCTTTTTCGTATAAATACATATGTGCTTGTAAAACAACATAATATACCTATCTCAACAGGGTATTATAATTTTACAAACACATATCCATCGCAAACTTATATATATTAAGATATATAATATCAGATAATTCTCCACTACGCAAAGAAAGATAGCAGAAAACAAACATCTAAATAATTACACAGATAAAATATATCTTCCTATCTAAAACCCAATAAAATACAGATAATAGGTTTATTAAGATAAATTTGCGGTTTTTTACGTTTATTTGTAAAAACTATTGTAATTTATTTAAATATGTGTTATACTACTATTAATAGTCATAATATACTCACACATTTTGATACAGTATATTATTATAACACATAAGGCACTATTTGTCAATTCAACTTAATTAACAAAGTTTACCCACGCTATTGCGTGGGTTTTGTGTTTTCGCACAACTAAGTATAGAATAGTGGGTTTTTAAGGTTAAGAAAGCGGTAACTATTAGGTACTTTACATTGCGTGAAAAATATGGTAGAATAAACACATAAGGTCGGTGGGGTCATCCTGCCATGCAGGACACCCCTCCCGCTATGGGTTGTCCTGCATAATATCCAGATCAAAAGGCGGAGAAACGGAAGATTAATGGAAGCTAATAATACACCACTTTCAGCGGATCAAATAAAAGCCGTAAAAGGCATGGGATTTTTGCATAACCGTGGGACACGCAAGTTTTCGGGCAGGATAATTACAGAAAACGGAATGTTAACCGCCGCACAGATGGAAGCTATAGCCGAAGCGGCAAAAAGGTACGGTAACGGCAATATATCCTTTACCGTAAGGCTAACTGTCGAGCTTCCGGGGATTGACTATGATAACATCCCTGCTTTTAGGGAGTTTATTGCGAAGGCGGGGATGAATACAGGCGGGACAGGCACTAGGGTTCGTCCTATTGTTGCCTGCAAGGGGACTACCTGTGTGTTCGGGTTGTGTGACACCCAAAGCCTTGCAACAAAGATTCACCAAAGATTTTATGAGGGATACTTTAACGTTACTCTCCCTCATAAATTTAAGATAGCGGTTGGCGGATGTCCTAACAACTGCGCTAAGCCTGACCTTAACGATATAGGTATTATCGGTCAGCGTGTGCCGTCCATTCGTATAGATGAGTGCAAAGGCTGTAAGGTCTGCGGGATGGTGTCAGCCTGTCCTATGGGGGCATCGGCGGTTACCGATAAAAAGCTTACTATCGATAAATCCATCTGCAACAACTGCGGAAGATGTGTCGGGAATTGTCACTTTAAGATTGATAGCGGTGTCGATATGTATAAGCTGTATATTGGGGTCAGATTGGTCAAAAGGGTTCGTATGGGTACGATACTAACCCCATTATTTAATGAAGAGCAGGCTCTTGATACCATTGAAAAGGCGATTTTGCTCTTTAAACGAGATGGACTGGCAGGAGAAAGATTTGGACAGACCATCGACCGAATGGGGGTAGACAGAGTAGAGGAGCTCCTATTATCAGATGAACTGATTGAAGATAAGGATAACATTTTAGGAAGATAACAGGTGAATACCATTAATGAAAGATAAAATGACAAAATTAACAAGACTTACCATAACTATAGCTATATTAGCTTTGACCATTACCCTTTTTGGATGTGGTAATACTAACACTTCAAGTAGTCAGCTAGCAAAAGGCTACTACAGCTTTACAGATGATTTAGAGAACGAGATAACCCTCACTAAACCGCCGAAAAAGGTAGTGTCACTGCTAGGCTCATATAGCGAGATGTGGCTTCTAGCAGGCGGGGAGCTTGCGGGTGTTACCGAGGATGCCGTATCGGAACGAGGGATTAACCTTAGCAAAGATGTTACGGTAATAGGCAGTGTTAAAGCTCCAAGTACAGAGCTTTTGCTTTCTATAACCCCAGATCTAGTACTGCTATCCACCGATATTGACTCCCATGTAAAGCTGTCTAATACCCTAAAGTCAGCAGGGATAACCTGTGCATACTTTAAAGAGGATAGTATAGACGATTACCTTAACATGCTAAAGATCCTTACCTCAATAACACAAAAACCCGATCTGTATGAAAGATATGGTGATTCGGTAAAGAAGCAGGTTGATAAAGTAGTTACACAGGTAAAAGACCAAAAGACACAGCCAAAGGTGCTCCTAATCCGTAGCATGTCCACCAAAGCAAAAGCGCTAAAGGAGGATCACATGGTAGGGGTTATGTTAAAGGATCTAAATGCCGATAACATCGCCTCCCGCCATGAATCGCTTTTAGAGGATTTAAGCATGGAAACGATAATACAGGAAGATCCAGATATAATCTTAATTGTAACGATGGGGGATGTAGATAAGGCTAAGCAGACGCTAGAGAATGGTATTATGAAGAATAAAGCATGGAAAAACCTGTCGGCGGTAAAGAATAACCGTGTAGAGATCCTACCTAAGGATCTGTTCCAGTATAAGCCTAATGCACGCTGGGGAGAGAGCTATGAGTACCTTAAAAAGATCCTTTATCCGTAACACCCCTAAAAGAAAGGCGCTAGTTTTATTTAGCGCCTTTCTTGTTTTGGTAGTGACGATATTAATAAGTGTCTGTGTTGGTGCGGCTAACATTACGGTAGCGGAGCTGGTTAAGATACTAATCACAGGCGAGGTGGATAGCAGTAAGGGGCAGATACTCTACTATGTACGTATCCCTCGAACGGTAGCCGCCTGTCTTGCGGGTACAGCGCTTGCGGTATCGGGGACCATCCTGCAAACTATCCTAAATAACCCAATCTGTAGCCCCAGTATTATCGGAGTAAATGCAGGAGCGGGACTTTTTATGATTATAACCGCCGCATTCTTTCCGACAGCCGTAGCCTTCTCACCTATTGCCGCATTTATCGGTGCGGTGGTAGCGGTAGCGGCGGTGTATCTTATCGCAAGGTACAAGACTACATCAAAGCTTACTATTGTGCTTTCGGGGATAGCGGTATCCAGTCTGCTGTCCGCCCTAACCGATACTATAATTACCCTTGTACCCGATGTAAAGGTTAGTAGAATTGATTTTCTTATAGGTAGCTTTGCGGGTGTGACGATGGATAATGTTATCTTCTCACTTCCTTATATTGTTATAGGCTTGGTAGTGGTGTTTTATATAGGCGCTGATATAAATTTGTTATCTTTAGGAGATACCGCCGCCTCATCCCTTGGGGTGTCGGTAGGGGGAGTACGATTTATAGCACTAACGGTGGCGGCACTGCTAGCAGGGAGTGCGATAAGCCTTGCGGGGTTAATTGGATTTGTGGGGCTTATTGTACCGCATATTGCAAAGCTTGTTATAGGGTATGACCATCGGTTTTTGTTCCCGCTTACCGCAATGCTAGGCGGAGCATTCTGCCTGCTTTGCGACATCCTTGCAAGGGTTTTGTTTATCCCGTTTGAGGTTCCTGTAGGGATTGTAATGGCGCTAATTGGAAGCCCATTCTTTATCTTTTTAATCCTCTCAAGAAAAAGAGGGGGTAGTTTTAATTAATTGATATTGACAAACTTTGGTATCTGTAGTAGAATAGGTTAAACTAGGTAATGTTTAAATAGTCGATTATACAGATACAAAAAGAGGTAATGATGATATATGGATTGATTGCAGGAGCGGCGGTTATAACTGCTAGTATCCTAGGTTCGGCGGTGGGACTGGTGTTTAAGAGGATCTCACATAGGTTTAACGATATAATCCTAGGGTTTGCAGCAGGGGTTATGCTTGCCGCCGCCTTTTTAGGACTACTCCCGACAGCATTTAGCGAGCAAGGGATAATGATAGCCATAGCGGTGGTAGGGGTACTCTGCGGCGCATTCTTTATAAGTCTGCTCGACCGTTTTGTCCCTCATATTCATTTTGATAACGGACAGCTTAAAGAAAGCCAAGCGGCTAGCAGATCAAAATCTCACGGCAACAAAGCGCTACTACTAATAATAGCTATCGCAATACACAACATCCCCGAGGGTTTAGCGACTGGGATTGTATTTGGGGACGGTGTAACCGATAGCGCACTATTAGTAGCAATCTCTATGGTTATCCAGAAGATACCGGAAGGACTAATCGTTATAATCCCGCTACTAAACATGGGGATGGGTAAGGCGAAGGCGTTTGGGTTTTCACTTGTAGTAGCGTCAATGATGTTACCCGGAGTGCTGATTGGTATACTGCTAGGCGGACTTCCTAGCGGGCTTACATCATTCTTTTATGCATTTACCTTTGGGGCGATTGTCTACGTTATAAGTGACGAGATTATCCCCGAATCCCACGAGCATGGATATCAAAAGGCGGCGACCTTTTCGCTTATTGTAGGGGTGTTAACCGTTACGGTAATGCAGTTTGCTGCATAATAAAGGCAATTAACCTATAAACTGACTTAGCAGTTTTTAAGTTAATTGCCTTTTAAAAGTATTCGCTAATAGTTAATCGTTGTTAGCTTGTTTTATTAACTCATCCAATAGGATATATATCCACTCGTGAAGTGGTGTAAAGCTAAATCCGCATTGTTTTGCAATATCTACATTAATGCTGTATGACGGAGTGCCGTTGTACGGCGCAGGATTAGCAAAATCTTCACTGTATAAAGCGGTATTACCTACAGCCTTCTCCACATAGGTGATAATATCTCTTATGCTAATTGTCTGCTCGCTACCGCCGTTAATAGCCCCAACAAAGCGGTTAGTCGCAAGGAAGGATAAAAACCTACCCGCCTCATCCGATCGGATAAAAGCAAGCTCAGAGTCAAGGTTATCCACCTGCATTGGGATACCTTTAACCACATGCTCTACATAAAAGTAAAGCCGCTTAGTGTAGTCGTCAGGCCCTATTACATAAGGATATCGAACCGCCACAGCGTTTTGGTTAGGGTACTTCACAAACAAAGACGCCTCTGACTGCCGCTTTACCTCATCGTAGGTAAAGTCCGCTCTATCACACCACTTAAATGGGTGGGTAAGTGGGTTGTACTCCGATTCCTTAGTGTCGATATGTAGGTCGTGATATACCGACATGGTGGAGGTCATAACATACCTGTCACAGGTAACCGATTCAAGTAATGCTCTTACATCATTTGAGCAGTAGCAGATGTTGTCACAGATTACATCGTAGTGCGCTCCTTTAAGCGCTGTTGCTATGGACAACGCATCTGTGCGGTCAAGGGTAATCCTATTAACCCTATCGCCAAAGCTATCCTTTGCTAAGCCACGGGTAGCGACCGTTACATTATGCCCATCCGCTAACAGCGAATTGACCATATGAACCCCGAAAAAGCGTGTCCCACCTAAAACCAGTACCTTCATAACTACCTCCAAATTTCCAGTCAATTAAAAATGCCTATGGGATAATATAGCATTAGCAGAAAATCGTTAAGACTTTCTTGCCTTATTGCTTTAGTATAACACATGTGTGTGTGAAATTCAATATAAACCTGCCAGTATAAAACACAAAAGGGTAATAACGAATGTTAAACTCGTTATTACCCATATTTTTGCAATTAATACTTAGTAAACATCATCCCAGGAGTACCGCATACCGAACAGAATAGTGGTGAACTAGACCTCTCCACCTTGCCACATACAGGGCAGAGGAAATAGTAAACCTCCTCGGTAGGGATGGAATCGGACTTAATCTCCTCAAGTGCCTGTTTAAACAGCACCGCATGGGAGCTTTCAGCGTCACGGGCAAACTTAAAGGTAGTACCCGCCTTGGAAAACTTTTCGGTAGCCGCTGTATCAACAAATTCGGGATACATAACGGTGCTTTCGTAAATCTCACCATCAATGCAGGACTGTAGGTTCTCTACAGAGGTGCCGACATCTACCTTGTTAGCGGTGAGTTTATCCATTGCCTTCATAGCATTAGCGATATCGTATTCCTTCTTTACATGAATCTGTTCAGCGTCGGAGGTGACAAGAAAAAGTTTTTGTACATTAGCATAACCTTCACCTTTAGCTACCTCAGCAAACTGAAGGTACTTTTGGGTAGCGGTGGTTTCTCCTTTAAGCGCAGTGTTTAGGTTGTCGTAGGTTTTTTGTGCCTTATCATAGCCAACAATTCTGTTATTCCAAAGCTTAAACCCTGAATACCCGATTAGCAAAACTATAATAACTCCGCAGATTATATACAGTCTTTTTTTCATAAGAAACCTCCTTAAATTGTATTAAAGAAATCTACTTTATAATAAATACCCCACATGAAAATCTATTTAGCAAAAGGTCATCCTGCTTCATTACAACCCCCCTGGCAAATACCTGTGCTACAGGGTTACAGTTAAATAAAATCTCATGATCCGAAAGGTTAACAATACATAAAAGCCTAGTATCCCCAAGCTCTCTTGTAAAGCTAAAGATATCATCATCAACATAATAGGGAATATAGCTTCCAATCTGGATAGCAACAAACAGCTGACGGACGTTAGCTAAGGTTTTATAGATGTTGTAGACAGAGGTGTTAACATTAGCCTCATCAAAGAAACGTCGGTTAAACGGATCTCCATATCCCTGCATACCGATCTCGTCACCGTAGTAGATACACGGCATACCAGGAAGCATAAACTGTAAGAACACCGCGATAGCTAGATGATCCATATGCTCGGTTAACTGCTCCTTAGGGATAAACTCTGTAGCCTGCTCGTGCTTTGTGAGAAGGGTAGGGTCTTTCCCAAATAGATTTGTGATGATACGCATAGTATCATGGGTGGAGAGGATGTTCATTACGTTATGAATTACCTCTTTAGGGTAGTTTTCAACAATAGTATGGATACGCTCGTTAAGATCATAGGTTGTAATATACCCTTTAACAAAAGCGATAATGCTATCTTTAAAGACATAGTTCATTACACTTTCTAGCTCCTCGCCCAGAAAGTACCTGCGTGTAACACTATAGCTGACCTTGTTAGAAGCATCCTCCCAGACCTCTCCGATAATAAGTGCGTCCTTGTTAATGGATTTAACTCTATTGTATAAAAGTGTTAAGAACTCATCCGGTAGCTCGTCGGCAACGTCAAGACGGATTCCATCAATTCCCGCGCTGAGCCAAAAGGCGATAACGCTATCATCGTCAAAGAGAAGGTAATCGAGATAGTCGTTGTCAAGCTCATTTACATTTGGGAGTGTCTTAATACCCCACCAACAGTCGTACCCGCCATTCTCATTAAACTGATACCAGTTATAAAAGTTGGACATACGATTATGGTATGCCCCTCCACCAAACTCGTTGTTGATATCAAAGTAGATACTACGTGAGCCTGTGTGGGAGAATACGCAGTCAAGGATAATCATGATATCTCTATTGTGCGCTTGATTAACTAGGTTTCTAAAATCATCTAGCGTTCCAAGCATAGGGTCGATCATCTTGTAGTTTGAAGTGTCGTATCTATGGTTTGAGTAGGCAAAGCATAGTGGATTTAGGTAGATAACCCCAACCCCTAAGCTTTTTAGGTAGTCAAGCTTGCTGATTATCCCCGCAATGTTTCCTCCGTAAAAGTCGTTGTTAAGCACCTCACCGTGCTCGTCGGGCAGGTAGACAGGGGTTTCAGTAAAATCCGAATGTACCCAGTAGGGTTGTAGCTTGTTGGTTAGGTCAGGGCTTCCCATCTTGCAGAATCTATCGGGGAAGATCTGGTACATTATCCGTCCTGCGAAGGAGTTATCTCTCTTGTACTTTTGTGAGTATGAAGTAAGCTGCCACTTTGAGCCAAAATGATTATCTGTGACGATAAATGGGTTGTTGTGGTAATCTTTGTTAACCACTAATGATTGGTTGTGGGAGATTATCTCAAAATCATAAGAATACAGCCCGATATCAATACAATCGATAGTACAGCTATAAGAGGTGAAGTCACCACAGTTAAGGGAGGTGTCGAATTGATACCTCATAACCTCGTAACCTTCCTGGAAAAACCTTATGTACAGGTTGCTGATATCTAGGTCGGATTTAATCTTAATGGTAATTGACAGAGTTTCCCCTTTTGGTAAACATCCAAAAGGGGATTTATAGTCTAAATCTCTGCTATCAAATAATATTCTGTCGTCGTTATTATAAACTTTCACAATTACAAGCTAATCCTTTTTGTATTCCAGATTTTATCAGCATATTCAAGCACACTGCGGTCGGAGGAGAAGATCCCTGACTTTGCAATGTTAATTAGCGACATCTGGTTAAATCTGTTCTTGTCTTGATATCTTTCTAGGATAACGTTATGGATGTTAACGTAGGAATCAAAGTCAGCTAAAGCCATATAGCTGTCGGCATGACCAAATGATCCGGTAGTTAGGGCATTAGCAATGTCATTAAAGTCCACACCATGGATACCTCGGCGTAGGAAATCTATAACAGCTTTAACATTAGGATTATGGTTAGCAATATCGTTAGGATGGTATCCGCGTTGCCATAGCTCATTAACTTCATTAGCGCTCATACCAAAGATAAGGATGTTATCCTGTCCTACCTGCTCAAATATCTCAACGTTAGCACCGTCCATAGTACCAACAGTAACTGCACCGTTCATCATAAACTTCATGTTACCTGTACCAGACGCTTCTTTACCTGCAATAGAGATCTGTTCGGATATCTCACAAGCAGGGATAATAATCTGTGCTAAAGATACCCTGTAGTCCTCAACAAAAACTACCTTAATCTTATCACGAACCTGAACATCGTGGTTTACAAGCTCACCTAGACAGGAGATTAAGCGGATAATCTGTTTTGCCATAAAGTATCCCGCAGACGCTTTAGCGGCAAAGATAAAGGTACGAGGTTGCATCTCTATGGATGGGTTTTCTTTAATTTTAAGGTATAGATGGATAATATGAAGTGCATTTAACAGCTGACGTTTATATTCGTGCAGACGTTTAACCTGAATATCAAAAATAGATGTAGGGTCAACGTTAATTCCGTTTGTCTGTGAGATGTAATCGGCGAGTACTAGCTTGTTGTCAGCCTTAATCTTCTGTAGACGACGTAAAACCTTTTTGTCATCCTTAAAGTCCATAAACTTTTCTAGCTCGGAGGCGTCTTTAATAAATCCGTCACCGATACATTCGGTTAACAAAGCGGTAAGCTTAGGGTTAGATTGGCAAAGCCATCTTCTGTAAGCAACACCGTTAGTAACATTAGTAAACTTGTTAGGCATTATATAGGCAAAATCTCTAAAGATATCGTTAGCTAGGATATCGCTGTGAAGCTTAGAAACACCATTAACAGTGTGGCAGCAAGCAATACATAGGTTTGCCATCTTAACGTTACCGTCAGCAAGGATTGCCATATAGTTAATCTTAGCGGCATCACCCTTGTAGTTATCGTATAGCACAATATTAAAGCGGTGGTCAATCTCGGTTACGATCTGGAATATACGAGGAAGCTTTTGAGAGAATAGCGCGATAGGCCATTTTTCAAGCGCCTCGCTCATAACGGTATGGTTTGTATAAGCAAGGGTTTTGCCTGTAATATCCCAAGCTTCATCCCAGCTGATGTGGAACTCATCCAGTAGTATACGCATTAATTCAGGCACACAAAGGGAAGGATGGGTATCATTTATATGGATTGCAACCTTTTCAGGAAGCAGACGGATATCCTTGTAGTTTTTAATAAATTCTTTAATAATGGATTGAAGGGAAGCACAAACGAGCAGATACTGCTGTTTTAGACGAAGCTCCTTACCTGTCCAGTGGTCGTCCGCAGGGTATAGTACCTTAGTTATCGATTCCGCAATGGTATTTTGCTCCATTGAACGCAAGAATTCACCACGAGAAAACTCATCAAAATCCATACGGTTAGGAGATTTAGCGCTCCATAGAACTAATGGATTTACCCCTTTGCTATCGTATCCGGCAATAAGCATATCATGTGGAACAGCGATAACCGAGTTATATCCGTGGTGTTCAACTTTAAGACCTGTCTCTGTCCAGGTTTCGGTAATATGGCCATCAAACTTAACCTCAACTGCGTCATCGGGGCGAGCGCTAAGCCAGCTGTCACCAAGATCAAGCCAGTTGTCAGGAAACTCCATCTGCCAACCGTCAACGATCTTTTGTTTAAATATACCAAATTCATATCTTAACGAAAATCCTGTAAAAGGAATGTTTAATGTAGAAGCGGAGTCCATGTAACATGAAGCAAGTCGTCCAAGACCACCGTTACCAAGACCGGCATCAGGATCCATCTTGTAAAGCATGTTAATATCAACCTTAAAATCCTTAAGTGCCGCTATCATCTCCTGTTCGATACCAAGCTTGTAAAGATTGTTTTGAAGAGAGGTGCCTACTAAAAATTCCATAGACATATAGTATACCTGCTTTACATGAGCAGAATCTATCTCATTCTCAAATACATTTCTTTTCTCGCTTAAGATATCACGTACAACGATACAAACAGCACGATAGATCTGTTGTATTGTAGCTTCGTTTTCTCTACACCCAAATCGGTGAAGAAGCTTTTGGTTTACAAGGTGCTTCAGGTTTTCTGCAGTAAATTCCATTGTCTGTTCTCTCCCATTTTCTGTAATATAAGTTCCCAAAATACTAAGTTAAAGACCTTTGTATTAGACCACCTAGATAATCTATTAGTTGTAGCGTGGCCATAACTATGGTGTAGATAACGATACCACCTGATACCTGTTAATTATATGCAGCTTTTATTGTTTGTGGGCTAATGTAATCTTTGCATAAGGGATAGACAGATCTATCCAATAGATATTGATGTTAGTTAACAAACACAGCATATACACATTATATAATATACCATTATTTCGGAAATTTATCAATATGTTTGCTACAGAAAATTTCTTAAATAATAAAGTTCATTATAATTTCATAACTACAAGTAGTGCATTTTAGGATTTTTTGTTATATTTTGTTGCAGATTTAGTTACCATAGCTGCTGATTTGTAGTAACTATGGTAACGTTGATCTGCATTAAAATTTCAACTAAGAATTGGCGTTAATGTAGGTAGATACAGCGTATCCTAGCTACTATAGAGTGCTTGATACTCACCTGCTGATCTGCTCCAAGAAACATCGGCTGACATCATATTCTCTTGTAGCTTATGCCAAAGTGGTTTGTTATGATACACTTCCTTAGCTCGAAGCACAGCGCCTAACATATCGTGTGAGTTATAGGTTACAAAGGTAAAGCCTAATCCCTCGCCGGTTTCAACATTAAACGGTATAACCGTATCCTTTAATCCACCGGTTTCACGAACGATAGGAGCAGTACCATACCGCATAGATATCATCTGTGCAAGTCCGCAAGGTTCACTCTTTGAAGGCATTAGGAACATATCACAGCCGGCATAGATTCTGCTAGCAAGTCCAAGATCAAACATAATCTTTACCGATAGTCTGTTAGGATGGCGATATGCTATATCTAAAAGAAGCTGTTCAAACCTAGCCTCACCGGTACCTAATATAACAACAGATACCTCATGAGATAACATCTCCTCTAGTACAAATTCCACAATATCAATACCCTTATGTGCTACAAGTCTTGTAACCATACCAATAAGTGGGATATCTGGATTCTGTTCCAGTCCAAGCTCTTCAAGTAGTAGCAGTTTATCCTTTGCCTTGCCTTCCATATCGGATATAGAGAAGTTGTTTGGAATTAGCTTGTCCGTTTCGCTGTTGTAGATATCGGTATCTATACCGTTTACAATACCGGATAGCTTGTATCTAAACTCTCGAAGAAGTCCATCTAGCCCATGTGCAAAGTATGGGTCGGTAATCTCGTCCGCATAGGTTTTGGATACAGTAGTAACTTTATCCGCAAGCCTTATCGCACTGGCCATAAAGTTTAGGCAGTCGATATGGAAGATAAATCCCTTCCAGTAGTCGTTAATCCCTAAAACGTCGCTTAGAAATAGGTCAGCAGTCTTGCCTTGATACTCTATGTTATGGATGGTAAATACAGTTTTAATATGGTTAAACTTCTCGATAAAGCAGTAGGTAGACTTAAGTAGTAAAGGGATTAAAGCTGTCTGCCAGTCATTTAGGTGTATTACATCTGGTACGGTATCTAGTACATTACACATCTCTAGGATAGCCTTGCTAAAGTAAGCAAACCTTTCGCCATCATCAACATCACCATAGATTGACGGGCGTGCAAAGTAGTAGGCATTATCGACAAACAGATAGGTAATACCGTTTTCTTTATATTCAAAGATTCCGCAGTAAACCCTGCGCCAAGCTAGAGGCACATAGAAGCTTGAGATCTGGTTAAGCTTGTTCCCATACTTTTCACGGATAACAGGGTAGAGCGGCAGAATAACGCTAACATTGTTATTAGGTATCTTAGCAAGTGCAAGAGGGAGAGCTAATGCAACATCCCCAAGTCCGCCAGTCTTAACAAATGGGGCGGCTTCACTGGTGGCAAATAAAATATTCATATATCTTCCTTTCCTTACAATAGATTAAATGTTGTAATTAGTTAATTAGTGGGCAGTCTTATTATAACACAGATAATTAAAAACGTAAAACTTACTTCCTTAATTAAGGGGGGATACGCTCTAACAAAAGTACACGTTCGAGTCCGTTTGCAGTTATGTATCTATTATATAGGTAGATACATACAAAAGGTATGATCGAACGTGTAGAGAATGTTATACTAATCCGTAGCCAGCTTTAGTGACTGCGGGCTTTTCCCGCAAGCGGATATCGTTTAATACTATCTGCACGTGGCTTTGCAAAATAGCATTATACAATAACACCTTTATGCATAATAATCGGATAATCATCCGCTCCCATTAGATTTTTGCCGTCGGTTACCTTTACATCCTTATCGGAGATAACATAGTTAATGTTTGCAGATTCTCCAACCTCTGTATCCTGCATTAGTATACAGTTTTTAACAACAGCGCCTTTAGCTATCTTAACCCCTCTAAACAGAATGGAGTTTTCAACCTTGCCGTCGATTACACATCCATCAGCAATTAAGCTGTTCACTACAAGTCCGTGATCTTGATACTGGGTAGGAACTTCGTCACGTATCTTTGTGAAGATAGGACGTTCCTTAGTAAAAATCTCGTTTCTAAAGGTTCTGTCAAGTAGCGCCATGTTAGCTTTAAAGTATTGAGATACGTTAATAATCCTCTTAATCTCGCCCTCAAACTCATAGCTTCGGATGTTAAGCTGTTCGTACTTCTTCTGGATAATATCCTTTTCAAAGTCAACCCTGTTGTAGGACATTGCTTCGTATATAAGCTTTAACAAAAGCTCGCGCTTTAGTATGTATCCGCCTATACCTGTACATACCACATTTCCTGGTACATTATAGTTTGTAAGCACATCAACTACCTTGTCATCCTGTAGCTTTACAACAATCTCCTTAAGATCAAGCTTATCGACAATCTCTTCCTTTTTGGTTATCATTGTAATATCAGCCTTGGTTTCAATATGGCGTTTAAGTACCATAGAATAGTCGATATTACAGATTACATGGGTATCGGTAATAACCACATACTCTTGGGTAGAGCGTTCAAGATACTTTGTAGCACCCCACAAGGCTTCAATCTTGCCTTCATATATATTCTTTTGACCCACACCAAATGGAGGAAGGATAAATAGCCCATCTATCTTTCTGGATAGATCCCATTCTTCGCCGTTTCCAAGATGATCCATTAGAGATTGATAGTTAGACTTTGTAATAACCCCTACGTTAGTAATATCAGAGTTAACCATGTTTGATAACACAAAGTCAATAATTCTATATCTGCCGCCAAAAGGCAGTGACGCTAGAGTTCTTTCCTTTGTAAGCTGTCCTAAATATTCATCATATATATTAGAGAATATAATACCCATCATTTTCATAAAGTAACATTCCTTTCAAATAACCATACTTTGTTAGCTTTTACTAGCGGTTAAATCATTGCCTTTGGATGGATAACGGTATCAGCTTTGATATCGTTTTTATATCCAACTACCGTAACACCCCACTTGTCCTTGTCCTCGTAGTCTTCAGGACGACCTCCAATTACCGCGTTCTCGTTTACCACTGAATCCGTGCCGATTATAGCGTAGTCGATAACAGCACCAGACTTAATAATAACACCAGGCATAATAATAGAGTCACGTACAATAGCTCCCTTTTCGATAATACAGTCAGAGAAGATTACCGACTGATCGATAGTTCCTTGGATGTCACATCCTTTGGTGATAAACGAGGATTTTATAGATGCGCCAGTACCAACAAAGGTAGGTGGACTGTTGTAGTTTCTAGCGTATATCTTAAACTTTTTGTCGTTTAGATCCATCGGGATGTGAGGGTTTAACAGATCCATGTTAGCTTCCCATAGACTGTCGATTGTACCAACATCCTTCCAGTATCCATCAAATTCGTAAGCCATAAGCTTTCTGCCGTCAGCAAGCATATTAGGGATAATATTTTTACCAAAGTCATGAGATGAGGTTTCGTCCATTGCATCCTCGGTTAAAAACTTTTCAAGCACACTCCAGGTAAAGATGTAGATCCCCATGGAAGCCTTTGTGCTCTTAGGATGTTTAGGCTTTTCTTCAAACTCATAGATAGTTTTATCAGGGTTGGTATTCATAATACCAAAGCGGGTTGCCTCTTCAAGAGAAACATCAAGCACAGCTATAGTACAGTCAGCGTTAGTTTCTTTATGGTAGGTTAGCATTGTGTCGTAGTTCATCTTATAAATATGGTCACCGGATAGTATCGCAACATATTCAGGATGATACTGCTTTATGAAATGAATGTTTTGATATATAGCGTTAGCGGTGTTGGTGTACCAGTTAGCACCACTGCTTTGTGCGTATGGCTGAAGGATGTGAACACCACCGTTATTTCTGTCAAGTCCCCAAGGTTGACCGTTACCAATATACTCGTTTAGCTCAAGCGGTTGATACTGTGTTAAAACTCCAACGGTATCAATACCAGAGTTTACACAGTTGGATAGAGGAAAGTCGATAATACGGTATTTCCCTCCAAAAGGTACAGCGGGTTTTGCAAGATTTGTTGTTAACACACCAAGACGACTACCTTGACCGCCTGCAAGGAGCATTGCAATCATTTCTTTTCTTTTAAGCATAACATTCACCTCTAAATATATTATATAATTTATTTGTTTGTATGGTTATTTGCTGATAGACCGTCTATCTAGTTAATGCGGTATCTTCCTTTAACTGTTCGTCACCGGTTAAAACAGCCTTTGTTGGATCTTCTGATTTAGCGATAAACCGTCCACCTGCAATTGCAAAAAAGGTGGTAGACATAGCAGGAACGGTAATGCTAATGCTGTTATCATACCCATGGGATGGGATATCCTCGGAGGATACAATATCGTTGTTAACCCCACTGCCGCCGTACTTAATATCATCTGTAGTGAATATCTGCTTATACTTGCCTTTCTTTGGTACTCCAAAACGATAATCTGTACGTTTTACAGGGGAGAAGTTACAGATGGTTATTACCTCTTTACCTTTTTTATCGATACGTCTAAAGACTATAATGTTTTGATTTTTGTCGTCATGACAGATCCATTTAAATCCGTCCCAGCTTTGGTCGTCCTCCCAGAAGCTGCTGTGCTTTCTGTATAACCAGTTTAGATCCTTAGTACATTCAAGCATCTGCTTGTGAGCGGGATAATCCAGTAGCATCCAATCCAGCTCCTTCTTGTCGTTCCATTCAATATATTGACCAAACTCTCCACCCATAAACAGTAGCTTCTTACCAGGGTGAGCCATTAGGTAGCCATAGAAGGCACGAAGGTTTGCAAACTTTTGCTCACTGTCCCCAGGCATCTTGTTAAGTAGAGAACATTTTCCGTGAACCACCTCGTCATGAGATAGAGGAAGGATAAAGTTTTCAGAGAAGGAGTAGTAGAAGGAGAAGGTAAGCTTGTCGTGAGAACCGTTTCTCCAAAGCGGGTCGGTTTTCATGTAGCTTAGTATATCGTTCATCCAGCCCATATTCCATTTATAGCTAAATCCTAATCCACCATCGTAATCCGGCTTTGTAACCATAGGCCAAGCGGTGGATTCCTCCGCTATCATTAGTATTGATGGATCGTAGGAGAGAACGGTGCGGTTTAAAAGCTTTAAAAATGCGATTGCTTCAAGGTTTCCGTGATCGCCATATATGTTTTTTGTGTATTCCTCTCTGCCATAATCAAGGTATAACATTGAGGCTACCGCATCTACACGGATACCGTCGATATGGTAGTTTTCAATCCAGTACAAAGCGTTAGAGATTAAAAACGATAAAACCTCGTTCTTGCCAAAGTCGAATACCATAGTACCCCACGATTTGTGCTCTCGCTTTAAAGGATCTTCATATTCATAGCAGGAGGTTCCGTCAAATTCAAATAACCCCTGCTCATCTTTTGGAAAATGTGCCGCAACCCAGTCGATAATTACCCCGATACCTGCTTTATGTAGGGTGTTAACAAACCACATAAAATCTTCGGGTTTACCGTACCTTGAGGTAGGAGCGAAATAACCCGTTACCTGGTACCCCCAAGACCCCTCATACGGGTATTCCGAGATTGGCATTAGCTCTACATGGGTGTACCCTAGCTCTTTAACATAAGCTACAAGCTCATCTGCAACCTTGCGGTAATCAAAAGGCTGGCCATCCTCGTACTGCTTCCATGAGGCAAGGTTTACCTCGTAGATGTTCATCGGGCGGCTAAAGTGGTCTTTCTTCTTGCGATGGTATAAAAAGTTACCGTCAGTCCAATGAAAGCTCTTAAAGTTTTCGGCATTATAAATTTTACTGGAGGTTTTAGGTCTTGTTTCCCAGTGGTAGCTATATGGGTCGGATTTTAGCACAACCTTGTCGTCTTGATGTACTACCGCATATTTATATCCATCATACTCCTTAGCACTAGTGGAGAATCCCTCCCAGATACCGTCTGAAATTCTAATCATCGGGCATTTATCAGCATCCCAATCGTTAAAGTCACCAACTACCGACACCGCCTTAGCATGGGGCGCATAAACTCTAAAAGCATAACCTTCCTCACCCTTTAGTACCTTTTTATGGCTTCCTAAAAACTCTTGCGCTTTAAAGTTTTCTCCTTTGTGAAAGAGGTATACCGGTAGCTCTAGTTCTTTGTCAATAGGATATTTCTTTTTATCTGAAGCGGATTTTTGTTTTTTGTTCATCATCTTTATGCAACATTCTCTGTAAAGTGGCTTTAGTAGCAGTAATAAATACCGCTACTTAGTCTTTTGCATAGTTGCAACTCCTTTCATTTTATTTTATAGTGTTACCTCTGCCTTTAAATGTAGCTAACATACCGCAAAGCTTACGGCTATGGTTTAGGCTTTGCAAGGAGATTTGGTACTGTTATCTGCAAAAGGTAACAAAAGTCTTTAAAACTGCGATGGCAATCTTTAAGTTTTTTGACTATTTAGTTAAAGTTGTACAATCTATCATATATATATTAAACCACATTTTTATAGTTTTGTCTATAGTATATTGACAAAATCTGCAATTATTACAAATACTTTACACTGTTTTTATAATAATTGCACATAAAAAATTTAATTAATACTGTATTAATTAGACTGGTTTAAAAGTTGCAATATTATTGTAGGTTTAACTATTGCATTTTTCATAGAATTAGTGTAAAATAATAATGAAATAACAGCGCTATAGTTATATCTTAATAGCCTAGCAAAGCCTTGGTTTTGAATTGCAATCTACCAATAAATATTAGATTTAGTAAGCTTTTATATAGTATGTCCGCATAATTCACACCCAAATGACAACAACTACTGGTTTTAAATTTTAAGAGGAGATAACAGGTGAGTACTAAAAACAACATCGGATTTAATCAGATTAAATTTAGAGAGTATAAAAAGATATTCTTTATATGCCTAATCCTAGCAACCGCAATGTTTATACCGTTTTTAGTGTTTGATAAAGGCATGTTTATCTACTACGGCGACTATAATTCACAGCAGATACCCTTTTATATCCTAGCGCAGAATGCCGTTAAGACCGGACAGACGGGATGGCATTGGAGTGTTGATCTAGGTGCAAACTTTGTGGGATCATTCTCGTTTTACCTACTGGGAAGCCCATTCTTCTGGTTTACAACTCTATTCCCAACCTCATGGGTACCATACCTGCTAGCGCCTATGCTTATCCTAAAATTTGCTTTTTGCGGCTTAACGGGGTTTGCGTTTATACGGCGATTTACTAAAACCAATGAAGCGGCGATGATTGGTGCAATGCTCTATGCGTTCTCGGGGTTTAATATCTATAACATCTTCTTTAACCACTTTCATGAAGCGGTTGTTGTGTTTCCGCTACTGCTTATTGCGCTAGAGGAGCTTATGTTAAATGGCCGAAAGGGTGTTTTTGCGTTAGCGGTAGCGCTTTGTGCGGTTACAAATTATTTCTTCTTCTTTGGACAGGTTGTGTTTGTGATACTCTACTTCTTTGTTAGGGTTTTTTGTGGAGGGTATAGGCTTACAGTAAAGAAGTTTACCTCATTGTTGTTTGAGGCGATAGTTGGGGTTATGATCTCCTGCTTGTTGCTGTTACCATCAGTACTTGCAATTTTGGGAAACCCAAGAACCTCCGAGATGTTACTAGGGTATGATATGGTAATCTACAACAAACCTCAGCGGATTGGGTTAATACTGCAAAACCTATTCTTTATGCCGGACCCACCGGCTAACCCGATATTCTTTAGTGGGGCGGACTCTAAATGGTCGTCGGTGTCCGCATTTTTACCACTCTTCTCCCTAACAGGGGTTATAACCTTCTTTGTGAACAAGCGACGTAACTTTATAAAGGTGCTGCTTGGGATCTGCCTGATCATAGCGCTAGTCCCGATATTAAACAGCATGTTTGCCGCATTTAACTGGAACTACTACGCAAGATGGTTTTATATGCCGATAATCTTTATGTCGATAGCCACCGCTATTTCTCTTGAGGACTATAGAGGACGGTTTAAATTTGGAATGATATCTGTTCTGGTTGCGATACTGGGATTTGGGATGATTGCGGTTATCCCATCAAAGATTGATGGACAGATAGAGCTTTTCAAACTGCCGCCGCAACCACTGCTTGTAGCATTATATGTTTTAATCGGGCTTTTAATGCTTCTTTTGCTATGGTTTTTGCTTAGAAATTTTGGGAAAAGCCAGCGTTTTTATCGGCTAACTGGGATTATGGTATGCGTGTCGGTGGTAATCTCCAGTGCGTGCATTATGACGATAGGCAGAGCACGAGGGGAAAGCTACGACGAGATAAAGGCGGTGCTCACCGCAAAAGAGCGGTTTAACCTAGCTAGCGAGGAGGACGGCTTCTACCGAATCGACGAATACAAAGCGCACCAGAACAACACCTCCGAAAACGGCCCTATGATATGGGGTATGCATACCATCCAGACCTTTCAGTCGGTAGTACCGGTATCCATTATGGAATACTACGATAAAATAGGGCAGGAACGAAATGTAGCATCCCGCCCAGAAACTACAGCACTCGGTACAAGAGGGTTAACGAGTGTACGCTACCTTCTAAATGCTAAGGATCGCGGGGAGGATATGCAGCCCTCAATGCGAGGATTTGAGTTTATCGGTATACAGGGTGACTATGATGTATACGAGAATGAAAACTTTATCCCAATGGGATTTACCTATGATTACTATATGGACGAATACATCTTTGACGACCTTGTGCAGGTAAAGCGGGATGTAGCTATGCTAAAGGCGATACTGCTGTCGGATGAGGATATCGAGCGGTATGGCGGGCTGTTAAAGCTAGTACCGCATGATGAGATTGTAAGAAACTCCGATAATGACTATGTAAATGCCTGCAACGAGCGTAAGAGCACATCTAACGGAACGTTTTCACATGATAACGAGGGATTCTCCGCCACCATAACCCTTGATAGAGATAACCTAGTGTTCTATAGTGTTCCGTATGAAAAGGGGTGGTCAGCTACGGTAAATGGGGTGGAAGCTCCGATTATTAAGGCTAACGTAGGTTTTATGGCGGTAAAGGCGGATAAAGGGGATAACGAGATTCGATTTACCTATAAAACTCCGGGGTTAAGTACCGGTATTAAGATAAGTCTAGTAGGTACACTACTGCTACTAATCTATCTGCTATACGATAAGAGGAAGATAATAATCAACATGATATCAAATAGGGCGAAGGGAACGAGCCAAGTTAATGATACGAAAGAATTAGAGCCAAAAAAATAATAGAAAAAGTGAGGACTAACAGATGAGTTACAGATTTGCAGACAGAATGGGGAAGCTACAGGCTTCGGCGATTAGAGAGATACTAAAGTTCACCTCCGACCCCACAGTGATCTCCTTTGCGGCAGGAAACCCTGCGGCTGAAGCTATCCCTACCAAGGAGTGGGCAGAGATCGCCGCAGATGTACTTGCGAAAAACCCCGTACAAGCGTTGCAGTACAGTATATCCGAAGGATATCCTCCGCTTAGAAAAACCCTAACCGATTATCTGCGCAACAAGCTTAATATAGGAAGTAAAAGCGATAACCTAATCATCACTTCAGGGGCACAACAGGCGGTAGAGCTGTCCTGTAAGGTAATGTGTAACGAAGGTGACACCATTATATGCGAAACCCCAAGCTTTATAGGAAGTCTTAACGCATTCAAATCCTTTAAAACAAACCTAGTAGGGATACCAATGGAGCAGGACGGTATCGACGTTACCGCCCTAGAACAGGCACTAAAGGCTAACCCTAACACCAAGCTTATCTATCTAATACCAAACTTTCAAAACCCTACTGGGATTACCATGAGCTTTGAAAAACGTAAAAGATGTTACGAGCTTGCAGTGGAGCACAACGTCTTAATCCTAGAGGATAATCCATACGGCGATCTTCGTTATGAGGGCGAGGATATCCCATCCATTAAATCCCTTGACACTACAGGCAACGTTATCTACTGTGGTAGCTTTTCTAAGGTTATATCAGCAGGTATGCGGGTTGGATATATGTGCGCTAATGAGGAGGTTGTCCAGAAGGTAGTGGTAGTTAAGCAGACCAGTGATGTGCATACAAACATCCTGTCACAGATGGTATGCGATAGATTTATTAACGAATACGACTATGCCCAGCATATAGATAGAATAAAGGATATATATAAGCGTAAAGGAACACTAATGTATCAGCGTGCTTTAGCTTGCTTTAATCCGCAGTTTAAGTTAACAAGACCTACAGGCGGGCTGTTTATGTGGTGCACTGTACCCGATAGTATTAACGCGGATGAGTTTTGTCTAAAGGCGGTGCAGAACAAGGTAGCGGTAGTACCGGGTACTGCATTCCTAGTAGGGGAGAATGAGGTAAACCATGGCTTTAGGCTAAACTTCTCCACCCCGACAGATGAACAGATTATAGAGGGTATAAAGATACTTGGCGAATTGTCAAACAGAGTTTAACTGTCAAACAGTATTAGATATCAAACTAAATTTAGGTTGATACAATTAGAAAGAGGGTGTCAGATATGACAAATACAGAGAACGTAAAGAAAAAGATAATATTTAGCGGAATACAGCCAACAGGTGTACCGACTTTAGGTAACTATCTAGGTGCGCTTAAAAACTGGGTAAAGCTTCAGGATGATTACAACTGTATATTTTCGGTGGTAGATCTTCATGCAATTACAGTAAGGCAAGACCCAAAGCTTCTAAGAGCACAGTCGCTTGATATGTACGCATTACTGCTAGCCTGCGGGGTTGATGTAGAGAAGAGCATTGTATTTATGCAAAGCCACGTTACCTCTCATGCCGAGCTTGGATGGATTCTATCCTGCTACACTCAGTTTGGGGAGCTTTCCAGAATGACCCAGTTTAAGGATAAAAGCCAAAGTCATGCTGACAACATTAATGCGGGACTGTTTACATATCCTGCTCTAATGGCGGCGGATATTCTGCTATATGGCACAGATCTTGTGCCGGTTGGGGCAGACCAGAAGCAGCATCTAGAGCTTGCAAGGGATGTAGCGGGGAGATTTAATTCGGTTTACGGTAATGTACTAAAGATTCCAGAACCGTATATTGGGCAGGTGGGGGCGAGGATTATGTCACTACAAGACCCTACCAAAAAGATGTCAAAATCGGATGAAAATCCAAAGTCCTTTATCTCGATATTGGATAAACCTGAAACGATAATTAAAAGATGTAAATCCGCAGTAACCGACTCTGAAGCCAAGGTGGTATTTAGAGAGGGTAAGGACGGGATAAACAACCTAATGACCATATATTCTGTCGTAACAGGAAAAACCTTTGACGAGATAGCCACAGAGTTTGCCGGACAGGGTTACGGAACATTTAAGCAGGCGGTTGGGGAAACGCTAGCCGACCACCTAGCGCCTATTAGAACAGAGTTTGACAGGATATCGAAGGATAAAGCATACCTAGAGGAATGCTACACAAACGGCGCTAAAAAAGCGATAAACCTCTCTAACAGAACGTTAGAAAAGGTTTATAAAAAGGTTGGATTTGTAGCAAAGCCAAGGTTTGACTAATTAGTAAATTGAATGTTGCGTTTTTGCTTAGAAACGCAACATTTGTTTACCAATTAATAACTCATAAATGCTTCCTTAAACTTGCGGAATAACTTTACACCCAGATAGTTTATTGAGAACAGATACATGATACTCATAACCAATACAGCGATAAAGATACGCAGTAGGTCAGGATATTCGCAGGTAAATGCCATATCAACAAACAAACAGGTAATTATCGAAAGCGCAGAGGCAATTATGGGATTCAGTAGTATCTTAGAGAAGGTAAGCCGTGGATTTATAGCTTTGTTTAGCACGATTAACAGATCAAGGGTTGCTAGAATGCTGACGATCATATGTCCTATAACAAACGAATCTATACCGTAAGCAGGGATAAAGAAGTAGGTTATTATAAACTCGATTATAGCCGCTACAACGCAGTTTACTACCACACGCTTTTGCTTTCCCACCCCGTTTAGGATACAGGACAGCACCATGTCATAGAACAAGAAAAGCGTCATGATTGCAAGAGGAAACATAAAGTTTCCCGCTGTCTTTTGGTTAAAGATTAGGTAGGCTAGATCCTTTCCAAATGCGACTAAAAAGGTAATAATAGGGAGAACAATTAAGCCGGTAATGTTAAGAAGCTTGATTGTTTTCTTTTTTACATCGAGTGAGTTTTTGCGCTCATAGCTTCCTGCTATACGTGGCATTATAACGGTAATAATCGGAGATAAGAGGCAGGATGGTAGCATAAGTAGAGGCATTGTCATACCAAGCATTACCCCAAACTGTGCAATAGCGGCGGTAGGATCAAGACCTGACTGCTCTAGTCGGTCGGGGATTATAATGGTGTTAATGGTGTAAAGCAGGTTTGTAAAGGTGCTACCAAAGGATACGGGGATTATAATCCCCATCATAACCTTAACATCAATCTTTGCAGGCTTCTTCTCAAGGTTAGGGGTGGTTTTAACACGCTTTTTGTACCATAGCTTGTAAAATATATAAAGGATAGCGATACTGAAAAATTCACTGATAATCATAGCCGATACTACTAAAACGCAGAAAGCCTGTGCATTCTGTGGCTTGTAGATTATCGATAGAGCTAACAGTGAAGCGATCCTAACAATCTGTTCGGTAGTTTCGGATACGATAGGTGGGAGGACGTATTTTACGCTGTGAAAGAAGGATTTTGTAATATTCTCAATCCCTGTTAGGAATAGGCAGGGGATCATTAAAAGCAGAATTGTCTTGGTTTGCGGGTTTTTTAGTACACTAACAGCGATACTGTCCGCAAATACAAGCGCTAACGAGGATACCACCCCAAAGAACAAGAGAAACAGCCCAAGCCCAAACCGCTGTATCCTGTTAATCGTTCTTGACTGCTCCCGTTTTAAGGCGGGAACCTTTCTAGAGATTGCTAAGGATATCCCCGATATACAAAAGGATAGCATTAACGAATAGATAGGCATAACAAGCTGATAAAGTCCCATCCCATCCCCAAGCCCGACGCGGCTTAGCACGATACGATAGACAAAGCTTAGCACCTGTAGCAGAATAGCGGAGAATGCTAGCATTAGCGAGTTAAAGGCAACTGAGTCCTTGTTAATCTTGTTAGTATATTTTTTTATCTCTATCATACACATGACCATGCTCCAAACGAGCACTGCTCTCGTACGGAGTTTCCTTTCGAGTAGTATTAATTAGACTTATACTCCATATCGTAATAACGTAACATGCTAATTAATATGTGAAAGGGCGACGGCTTATTACCTTGTACGAAAATTGGGTTATTGATAGAGGGGATTGTTAATACAATGGATGAAAACCACTAAGGGGATAGAGATTGATAAGGTAGAGAGCATTCGTGCTTGTATGGGTCTACTTAAAAAAGTATAATCTTAAAACAATCATTGACAAACTAAAAAACCTGTGCTATACTAAGTAAAACATCCAATAAAGAGGGGTTGTCCCTTGTTACTGGATACGAAAGGAGATGGATAGAATGAAAAAGTTATATGAGGTGGCTTTATCCTAAAACTTAATAGGGCATAGGCGAAATTAGTGGGGATAGACCCCCTTAGCGTAGCTGTGCCTAACATGCCGAGAACGGTATGTATGAGTAACCTTTCGTGAATACAATATCTGTTGTACGGCTTGCACAGCAAGACGTTTTGCACACTATAGGTGTGTTATTTTGTACCTAATTTCAACTATTACTTGTTGGAATATACAAACCGCAGGAATGTAGCCGCTAGCAAGGCTACATTCCTGAGGCATTTTTGCGTCTGTAAAGGTTACTAATACTAAGAAAGGGGATTGTGAAGATGAGCAGGTTAAAATATACATTGGTAATGATAAATAGAGATGGAGGGTATCTTTATGTTTGATAAGATGATTAATGCTCTACAAACACCTAAGCTATATAAGCGTAGTAACCAGCCTTTTTGGGATGATGAGCACATCTCAAAGGGTATGTTAGAAGCACACCTAAACCCCGATTGGGACGCGGCAAGCCGAAAACACAGCTTTATTGATAGCTCTGTTGACTGGCTTTCAACGGTTATCCCTAAAGGGGGTAAAGTATTGGATATCGGCTGTGGTCCTGGTTTATATACAAGGAGGCTGTCCGATAAAGGTTACGACGTAACGGGGATGGATTACTCTAAGCGGTCAATTGCATACGCAAAGGAACAGGATACAAAAACGAAGTATATCTATCAAAACTACCTAGAACTTGACTATAGAGAAACATTTGATGTTATTATCTTAATCTACTGTGACTATGCCGCACTGACAGATGATGAACGTCAGGTATTACTCCCAAGGGTTTATAGTGCGCTTAAACCTGGTGGGCTGTTCATCTTTGATGTAAACACCGTGAACTACATGGAAAGGAACAAAGCAGAGAGAACATCATGGAATGTGTTTAACAACGGCGGCTACTGGAGCAAAGAGCCGCATATCTGCCTTGAAGCGACCTATCTATATGAGGATAATACTGTATCGGTTGATAGGTACCTTGTAGTCACCGAGAAAGAAGTTAAAGAGTATCTAATTTGGGAAACGATATTTACAATCCCTAAGCTAACTGATGAAGTTTCACCCTATGGATTTAAAGTGAAGGATGTTTACAATGATGTAGCAGGAACTCCATTCACCCAAGATGGTGAGGTAATCTGTTTTGTTATAGAAAGATAGGGGGGATAGTATGAAGATAGTCAACTTTACCCACGATCATATCTCTTCCGCCGCAGAGCTTGCACTTGAGGGGTATAATAATGAGCGCATATCTGTAACCACCCTGCCGTTTATACAGTCCGTTCCCGATTTAACCCACTTTGCCGATAATGGCTTAGGAGTTGCGGCGCTTGAGGGAGGGAAGCTAGTAGGGTTTATCTGTAGCACCAATCCGTTTAATAACGCCTTTCGTTCTACCGATGTAAGGGGGATATTCTCGCCTATGGGCGCGAATGCGGCAGTTAAAGAAAATCGCTGTAAAGTTTATGCCGCACTATATCAAGCTGTCGGGGAGAGATGGGTTCGAGCCGGAGCGGTGGCACATGCAATATCGCTATACGCCCATGATGAAGCGTTACAGCGACAGTTTTATCTTTATGGCTTTGGGTTGCGTTGCATTGACGCTATTCGTGATATGTCACCTATAGAAGGCTTTTCTTGCCAAGGATATGAGTTTGTAGAGCTTAAACCACAGGAATATCCGTCGGTTTATCCACTGGATTTTTCTCTTAATCGGCATTACTGCGAGAGTCCATTTTTTATGAATAGAGAGCCTAATACGCTTGAGAGCTTTACAAAGGAATGTGTTTGTGAGCAGGCAAGGTATTTTGTCGCAAGCTATAATAGACAAAACTGTGCTTATATCAAGATTTCAGATAATGGGGAAGCCTTTATCGCAGAAGGTGAAACATACCGACATATCCGTGGCGCATACTGCCTACCCGAACACCGTGGTAGGGGCATTATGCAAAACCTACTAAATTTCACCATCTCCACTCTAAAAGCAGAAGGGTATACCCGTCTGGGGGTGGATTTTGAAAGCTTTAACCCTACGGCTTACGGCTTTTGGCTAAAGTATTTTCAACCATACACCCATAGTGTGGTGCGTAGAATTGATGAACGTATCTTAGAGGTGTAGATGTACTTAATAACTATACTTGAAAGGAATGATTAACATGAAAAATATTATCTTCACTCGCTATAAACATCAGGAGGGTGAGAGTGAATAAGGCGCACTAAAGCAAAACCCTCCAAAAGGACGGAGGAAATATATGCTTATAAAGCAAGATAATCTAACAATTCGCAATGCAACACCTAAGGATTCCCCGATTTTAGGAAGCTGGTGGCGGGACGGAGATGTCATGGCACACGCAGGTTTTCCGCTTGGTCTATCGGTTACCGATGAGGAGATAGAAAAACAGCTATTAACCGACTCAGACGACACCTACCGCCGATTAATTATCGAACTGGATAATACCCCAATAGGGGAAATGTCCTGCCGAAATAAGGGTAACAGTACCGCTGAAATTGGTATAAAGATATGTGATTTTTCTAAGCAGGAAAAGGGATATGGAACTAAAATAATCCGTATGCTGATCGGATCTTTGTTTTCGCAGTATGGATATGATAAAGTTATCCTTAATACGAACCTTAACAACAAACTAGCACAGCGTGTTTATGAAGCAAAGCTAGGGTTTAGAAAGGTTTCGGAGCAGATTAACGCATGGACAGACCAGCTTGGAAGGTTAAACTCTGTGGTTAACTACGAGCTTACAAGGTCAGAATTTGAGGAGGATTGCCGAAACCACTGGTATGCATATATCTATGAGCAACAGCTTATCCAACGGGATGAGGTGGACTTTATCCTTGATACCGTCGGTAAAAAACCACAAAACATCCTTGAGGTCGCTTGTGGTGGCGGGCGGATTTTATCCCGTTTAGCAGATTTTGGGCATGATGTGACAGGGTTTGACATGGATAGATATATGTTAGAGCGGTGTGAAATGAAGCTTCGTGATAAGGATAACGCAAGATGGTATCAGGCTAACGCGCTTAGTGATGACTGGGGTAAAGATTATGATGTGGTTATCCTTGCGGGAAACATCCTGATAAATATCGTCACAAAGGGTGATTACAACAAAGCACAACAGCTATTTATCAAAAAGGCGGCAGAAGCTTTAAAGCTAGGGGGACACCTATACCTCGACTTTGACTGTTTTAATCGTGGTACAGAAAGCACTAACGGCAGTGAATGGACGGTGTTTGAGGGTACAGACGACCGTGGAACATTCGGTAGATTTATTGTAGTCGGCAAAGAATACGACCCAAAGACACGCATGGATAAAAGTGGCTTTAGGCGGTTTGAGATTAAACCGCTTGGCGGAGAGTTGTTTTCATATACCTATGAGTGGCAAAAGGCGTTTCCAACCCTTTCGCAGGTGCATAACTGGCTAGAGCAGTCAGGGTTCACCGTTTTGTGGGAGTACGGTGGATACAATCGGTGTAGCATTAATGAAGATGTAATAGGTAATCGGTCAATTATCTGGGCAGAGCGGATTAAGTAAGTGTAAAAAGACTGTGGCGGTTCATCCCGTCACAGTTTTTTATTAGGTGGGCTTAATACTTTAGCTAAATAACAATTAAGCTGTACAGGTTCTTTACATAAGATTTACTAAATAATGCTATTGCTTTTTGTCAAACTAATGTAAAATACTACTTGTACGAGAGGGGACTCTCAAAACACAAGGAGGATTTTATGAAGAAAGTTTTATCACTATTACTTATGAGCGCAATATGTATCTCTACCCTTGCGGGTTGTGTAACGAAGACAACGACTGATAGTTCGCAGGCTTCAAGTGAGGATAGCTCAAAAGAGCAATCATCTTCAGCAGTAGGGTTAAATGAGAAAGAACTTAATGTCTATACAGCACTAGAGGATGACCAGATATCAAACTATCTAGAAGGGTTTAAAGCAAAATATCCGGATGTAACCATTAACATTACAAGGGATTCAACAGGAATTATTACCGCAAAGCTACTAGCTGAAAAGGATAATCCACAGGCTGACCTTGTATGGGGTACATCAGCGGCAAGCCTACTTGTACTGGATGGACAGGGTATGCTAGAGCCGTATACACCTGAAGGTGTGGATAGGATTCTACCTGAGTTTAAGGATACTGAAGAAGTACCAAAATGGGTTGGTATCGACGCATGGGAAACCGCATTTTTAGTTAACAAGGATGTGCTTGAATCAAAGGGCATTACTAAGGTTCCGCAAAGCTATGAGGATCTACTAGATCCAGCTTACAAAGGACTAATTGCTATGCCTAACCCTGCGTCGTCAGGTACAGGAACTCTTACAGTAAATGGGCTACTTACCCTAAAGGGTGAGGAGGAAGGGTTTAAATACCTTGATAAGCTTAACGAAAACATCGCTGTATATCTACATTCAGGTTCTGCCCCTGCTAAAAACACCGCTACAGGTGAATATGGCATTGGAATCTCCTTTGGATATCGCTGTATAAAATCCGCTAAGGACTTAGGGGATAAGGGTGTTGTAGTATTCCCTAAAGAGGGATCTGGTTGGGACGTTGAAGCAAACGCTTTAATGGCGCGTAGCGAAGGGAACAAAGAGATCGCTAAGAAGTTTCTTGACTGGGCAATCTCCGAAGAAGCTATGCAAAAGTATGCAGCAGACTACACCATTATCTCAACAGGGGTTGGCGATAAAATTCCAGATGGATATGCTGTAAACCCAGTTGATCAGCTTATAAAAGCGGTTGACCTAAAATGGTGTGCAGAGAATCGTGACAGAATACTCGCCGAGTGGACAAAACGTTATGACGGCAAGAGTGCGCCGCAGTAATTAGCAAAGCATATGAGGGCAGGCCGTGATGTCTGCCCGATAGCTGTGTAAGGGAGGAAAGTATGGATAAAACAATTAATGTAAAAAAGAATACGGCAATTAGTGTAAAAAACATATCTAAGAGATATGGCAATACAGAGGTGCTAAAAGGTATTAACCTAGACATACAAAAGGGTGAGTTTATCTGCCTGTTAGGACCTTCGGGCTGTGGGAAGTCTACACTACTAAGGCTTATTGCAGGTCTGGACACCCCAACTACAGGGACAGTCTATCTAGATGGGAAGGACGCTACATACCTTCCTGCGGCAAAACGTAACTTTGGTATAGTGTTTCAGTCCTACGCGCTCTTTCCAAATCTTTCTGCATTTGATAACGTAGCGTATGGTTTAAAGAATAAAAAGCTTGACACAAGAAACATTAACGAAACGGTGGATCGCCTATTCGAGATGATTCACCTAAGCGATGCAAAATCTCGATTTCCGTCACAGCTTTCGGGAGGGGAACAACAACGTGTAGCGCTAGCGCGCGCCTTAGCGGTTAACCCCGATTTCCTACTTCTAGATGAGCCGTTATCAGCGCTTGACGCAAAGGTACGCATAAAGCTACGTCGACAGATCTGCGAGATACAACGAGAGCTAGGTCTAACCACCATTATGGTAACGCACGACCAGGATGAAGCACTTACTATGGCTGATAGAATTATCGTTATGAACAAGGCTAGGATAATGCAGTCAGGCTCTCCCGAGGAGATATACGCAAAACCTGCAAATCAGTTTGTTGCTGACTTTATCGGTTCAATTAACTTTATTAAGAAGCAGGATACAAGTTCTATCCAAGCAGTGCGCCCAGAGAATATAAGGGTATCATCTGAACACTCCGAGGATAGCCTGCACGCAAAGATAGTGGATATTGAGTTTAGGGGAGCATTCTGTCGTCTATCAGCAAAGGTTAACCATATAAACGATGATACAGAGTTTATGATCGATATGCCGTATAGTGAGCTAAACAGATTAGGGCTTGAAAGCGGTAAAGATATATATATCGATCTTCCGAAGGAAAAGCTACTGCATTTTGCTGTGTAGAATGGGGGGAAGGTTATCAATATTAAAGCTAAAAGAATTATAACATCACAAGACTTTATAAAAGGGTTTTTGATTATTACGGTACTAGTTTCTCTCTCATCCTTTCTTTTATTTCCACTATTAACGCTCTTTACCAAAGCGTTTAAAAACACTAGCGATGAGTTTGTGCTGTTTGACCAGTTTGTAACATATTTTCGTTCACCTAATATGTTATCCTCCCTTAGAAATACCGTATACATATCTATAGCTTCTACGGTAATATCGGTATCGTTAGCGTTTGTATTTGCATATGCGCTTTCACGCAAGGATATCCCGTGTAAAAAGCTGTTTCAATTTATAGCGATGTTACCAATCTTTGCGCCGACAATGCTACTTGGTATCTCGCTTATCTATCTATTCGGTAATCAAGGTTTGTTTACCAAGCTAGGGGTTGTTATCCCGCTTTATGGCGAGGTTGGTATAATTGTTGCAGAGAGTATCTTTTGCTTTCCTGTTGCACTAATGGTACTTGTAGTTGCGTTTTCTGCGGCAGACAATCGGCTATATGAGGCGGCGGATGTAATGGACACAACCCCGTTTAGAAAGATGATAACAATTACCCTGCCAAACGTTAAGTACGGATTAATAAGCTCCATCTTTATCTGTTTTACCTACAGCTTTACAGATTTTGGAGCGCCGTCGGTTGTTGGCGGAAACTACAACGTACTGGCTACCGATATCTATAAGCAGGTTATCGGACAGCAAAACTTTAATATGGGTGCGGTTGTGGGGATACTTATGATGATTCCGGCGGTGGCATCATTCTTTGTTGACAGATTTGTGACATCCAAGCAGAGCGGGTCGGTATCCTCTAAGGCAGTACCTTATGTAATCAAGAAGAACAAGGTTAGTGATACGCTATCAACCGTATTTTGTATTGTAGTATCTGCATTAATGGTTGGGTTCTTTGGTATGTCGCTCTATGCTTCGCTTGTAGATATCTGGCCGTATAACATGTCGTTAACGCTAAAGCATTATGACTTTGCTAATGTTGCGGCAGGCGGAGCGGCTACTGCGATACAGAACTCGATAGTAGTATCAATCCTAACAGCGGTAATAGGAACGGTAGTTACCTTTATGACGGCTTACATAATTGAAAAGATTAAGATGTTTCCGCGGCTAAAAAAGGCTGTGTATTTTCTGTCGATAGCACCAATGGCAATTCCGGGAACGGTTGTAGGACTTTCCTACATACTGTTCTTTAACGCAAAAACCTTTGCAATTCCGTTTACAAACTATTCCTTGGTAAATGGGTTTAACCCGTTATACGGTACAATGACAATCTTAATAATCGTAAACATTATACACTACTTCTCAGTACCGTTTGTAACCGCTACAACAGCGTTAAAGCGGCTTGACAGCGAATTTGAAACGGTGTCGGATTCCCTAAGAGTACCGTTTTACAAGACGTTATTTAGAATTACCGTACCAATGTCGATAGGGGCAATTCTAGAGATGGCGGTATACTTCTTTGTAAACTCGATGATAACGGTGTCGGCGGTTGTATTTTTATATACACCAAAGTTTAAGCTTGCTTCGGTAGCGATTCTAAATGTGCGGGATGCGGGGGATATAGCGGAAGCCGCCGCAATGAGTATGGTGATATTTGCTATCAATATTGTAATAAGATTGGTTTATGAGTTTGTAAAGAGCAAGCTACAAAGAAAGACAGACGCATGGCTTAAAAGAGGATAGTTTATTAACATTTAATATTTTATAAGGAGATAACAAAATGGTTAAGGCAGTAATTTTTGATTGGGCAGGAACAACGATAGACTACGGGTGTTTTGCACCGATAAAGGGGTTTATCGATGGGTTTAAAAGCATTGGGATAGATATTACCAATGAGATGGCAAGAAAACCTATGGGTCTACTAAAGATTGATCACACAAGAGCAATAGCGGCAATGCTACCCAATAAAATATCAGAGGAGGATATCCAAAAGGCATATAGAGTATTTGAGGATACCCTTTTTAGCAATATCGTTAATCACTGTGACGTAAAGGAGCATGTGTCACAGGCGGTGGCAGACCTTCGTAGCCGTAATATTAAGATTGGTTCAACTACAGGGTACACCTCTGCAATGATGAAGGAGGTATTAGAGCTTTCTAAAAAGAATGGATATGAGCCAGATTTTTGTATAGCCTCCAATGAGGTAGCGGGGGGCAGACCAAAGCCATATATGATGTGGGCAAACTTTGCGTATTTTGGGATAGATAATCCAAGACATGCTATAAAGGTAGGCGACACCGTTGCGGATATTAAAGAAGGTCAAGCGGCTAATAGCTGGACAGTAGGGGTAATTATGGGTTCATCAGAGCTAGGGCTTACACAAGACGAGGTGTTGGCGTTGTCACAGGATGAGCTTTTAGAGAGAAAGAGAGAGGTACGTGAAATCTACTATAAAGCGGGGGCAGACTATATAATTGATGATATGAGCGAGCTTGTTGGTGTGGTAGATGATATTAATAAAAAGCTATCCCAAGCTACAGAGCACAAGCTCTTAACCCCAGGCCCGCTTACTACAAAGTACAACGTAAAACATGCTATGCTAACCGACCACTGCACATGGGATGACGAATATAAAGAGATAACCACAAGTGTAATGGATGATATAACAAACATCTCCGCAGATGACAGCTACGCAACCGTGCTACTACAGGGAAGCGGATCATATGCAGTAGAGGCTATGATAAACTGTTTTTGCAATAAAAGTAAAAAGATACTCTTTTTGGTTAATGGTGAGTACGGGAAAAGGATGGTTACCATTGCGCAAAACTCTAAGAGAAGCTTTATTACACTATCCTTTAATATGACAGTACCTATCGATGTTGCGGCGGTTGAGAACAAGCTACAGGCAGATTCTGAAATTGATGTTGTGGTGTTTGTTCACTGTGAAACCACTACTGGGGTAATAAATCCGCTCGAGGATATCGTAAAGGTTGCAAAGAGGTATAACAAAAAGGTGCTTGTTGATGCAATGTCCTCCTTTGGTGCATATGAAATTGATATGGTATCTCTTGATATAGACGCGTTAGCCGCAAGCTCTAATAAATGTCTGGAGGGATTACCGGGACTATCTTTTGTAATCGCAAAGAAAAAGCTTCTTCAAAAGAGCGAAGGCAACTCCCATTCCCACAGCCTTGATCTATATGATCAGTACAAAGGGTTGTATGAAGGCGGAGGAAAGTTTAGGTTTACCTCACCAACCAACATTCTGTTAGCGTTAAGACAGGCGATAGACGAGTACCATAAAGAGGGTGGTCTTAAAGCTAGAAAGGCACGCTATATGGAAAACCATAATGTTCTTGTTACAGAACTGGCAAAGCTAGGGATTAACTCCATTGTGCCAACGAAACACCAGTCCTACATAATAACAACCTTTGAGCTTGGAGAGATAGACTTTAACCGTATGTACAACGCATTAAAGAAGGAAGGGTTTATTATCTATCCAGGAAAGCTCACCGATATCGAAACCTTTAGACTTGGAAACATTGGGGATGTATATCCTGCTGACATGCTCACTCTTGCTTCAGTTTTAAAGGAGTTCCTATCTAATGAATAGGCAGATTGCTACAGAAGGGGATGTAAACTCCACCCCTAGGCGGGCGGCTTGGCAGAAGGAGCAGTTAGATGAGGATACAATAGCTATCCTAAAGCGCGATAGCAATGTGTTTTTACACCAGTCTATGTCAACCCCGTGCTTGGATGTGTTAGCAAGCTGTAAGGATGAAACTATCACAAATCTTCAAGGCAAAGAGTATCTGGATTTTCACGGAAACAACGTTCATCAGGTAGGGTTTGGCAATGAACAGGTGGTATCCGCTATAAAGCAGCAGCTTGACACCCTGCCGTTCTGCACAAGGCGGTTTGCAAATGAAAAGGCGGTGTTACTTGCGGAAAAACTGGTATCACTCACCGATAATAACCTTCGCCGAGTACTGTTCGCCCCCGGTGCAACCTCTGCTATAGGGATGGCGCTAAAGCTTGCGAGGGTAGCAACAGGAAAGGACAAAACGCTATCCATGTGGGACAGCTTTCACGGAGCCTCGCTTGACGCTATCTCAATTGGCGGAGAGGATGTCTTTCGTGGAGGGTTAGGAGCGTTAATCCCAGGTTGCGAGCACACACTGCCGTACAACAGCTATCGTTGCCCATTTGGCAAATGTGAAGGTTGCGGTTTAAAGTGCGTTAGGTATATTGAGTATGTACTGGAGCGTGAAAGCGATATTGGCGCAATAGTAATCGAAACCATCCGAAACACCGATGTACAGATTCCAACAAAGGAGTATTACAGCGAGATAAGGCGGATCTGTGATAGGTTTGGGGTGCTTCTAATACTAGATGAAACAGCTATCTGTATGGGGCGGACAGGCAGATGGTTTGGGTACCAAAACTACTATATCGTCCCTGATATGGTGGTGCTAGGAAAAGGGTTAGGCGGTGGTGTCATGCCACTTGCGGCTCTGCTAGTAAAGGAAGAGCTTAATGTGGCAGGACACACCTCCCTAGGACATTACACCCATGAAAAAAGCCCTGTAGGCTGTGCCGCTGCACTTGCGGCTATAGAGTATATAGAGCGCAAAGATATTCTTAGCAAGACTGTAGAGAAGGGAGTCTACCTTAGAAAGCTACTAGCCGAGATAGCCAGAGATAATCCGAATATCGGAGATATACGAGGTATTGGGCTGTTAAATGCAGTGGAGCTTGTAACGGATAAGTATACAAAGCAAAAGCATACCGAGTTAGCCGAAAAGGTAATGTATGATTGCCTTTCAGCTGGATTATCCTTTAAGGTGTCGCAGGGTAATGTGCTCTCTCTCTATCCATCACTTACAGTTTCATCAGAACAGCTAGAACGTGCGGTTAAGATTATCGAAAAGAGCTTAATAGGCTAGCTAAGGTTGTTATTGCAGGGTGCAATGTATAACAAGCATAAAAAGTAAAGTCAACCGATATTAAGGGTTGACTTTATCTTTTTCGTGTTATAATTTACCGGTAAATACTCTATACACCTTCTTCAATCCATTCGGCGTATAGTGCTTCAATTTGACCTTCAAGTTGATGTTTTATCTCGTGCAGTTCATCCATCTTTGAAAAATCATTAAGCAACACTTCGGCTTCAATCCTCTCGTTAACTTTTGATAGCTCATCCTCGGCTTCTTTAATCTGAGATTCTATTGGAACGGATATCTTTTGGAGTGTGGTTTTATTGCTTGATTTTACAGGTGATATCCTTTGTGGCTTGCTTTTTTGTAATGATTGTTCTAAAACCTTATCTTTACGCAGTTCAAGATATTCATTAAATCCACAATCATATTGGGTAATAACACCATCTTCCATGCTCCAAACCTTGTTTGCAAATCTATTAAGGAAATATCTATCATGCGAAACAAATAGCATAGTGCCGTCGAAATCCATTAGAGCATTCTCTATCCATTCCCGTGATTCGATATCAAGATGGTTAGTGGGTTCGTCAAGCAGTAGAAAGTTTACTCTGCTTTGCATCATCATGCAGATTTTTAAGCGGCTTTTTTCACCGCCCGAAAGATTACAAACCTTTTTCATTACATCTTCCGCCCTAAAATGAAATCCCGCAAGGATACTTCTTGCTTTTTCTATGGACAACCCGAAGCTAAAACGCAGGGTGTCCAAAATAGTGGCGTTATTGTTTTCAAACTCTATAATCTGAGGCATATACGCAAACTTTACGCTTGGACTAATCTTTATCTCACCACTATTACATGGCTCTTGGTTCATTATCATCTTTATAAGACTGGTTTTGCCGCATCCGTTTGCGCCGACAAGTGCAATTAGGTCGTTTCTAAGTATTTTATTACTTGAATTATTTAATATAACTTTTGTGCCATAGCATTTACATACAGAGTCAAAACAGACAATCTCTTTTGAAGCATACTCGCCACTGTCAAACTCTGCTGTCAATGCTCTTTTCTTTGTTGGTTTCTCAACGGTATCCATCTGTTCAATGCGTTTTTCCATCGCAAGAGCACGCTTTGCAAGTCCTGTATTTGATGGATTTATCTGTGCCCAAACTCGTTGCCGCTTGATAGCGGCTTCAAGCTGATGAATCTTTCGTTGCTGTTGCTTGTACAGCTCTGCTTGGGTAAGGTAACGCCTTTCACGTTCTTCAACATAAAAAGAGTAGTTTCCCGAATAGAAATTTGCTTTACCATCATCAATTTCAACTATCCGTGTGACCACACGGTCAAGAAATATTCTATCGTGGGAGATAACAACCACAGTACCCGAAAAAGCATGCAAAAACTTTTCTAGCCATTCTAGTGACGCTAGATCAAGATGGTTTGTGGGTTCGTCAAGCAGGAGTATATCGCAATCCCGTAGGAGTATCCGAGCTAGATTTACCCGTGTTTTCTCACCGCCGCTTAAACTGTTAAAGATACTTTTTCTCATTCTTTCGTCGATATTCATACCGCCGCATACTTTATCTATCCTAACATCTATATCATATCCGCCAAGTCGTTCATACTCTTCCATAAGCTGACCATATCTTAAGAGAACCAAAGGATCACCATCACCTTCAATCTCCTTCATCTGTGCAAGTATACCGGTTACTTCCTGAAAAGACGAACGAAGGATGTCCTCTACAGTGCTGTTTTGCTTAAATACAGGAATTTGCGCAAGCATCTCGACCTTCTTACCTGTGGCTTTAGAGATACTACCGCCTTCAAAAAATTCTTCTCCTGTAATTGTTTTAAACAGTGTTGTCTTGCCCGATCCATTCCTTCCCAGCAAACCAACCTTTTCACCGCTATTTATATTAAAGGTAACACCTTGTATCACATGGTTAGAGCCATAGTATTTGTTCAGCTCATGTATCGCTATATCTATCATAATTAAACACTCCTTTATATCTGGACATAAAAATACCCTATACAGTTGTTTTGACTGCACAGGGAAACCAAACATAAAGAAGCGGAGCTATACCACTATTTTACGCGGTGACAGGCATTCAAAACAATCTGTTTTTTGAAAAAGGGCATAGTAACCCCTTGTATTGGCAAAATTTGCTGAAAGCTGGTTGTTTGCTCTTGCCAAAAGGGCGCAGTTATCCCTTGTACCCATCATTTTGAATGTAAAACGGCGCACTACGTCATTACCCAGATATAATCTATAGTTTAGTAATTGCACCAAAAAAGACTTGTTCATGCTTGTCACCACCTTTCATTATAAGTTGATAATAGTATATACCTTTTTTACCGTTTTGTCAAGCGAAATATAAAAAACCAACCTGTAAATTGGTATAAAACTTTTTAGATACCTTAAACCCTAGCTATTCCTTTCTACTCCAGTGTGAAGTAGTAGCTCCTCCATCCCCTGATTAAACCAACTATGTGGATACAAAATCAGCTTATGCTCCATGATATACTGCATATAGGCAAGGGATGCCGCCTCTAGCGAAGTGTCCAAGGCCTGCTTTACATCATCATAAAAAGGCGGTAATCCGTCTTGATCCCACGATAGCTTATCCGCAATAAATAACGTCATATCATACTCATTATAGTCAGCCTTTAGTGTGGAATGACATTCTATAGCTGATAGAATACGCTCATCCGTTATCTTAAAATCCTGCATAGCAATTAACCGCGATATCCTTTGATGTAGTATAAATGGATACCGATTCTCCGATTCGTCGATATACATACCCTTCTCTTTTGCATAGCTTAGCATATCGGTTGGCGAGATTACAGCGCTTATATCATGAAGATAGCCGCAGATCCTAGCTACATCTTCATCAAGACCATACTGTCTAGCAATTATTACGCAAGTGTCAGCAACTGCCTTTACATGAGCGGCGGTTTTATCCTTACTATTTAGAGTTAATAGATTAGTTGTGGTACCTTCAATATCCTGCGTAAAAGCCGTAAGTTTTACATATGGGAATAACGATAACATTATAATTACCTCGCTTTATACTGTGTTGTACTGATATGATTTTGGTCAGAACTATTCCTACGGTAAGATTATCTCAAATTCAAACTCATGTAAAAGTGGGATGTTATCCATGCCGATCATAGGGATGGACGGCTTTAACTCTCTAGAACGGTGGAGCGCATTAATATGCACCGCAGTTAAGCTAAATCCGAATCGCTGATAGAATCGTATAGCGCTAATATTATCGTTAGTGGTGATTAGCCACACACGACCACATCCCTCCTGCTTTGCAACCTGGATAACTTCATTAATTAATGATGAACCTATACCTTTTCCTTCGCTAAGACTGTTAAGGGTGGTAATCTCGCACCCGTTGCCTACAATGTTATAGGTAACACACCCTAACACCCGCTCTCCATCAATAGCCACAAACCCATGGGATTTAGAGGTATCGATAACGTGACCACGTGTTATTATTAACGGTCCTGACCATTCTTCTTTTATAAGCTCATCCACCTGATGGCGAAAACGCTTATCTACTTTTATAATCTGCATTAACAAGCCCCTCCTGGTAGTACTCTTTCATCCAACCACCCTGCCACTCCGTCGTTATCGTTTGTATCACAGATAAAGTCGGCAACTGCCTTCGCCTCGTCAATAGCGTTTGCAACGGCGACACCGATACCACATCCTCTAATCATCTCGATATCGTTATAATCATCCCCAAAAGCGGCAAACTGCGATGTTGGAACATCTAAATAGCTAGAAAGCTTTTGTAACGCTATAGATTTATCAGCGGTAACACTTGCAAATCTACACCATGCTTCACCTGAAAAGTGTATAACGCTACATTCGGGATACTTTTGTAAAAGCTGTTTTGCATAGCTTTGGTCAAAGATTTCGGAGGTTATTTTATATGTATCTTGACCTAACGGTTTGTTAAAATCATAATAGATACCATGCAGATAATCGGGGTGGTCGGCGGGACTAGAGTAGCTTACATAGTAGCCACTGTCACAGTCCACGGTAATTTCACCGACTAAGTCGCTAGTTACCATCTCATAAATTAATCTATCCGAAATGCTAGCGGGTAACACCGAACGATAGATGGTTTTGTCACTACAGCGCACCAGTGCACCTCCACAGGAGATGACGATATCGGGGTTAATCCTATCAATATACCGTTTCGCAGAAACCTCCGAGCGGGCAGTTGCGATAGCGGTGACAATCCCCCTCTCCCTACACTGCTTAAATATCGATACTGTGTAATCGGATATGTTTTTGTCCGTCCTAAGCAATGTACGGTCAAGGTCGGTAACTACTAGTTTAATATCCATCTTGGCAATACCTCCTTTATTATGTAGTGTCACAAGATTAGTAATTTGGGTTTGATTTATCAGGTTAACGCTAGGGTATTAAATCCTCTTTACTGTATTATACTGTTTTTTACAGCTAAAATCAAGAAAAAGTTATAGCTTTAATTGTTATTTTTAGTGTAGTTATCATACACGTTCAATATTATTAAGGGTTATTAATGATAGTGCTTTTATTTGTAAAAAATCATTGACAAACATTAATTATCATGATATAATGTTAATAAAGATGAATGAAGGTCGACATTTATTCTCTTTATTAATTTTAGCGAGGTAATAGTATGTTTATCGAAGAAAGACATCAGGCAATTTTAGATGTAATCAAGGAAAAAGGTAGGATTTCCATTGGAGAGATACAGGAAAAATATGATGTTTCGGTGGATTCTGCACGGAGAGATTTAAGGATACTTGAAGAAAAAGGATTACTAAAACGCACGCACGGGGGAGCAATTCCAATACTATCTGTTGGTTCATTCCCTCCAAGGCATCGTGATTTTGACAATATGGACATTGATGAGCATTATGACGCTATCTCCAAGAGGGCGGCCTCCTTTGTTAAAGAAGGTGATGTCATCTATCTGACAAGTGGTAGCTTTGGATTCATAATGCTAAGATACCTTCCTAAGGATATAACCTACACTATGGTACTTAACTCGCCAACCCTAGCGGATAGATTTAAGTACTGGGATAATATAACGGTGTATCTTGCGGGGGGAAGGATGCGTTTAAACGGCGGGTCTGCAATGGTGGATAGCATGGCGACAGCCTTTATCAAAAACCTTCATTTTGACCTAAGCTTTATTACGGGAGCGGGGGTTACTGCGGCATTTGGTCTATCCAATGGTACAGACGAAACTGCAACATTTCAAAGGGCTGTTATTGAAAACTCAAGGCAGAGTATACTGCTAATGCCTTGTCAAAAGGTTGGGACAGACGCTTTTGTAAAGGTAGCTGAGATTGATAGATTTGATAGGATGATAACCGATTGGGAAGCGGTAGAGGATGAGCTAGTAAAGATTGAAGAAGCGGGTGTAGAAGTTATAGTGGCAGATAAGAAGTAAAACTAAGACAGGGCGGATTTTCTGCCCTGTTTTGTTAGGGGTGTGTTTAGGTTGTATAGGATAAATCTATATATTTACATATAATTAATAAAGTGTCAACAACTATTTTAGTAAAAATATGGTATAATACCACTAATACATATTATTAGTTTATCTACAAGCGCTTTTGCTCTTTTATGTGCCGAAACTGCAGTTTAGGTAGGCTATCAAGGAGGTTACAGTATGGATGCTTTTACACTTCACGAAAGATTTATTAAACCACTAGCACAGCAGGGAAAAACTGCTGTCGAATGTGCAAGGGTGCTTGCCGCAGATGTAGAATGTAAAAATCTGCCTCTGGAAATAATAATTGAAGCAATGGCTGGTACCGGATATCCAGCGGAGGCGACGCTTCGTGGCGGCGTAGAGTTTGTACATATCACTGGAGGAGAATCAAAACTGGCAGCCACAGTTATTCTACTAAAAAAGATGAACTATCCTGATAATGAAATTGAAAATGCTCTTCAGTCATACATTTCTATGCCACAGATTAAAAGTCTGCTTAGCTCTTGTTGATCCCCGATTATGGGTTTCATGAAAAATTATACATATAAAATCGACCTGACACCAATCAGGTCGATTTTATATGTACCCATATTATCCGTGGTTAGTAAAGGTATTATCGTCCTAAAAGGACAGTACCATTATACTGCTTTGCAATATAGTCGATATTTTCTGAAATAGGATTAGTACCGTCTAGTTTAATAATAGGGCAGGTTAAGGTTTTCGCCCAGTCATCAATTTTAGAGAGGTCACGCGTCCTCACAAACTCGATAAACCTCTGTTCCTGCTCGTACATATCCCCGCCTGCTAAAACTCTCTCACCATACCGTTTCTGTGATCTGCGTTTAACCCGATCCAAGCGGGTATCAATGGGTGCCCATAAAAAGACTGCAAGTCTATACATTGACGTTATCTCATCTCCTAGATCACCAATTACCGAGGAGAGCACGAATGACCCGTGTCTATGTATATCATCAAGGATAAGCTTTATCACCGTATCCTTATCACGTGATTTTGTATAGGGAATTTTAGATTTTTCAAAGTAGTAATCCTCTACATCTATATGCTTAACTTGTAATACACGGGCTAACTTACGTCCAAGCGTCGTCTTGCCGCTCCCGTTCGCACCAAACAAAACTATTCCGCTCGGCATAGAACTCTCCCATTTAAATAAAGGCGATGAGGATTTTGTTGCTTTTTAGTAGATAGATAATCTATTCTTTATCAATAAATCCCATAGCGTTCTTTACTATCTGCATTTGCTCTTTCGAGGTTAACAGTTCCAACAATGTAAAAGCTACATCTGGTGCGGTTTCAGGACAATATGATGTAATAATATTACCATCCAAAACCAACCTTTCGTTTACTACATTAACGCCAAATTCTGCTAACTGCTTTTGTCTGATAGCACCTTTTAGGTGGTATGTGGTTGCCTTTCTACCATTTAGCACCCCACTTTTACCAACAGGAAGTGCCCCTACGCATATAGTGGCAATAATTTTACCTTCTTTATTAAATTCCCTAATTAGATTGAGGAAACGTTCACTATAGGCTTCTTCATAAAAACCATACTCTTCAAACCCGCCAGGGATGGCAAGTGCATCATAATCTCTGGTATCTATTTCGTCGATATTTTTATCAACAACAATTGGTATATTAAAGGTACTAACCACGGTTTTCTCAAAACCACATGTAACTACAGATACATCATACCCATAATCATTGCGAGCCCATCCCAATATATCAATAAATACGCTCGCTTCCATTGTTTCAAATCCTTTTGCCAATAAAAGTAATACCCTCATTTTTATAGTCCTCCTAAGGTTAGTCATTAAATTAAGTGGTAATCAATATCACACATGGCTGGTCGCGTGGAATATTGCTAGTCAGCTATACCCTAACATTAAGCTTTAATGCTTTTGGTGTAACATCAAGAACAACAACTCCATCAGGTTTATATATTTTAGGGTCATCAATAGCAACCTTAGGCATAGGGGTGTTCGCCATCTGTATTAATGCGTCCGCACTAATCTCTAATGAGTCCTCGTTATTAATCCTAGGAGAAGAACTATCTAAAGGAACACTTCCATCTACCGCTGTGTCCGCTTCACTATTAGTAGTTGCATTAACTCCTTTGTCTGACGCCGATTTGTTAAGCTGTGCTTCTTCCTCGGCCTCCTTCTCTAGTTTAGCGTTTTCTTGTGCTTTTGTTAATTCTTCACTAGCATTGTTAATTGCTGACCCAGCTTTTGCTAACTCTTTTGTTCCGTATCCCATAGCACGATTCACTAAATCCATATCAGGCTTTGTTTTCTTTAATTCATTAGACGCCATAGTAATAGGTTTTATTGCAAGTTTGCTGTATAAATTAGCTGAGACTAAAGAGAATTGAACCCCTGATGTTATTAAATTACTCATAAAATCAAAACCTTTCATATTACTCAAAGTCGAGGGTTTACGTTTATTACCCATCTTACAGATTATATCGGCAAAATCTTGCCAAATATTAGGGTATGAAAATGTAAAATGTTTTAAGAAATTGGTAGATTGGTGTTGTGATATACCTTGTTATTAAATATTTGTTATTGCGTGTTGTTCAAAAGAGTTAGCCGGTGATATGCTCATAATCTTATGTGTATTCTACTCATATTGATATGGTGCATAAGGTAAGATTACGGTCTCCACAAGACCATTTCACTACAGCACCTCTATTCTCCCAAAATTACAGCAAACATTACCTCCCCATCCATACAAGCACGGTATCGGTTTCCACTACGCCCACTAACCCTTCCGCTTGCTGGATAGTATAATAGCGTTCAGATAGCCCCTATCGGTGTTATAGTACACAATGGTGTCAAATTGCTTAATAATCTCAACAATAAATCGGTCATCCAAGCTACAACCGGGACATACCACCATGAAATCCATGCCGCTATCAGCAATTCGGCGGTTGATGTAACGGATAAACTCATCCTTCTCGATAGAGGGAACATCGACGTTCACCGCCTTTACATCGTAGAATGCAGCATTGTCGTCGGCAGCGGCAGGGCTTACCTTGCTAAGCAGGCTACCTATGTATCGGCTAAGCTGCGGTACTAGCGATGTAAATAACTCAGTACAGCCTCCACTTGCAACCTTAACAGACATCCCTGCAACGTCACCATTTCGTGACAGATGAACTTCGCTGAAAAAATTAAGCATCAGGGTAACTTTGTCATATAGCTGCTTTGTAGAACTAAATCTGTAATACCCAAGGAAGATAGGTCCTGAATTACCTTCAGTATTTCGCTCTAGGCACACGGCATAGTATAGGGCATACTGTAGGTCAATGCTTTTAAGAATGGCAGCGGCTCTATCTTCTATAGGAGTAAATACAAAATCATGAACTAAGGCAAGCTGGCCAGATTCATCGGAATAAAGCTTGTAGTCTATAGAATAATAATATACAAGTTCGTCAAGGTTTTCAAACCTTTTAATGCGCCCCCCGATATCCTTGTTGTCGATTGGCGTTACTATTAATTTATCCTTGTTGTACTTCATAATCGTTATATTTGAAGAGAGGCAGAAACAAGGCTGAAACTACCATCACCCATTACTCCGTGGACATATCCCGTTGCCGATACAACCTGAGTTTCTGATGCCTCTGAACATATGTTATTAAAGGTATACCCTGCGGTCATTGATGAAAGCGTAACCAATGATGATTCGTCGACAATCCAAGGGCTAACCTGCGCTCCAGCCATTCCTCGAGTAGAAAATTGTACTCTTATCTGCTTCAAGAAGTCAGGTGCTGTAACAGTTGCCCAAGTCGATATTGTTCTAGACGCCTTGTTATATACAGCACCAATATGTGCATAGACCACTGCTCTTGTTTTAGGATGATCCCATGCAGTGGGATCATCCATATAATATTTTATATATTCATCGGTTTCCTCAACCTGCACAGGAATGTTTCCGGATTTCTCCGAAAAAGCAAGTGACGGTGTATTGTTTGCTGATATAAACACACTAAATGAGGTAAAGCATATACAAATTGATAACAACATACATACTATTTTCTTCATCTCAATCTCCTTGTCTCAACGTATAACAAAATAATAAACACTGGTAGCATAATCCTACTTATGCGGTGGAGCGCACATCACAACAACCTTCTTTCTCAAACGGATTAATCTTCAAAAGCATATGAAAATATCATCAAACAAATAATTCTAGCTAACACTTTTTCTGTTTACTTCTAGACCCATTTTAAATCACCAACAAATTCATTGTAAAATCTTACTATTTTTTATTATAGCACAACACTAAAAAATGTCAAGCTTTTTGTCTAATATTTGTCAAAAAGACAAAAAAGTACATTTTATTGTCACACAACTCTGAGAGGTTGAGTAATATTTCGTGTAAATGGTAATAATCTCCATACAGAACGAATGGAGGTTAAACAATGAGAACAACGAAAAACATTTTAAAGGAAAAGGAAATGGAGCTGGTCAGTTTGCTAATGGCGGACTGCCAAAACACAGGGGATATTCAGAGAAAGCTAAAAAGGTTGTTTGCAGGAACAATAGAGCAAATGCTTGAAGCTGAAATGGACGAGAATTTAGGCTACGAAAAGCACAATGTAGAGGGAAACAACAGCGTAAACAGCCGGAATGGATACAATCGTAAGACCATCATCAGCGATTATGGTGAGAGTGAAATCATCCTGCCACGTGACAGAAATGGCGAATTTGAGCCAAGAATACTTGAGAAACGTCAAGTGCGTACGGACGAAATTGACAAAAAATCATAGCAATGCCGGCACGAGATTGGGCATTTGCCTATAATCAGATTATGATATTTTTTGCAGACAGATTTGCGGCTTAAGCCCGTTGACGCAAAACCCCAAACCCCGAAGTTTATCCGCTTTTGGCTAACTGGTAAAATGAAAAACGACGAACTTTACGCTCGCCGTTCTACCGCATAAGCCACGGCTAGCGTTGGGTTGCACTTCTGCGTTGCCCTCTTTATACCGCAGTAAAAGTATCATCTAAATTTGAAAGATTATTCTATTTCCACTGAAAAATTTTCAGAACCTCTATTCTATGACAACAAAAATGCCTAGTTTTACTAAGCATTATTTTTCTCATTATACTTGTTTTTTCTTCTCTTTACCTAACCTGCATTTTTTATTCGCCCCAACTATTGACAATAAGCCTTAAAAAAGGTAACAACTTGTTGAGCGTTGTTACCTCTGATTTGCGGGGTGATATATATAAAGTGAGGTAACAGGCTTTGAATTGGCTGTTACCTCACTGAATTTCGTATTGAGTTTCAATGTTAATTTAAGGTTGTTACCTCACTTTTTGAGGTCATTTTTGCTGTTACCTCACTTGTATTTTTGCTGACAAGGGTTCAAATCCTGCCAGTATGTAAATGTTAGCTCTTTTTTCTAACTTTAATTTTTGCATAAAAAAGAGCCATAAAAGCTTGTAACCATCGGGGTTTAACCCTATGTTCGCTTTTATGACTCTCATTCTTGGTGCGACTGACAAGACTTGAACTTGCACGAGATTGCTCCCACCAGCCCCTCAAGCTGGCGTGTCTGCCGATTCCACCACAGTCGCATAATTTTCATTGCTTACCTATTATAGCAAAAAAATGTAACATTGTCAATACCCGATTTGAGGATTTACGAAATTTGTTTATTACTTATATATAATAGTAGTAAAGAAAGAATTAATTAAATTTCTTTGAAATAATTAATAATGTTTTGAGATAAACTTGAAAAAAAGTATGAATTATGTTATAATAAATAGGCAAAAAGATAACCTTTGATGAAAAGGTAAACTACATATCTCGAAGGTGTGATTTAGGTTTTGTTTAGTGGATGGTTTAGTAATATAGATTGGAGAAAGATATGGAAAGAACTGTAGGTACCGTTGTACGTGGGATAAGAGCACCTATAATACGTAAAGGGGATGACTTAGCGTCGATAGTCGTATCATCTGTTACCCAAGCGGCAAAGGCTGAGGGGTTTAGCATACAAAATCGTGATGTTATTGCGGTGACAGAAGCGGTTGTTGCACGTGCCCAGGGTAACTATGCAACCACTGCGGATATTGCACAGGATGTAAAGGATAAGCTTTCGGGGGGAACAATAGGGGTAATCTTCCCGATATTAAGCCGAAATAGGTTTGCTATCTGCCTTCGTGGTATTGCTATGGGGGCGAAAAAGGTGGTGTTAATGCTAAGCTACCCATCTGATGAGGTGGGGAATCACCTAGTAGATTTAGATATGTTGGATGAGAAGGGGATTAACCCTTATTCTGATGTGTTGACACTGGAAAGATATCGTGAGCTTTTTGGTGACAACAAGCACACCTTTACCGGTGTAGACTATGTGGATTACTATGGTTCACTTATTAAGGAAGCGGGTGCAGAGGTAGAGATTTTGTTCTCTAATAACCCTAAGACCATCCTTGAATACACTAAGAACGTATTAACCTGTGATATACATACCCGCCAGAGAACTAAAAGGATACTAAAGCAGGCGGGCGCAAACGTTGTTTGTGGGCTTGATGATATACTTAATGCTCCTGTTAACGGCAGTGGATGTAACACAAAGTACGGGCTTTTAGGATCGAATAAAGCTACAGAGGATACCGTCAAGCTGTTTCCAAACGAATGCTTTGACTTTGTTGAGCAGGTGCACGCGAAGATGTTAGAGCTAACCGGCAAGAATGTCGAGGTTATGGTGTATGGTGACGGAGCGTTTAAAGATCCGGTAGGAAAGATATGGGAGCTTGCCGACCCTGTTGTGTCCCCGGCATACACAAAGGGGCTTGACGGGACACCTAACGAGGTTAAGCTTAAATACCTTGCGGACAACAACTTTGCACACCTAAGCGGTGATGAGCTTAAGAAGGCGATATCCGACTACATCTCTAACAAGAGCGATGATCTGGTAGGGTCGATGGAATCCCAAGGCACTACTCCACGACGTTTAACCGATTTAATAGGGTCGCTATGTGACCTAACCTCCGGCTCGGGTGACAAAGGAACGCCGATTGTGTTGGTGTCAGGGTATTTTGATAACTATACTAACTAAATTTGTATAGATAGCTTTGGAATTAAATAGACCGCTTTGCCATAAAAGGTAGAGCGGTTTTGTTGTAAATATATGTATAGCTATATATTAGAAGAATATGTAGCTATGCAACACAAGAGTCGTAAAGATATGGGGATACTTTTAAATGGTCATCATAACACAAAGGTAAAACCATCCCTATAAAATATTTTTTCAAACTATATTTACTTTTAAATTTTTTGTGCTATAATATAAAGTGAATACGAATGATAAAAAACTACAATTAAGGAGTTTTCTCTTATGAATATATTGGTTATAGGGTGTGGAAAGGTTGGGTCAAGGCTCGCTATTGCACTCTCGAAGGAAGGTCATGATGTATCGGTGGTTGAGAAGGAGGAATCCAATATCGAGCTACTGGGAGATGACTTTGTAGGATTTAAGACGGTAGGGATACCGATCGATCTGGATGTGCTAAAGCAGGCAGGGATTGAAAGCTGTGACGCGGTGGCGGCGGTTAGCCGTGACGATAACATCAACGTAATGGTATCGCAGGTGGCAAGTCAGATATTTAAAGTGCCAAAGGTTTTAGCTAGAATATATGACCCTAAGCGTGAGGACGTGTTCTCGCACTTTGGTCTGCATACAGTCTGTCCTACAAACCTTACAGTTTCTGCTGTGCGTTCTGCACTTACCGAACCTGAATTACCTAAGATGATAAACTTTGGGGCTCATACTATATCATTTATAACCGTGCCGATCGATAGCAATCTAGTGGGTAACTATGTTAGCGACCTGTCACTGGAGGAAAACCATTCGGTGTTTGCGGTTATGCATTCGGATCTGCTGCTTACTATGTACGAGGGGCAATCATTAAAGCTTAAACAGGGTGATAAGCTAATAGTAGCGGTAGTTGTGGACTAGTACTAATCTGCAATAAAACGCACAATGCCTAGAACCGTAGGCGTTGCTTTAGGTTTAATTGCAGCTTAGTATAAGGTTATGTTAACGGAATTTGGGGGTATGGTATGAAACTAATAATTGTAGGCGGGGGTAAGGTTGGGTACTACCTATTAAAAACCCTTATCGACCACGACCATGAGCCTGTTTTAATAGAACAGGATAAAAAGATCTGCACCACCATTGCAAACACTCTAGATGTTTCAATTATTATGGGGGATGGAACTAGTATTGATATACTGGAAAAGGCTAAGACTCATGAGGCGCAGGCTTTAGTAGGTGTAACAGGTAAAGACGAGGATAACTTAATATGCTGTCAGCTTGCTAAAAAGCTGTTTGGTGTTCCTAAAACTATAGCAAAGGTAAACAACCCTAAGAATGCGGCGATACTAAAACAGCTAGGGGTAGATATTCCGCTTAGCTCTACTGATAATATAGCACGAATGTTAGAGCATGAGATAGATTCTTCTAATATTAAAAAGCTTATAAGCGTTAATAGCGGCGAGGCAACAATTAGTGAGATACTTTTACCGAAGAACTTTGAACTGGCTGATAAAGCCCTGTCTGAGGTAAGGCTACCGGTATCTTCGATAGTTATCTCCATCCACCGAAATAATCAAACTATTATCCCGCGCGGTCACACAAAGCTACTGCCTGGGGATAGGGTGTTAATTATGACGCTGACTAATGATATCCATGAGATTAACAAAATATTAAAGCTTGATAACTAATATATATATAGATATATATATAGCTACTATGTTTAGTATATAAAGCATAGTAGCTATATAGCTAAAATAGCAACTCAAAACAGGTTGGAATTATATAAATTAAGAAATTCCCATTAAATGTTGACAAAGGCGAAATAATGCTGTATAATTAATTACATACTGTACGATGGGTGTAAGAACTATAAGGAGGTAGTAATACCTACTAATTAGCTTTAGTGGTACTACAGATTAACAATATGCAAAAGCGATGTATGAATTGTATGAGGTTAATCCCTGATACGCAAACGGAATGTATCTACTGTGGGTATAGCTGTTACTCCAAAAATCCTATAGGTACATTAGAACAGGAGAGTGTCCTAGCAAATCAGTACATGATTGGAAGGGTGCTAGAGCTAAATAGCGAAGGTGTTTTGTATGCCGCATATGACGGTAAGCATGATCGTACTGTACAGATAAAGGAACTGCTTCCTAAAAATATCTGTTACCGTTCTCGGGATAGCCGCACGGTAATGGTAAACGAGGATAAAGCCTCCCAGTTTAACGTTATAAGCTCCCAGTTTGCAACTCTACATGAAAGGCTGGCTACATTAGGCTCTGCTTCTAGTGTTGTGCGCTGTTACAAGATAGTGGATGAGAATAATACCTTGTACGCCATCTACCAAAATACCAGTAGTAAGACGCTAACTGAATATCTGGCGGATAACTATGGCGATATCAGTTGGCAAAGGGCAGAGGAGATGTTTATCCCTCTGGTATACGGTCTTAACACGATAAATAGCTTTGGGATATCCCATAAAGGTATCTGTCCTGATAACATAATTCTAGAGAGCGACAAGGTGCTTAAGCTAACGGGGTTTAGCGTGGATTCTTTAAGGGTAGCAAACGCTATAATGGATACCGAGTTTTATGAGGGGTATTCAGCTATAGAGCAGTACTATCAGGGGGCACAGTACGGTGAGTTTACCGATGTTTACTCCTTCTGTGCGGTGCTATACAAAGCCTTAACAGGGGTAACCCCAATAAACGCATTAGAGCGTGAACGAAGCGATATGCTAGTACATCCATGTCAGGTTAATCAGGGTATCCCACGAGAGATAGGGGATGCACTAATGCGTGGGTTACGGATAGATTCAAGGGATCGTACCCAAAGCTTTAAAAACCTTATGAAGGAGCTTTATAGCGCACCTATTGATAGACCGGGCAACTTTACAAGGCAGAATACAACACAGCTTCACCAGACAGCTAATAGCCCTAAACAGGACTCAACCCAGGCGTTTAACATCCAAAAGGGTGCGTACACCGCTATAAACGATGAGCCATTTGTAAAAGATAACGCAGATGAGGACGGCAAAGCTACAGAAAACGGCAAGAAAAAGCTTCCTATGTGGCTTCGCGTACTACTAATCTCGCTACCTATTATGTTAGCGGCGTTTGGTATAATATACTATGTTGTACTAGGTGGGAATAGTAACAATAAGCATAGCAGTAGTAGTTTAGTTGTGTCAGAGGAAAGCTCTGATGAGGAGGATTCATCCGAAGAAGAGGATGTTAGCTCTGAAGAATCGTCAGAAGAGTCAAGTGAGGAATCTTCTTCACAAAGCTCCAGTAGCTCCGAGGATACAAGGATTATTGTAGAAAAATTTGTGGGTAGATACTATTCTGACTTTGTGAATCTTGATAAGTATAAAGACCAGTATGTTTTCAAGATAATTTATGACTACAGCGATATTGTGGATGTAGGTCAGGTTATTAGTCAAAGCATTGATAGTGGCGAGAAGATCCAGAAAGGCCAAACCCTAGAGTTAGTTGTAAGCCTAGGGGAGAGGTACTACACCCTTCCTCCGATTTCAGACGACAACGGAGTATCTGCAAACGCTAAGGAATATGCAGCAATTCTAAAGGACGCGGGTATTAAATATGAATTTGTTGATGAGAAGTCGGATGTTGTTGAGGTTGGAGATATTGTTAGGTTAAACTACTCTGATGGAGCGGTTATCGACCGCAAGGAGAATGTAGTTATCCTAATCTATGTTGCTTCGGGGCCTGAAAACGGTGTTGATATAAATGATGTTTTAAACTAGGTTTATACTAGAAAAGCAAGGGCAACCTTGTCCTTGCTTTTCTAGTAAAATATAGCACTTGACGGTAAATTCTGTTAGGGGCAAGAAAATATGCGCTCGTAGCTCAGTTGGATAGAGTGACAGACTCCGACTCTGTAGGTCGCTGGTTCGAATCCAGTCGGGCGTACCAAGAATTTATTAAAAGCTGTCGAAAGACAGGCTTAGGTTTTTTTATTAGGACATGCATTCTAGTTTAGGTCAAAGGATATAATATCGTATGGATTTATTGCTAGGATAAGGAGAACGAAAAATGGATTGCCCTATTTGTGATGAGAAAATGAAGCTCGGGTTTGTGAAGATACAAGATGCAGGTTTTAATATTCTAAATAATGTTACCTGGTACCCTATTGAAGAAAAAGACAAAAAAATTCATAAAAAATACGTATCTCTTGATTTGAATGCGGAAGGCTTTTATTGTGAAACGTGTATGCATGTAGTTGCTATTATTAAACAGAAATAACCTATGTTAGCTTTAGTTTATTAAATGTTGTCGAATACGGTGTTCGACAGGCTATTAGTTTTCAGTGGAGAAATTTTATATAGAAGATTGGTATATTGGTATGCAATTAAAAATATTAAATAAGAATTTTACAATTTGTCAAATACATTCAATCTCTGATGTGGATTTTAACGATGAATATTGTTTTATATCAAAAACTGATGATGAGTTATCATTGGTTTGCTCAAGCGAGTGTGCGCCTGAAAACACAATAAATCGCAAAGATGATTGGATAGCGTTTAGAGTGGATGGGGTTCTTGACTTTTCACTTGTTGGGATCTTATCAAAAATAGCAACAGCATTAGCAGTAGAAAATATAAGCATTTTTGCAGTTTCAACCTATAATACAGACTATATTCTAATCAAACAAGACCAAGAATCTAAAGCAATTTCAGCTCTCGAAAACAAAGGTTATACGTTTTCAAAATCATAATTCCAGAAGAGTCTTAAAGAAAAATCGTCAATATTGCATTGCAGATGAATCTATTTAACATATGACTGATTCCCCGCATTGGCCGGCGAACTATTATAAGCGGTTTCTGTATATTACAACATCGACAAAATTACATTAGGTTGTGAGGGCAATTTTTTTGCATAGAATGAATATGATGGACGATATTTGGTGTTTGTTTGATTGTCAAATGCACCGTAGAAAATGATGTTAAACTTGGTATGGAGCAGATACAGCATTGTTTATGTGCAATAGGGAGAGTAAAATAAATTATTCTGTTTGTACTCAAAGAATAGAATCCAGATTTTTGAAGATACAATATGCAGGTTTCAATATTTTAATTATGTTATATGGTATCCTATAGAAGAGAAAAACAAAAAATTTATAAATAATATGTTACCCTATAATTAAATGGAGAAGGATTTTATTGTAAAACGTGTATGCATGTAATTGCTACTCTAAAACAAAAATAAACCCATGTTAGATTTTTTGACCCACAAATACAATGTTAACTTAAAAAGAGTTTGAGGTTTATTATGATTTCAATGCAATATAATATAGCCCTACCAGCTGATTATGATATGGAAATAATCAAAAAGCGTGTCTATGATAATGGCAGTAAAACAGATGGATTTATTGATTTGAAGATGAAAGTGTATTTAATTGCTGAAAAGAGTAGATATGCAAATTGGAAAAATCAATATGCGCCATTTTACCTTTGGGATAAAGAAGATGGTATGAATACATTTTTATTAGGTGGTCCATTTAACAATATCATTAATTCATTTGGCAGACCTGCGGTAAATAACTGGATGGTTTTACATGAACAAGTTAAAAAATTATCAGATCAGCAATTTGGCATTCTGCAAAATTATCCAATTTATACCGACTGTGATTTTAAAGAACTGTGTGAGATAGAAGAAGCGAATTACTTTAAGTGGATTGCAGATAAATCGACGACAATTTATGTTACCGGTTATAACCCGAAAACTTGGGAGATATGTCGTTTTCATGTTTCTACGGATTTGGAAATGCTTCAAGAGGTTGCAAAAGGCTCCTTGATTTATGATGTGTACCATGTTTCTTAGATTTACTCAAACGAGATAGTGGTAGTCGAGTTTGTGTAATAGATGGTTTGTGGATTGATGAGGTTAGTACAGCCTACCTTTAGGTTATCTGAATATACCTAATGGGTGGCTGTATTTAAATTAGGAGGTGTAAAGCTTATGATCAATGGAGTTGGGTTTGGAGGACACAAACCACCGGTGGTTCAAAAGAATACTGATGAGGTGGAGAGGTTAACACGACAGAAGGGTCTTTTGCAAAAGCAGTTAGACGCTTTAAAGTATAGTCAAAACGGTGCTGATACCCAGAATAAGCAGAAGGAGCTAAAACAAAAGATCCAAAAGCTCGAAAAGCAGATAGATAAGCTTTCAAAAGAGCCTGCCACAGAGCAAGCGAGCGAGCAACAGGCTGTTGCAGAAGCAGAAGCGGTTTCACAAGCCCAAAATAAATCTGCTTTAGATACTATAGCCGCTAAGCAACAGCAAAATAGGTTTGACGGTGTTAGTATTAATAACAAAGAGTTACTAAACGCAAAGGCACTATATTTAATTGAAAATAATCTTTAAACAACGTATTAAGAGATTATTCTTCTACAGATAACAACCATAAAAATTTAAGGTCTGGTAGTGTTACTATCATTCAAAAATTTTATGGTTGTTTTATGTATACTTATCTTTAATGAACCGAGGTTGTTATAAAACTTTACCGTTACTCTATTGAAATTTTTTACAATGTGTGGTACAATAGCTAGTATATTAATAGGGTAGTAAAATACCGTGTTTTCACGTTTATATTTTGTGTAGGTATCACCCCTTTTAAGTTAAAAACGCAGTATTTAGTTACCCGTTTAACAGAAAGAACGACCATTAATAGGTTGACGAAGGGAGTTAACATGCTAGATAAAAATGATGTACTTAATATTCTTAACAGTAATTATGAGATAGCGTTTACCGATGCAGAATTTCATAGAGAAGGAGGAAGCATCTCCTTTACAGCAACATCAGATGAAGCTAAATACTTTTTTAGAGTTATACGACCTGAGCTTTTTAAGTTAGCAAATCAATCTATCGAGATACATCTTTACCTACAGAGCAACAATTTCCCTGTGCCAAGCATTATACTAACGAGTGAAGGCAAACCATACTTTATGAATGTGGGCGAAGATGAAAACAATATGTGTATCCTTTATGAGTTTCTCGAGGGTGGGGAAACTACTGCAGAGGACGTTTCTGCTGTAGGGGAGCTTGTTGGAAAGCTACACCTGCTAATGAAGGATTTCAAAGGTGAGCTTAAACACCAAGATAGGTATTTTTTTATAGACAGATACATAGAGATACTTAGTAACAAAAACTATCCTAGGGTGGATGAATACAAGGCTATAGGAGATATGCTTTGGGAGAGGGTGAAGGATCTGCCTCGGGGGTACTGTCACTGTGACCTGTATCCCGGTAATGTCTATAAATCAAAAGAGGGGGCACTTTATCTTCTGGATCTTGATACCTCTTGCGTTTCGTTTCCTATGTATGATGTTACATTGTTTTGCAACGAAACAAACTACTTTGAATATACCGATGAAGGCTTTGAAAGGTCAAAGGTACGGCTGTCATGCTTTTTAGAGGGTTATCTAAAGTACTGCACCCTTACCGATGCCGAGCTAAAGGCTTTTTATTATCTTCATCCTATCTATCATTTTCAGTTACAAGCAATTATTGTAGAGATATATGGTGTAGACTGCAATGATGAACACTTTGAGGATAATCAGCTTGACTGGATAGGTGGTTGGCTTAAAAGGGCAAAGCTTGAATTAGGATATAATGGTTAAAACTGTAAGATGTGAGGTGGTTTAGGCGATCTCTATACCAGTTATTGTTAAACTATTAGTAGGAATTTTTGCAAAATTTCTGTGGATAATCTTAATGTGAAAAATATAGTAATGGTTTAGGGGGAGAGTATGCAGCTATTTAACGCTAGTTCATTATTTACCGAGAAAGCAAAGGATGAGATAATAAAGGCTTCGGATAATCCGCAAGAATTAAGGGGTATCCTTACTAAGGCTAAAGGCACTATCCTAAAGCTATATAACTTTAAAGCGTATAATCTGCCACAGGATTTTACCACAAATTCATATATAATAGCGGCTAACCATCTAACCGACTCGGATGCTCCGCTGATAATGAGTTATTATTATCAGGTTATGTATAAGGTTATTGACACATATCCAGAGTTATTTGTCTTTGCTAAGGAAAACTGCTTTAATGGAGTTTCTATACCGAAAGAGTTAACCCCGTTACTAGAGTTTGAAAAGGTTTTTGAGGTTGACCGTAACAGTAAGGGCGGATCGATGGCAGCGATTAGAGCGGCGGAAAGATGGTTTTGTGAAGGGGATAAACCAAAGCATTTTCTGATATTCTCTCAAGGAACGATATTTGATATAAATCAAGAGAGAGCAGAGGATATAGAGCGGGGTACATTTTGGCTTTCAAGGCAGTTGGGTGTTGATGTTCTACCAACCTTTATAGAGCAGGCAGTTGAGGGTGAGGAGAATCGTTTAATATTTGGAGAACCTATCTCTATACCAAAGGAGTGCCGTAACCTTGATAGCTATAGAGAGTTATGGCTTGAAAGGGTTATCGGTGCGCAGAACTCACTTATAGAGCTTACAGGTAAACCCGCAAGACAGGTAGTGCTGGATGATGCCCACCGGACTAGGAAACGGTTTAAACCGACCGAGTAGGAATGCGGTAGTAATAATGCTAACCTTAGTGTAAAGGAAAGTTAGAATTATACAGACAGGAGGGGAGTTATAATTGCGTAGATAAGCAGTTACAACTACCTAACAACCTTAAAGGCAAAGGAGATAAAGCTTTGTATACATCAATCTATTTAGACAAACTACCAGACCTAATAGGAGAGCTTGCTAAAGCACCCGAGATGAAGCGGATAGCTGATATCGGGATGTACTGCGGGTGCGACTACACTAACTTTTTATTGTATCAAAAGCTGGATACAAGGTATTCAAGGCTAATCCACAGCATAGGGGTTGCGGGGATTGTTTATAACTTTACTAGTGACATTAAGCAGTCGGTTGCAGGGCTGTTTCATGATATCTCAACCCCCGCCTTTGCACATACAATTGATTTTATGAACAACGACCACCTAACACAGCAGTCCACCGAGGCTGATACGGCGTCCTTTATTAAAGGCTCAAGACAGATTATGGAGCTGTTAACTAAACATGATATTGATATAGATGAAGTTAGCGACTACCATAGGTATCCTATAGCGGATAATGACACCCCAATGCTTTCGGCAGATAGGCTAGAGTATACTATAGGAACAGCATATGATCTGTATAAGACAGACCTCTCGGAAATAAGGGAGGTATATCAGGATCTGTCGGTGTTTGAAAACGAGCATGGGCAGGTGGAGATAGGGTTTAATACTCTTGACTGTGCGAGGGGATTTTTTAAGCTGTCAATGCGAAATTCACGGTTGTTTGTGTCGGATGAGGATAGATTTTCTATGCAGTATCTAGCGGATATTGTAAGGCAGGCAATAAATTTAGGGGTGCTCAAGGCTAGTGATCTATACACAACTGAAGGGGATGTTATAGCAAAGCTTAAGGCGGACAGCAATACCAATTGCCTTTGGGAAGATTATACATCGCTATCATCGGTTAGCACCGTTAGCGAGCAGGATTTAACCAGATACTGCGTTAATGTTACCGCAAAGAAACGGTATATCGATCCACTTGTTAAGACAGGTGGTAAGGTAGTTAGATTATCGGTTGCTGATACCGGTGTTGCGGGGCAGATAAGCGAGTTTTTAGGGTTGGAATTTGACAGATGGTTAGTAGCGGGAAGATAGGGATAATATGGGTATGACACTTATACAGGTGTCATACCCTTTTAGTTTGCATGGTGGTGCTAAAAGTAAAAGTTTTATTAACAAAAATTGTGATTTAATACAATAAACTATTGACTTTATGGTCGATCTATGGTATAATTAGCTTTCTAGCCTTAAAAACAGTTAACAAAGGGAGGGAGCACTAATGATGATGATTAAGCTAGAGAACATCTGCAAAACATATAAGGTTGCTAGACGTAATGCAGGTTTCTCACAAGCGGTCAAAGCGCTGTTTCATAAAGAGTATGAGTACATAAAAGCGCTAGACAACATATCCTTTACCATAAACGAAGGTGAGATGGTAGGATATATCGGCCCTAATGGGGCAGGCAAAAGCAGTACCATAAAAGTCATGAGTGGCATCTTAAACCCGGACAGCGGAAAGTGTACCATTAATGGTAAAACTCCGTGGGCTGATAGAGTAGGTCATGTTCGGGATATTGGTGTTGTATTTGGTCAACGGTCACAGTTATGGTGGGATGTTCCAGTAATTGATAGCTTTGAGCTACTTAGGGATATCTACAAGGTGGACGAAACGGTCTACAAAAGAAATCTTGATGAGCTTGTGACACTGCTTGATATTGGCACAATTATAAAAACCCCAACAAGACAGCTTTCGCTCGGGCAGAGAATGCGGTGTGAGATTGCCGCTTCACTGTTGCATGACCCTAAAATCTTGTTTTTGGATGAGCCTACCATCGGGCTTGATGCAGTATCTAAGATTGCGGTGCGTGACTTTATCATTGCAATAAATAAAAACAAAAAAACGACAGTAATCCTTACCACCCATGATATGCAGGATATCGAAGCGCTAACCAAGCGAATTATCCTAATCGGTAAGGGAACAATCCTACAAGACGGAAGCCTTGACGATCTAAAGAGGAAGTACACAGACCACAAAACCATTACCGTAGAATACACTGGTGGACAGATTCCCAAAATAATAGGGGTAATCCCTGTTCAGCTAATGCAAGGGCGGGCGGTACTACAGGTCAATACCGATCTGGTATCCGCCTCTAGCGTAATCTCTACCCTTTCAAAAGAGCTGGAGGTTACCGATATAGCGGTAAGCGGGACAAATATCGACGAGATGGTAGTATCTCTTTATAAAGAGCATGCGCTTTATAAGGGGGGATGTTAATTGGGTATTACTGCATATCTATCCTTCTTTCGGATACGGTTTATTAATGGGTTGCAGTATCGTGCGGCGGCATTTGCGGGGGTGGCGACCCAGTTTTCCTTTGGCTTTATGTTTATGCTAATGTACTATGCGTTCTATCAAACAGGAAACAACAACCTTCCAATGCCTTTTCCACAGTTAGCATCCTACCTATGGTTACAGCAGGCGTTTTTGGCTCTGTTTATGTCATGGTTTTATGATGATGATATCTTTAATTGTATTACCGACGGCAGTGTGGCGTATGAGCTATGCCGGCCAGCTGATCTATATACAATGTGGTTTATCAAAAATATTGCTGTGCGTGTGGCTCGTGCGGTGCTTCGTTGTATGCCGATAATTATGGTTGCGGTATTTTTGCCTAAACCATTTCGATTACTACCGCCGGTATCACTTCTAGCGGGGGTGCTGTTTTTAATATCTATGGTTCTAGGGATGTTAGTTCTTATATCATACAATATGCTAATCTATATCTCTGCGTTTTATACCATATCACCTATGGGGGTTAGGATACTTTCAGTATCATTTGTGGAGTTCTTTTCGGGTGCAATTATCCCTCTACCGCTACTTCCTGATAACATTAGGGTAGTGTTTGAGCTACTGCCATTCGGGTCGATACAGAACACACCGTTTTTAATCTATAACGGTACTATACCTGTGGAGAGTTCGGCTCCTACAATTATGCTACAGCTGTTTTGGTTTGTAGTCATGCTTATGATTGGTAGGGTTTTAATGAACAAAGCCTTGACCAAAGTTATAGTGCAAGGGGGGTAGGAGAGGATATGAAGTTGTATTTTAGATACATGTCGATAATATTCCAGTCACAGATGCAGTATAAGGTTTCGTTTTTGCTAACCGCGATTGGACAGTTTATCGTTTCGTTTTCGTCCTTTATGGTTATCTACTTTCTGTTTAGCAGGTTTAATTCGGTTAGCGGGTTTTCGCTTAGTGAGGTGTTACTCTGCTTCTCTGCTATACTAATGTCATTCTCGCTAGCGGAATGCTTTGTTCGTGGCTTTGATGCGTTTAGAGGGATAATCTCAAACGGTGAGTTTGACCGTATAATGGTAAGACCGCGTAACGAGATGTTTCAGGTGCTTGCCTCACGTATTGAGTTTACTCGAATAGGCAGACTTTTACAGGCAGTGCTTATTATGATATATGCTGTTCCATCTAGCGGGGTGGATTGGACTGGGGATAAAATTTTAACCTTTGTGTTAATGGTATTAGGAGGATTTTTTCTATTCTCAGGCTTGTTCATTATCTACGCAGGGATCTGCTTTTTTACTATAGAGGGATTAGAGATAATGAATGTGTTTACCGACGGCGGGCGAGAGCTTGGTAAATATCCATTATCCATCTATGGCAAGGAGATACTAGGATTTTATACCTACGTTATACCACTGGCTTTGGTGCAGTACTACCCGTTAATGTACATTTTAGGGCGTAGTAATAATATACTAAATATCCTAGCACCTCTAGCGGGTATGCTTTTCCTAATCCCGAGCTATATCTTCTGGAGGATTGGGATAAGGCACTATAAGTCTACAGGGTCATAACCTTAAGATAGAGATTACACAATAAAGCGACAGGGGACAATTCTAACCCTGCCGCTTTTCTAATGTACTACAACCCTGACCTACCTTACGCTAAGTTAGGTAATATTCTAAAAAACCGATTCAACCGGTACCTTGTCCATTTGAATAACTATTGAATCAGAATCCTTACCATCAAGCTTCGCCTGTTCTTCTACTGCCTTGTAGTATGCATCTAGAATCTGTGTGTTAAATAACTCTCTACCCTCTGAAGATATAGGGTGAACGGTATCTCTAAATGCGCCATTATCTTCCCGTCTGCTAGGCATTGCAACAAAAAGGCGCCTTGTTCCCTCGATAACCTTAATGTCGTGAATAGCTATGAGATTGTCGATTGTAACAGACACAATTGCTTTAAGCTTACCGTCAGAGATTATCTTACGAATTTTAATGTCAGTTATATTCATAACTACACTCCCCTTTCCATTTAATTTGTAGTGATGTATAGATCTAATTACAGGTTATCTACCGCCAGTGATGTCTAGATAATGGTTTGGTTTTCTGTTTTTAAAGCTTATATTTATTTTACTTAAAATTACCAAAGGAAATTTTATGACGTAAGGCAAAGTTCACATTTCTATTCTAAATGGGTGGATTAAATACAGTAAGCGGTCAATTATTCACCTTTGACCAGCTACGCTTTGCTTGTAAAAAATGCTGATACAATTTTTTAGATTAATTGACATATTAGGATTTTGTGACAGTCGCACCGTACCAATTATTATTTAAACATGAAGAACAATAAACTCTAGGCTATTATGCATAATTACATAAAAACACTATGTAGACAGCTAATTTAATGACGTAATAGAACTATATCTCACAGTAATTATACAACATTTTTTTACATTATTCAAGCATTTTTGTTTATAGTATATAAAGTTAACAATTTGTAAAAAAAGATAATTAAAAATATTCATATTTATGCAGATCTTGTACCTATTAAACACTAAATGTAATATTTCGTATTAATCTTGCTCCATTAAACTAACTAATATAACAAATTATAAAGAAAATTTAAAGTAGCACAAAATTGACTTGAATTTATCATTTTAATATGTTAAACTATAAATATAATATAATTCAAAGTGTAATAATTGAAGGGTGGTCATAGATATGAGAAGGGTCGATAAACAAAGAGATGAAGATTTTGCAAGGGCGGTTGTTGAAAAATGTGAATATGCAACGCTAGCTACCGTTGATAAAGAGGGTAATCCGTACTGTATACCTATATCTCCGGTTTTAATTGATAATAGTGTATATTTTCACACGGCTATGCAAGGGCAAAAGAACGATAATATTTCAATCAATAGCAAGGTTTGTTTATCCTGTGTTGGGGATACAAATCTTGTGCCGGAGAGATTTACTACCCAGTATGAGAGTGCGGTGGTGATTGGTAACTGTCATATAGTAATTGATGAGCAGGAAAAGACGAAGGCGCTTTATGCTATCTGCGAAAAGTATGCGGCATCAAATCTTCATGAGGCTGATATTAAGATTAAAAAGAGTTTATCTGTTACTCAAATATATAGAATATCGATAGAGTCTATAAGTGGAAAGTGTGGCAGATAAACAGTTGGAGTTGTATATGGAAAAACTTATTCCTAAGCTATTTTTAGGTGTTATAGTAACCGCTGTTTTGGTCTGTATTATCTCGCTATCACCCGTTCAGGATGTAAGGATTAATAACGAACAGGTCTTTATGCTAGCTGACTCATGGGATGTCTTTACAGCTGATGGTAGGTTTATAGAGAAGGTTAACCTTCCTGCTAAAATAGATGTTTTAATAGACGAGGAGTATTACATAACCAGAAAACTACCCGAAAGCTTTACAGACGGGATGACAGCCTCGTTTAGAAGTAGTCAGCAGTTTGTAAAGGTTAGCGTTGAGGATAAGCTTATCTATTCTTTCGGATATGAAGGTAAGACTAAGATAGGGAAATCTCCGGGTAGTATATGGAATTTTGTAAGGATTCCAACAGACTACAAAGGGAAAGAGATTAAGATATCCTTTAAATCTCCATATAAAAGCTATTCAGGGGTAATACCTGAGATTGTATACGGAACAAAGACTGCAAATGTATTCTATATATTATCAATGGGGGTTCCCGCGGCTTTAGTCTGTATCTTAATTGGGGTTTTAGGAATATTGCTGGTTGCATTCTTTTGCTTTACAAGAAAGCATAGCAAAAGCCTATCAATACTATATCTCGGGCTATTCTCGTTAGTTTCATCTGTATGGACTCTAGGGGAAACAAAGATTTTACAGTTATTTACTGCCAACATCTCTACAGTTACGATAGTTACATTTTCATCGTTAATGCTAATTCCAATACCATTTTTTCTATTTGTAAGGGAAACCTATATTACTACCAACAAGAAGTATGTAAACCTAGCTTGCATGTCTTTTATTGTAATATATATTGTTTTAACGGTGCTTCAGGTGCTTAATATTGCAGATTACATGCAGACTATTACTGTCTTTCATATTGATCTGGCGGTATGCTCTATAATCTTGTTCTCTCATATTGCCTATTCCGCTTTTGTAAAGGGGGTTAAGGCAACTAGGGGCTTTATCTATGCGTTCTCATCGCTTATCGTTGCAGAGGTACTGGATGTCATGAGTTTTTACCTGTTTCCACGTATCCTAGATGCGGCGTTCTTCTTTAGGCTAGGGTTACTGGTGTCCATCTCAATCCTAGCGGCACAGCTAGGGCGTAGAACCTATAATATGGTGGAAGAAAATTTAAGGATAACGGTGTTAGAGAAGATTGCGTTTACCGATCTCTTAACTAATCTAAAAAACCGCACCTGTTTTGAGCAGGATATGGATTACTATCGTGAGGAGATAAAGAGGTGTATTGGTCTTACTATATTAGTGTTTGATGTAAACAATCTAAAGAGGGTTAACGATACCTTCGGACACAAAGTGGGGGATGAGCTAATCCTAAAGAGCGGGGAGTGTATAGCCAAATCCTTGTCGGATAAAGGCAAGCTTTACAGGATAGGTGGGGATGAGTTTGTTTGCTTATGCCAGCATATATCGGATGACCAGATTAAGCAGATTACAAGTGGTATCGAGGATACTACAAAGCAGACTAAAATCTCATCAGGAAATACTATCTCGATTGCATACGGCGCGGCTAGTTATGACCCACAGCTTGACAGTAATGTGGAGGATGTGTTTAAGCGTGCAGATGTAGCTATGTATGAGAAGAAGGTCATTATGAAGGGACTTATGGGTAGACGTCGCTCCGATATACAAGGTAGTGAACTGCCTAATCCTAAAAGCTAGCGGTTAAATCTAATAATCAAAATAAACGAGGATGATCACAGCCTATCTAGAGTGGTTATCCTCGTTTTAAATATTAGGCTATAGTCAAAAAAGGTCACCCACCATGGATAACATGGAGGTGACCTTTAATAGATTATCTATACTATATATTAGACTATCTAGGGTATTTAATTGCCGCTTGTGCTGCCGCTAGTCTAGCGATTGGAACTCTGTAAGGAGAACAAGACACATAAGATAATCCTGCTTTATGACAGAATTCAACAGAGCTAGGGTCACCACCGTGTTCACCACAGATACCAAGCTTGATGTCAGGGCGGGTTTGTTTACCAAGCTTAACAGCTAGCTCAACAAGTTGTCCAACACCTGTTTGGTCAAGTCTTGCAAATGGATCGTTTTCGTAGATCTTTTTATCATAGTAAGCGCCTAGGAAAGATCCAGCATCGTCACGGCTAAAGCCGAAGGTCATCTGGGTTAGATCGTTTGTACCAAAGCTAAAGAATTCAGCTTCAGTAGCAATCTTGTCAGCAGTAATTGCCGCACGAGGAATTTCGATCATTGTACCTACTTTGTAGGTTAGGTTAACGTTAGCTTCCTTGATAATCATATCAGCAGTCTTAGTAACGATACCCTTAACGTAAGCTAACTCTTTAACTTCGCCTACTAGAGGGATCATTATCTCAGGAACGATGTTCCAATCAGGGTGTTTCTTAGCAGTGTTAATAGCCGCTTCGATTACCGCTCTTGTTTGCATTTCAGCGATTTCAGGGTATGATACCGCTAGACGACAACCACGGTGACCCATCATAGGGTTAAACTCGTGTAGAGATGAGATTACATTCTCAAGCTCTGCAACCTCTAGGTTCATCTCTTTAGCAAGCTCGATAATATCGTTTTTATCTGTAGGAAGGAATTCGTGTAGAGGTGGGTCTAGGTAACGGATAGTAACAGGGTTACCGCCCATAGCTTCGTATAATTCCTCAAAGTCACTTCTTTGCATTGGTAGTAGTTTTTCTAGAGCCGCACGACGTTGTTCTTCTGTTTTAGATACGATCATCTCACGCATAGCGTCGATTCTAGTACCTTCAAAGAACATATGCTCAGTACGACATAGGCCGATACCTTCTGCTCCAAATTCAGCCGCTTGTTTAGCGTCACGAGGGGTATCTGCGTTAGTTCTGATGTTAAGCACTCTAAACTCATCAGCCCACTTCATAAGGGTTTCAAAGTCGCCAGAGATTGAAGCTTCAACTGTAGGGATCGCTTCACCATAGATACTACCTGTAGTACCATCAAGAGAGATGTAATCTCCTGTTTTAAGAGTTTTACCGCCTAGAGTAAACTCGCCGTTACCCATCTTGATATCGCCACAACCGGATACACAGCAGGTACCCATACCACGAGCAACAACCGCCGCGTGAGAAGTCATACCACCACGTACTGTTAGGATACCTTGGGATACATGCATACCTTCGATATCTTCTGGAGAGGTTTCAAGTCTTACAAGGATAACCTTTTCGCCCTTGTTAGCTTCTTCAACTGCTTGTTCAGCTGTAAATACAACCTTACCACAAGCCGCACCAGGAGAAGCAGGAAGTGCACTACCGATAGGCTTAGCAGATTTTAGCGCCGCCGCATCGAATTGTGGGTGTAATAGAGCGTCAAGCTGTTTAGGATCAACCATCTTAACCGCACCGGCTTTATCTATCATACCTTCGTTTACAAGGTCAACAGCGATCTTTAGAGCCGCAGCAGCTGTACGCTTACCATTTCTTGTTTGAAGCATATATAGCTTTTTGTTTTCAATGGTAAATTCCATATCCTGCATATCACGGTAGTGATCTTCAAGACGTTTTACTATTGCAACAAATTCATCGTATATTGCAGGCATATCTGTAGCAAGCTGATCTATAGTGTTTGGTGTTCTAATACCCGCAACAACGTCTTCACCCTGTGCGTTTATTAGATACTCACCGTATAGCTTGTTTTCACCGGTAGAAGGGTTACGAGAGAACGCAACACCAGTTCCGCAGTCATTACCCATGTTACCGAATACCATCATCTGGATGTTTACAGCAGTACCCCAGCTTGAAGGGATATCATTCATACGACGGTAGTAGATAGCTCTAGGGTTGTCCCATGAACGGAAAACAGCCTTAACAGCCCCAAGAAGTTGTTCTTTAGGATCAGAAGGGAAGTCAGTACCCTTAGCTTTTTTATAGTGGCTCTTAAATAGGTCGCAAAGCTCTTTTAGGTCCTCAGCAGTAAGCTCTGTATCAAGCTTAACGCCCTTCTTTTCCTTCATTTCATCGATAATCTCTTCAAAGTAAGCTTTACCAACCTCCATTACAACGTCGGAGTACATCTGAATAAATCTACGATAAGAGTCATATGCAAAACGAGGGTTGCCGGTTAGCTTTGAGAAGCCTTCAACAACGGTGTCGTTTAAACCAAGGTTTAGAATTGTATCCATCATACCAGGCATAGAAGCTCTTGAACCAGAGCGAACTGATACTAGTAGAGGGTTTGTAGGATCACCAAACTTCTTGCCAGAGATAGCTTCTAGCTGTGCAAGTTGTGAAAAAATTTCATTCTTAATATCATCGCCTATTACTTCGCCATCATCATAGTAACGAGTACAAGCTTCAGTAGTTACTGTAAAGCCTTGTGGAACAGGCATACCAAGACTAACCATCTCAGCCAAATTCGCACCTTTACCACCTAAAAGCTCTCTCATAGTACCATTACCTTCAGAGAACATATACACGTATTTAATGCTCATAAGTATTACCTCCAAAATTATTATTGATATGCAAAACGTAAACGAATGCATGTCGCCATATACTAGTATACCAGATATATGTAAAAATTTCTAGTGTTTTTTTAAAATAATTAAAAAATTGTAAAAATTCTTTTATTTTCACAAAGTTTTAAAAAAACCCTTGCAAAAGATAGTAAAAAATGCAATAATATATAGTAAGAGAAGTTTTAAACTATTACAAATATTAACATACAAAGTGTTGGCGCAGGGGTTTACCGGCGGGAATGGAGAGGGTATGAGAGAGACGGTAGCGGTTATATATGCAAACGAGGTTAGCTGTAAAAAGGTGTACTTTAAATCCACTATAGAAAGCCAGATTTTAGTATGCAACGAGCTTGGGATAAGGAATATCCTGGTAGTTTCTAAGGATATTGGAGTGCTGTCACAGCTTAACGATGAAAAGGCGGTAACCTACTGTATAAATGGAGATAACGATATTCTGGATTTAATGGTAGCCGAGGAATTTTTTATCCGCCATCAGTTTGTCGATTGTTTAATCTTTCCATCGGTTACACCTTTTATTACAAAATCTACAATAAATAAACTGTTATCTCTTAAGGATATTAAGGCGGCAGACGGGGTATTTTTAATACCTGATCGAGAGAATCTCTATACTCCATATGATCAGCAGATCTGCTGTATTAATGTGGGGGAGATACTAAACGCTTATGATACCATAAAAAAGGGTGATGTGTTTACCGTAAATAAGCTTCAGCGTCAGTGTCATATGAGCGGACGAAATATCCTTTACTATAAAACGCAAAATGACTGGGAGTTAACTACTGCTGAAAGCGATACCGACACCATCGAGCTTTGCCGGATATACAACCGAAACTGCATTAATCAGCTAATTAAGGGCGGGGTGTTGTTTATTAATACAGACGGTATTATTGTAGAGTCGACCGTAACGGTTGGTAAGGGGACTTTAATTCTGCCAGGCAGCATATTAAGAGGGGATACGGAAATAGGTGAAGGTTGTGTAATCGGGCCTAACGCTGTTATAGATAGCTGTAGTATTGGCAATAATTCGGTAATTAATGCAAGTCAGTGCTATTCCAGTACTATTGAGGAGAAGGTTAAGATTGGCCCGTATTGCCATATACGTCCAAACTCACTGATAAAATCCGGGGTAAAGATTGGGGACTTTGTTGAGGTTAAAAACTCGGTTATCGGCGAAAAAACCTCTATATCCCACCTAACCTATGTAGGGGATAGTGATGTAGGCAAGGGCGTTAACTTCGGTTGCGGTGTGGTTACGGTAAACTATGACGGCACAAATAAAAACAGATGTAGTATCGGTGACCATGCTTTTATTGGGTGTAATACCAATCTGGTAGCACCTGTAAGGATTGAGGATGGGGGGTATACTGCGGCGGGATCAACCATTACGCAGGATGTTCCAAAGGATACCCTGGCAATTGCAAGATCACGTCAGGTTAACAAGATAGGATACGCAATAGGCAGGGTTAAACGAAAATAACAAGGATTTTGGGGGTGACTGTTTATGAATATTCATGGTAAGGATATTAAGATTTTTGCGGCAAACTCCAATAAAAGTGTAGCGAATAGTATAGCGGTAGAGCTGGGACTCGGTGTTGGGAAGGCAAGTGTATCCACCTTTAGTGACGGAGAGATAATGGTTTCCATAGATGAGAGTGTGCGTGGGTCGGATGTGTTTGTAGTACAGTCGACCTCTAGCCCTGTAAACAACAATATTATGGAACTGCTTATAATGTGCGATGCGTTTAAGCGGGCTTCGGCGGCAAGGATTACCGCCGTTATCCCTTATTTTGGGTATGCACGACAGGATCGTAAGTCACGTGCACGTGACCCGATATCCGCAAAACTGGTTGCGGATATTATAACCACCGCAGGAGCAGACAGAATACTTACCATGGATCTGCACGCACCACAGATTCAAGGTTTTTTTAACATACCCGTAGACCATCTTTTGGGTGTGCCGATACTAGCGCCGTACTTTGTAGAGAAGTTTAGAGATAAATCCGATCAGGTAATTGTAGTTTCCCCCGATCTAGGCTCGGTAACTAGGGCTAGATCCTTTGCCTCAAAGCTTAATGCGCCGCTTGCTATAGTGGATAAACGCAGGCAGAAGGCCAATGTATCTGAGGTTATGAGCATTATCGGGGAGGTTAGCAATAAAACCGTTATACTAGTAGATGATATGATTGATACCGCAGGTACTCTGTGTAATGCGGCGACAGCGATAATCGAGCGTGGTGGAGCAAAAGAGGTGTATGCCTGTGCTACCCATGGGGTATTATCAGGAGAGGCTGTTAGGCGGATTAATGAGAGCGTAATAAAGGAGCTTATCCTACTGGATACCATAGAGGAAACCGACGATAAAAGGTCTGATAGGATAGTACGTTTACCGGTTGCAAATGTATTTGCGCAGGCAATAAAGCGGATATATGAGGAACAGCCTGTTTCCCCGTTGTTTGGATAGTAGCGGGGGTGAAAGGATAGAGAATGGGAGAGATATTATACCTAGTAATACCCTGCTACAACGAGCAGGAGGTTATTTATGAAACCGCAAAACGCCTACGGGACAAGCTGTTGTCGATGGTAGTTTTGGGTAAGATTAGCGCTGACAGCAGGATACTGTTTGTTAACGATGGTTCAAAGGATACCACCTGGACGATAATCAGGGGGTTACATAAAAAGGATGGGATCTACTGTGGGGTTAACCTTACCCGCAACAGGGGTCATCAAAATGCATTGTTAGCGGGGCTTATGGTGGCAAAGGATCATGCTGACATTGTAGTGTCGCTTGATGCCGATCTACAGGATGACATTAATGTTATCGAGGATATGGTGGACTGTTACCATAAGGGGAATGACATTGTATACGGTGTGCGCAGTAGCCGTGAATCGGATACAGTGTTTAAGCGGTTTACCGCCCAGAGCTTTTATAAGGTAATGACCCTTTTAGGGGTGGATACCGTTTACAACCATGCGGACTACCGTTTGATGAGCAAGCGTGCTCTTGAGGATCTTTCGGAGTTTCCCGAGGTAAACCTGTTCTTACGTGGGGTTGTCCCGCTTATCGGGTATGAGCACTGTAATGTGGAGTATGAGCGGAGCAAGCGTTTTGCGGGAGAATCAAAGTACCCGCTTAAGAAGATGATAGCGTTAGCGTTTGATGGAATTACCTCCTTTAGCATTAAGCCGGTGAGGATTATCAGTGCTTTAGGGTTTATAATATTTGCAGTTAGCGTCGTTTACTTTATCTATGCGTTGGTTGTAACCTTTCTAGGCAGGACTGTTGAAGGTTGGGCTTCCATAGTTGCCTCTATCTGGATGATAGGCGGGATACAGCTTTTATCCATAGGGGTAATAGGGGAATACATAGGAAAGATATACTACGAAACTAAAAAGCGCCCGCGATACCTAATCGAGAGCGTGCTAATAGACTAGCTAGAATAAGGTCGTACAAAACATAGTTTATGTCTTGTACGACCTCTTAAAGCTTCATTAGGTTTTTATTAGCAATCGGCTAGGTGTTTTAGTGATTCACCCGAAACTCTATAGGTAGTCCATTCGTCCATTGCCTTAGCACCCAGTGATAGGTAGAAATCTATACTAGGCTTGTTCCAATCCAGACAGCTCCATTCAAGTCTGCCGCAACCCCGTTCTACAGCGATTGAAGCAAGCTTTTTAAGCAGTGCTTTACCGTAACCCCGTCCCCTAAAACTAGGCTTTACAAATAGATCCTCAAGGTAGATGCCGCCCTTACCTAAAAAGGTAGAGAAGTTGTGGAAGAATAGGATAAACCCAACCTCCTCGCCGTCAGCAACCGCGAAGATAACCTCGGCTATATGCTTTTTAAAGAGCCACTCATCTAGTAACTCCTCTGTAGCCACCACTTCATCGGACATCTTTTCATAATCCGCTAATTCTTTAATAAAATGTAGAATTAGCGAGATGTCTGATTTTTCTGCAGATCGAAATGTTATCATATTAAATTATTCCTTTCGTTATGTACTAGTTTCTATTTTACTATTATACCATATCTCTAAAGATAAATCAATTGTTTACATATAGATTAATATAGCTTGTGTCTAAAAGTATTACGATACAAACATAAACGCATGGTTGGCGGTATAAATGTATAATAACATTAAGGATTTTTATAAATATTTTATAAGGAGAAGATACAATGACAGAGAGAGAAAACTATCTACAAACAGTGAAATTTGGAAACCCACAGTGGATTCCTATTAACATAGTTACAAGCCTAGCTTCACGGATACAGTATAAAGCTGAAATTGAAAAGGTTATGGCGAGGTATCCGGAGTTTTTTGGGGAGATAGCGGTAGGTGATACCGACTACTCAGTATACGGTGATGGTAGCTGCAATATAGTTGAAAAGGATAGCTGGGGGTATGACTGGCATTATACAATGCATGGTATCGAAGGGTGTGTCGTTAACCACCCGTTGACGGATTGGGATAACTTTAAAAGCTACAAGGCACCTGACCCTAGCCTTGTTATGGACAGAGGCGGCAGGATGGACTGGGAGGGTGAGATACGAAAGATACAAGAGTGTAGGGAGAAGGGGATCTTAACCCAAGCGGGTCTTGTGCATGGATTTTTGTTTCTTAGGCTACAGTATCTTCGAGGATTTGAGAATGTAATGTGCGATATGGCAGAGCAGGAGCCTTTGTTGGATGAGCTAATAAATATGATTGATGAACATAACCTAGAGATAACAAAGCGCTACTGCCAAGCGGGTGTTGATGTGTTTTGTGTTCCAGAGGATCTTGGAGCAGAAAACTCTATGGTGATAAGTAAGGAGATGTTTAGACGATACATTAAACCGTCATACAGGAAGATTACCGATATCTGTAAACAGAACAATACATTGGTTGCTATACATAGCGACGGATACATATTGGATATAATTGATGACCTAATTGACGTTGGGATGGATATAATAAATCCGCAGGATCTATGCAACGGTATAGAAAACCTTGAACGGGAGCTAAAAGGCAAGGCGTGTATCCGACTTGATATTGATAGGGTAAAGATTACGCCTTATGGAACACGTAATGAGATATTTGAGTTAATTGAACAAGAGGTAAAGGTTTTAGGCTCTAAAAATGGAGGACTGGAATTTATCTATGGTGTCTACCCACCTGTTACTCCTGATCGATTAAGCTATCTATGTGAGGCTCTTAAGAGGTATCAAAGGTATTTCTGGGAATAGGTATGTTATATAATAAGGGTGTGTGGGGCTTTGGCTTTGACACACCTTTATTTATGCTTTAATCTGTGTAAAACATAGTAAAAGCAGCGTAAATTGTGACGTTTCAATTAATAGCTACGGTAACTAAGCTAGGGTACAATTAAAAAGCCAAAAAAAATAAATTTTTTTGATAAAAATTGTTGCAAAAGTTAAATTTATATGATATAATACAAATATTACAGTGTGTGAGTGATAAAACTGTGTGTATTATTTGGGTTTAGACTATATTTTTTTAAGCTCAAATTGAAACGTTTATTATTATTGGTTAGCGCCATTACGCTATCCGATACAATAATATGCACAGATTTATGATTTTGGAGGTGATATTGCAGTAAATTTATGCATATTAATGTAAAAACAGCAAGAAAACCCATTGTGCTAGATTAAAATATAAACGTTTAAATATAGCACAATGCGCTGATAGCGGGCATTTTAGCGTAAATACTGTCTTTTTAAGCTAGGTTGAACTGCTATGGTTTAAGATTTTATTAGTAAAACTATGTAAATTGAGCAAAGAGGTGAGGTAAATAATGAAAAAACGCACATTTTTCTATCGTTTTCGCCAGCAGCTTGCACTCCAATCAATGGTATGGCCGGGAATTATCTTTATGATAATCTTCTGTTATCTGCCAATCTATGGGTTAACCGTAGCGTTTCAAAGATATACAGTGGTAGATACTGTAGGTACAGCTCCGTGGGTTGGATTTGAAAACTTTATCATTGCATTTACCGATAAGTTTTTCTGGCAGTCGGTTGGCAATACCCTTGCAATTAGTTTTTTAAAGTTATTAATAGGATTTCCGCTTCCGATTATCGTTGCGGTGTTAATATCCGAGATGCGGGCGGGCAGGTATAAAAAGATCGTCCAGACAGTTTCCTATCTGCCACATTTCCTATCATGGATAGTACTGGGTGGTATGTTAATAAACTGGTTATCTACATCCGGTATCGTTTCGCAGGTAATGTTAGCGTTAGGACTGATTAAAGAACCAACTAACTTTTTGGTGTCGCAAGAGCTGTACTGGTGGATTGCGGTTATCTCGGAATCCTGGAAGGAAACAGGATGGAACACCATTATCTATCTCGCGGTAATTGCGGGGATAGACCCATCATACTATGAAGCGGCAAAGATTGATGGTGCAAGCAAAATTAGGCAGATATTTAGCATAACACTGCCACTTATGAAGCAGATAGTTATCCTAAATTTAATCCTTACAATAGGTGGGCTGTTAAACTCTAACCTTGATCAGACAATGGTGCTAATGAACCCTATTAACCGCCCAAAGGCACAGGTTATAAATTCATACGTGTTTAATATCGGTCTAGCACAAGGGGACTTCTCCTACGCTACTGCGGTAGGGCTTGGAATTTCCTTGGTATCACTTGCCTTAGTGCTTACTACTAATGCTATCACCCGAAAACTAAACGACAATCAATCTGTATTCTAAGGAGGATAGTACTGTGGTAAATGTTAAATCTGTTCCAAAAGGTACAAGGATTAAAGAGAACGCAGTGTTTAACTGGGTCAGCTTAATACTTATGTCTATTATGACCTTGGCTATTGCATATCCGATCTGGAATGTAGTGGTATCTTCATTTAGTAGCGCAGAGCAGTTAGCACTGGGTAATATATCAATTCTACCTAGAGGGTTTACCTTTGAAAACTACATAGCGGTATTTAGAGATACCTCAATCTGGAATGCATTTGGGATATCCGTCCTAAAGACAGTTATAGGGGTTACAACCCATGTATTGTTTTGTAGTATGGTTGCCTATGGTATGAGCAAGTCAAATCTAATGGGGCGAAAAATCTATACCGCAATGGGGATTATAACCATGTTCTTCGGCGGTGGTATGGTTCCTACATATCTACTATATAGACAGCTAGGTCTATTAGATAACTTTCTGGTATTTATTATTCCGGCTATGTTTAGCTACTTTGACATGGTAATACTTATGAACTTTTTTAGAGGTATCCCACCCGCAGTTGAGGAATCTGCAACTATCGACGGTGCGGGGACATGGGCGGTATTTTTAAGGATTATCCTACCACTGTCAAAGCCTGTTATCGCAACTATAGCGTTATTTAACGGGGTAGGGCAGTGGAATGACTACATGACTGCAAGGATGTTTATAACAAACAAGACGTTATACCCTGTCCAGATGAAGCTGTATGAGATAATTGTACAATCCCAGACACAGGCAATGAACAACTCGACTATTGGTGCGGTTCTACCTACCACCACACGTTCAATTCAGCTTGCAACCATCGTTGTAACAGCACTTCCAATTATAATTATCTATCCGTTTCTACAAAAATATTTTGTAACAGGAATGACCCTTGGCGCTGTAAAGGAATAAAGCCTTACGGCTAATTAATAAATTAATATATGAAAGGAAGCAACTATCATGAAAAAAACTAACAAGGTAATAGCATTTGCACTAGCCTCATTGCTTGGAGCATTTGCGCTCACCAGCTGTACAGGCACAGCCTCTAGCTCTACCCAAAACAGTGAAACAGCTAGCAAGGGGGAGGTATCGGATATTGGATATACCCTAGATCCAGAAACTCCGGCATGGAAGCTAGACAAGACCGAGGGTGGTAAGATACTATGGTACGTTAACGCCGACTGGTGGAACACAGAGTTTGGTACAGACTTTGTAACAAAGATTATTAAAGAGGATCTTAAGGTAGATATTGAGTTTCAAACCGGTGATGACACCAAGCTAAACGGGTTATTTGGGTCGGGACAGCTTCCTGATATGCTAACGGTGTTTGACACACAGTCCCAAACAGCAAAGAACGCCGCAACCTGGGCAACCCCGCTAAACGATCTAGCGGATAAATACGATCCGTACTTTTATAAGGTAATTGCACAGCAAACCTTTGACTGGTTTAAGCTAGCAGATGGTAAAACCTACGGATACCCTAGTTATTCAAATACCACCGCTGACTACGAAAAGGGTCTACTCCAAGCAACAGATTTCTTTGTAATTAGAGAGGATATCTACAATGCGATTGGAAAACCTTCAATGTCTGATGAGCAGTCCTTCCTAGATGCGCTTAAGCAGATTAAGGAAAAATATCCAGATATAACTCCATTTGGTCTACGTAGCTTTGGTTCGGGTACCGCTCCGACTACCAGCTCTATCGGACATCAGTTTCAGGACTTTTTAGGTGTACCGCTCAAAAACGACGATAACACCTACTACTACAGAAATCTTGATGAAGAGTACCTAAGATGGATTAGGGTATTTAACAAAGCGTACCGCGCAGGGCTAATCAGCGACGACATGTTCTCAGACGATGATACAACCTTTGAAGAGAAGGTATCGAGTGGTAGATTTGGTACAGGGTTCTTTACAGGAGCACCTCAGTTGTCTGGTAGTCTACAAAAGAATATTGCCGCTGATCCTGCCAAAAAGTATATAGCAATAGACGGCCCTAAGAGCAGTCTTGGTAACAACCCAACACTTTCGCAATCGGGTATATCTGGTTGGACGCTTACCTCAATCACAAAAAACTGCAAAAACCCACAAAAGGCAATGCAGCTATTTACCTACCTAATCAGTGACTACGGCAGACAGGTATGCTTCTTTGGTAAAGAGAACGAAACCTACACTGTGGACGCACAGGGCAAATACTCCTTCACCCCTGAGGTTGATCAAATGCGTAAGGATAATCCAGACAACTTTAAAAAGGTTTACAGATTCGGTGAGTTTTGCCTATTCGGACACGATGGTTATATAGTAGAGCACAGCAAGGATAGCACAGTAGATGCGACCCGCCAGATGGTAGAATGGGGTAAGGGTAAGGTTGCGCCTCACTTTATCCTAGAAAACATCCGTCCGGATGCAGGAACAGCGGCGGCACGAAACCTAACTAATATTGAAACTCAATGGAGTACAACCCTTACTAATTTAATGCGTGCTCCTGATGATGCAGCATTTGATAAGCTAGTTTTAGATTTTAAAACATTCTTAACCGAAACAGGATGGGATGAGATAGTGGCAGGCTACAGCGAAAAGATGAAGTCTAACGCGGAAAAGCTAGGTCTAAAATAGAGTAAATAAGGTTTGATTATACAGTGCATCACCCTACAAAATAATACTGTAGGGTGTGCACTATGTATGTGATATATTGAGTGATATGTAATTTTTAATAATAGTTAATGTTTTGCTTTTCTAATTTAGCTGTGTTTGTAAAAGTTATCTTAAATTTTACTATATCCATTGACTTTAATGCGGTAAAGATGTTATTATATTATTAGTGCTATGTTTTTAACTAGCAATTTTAGGGAAGGTATTATCTATATGAGTATAGAAAGGGGGTATTAGAAGATGATTACCATTAAAGATGTTGCAAAACGGGCGGGGGTATCTATATCTACGGTTTCATATGCTTTAAATGGTGCAGATTGTGTAAAACAAGCAACTAAGGAGCGGGTTTTAAAGGCGGCTAAGGAATTAAACTATGTACCAAACATTAATGCTAAGCTTTTAAAAACTCAAAAAACCAACAACTTAGGTATATTTTTGCCAAATATACACACATCATTTTACACTAAGCTTATTCAGTCCATGTATTTAGCATGTACAGCAAACAACTATGCATTGGTTGTGCATATCAGTAACTCTTATACAAGTAAACAGCTGGTTGCGGCTATACTGTCCTCAAATGTTGATGGAGTGGTTATACTAAATGAACATCTTGAAGATATCGATATTGCACTGCTTAAAACCAAGGAGATCCCTTATGTATTTCTAGATAAGCCTATTGAGGACGATCGAATGTCCAGTATCCTTATTAACAACGAGATGGGTATTGTTCAAGGGGTTGAATATCTTATCCATTCGGGGCACAAGGATATTGCCTTTTTGCGCGGTAACGACAACTTTGATGGTTGTGAAAGACTAGAGGTATTTAAGAAGGTAATGGAGAAATATTCACTACCGGTTCGCAACGACTTTATCCTAAATGGTTTCTTTGAAACCAATGCGGCATACAATGCTGTTCGTGGGGTGTTACCTCATATTAAGCATAAGCCGGATGCAATATTCTGTGCGAATGATGAGATGGCACTAGGCTGTATGCAGGCATTAGCAGATCTAAACATTAGCGTACCCGAGGAGGTAAGCGTAATGGGATTTGACGACGGACAGGCGGCAGACATCTGTCCGATACCGCTAACAACTATACTAAACCCTACCCAAGATATCGGAAAGAACGCAATTCTAGAGCTATTAAGGTTAATAAAAGATCCAGACCAAAAGGGGAAGATAATACGCATTGATACAGAGCTTATAATACGCCGATCATGCCAGATACGTTTTAGCAATACAATAAAATAAATATTTCCACAGCTCCTATAAATTATGCAAACCTATAGCTATTGGGTTTTGCATAGCTAATAAAGAAAAATAAATTTCTACTGAAAGGAAGCCTTAACCATGAAAAATACTGTTAAGATAACTGAATATATAGACAACAAGGCGGTAACTTCCGATAAACAACTGTCCTTTACAAAGGACAACAACACCGAGATGAAATCGATAAATATCTACCCGCTTGTTACCTATCAACCGATAGAAGGGTTTGGTGGGGCAGCTACAGAGGCGACTGCATATACCTGGTCGCTAATGGATGACAATGGAAAGGATGAGTTAATCGAAGCATACTTTGGGGAGAAGGGAAGTAGGTACAGCTGTCTGCGTATCTCTTTAGATAGCTGTGACTTTAGTATTGGGCACTATCAGGCGGTAACCGATAAGGATGACACCGAGTTTAAGAGCTTTACGCTAGAACGTGATGAGAAATACGTAATCCCATTTATCAAGGCGGCACAAGCAAAGCTAGGAAAAAAGGTGGATATAATCCTATCTCCATGGAGTCCGCCTGATTTTATGAAGACAACAGGAGAGCGAAATAACGGTGGTCAGCTTAAACCTGAATACAGTAACGCATGGGCAGAGTATATCTGTCGTTACATAAAGGAATACAGACAGCGTGGCTTTAACGTTACCATGCTTACCATACAAAACGAACCAAACGCAAAGCAGACCTGGGACTCCTGCCTATATGATGGTGCTATGGAGAAGGTGTTTTTGCGTGACCACCTTCATCCTGCGCTTAAGCGTAACGGTATTGACATTGAGGTGTATATCTGGGATCATAACAAAGAACGTGCTTATGAGCGCGCGGTGGAGATTATCGACGATACCACAATTGAGATGATAACAGGGCTAGCGTTTCACTGGTACACAGGTGAACATTTTGATACGCTTAGGATGATAAAGGAGAGGTTTCCAACCCTAAAGCTTGCATTCACAGAAGGGTGTGTAGAGTATAATCGTTTTGCAAACAACAATCAGCTACAGAATGCTAGGATGTACGCACATGACATCTTCGGTGACCTTAATAACGGTATGAACCGATTCTTTGACTGGAATCTATTACTAGATGAACAGGGCGGACCTAACCATGTTAGTAACTTTTGTGATGCGCCGATTATGTTTGACCGAGGCAGTAAGGAAATTCGTTGTAATCTTTCATATAGATATATCTGGCATTTTAGCCATTTCCTAAAAGAAGGTGCGGTAAGGGTTGCTACCTCAAAGTACACCGATGACCTTGATTTAACAGCATATAAAAATTCTGACGGCAGTGTAGTTGCGGTTATGATGAATAAAACAGATAAACCTATCCCTGTATCTACTAGGATTGAGGGTCAGGTTTGTAATGATGTACTACCTGGTAATGCTATCGCTACTATGGTGATTAATTTGTAGAAAGGGTTAGTATTAAATACAGTTTATATATTAAAGTCCACCTTATTGGTGGGCTTATATTTTTGAGGTATTGTTAGTTGAAAAATCAATAATTGTTTACAAAAGATAGCATAAAAAGAGAGGAAACTAATATTTTATTCTGTTAAACTAAAGGTCAAGGGGGGTGAGATTATGGAATGGTTAAGGTGTTTAAACCAAGCAGTTAAATATATAGAGGATAACCTAACTGGAAATATATCATATGATGAAGCCGCAAGGATAGCTTGTTGTTCCACCTATTATTTTCAGCGGATGTTTTCCTGTGTTTTAGGTGTTTCGGTTTCAGAGTATATACGACGTAGAAGGATGACAGCCGCCGCATATGAACTGCAATCGGGTAGTTATAGATACTTGGATGTTAGTATAAAATACGGCTACGACTCGCCTACAGCGTTTAATAGGGCGTTTCAAAGTGTTCATGGTGTACCGCCTTCTGCCGCTCGTATTAGTGGAACTATACTAAAAACCTATCCTCCAATGGGATTGTCTGTTAATGTGACCGGAAGTCAAGGTATGTCATATAAAATTATCGAAAATCAACCTATCCGAGTTGTAGGGGTAAGAACAAAGCTCAAAGAGGATATAAATGAAAACTATAGAATTGTTCCCGAGTTTTGGGATAAAGCGTTAGATTGCGGTCTAATTGAGGAGATAGGGGGGATGTCTAATCAAAATCCCTATGGATTGTTAGGGGTCAGCGTTTATCAAAACCCAGACGAAATCTACTACTATATTGCGGCGGCAACAGCTAAAGCTGTAACAGATACATTTCTGTTACAGCTTTAGCTATATTAATGTTTCAGTGTCACTATCGGCGGAGTTTATCTCGTTTGTACAGCTTAGGGTGAACCAGAAGTTGCTACCCTGTCCTAGGGTACTAGATACCCCGAAGGATACATTATGGGCGGTTAGGATGGTCTTTACAATCGACAGTCCAAGCCCAGTACCTTTACCCCTGCTTACTGACGAGCGGTAGGGCTTGTAGTACCTATCCCAGATTAGGGTAATTACATTTGGGTCGATACCTACACCATGGTCGATAATCTCGACACGTACAAGCTGATCGGTGTCCTTAAGCAGATTAATTACCACCGTTTTATCTTCTCCAATATGGGCGATTGCGTTGTTAATTAGATTATACAGTACCTGCTCGATACGTGGTCTGTCCGCCCAGACTATAAGAGGGGAGGACTTGGGGATGTTAAGCTGTATGTTATATCCGTTACTCTGTCGGTATACCTCAAAACGGGAGGATACATTTCGTAGCATGGTAATTATACAAAAGCCTTCACACTCAAGCTTTTTTACCCCCGCTTGGAGTAGAGATAGATCCATAATATCCCCGACAAGCTCGCTTAGACGATCGGTTTCATCGACGATTATCTCCAGTTGGTGGTTTCGTGTTACCTTGTCCTCGCCTGTGATATCCCGCATTAACTCTGCATACCCCTTAATCATGGTAAGGGGGGTCTTAAGGTCATGGGATACATTTGCGATAAGCTCACGTTGCATGGTAGTGGTGGTTTTAATCTGCTCTACCATATAGTTAAAGCTTTTACCTAGCTGTGATATCTCGTCCTGCCCTGATACCGCCGCCTTTACGTTTAAATCCCCATTAGTTACTCTACCAAAGCTTGTGTTAAGCTGTTTTATCGGGCGGGTAATAAACATGGAAAGCACAAAGGAAACTATCGTTACCACCACTAAAACAATTAGAGATATAAAAAGCAGTTGAGAGGATATAATTGCTGTGGTTTCCTTTACAGGTGCTAGGGAAGCGGTGATTATTAGCAGATAGTTATAGCTCTTGTCCACCTCGTGGGTTCCTGCTACAAGGTATCCCACCGAGGAGCTATCATCCTTTGAGTCCTTAACTGTAAAGGTTTGTGTCCCTTCATTGTCATAGATCTGGCTTAGTATCCTCATCCTGTTTGTTTGATTTTGATGAAGGAAGCAGGAGTTAGATAACCCTTCGTTTCGGATTATTGGGACACCATTGCTGTTGCTTATCTCAATACACATGTTGTTCTTTAGTGCAAGCTCGTATAGATAGGAGGAAAGCTTTGAAAAGTCCTCGTCCTTAATCTGTGACCGCACATTTTCGATAACACGTGCAACCTCGTCATGCTTTTTATTTAGGTACTGCTTTTCTAAAAGCACAACACCGAGGATATAGATAAGTAGTAGCGTAATTACAAGGGATAACACCATAGCGCCCCAGATTCTAAACCTTATGGAGTGAAACGGCTTAACAAACCGCTGTATTGACAGCTTTTGACCTTTAAGCTTCATCATATCGATACCCTATACCCCATACCGTTTTAATCAGATCTCTATATGCTCCCAGACTGTTTCGTAACATCTTTACATGGGTATCAACCGTACGGGTGTCTGCTCCAAAGTTGTATCCCCAAAGATCCTTAAGTAGCTTTTCTCTTGTTAAAGCTATCCCCTTGTTTGCCACAAAATAGGCAAACAGCTCAAACTCCTTAGGGGTAAGCTCACAAGGCTTGCCATCTACCGTCATACTATACGAGATAGGATTAAAGACAATCCCCTTGTGGCTATATATCTTTGTAGACGCTATACTGTCCTTACTTCCTACACGTTTTAGTATAACCTTTATCCGAGATAAAAGCTCACGTGGGCTAAAGGGTTTACTTACGTAATCATCCGCTCCAAGGTCAAACCCCATTATCTTATCGTACTCTTCATTCTTTGCGGTAAGCAGTATTATCGGAAGATCGGAGAACTCACGAATCCTTCGCATGGCGGTAATACCGTCCATCTTTGGCATCATAACGTCCATAACTATCATGTCAAATTCGTTAGAGCTAGCAAGGCTTACCGCTTGTGCTCCATCACTCGCTTCGGTAACGATGTGGTTATCAAACTCTAAATACTGCCGTACAAGATCTCTGATTAGTGGTTCATCATCCACTATTAGGATACTGCTCATCCATCTTCCTCCTTAATATCTACAAACAACAGCTATAACAAGCTTAGCTATAGATAGCTTAGTTGTCCTCTGGCAGGCTAGGGTATCCCCATCCATCAACATCTCCACGCCGCATAGCGCCAAACAAACGATATGTAAAACCTTCATCCTCTCGCTCACGTTTGGCAAGCCATTCCTTTGTCTTTGTTCGGTTGGTATAACCGTCCGCAGGGCACTCACTTTTAATGATAGGCAGGTTGTTCTTTATCGCCGCCCTTCTAATATCCTTCTCGGGAGCGAACACAAGAGGTCGAATCAAGTGGATATCCTTTATCGACAGATAGCTTTTAGGTGAGAAGCAACCGATACGACCTTCATTAAAGAGATTCATAACAAAGGTTTCCACCGCATCATTATAATGGTGTCCTAGCGCTATCTTGTTGCAGTTTTGCAGCTTTGCCGCATCATGAAGCGCCCCTCTTCGCATACGAGCGCATAGGCTACATGGGTTTTCTTCCTTTCGGATGTCAAATACAATCTCTCCGATATCGGTTAGCTGTATTACATGCTTTACCCCTAACTCGTCACACATCCTTGTGACAGGGGAGTAGTCGGTAGTAACGCCCTTAAACCTCGGGTCGAGGGTAATGGCTATCACCTCATAGTCAATCCCGATAAACCGTTTTAACAGCGCTAGCCCCCTAACCATTACTACCGAATCTTTTCCGCCTGAAACCCCAACTGCTATCCTATCCCCGTTCTGGATTAGGTTAAACTCTTGTATCGCCTTTCTCATATATCCTAGAATCTTCTGCATTATAAGTATTGCCTTTCTTTTTTAGACTTTTCAACGCTAGTCTTCTTGTAAAATCTCTTAGCTATAGTACTTTTTGATGTTAGTCGAAAGTTTATCCCTACAACTATCCTTTTAGCTTTACAACTGTGATCTGATCTTGAAGCTCATCAATATCTGCCATTGAAATTGACTTTGTGCCCTCTGTCATAACTGCGGCAGTTCCACATCCTGCCGCTAGACGTATGGTATCAGCAGGTGAAAGCCCGCCTTGCAGTCCCGCAATAAACCCCGCAAGCGAGCTGTCACCCGCACCTACAGTGCACAAAACCTTAACCTTTGGCACATTAGCACGAAACATACTCAAGCCACTTTTATATACTAACCCCTTTGCACCTAAGCTAACGATAGCATGGTCTACATGCTCTGATAGCTCCTCAACACAGCGGATTAGCGCACTTTCACTGCGAAGGTTAATATTCATAATGCGTTTTAATTCATTAAAATTAGGTTTAATTATAAAGGGTTTTATCTGCTTGTAGTCAGAGAAATCTAAAAGGCTACTGTCTATTGCTACCGATACATTATCACTCTTTATCTTGGTGATAAATTTAACATAATCCTCTTTATCGGTGTTTAGTGGGATACTTCCCGCAAATACCACAAGTACCTTTTGATACGGTGTAAACTGCTTAACTATCCTAGCCAGAAGAGTGTCCCAGTCCTCATGCAAAACGGCGTCGCCATTTCGGTTTATCTTTACCTGTGCACCGTTTGGGAGTATCATGGTAAAGTTTTCTCTTGTAATGCCGTTAGTCTTTACAAAGCTTTGTTTTATCCTCTCCTCGCAAAGGAGCTCTACATACCTGTCATAGCTCTTTTCTCCGACAAAGCCTGTGGCAATGGAGTCATAACCTAGTACACTAAGCACCTTAGATACGTTAACACCCTTACCGCCCGAAAACACCTGCTCGTCCTCTACAGCGTTTGGCTCGTCATACACAAAGGAAGCAAGCTTTAATGTGATATCAAAGGCGGGGTTACAGGTTACCGTAATAATCTTGTCAAACACAACATCACCTCTTTTCAGTATGATATAATCATAACTATCCTAGTTTTGTAATCTTTACACCCTGCCTTGTTTCCTCTACCATATAACCAAGAGTAACTATCCTATCTCTTATCTCATCGGCTAGTGCAAAGTTTTTATCCTTACGTGCATTCTTTCTCTCTTCAACAAGGTCTAGTATCTCCTGTGGAATACTCTCTTCTTTTACTTCGTATAGGATACCTAGAATATCGGTTAGCTCGTTAATAGCAGTAAGCAGGGATTTGTAGTATCCTTTGCCAGATCCTTTTTTTACCGCTATGTTAGCTTCTCGAACAAGCTCGAATACATATGAAAGCGCATCCGCTGTGTTAAGGTCATCCTCCATTGCCTGCATAAATTTATCCTTGTAGCTGTCGATACTGTTTTGTTGCTCCTCGGTAATCTCGCCTTCCGGAGAATTGGAGATAGAGAAGGTTAACATCTCTTTACAGTTGTTAATCCGCTCTAAAGAGGATTTGCACTGGGTTATAACCTCATCTGTATAGTTAATCGGACTACGGTAGTGAGCGGCAATCATCATATAACGCACGGTATCATAGCCGTATTTGTTTGCTACCTCTCTTGTAATAAAGAAGTTGTTTAGAGATTTTGACATCTTTTTGTTATCAACGTTGATATATCCGTTATGCATCCAGTAGTTTGCTAGCGGCTCGCTGTTAGCACATTCGCTCTGGGCAATCTCGTTTTCGTGATGAGGGAAGATAAGATCCTGTCCTCCACAGTGGATGTCTATGGTGTTTCCAAGGATGGTCTTTGACATAGCCGAACATTCTATATGCCAACCAGGGCGACCCTCACCCCATGGGGAAGGCCAGCTAGGCTCACCCTGCTTTGCCTTCTTCCACAATGCAAAGTCAACAGGACTCTCCTTTTGGTCGCTTACATCAACTCTAGCCCCCGCCTCCAGATCCTCTAGCGGCATACGTGATAACTTACCGTACTCCTTAAAGCTGTGTGCCCTAAAGTAAACATCACCATTAGATTCGTAAGCATTACCCTTATTTATTAGGGTGATTATTACATCGATAATGTTATCGATATTTTCAGTTACCTTAGGATAGAAGGTCGCATCCTTTACGTTTAATCCCTTTGCGTCGGTTTGATACTCGGCTATATATCTTTTGGCAACCTCATCAGCGGTAGAGCCTTCTTCATTGGCTTTTTTTATTATCTTATCGTCTACGTCGGTAAAGTTTTGTACAAAGGTTACCTTAAGCCCTTTATACTCCATATATCTCCTTAATGTATCGAATACACATAATGGTCTTGCGTTACCAATATGCATAAAGTTGTATACCGTAGGGCCGCACTGGTATATCTTTACCTCACCTTGTTTAATTGGGATAAACTCCTGTTTTTCTCTAGTAAGGGTGTTATAGATTTTCATTTTAATATCATTCCTTTCCGTACTTCTATTGCTCCGTATAGTCTATCGACCGTTCATTACAGTTAAAGCAGTCCTCGGAGCTTACCTCTTGGTTACATAGCGATAAAGACTTCTCTAGCTGTGTTATCCTAAGCTCCAGCCTGCATAGCTGTTGTGCAACCGGGTCTGGGATATGTATCTGGTCAAGGTCAACGCATTTAATGCCGTTTACCTTTACAATCCTTGCGGGCGAACCTACAGCGGTGCTGTTGTCGGGGATGGCTTCTAGCACCACTGAATTTGCGGCGATCCTTACGTTGTTTCCCACTTTAAATGGGCCTAGCACCTTAGAGCCTGCCCCAACCATAACCCCGTTGCCAAGGGTTGGGTGGCGTTTACCGCAGTCTTTACCCGTTCCACCAAGGGTCACGCCTTGATAGATGGTACAGTCGTCGCCAACCTCCGCCGTCTCTCCGATAACAACCCCAGCACCGTGGTCGATAAGCAACCCTCTGCCAATCTTAGCTCCAGGGTGGATCTCTATCCCTGTAAAGAATCTGCCTAGCTGACAGAACATCCTCGCTAGAAAATAAAGGTTTCTTATGTAAAACCAGTGAGAGATACGATACCAGATAACCGCCTGTACCCCAGGATAGAGTAGCAATACCTCGATAGTGCTCTTAGCCGCAGGGTCACGACGTCTTATTGATTTAACATCCTGCATTAGTCGTTTAAACATAGACAATTCCCCCATTACATAACGTAAAAACAAAAATACGCCATCTATCCTACAATTGTATGACAGAAGGCGTTAATACGCGGTTCCACTTCCATTTATCGCTTGAGTAACGTTATCTTGTTAACGTTACTTGATACCACATAACGGTGGCTAACCGAAGGATCATACTTTTGAAATCCTGTAAACACAAGCTTTCTGTTCAGATCCTTTACTATAGGTGCATTTCCCACTATATTTCGGTTAAACCGCTTTCAGCCATGTATATACAAGGCGGTTATTCTCTGTAAACGAACAGATAGGGTACTTCTCCTAATCATTGCTTTTAAATCTATTTAGTTTTTGTAATATAATGCATGTTTTTCATTAGATAAGACCCGCCTGACAGCACAGTGATAAATGCCGCAATCCACATTAAAACATTGCTGAATATGGTAATATCCATAACCTCTGGGATTAATCCTAGGTTGGATAACCCAAGAGCCAACAGTATGGTAGTAATAGATACCATCTGGATAACGGTTTTAATCTTTGCCAGATTATCGGCGGCAATTACCGTTCCATCACTTGATAACGCAACAAGCCGTAGTGACGTTACGATAAACTCTCTTGCTATAATGATAATTACAACAATAGCGTTTGCCAGTGACATATCAACAAAACATATCAGCACACTTACCACCAAAACCTTGTCGGCTAGGGGATCTAAAAACTTTCCAAAGGTGGTAACTTGGTTGTATTTCCTCGCCAGATATCCGTCAAGTAGGTCGGTAAGTGAGGCAACGATAAAGATTACAAAGGCATAAAGGTAGTTGTAGGGTATCTCCTTAATTAAAAAGAACACAAGAAATACCGGGACAAGTAAAAACCTTAATACTGTAAGCTTGTTTGGTGTATTCAATCTATCACCTCGCTTTAAATTTTATCCTCTTTTGTATAAACTATAGGGTAGAAATCTCCCCTACTAAGTCATATTCTAAAGTGTCGGTAATTAGAACTGTTACAAAATCTCCCATTGTATGCGGAGTTTTGCTTGTGAAAAACACCTTTCCGTCGATATCAGGTGCGTCATAACAGCTTCTGCCAAAGTAACATTCTCCGTATTTGTCATACCCTTCTACAATAACCGTCACATTCTTGTTAAGCATAGCGTTATTATAGTCTTGCACAATTCGGTACTGTTCATTCATAATACTTTCAGCACGAATGTTTTTAACCTCATCTTCAATCTGTCCGTCCATTAAAGCCGCCTTTGTATCCTCTTCCGCGGAATAGGAGAAACAACCCAGATGGTTAAATTTAGTTTCCTTTACAAACTCTGCAAGCTCCTCAAACTGTTCTTGTGTTTCTCCAGGAAACCCGGTAATAAGCGTTGTGCGGATAGAGATGTTTTTTATCCTATCCCTTAGCTTTTGGATAACCTCAGTAATCATCGCCTTATCACCTCTACGGTTCATGCGGGAGAGTATGGTATCATTACAGTGTTGTATCGGCATATCGATATACTTTACAACCTTATCTTCTCTTGCCATCACCTCGATAAGCTCATCGGTAATCTTGTCAGGGTAGCAGTACAACACCCTAATCCACTCGATACCGTTTATGCGAGCAAGCTTTTCTAAAAGTGGTGCTAGCGAAAGCTTTCCGTATAGATCCTCACCATATCGTGTGGTGTCCTGCGCTACCAGTACAATCTCTTTAACACCCTGTTTAGAAAGCCAGATAACCTCTTTTTCGATAGCTTCCATGGTGCGGCTTCTAAATCTTCCGCGGATTAACGGTATGGCACAGTAGGTGCAGAAGTTATCACACCCTTCTGCTATCTTAACGTATGCATAGTAGGGTAGAGTTGTTAACACTCTATCACCGTCGATGTCAAGCTCTTCCTTCTTAGCCATGTAGGTGTCGTTCTTACCCTCATATGCTTTGCGTACCGCCTTAGCGATATCCTTGTTAGAACCAATCCCGACTACCACATTAACCTCGGGCATTGTATCGGCAATCTCCTGCTGATACCTCTGTGCCAAACAGCCGGTAACCACTATACCTTTTATCCTGCCCTCGCTCTTAAGCTTGCCTAATTCTATAATATTTTCAATAGCTTCTTCCTTTGCAGACTGGATAAACCCGCAGGTGTTGACAATAACAACATCCTTCTCCTTGTCCTCATGAACAAGGGTCATCCCGCTTTTTTTCAAAGTGAAAAGCATACACTCTGCATCCACCTGATTTTTACTGCAACCTAAAGAAACCATAGAAACCCTAATCGCCATTAATAATTCCCTTTCTATAGTATAACTGCTAGTTATACTCATCATACCCATCGGTATAGCGCTGTATTGCGGTCTTGATGTCGGAATAGTTGTATCCTAGTCTTGCCAGAGCCGCTATAACCTTTTGGTTTTGCTTGTAGTCCCCAAGCTTGTTGATATATTTCTTCTCGATAATTGAGGTGATATTCTCCACTAAATCTACATCTACCTCTGATAAAGCTGTCCTAGCAAGCTCTAAAGAGATACCTTTTTGTCTAATATAGTAGACAGCCTTGGTATGCCCCCATTTTTTCTGGTTTAAGCAGTAGCGGGCAAGCTTTTCAGCATACCTTTCATCATCCAAATACCCGAGCTCCACAAGCTTTTGTACGGTTTGCTCCACCGCCTGCTCCATAAAGTCGGCGGATAGCTTATCCCGCATCTGGCTACAGCTGTAGTCCTTTATCCCAAGCAGATACATCGCCCTAGCTTTTGCCTGTCGCACATGCTCTGCCAGCACAAGCTGTTCAAGCTGGTCTATCGACCACTCACTGCCTGCCTTTATCTTGTTAAAGTAGATTACCTCTACATCCACACAGAATGACCTTCCGTCATCCAGATACAGTCGGTATAGAGTGCCCTTCTCCCGTTCTATCTGGGTAATGGTAATGCTCATCGTTCTACAAAGTCGTTAAAATCAGCCTCGATATCCAATGCGTCCAATATTGCCGCGTCAGGGATATCCTCTGATGGAATCTCCTTCATCACAGGCTTTGCAGGGGTGTTTTTTGAATAGGACTTCTCTAAAAGCTCCTGCCCATGTATTGTAACCTTCTTAGCGATCTCCTCACGAAGCTTTTCGTCCTCTAGTAGGATCTGCTTTACCTTGTCACGTCCTTGTCCTAAACGTTCACCGTTATAGCTAAACCAAGCCCCGCTCTTGTTTATAATATCAGCATCCACCGCAAAGTCTATAATCTCACCAACCCGTGAGATCCCTTGACCATACATTATATCGAACATGACCTCTCTAAACGGAGGTGCTACCTTGTTTTTAACAATCTTACATTTGGTACGGTTTCCTAAAACCTCTGTACCATTTTTAATAGCCTCGCCCTTACGAACCTCTAGCCTTACAGAGGAATAGAATTTTAGCGCTCTACCACCTGGAGTGGTTTCAGGGTTTCCGTACATAACCCCAATCTTTTCACGAACCTGGTTAATAAAGATGGCAACACAGTTGGTTTTAGCTACAACCGATGTAAGCTTACGTAGTGCTTGCGACATTAATCGTGCCTGTAGACCAACATGGGAATCGCCCATCTCGCCGTCAATCTCCGCCTTTGTAACGATTGCCGCAACCGAGTCTAGCACAACTACATCGATAGCACCCGAACGCACAAGCGACTCCATGATTTCAAGAGCCTGCTCCCCTGTGTCCGGTTGGGATACTAATAGGGAATCTATGTCAACCCCAATAGCCTTTGCATACATAGGGTCAAGTGCATGTTCAACGTCGATAAATGCCGCTTCACCACCCGCTCTTTGCGCCTGCTCAATAATATGTAAAGCTACGGTAGTTTTACCGGAGGATTCAGGTCCGTATATCTCCACAATCCTACCCTTTGGAACTCCGCCTATCCCTAATGCAATGTCTAAACCTAGCGATCCTGTAGAGATCGATTCAACATTCATGTTCATTGCCTGCCCTAGCTTCATAACAGAGCCTTTACCATACTGCTTTTCAAGCTGTGCTATAGCGGCTTCAAGCGCCTTCTTCTTCTCGGACGCACCTGTTTGGACAACCACCTTTTCTTTTTCAGGAGTCTTTGCTCTTGACGCCATATATATTCCTCCATACTACTTACATTAATTAAGCGAAGTTATTCTGATATAGCAATTCCAGTTGACATTTACAATGTCAACTATTCGCCTACGGGCAAATTATCGCGCATAAAGTGCGATGGAATTGCTACTTAGCAAGTTCCGGTGGGCTTTCAGCACACAAAATAAGCTTTGCCTATCTTCTTGACATTTTAAATGTCAAGCGTAACGGCTATAATTCGCCATACACTACTCTTATTATACCATATAAATCTTTTTTTGTCATGATATTTTTAAAATTATTCATTTGTAAAATTTCTGTGACAGCGTTCTCCTGTCCTATCCCTATCTCAAATGCAACCAAACCGCCCCGCTTTAGCTTAACTCCTCTATCAGCTTTGCTGGTACAACAGCTGATAATCTCTTTGTAAAACCAAAGTCCATCCTGCTCGCCGTACAGCGCCATGGATGGCTCAAACTTAACCTCCGCTTGGAGGGTATTCATGTCATTAGCTGTAAGATAAGGCGGGTTTGATACTATAATATCCACAGGAGGTACATCTATATCTGTATCAAATATATCGTTATTAAGGCAGATAACGTTAGAGTTATTTAACTTTACATTCTTAGTAAGATAACCAAACGCCTGCTTGGATTTTTCTATTCCATAGATGGTGTTACCGCTACAATAGTGATCTATCGTAACCGCAATACATCCCGAACCACTGCAAAGATCCGCAATCTGTAGCGGATTATCCCGATTTAATCCTTTGATATAGGAGATAACCACCTCGCAAAGCACCTCGGTGTCGGATCGAGGGATTAGAACACCCTCACCTACAACAAACGGTAGTCCGTAAAACTCCCATTCTCCTAGTAGATACTGAAGTGGATAGTTGCCAGCCCGCCTTTTTGCCGATTTAATAACATTTTGTGCGGTCTGCTCCTCTATAGCTCTATCCCCTAAAACTAGCTGTGACAACGGCATTTTTAGTAAACCGCCCACCAAAACCTTAGCTTCATAGCGGTGGTTAACCTCTGACCCTAGGGTGGATAGAATATCGGTCACTTGGTTTAAAAGCTGTGAAACTACCACCTGTCCGCCTCTTTATCTTCCGGGATTACTGCGTTTAGTGCTTGTATCGCTACCTCTATCTGTTGCTCATCAGGTTCAGATGTGGTAATATGTTGCAGTAAAACCCCTGGGTAGGAGATAATTCGTGTAAAAGTGTTATCATAACGTCCCGCAAGCTTTATAATCTCATAAGCAATTCCTGTTACAAGCGGAAGCATAGCAAGCTTTAGCAGTACACGGATAACAATACTATCCCATGTTACTACCGAAAACAGGATAATGCTAAGCACCAATACAATAATTAGAAAGCTTGTCCCACAACGCGGATGGAAGCGTGACTGCTTCTTAACGTTCTCTACCGTTAGCGGTAGTCCCGCTTCGTAGCAGAATATAGTCTTATGCTCCGCCCCGTGGTACTGAAACACCCTTTGTATCTCCTTCATCCGAGATACAAGTAAAAGATATCCCACAAACACAGCTATCTTGATAACCCCTTCAATAAGGGTTTTATACCCACCAAGATCCACTAAGCTGTTTATTAGAGATACAATAATTGTAGGCACAAACATAAAGAGCAGTATCGCAACCGCCGCCCCAAGGATCGAGGCAAATACGCTAACCGCCTTTACAAGGTTATCCCCGAATTTGTCCTGTAGCCATCTTTCAAACTTTGTGGTCGCCTCTTCGGTTTCATCAAGCCCAGAAAGCTCTACTGAACGCATAAGACATTTATATCCGTCAATCATGGTGATTATAAAGTTAACAAGCCCTCGTAAAATCGGGGTTTTTCTTATGACCTGTAGCAGTTTTCCGCCGCCGTTTATATCCCAGCTTTCAAGCTTTATATCCCCTTTAGAGCTTCTTACCGCAAGGGAGGCTTTATCGATCCCCCTCATCATAATTCCCTCTATAACAGCCTGTCCGCCAATCTTTGTTTTGTGTGTTGTGCAGTTGTTATCCTTATTGTTCAATACCCTTCTCCAATCTGTATATTTTAACGCATAGGCCTATCTAAAAGATAATCTGGCTTAAGATATCCTTAAATTCCCTCGCTGTTCTTTGGTAACGTTATAGTTACGGTAGTACCCACGTCCAGACGGCTTGAGATTAAAAGGCTACCGCCGTGCTGACGGATAATCTCATCCGCCACCGCTAGTCCAATACCTGAACCTCTTACTGTCATGTTTGCTTTGTAAAATTTATCCTTAACAAAAGGTAGGTCGTGGGCTGAGATACCGCACCCCTTGTCCTCTACCCGAATGTTAATCTTTTGTGCATCCTCAAATGCGGTTACAGAGATTATATCGTTCTCTTTGCTGTATTTAAATGCGTTGTCCAATACGTTAATGAATACCTGACGAAGCCTGTTTTTGTCTGCGTAGATGTAGGAGATATCCTTTGGTATGGTGTATAAAAGTGTCTTGTCCTCTTTTCTGGCTCTTTGGGTAAAGATTATTACAGCGTCCTCAATCTCCGCAAGGATGTCAATCTTTGCTTTGTTAAGCGAGAATCTTCCGCTTTGCATGCGTGAAAAGTCCAAAAGCTCCTCTACCATGTTGGAAAGCCGCTCGGTTTCGGAGGAGATTATATTCATCCCACGTTTAAACATATCCTGTTCTTCTATAGACATGGTAGCAAGCGTCTCCGACCAACCTTTAATTGCGGTAAGCGGGGTACGCAGTTCATGAGAGATGGAGGAGATAAAGTCGTTCTTAATCTGTTCGGTGTTAGCCAGCTCATCCGCCATGTAGTTTATCACATCGCATAGATCACCTAACTCATCGTTGTTTATCTTCTTTATCCGCGTGCTGTAATCCCCGGTTGCAAACCGTCTTGCCGCCACACTTACCTGTCCGACAGGGACGATAATAGACTTAATAAAGTAAGCCCCGGAGATAACCACCACCGTAACGATTAAGAGCGATACACCAAAGTAGGCAATCATAATAAATAAAACTCTATCCTCAATCTTTTCAAGGGATACTATATACCTCACCGCCGAATACTCAACGCTCATAAAAGGTAGTAGCACACAGATAGACATTACCCGTTCACCCTGATCAGACTGCCCAATATATTCCCCTAGCCCTGTAGGACTGCTAATAGCATTCTTGAAGTCAGGTAGAGTTGGGGAGGTGGTGTACTCAAATCCCACTGAGGATATTACAACATCCCCATCCTTGTTTAAGGCCTGCATCTCTATCTGGTCCTTCTTGTCAAACCCTTCCACAATATTTTTAAGTTCGGAGTTAACGTTTAACGTATCCTGTGAAACAATCCTTGTAAGCGCATCCGAAACAAGGTTGGATTCATTTACAAGTAGCTGTCTTGCGGCTGAGTAGTAGGAATTTCTATTTACAAACCAAAAAGCACTCGCCCCTAAAAGTAGAAGGATTATGATAAACAGTAGGCTGTTTGTAAGCCATCTTCTTGATATGCTGTTAACCGACAAAATTAATCCCCCTTAAGACTACTGCTGTTCACACCATTTGTACCCATAACCCCAGATAGTCTGTATATATACAGGCTTAGAAGGTTCATCCTCAATCTTCATCCTAAGCCTTCTGATATTTACATCAACAATCTTAAGATCACCATAACTGCTACTACCCCAGATCTTCTCCTGTATCGCCTGGCGATCCATAGCTACATCCTTATTCGATAGAAAACACTCCATAATCTGATACTCAACCTGTGTAAGATCAAGCAGAGTACCAGATTTTGTAACTGTGCGGCTCTTTGGATTTAGGATAAAAACCCCTGATATTAACAGGTTGTTTGCAGGGGAGGATATAGCGTTATTCTGGCTGATACGTCTGCTAACCGCCTCTATTCGTGCGATAAGCTCAGAGGGGCTAAACGGTTTTGTTATGTAGTCGTCCGCACCGATAGAAAGCCCTGTAATCTTGTCGTCCTCATGAAGCTTTGCGGAGAGCATTATAATACCCACACTTCCGCTTTTCGCTCTAATCATACGGCAAACCTCAAATCCGTCCATCCCAGGAAGCATAATATCAAGCAACACTATATCGATTCTACCGTTGTTTAGGGTGTACTCCTCTAAAGCCTGCTCTCCGGTGGTAGTTTCAATGACATCAAAGTTTGCACGTTTTAGGTTTATTACAACAAACTCTCGGATAGCTTCCTCATCCTCGCATACTAGTATGCGTTTGTTACTCAATAAAATCATCTCCTCACTGTCTTTGTATTCTAGGTTATAAGTTTGAATCTTTGTTTTATATCTTCATCATTTAAAGGAATCTGCTCGTGCTCATTATGTAGCTTAAATAGATAGGATACCTGGCCTACCGTCTTGATAACGGTAAAATCACTAAAGCTGCCGCCCTTTACCTCATTTCGCTTAACCATCCTTATAGAAAACCATGGTTTGTTCTTTTTGTTTTTGCTTGTGTAACTATAGAAGGTTACTGCACTTTCTGCGCTGTTTTTAGTAGCGGTAATCTTGTTTGTCCAGTCCTCGTCTAGTATTAGCATGAAGTTTAGGGAGTAGTCGCTGTAGGTAATCTGATTTAGCACAAGTTGGTTATCGGTGTAGTTGCTCCATCTTGTGTAGAATAGCTTGTTGTGGTTTTCTGTATCCTCATACCCTAAAAAAGGAAAAAGCTGTGGAATTTCTAGCACCTGATCCGAGTTAATATCCCGTGATAGGATACGTGCGTTACGCTGTGTCTTTTCGATAAGCCCTAGGTTTATATCCTCGCCTTTATAGATAAGGTTTATAAGGTAGTGGTTAATTCCAGTTAAAATCTGTGTGGAAACCACCCCCGTACCCTTTACCCCGTCGATATAAAGTGCTGAAACTACTACTGAACCAGGTCGCATCATAACATGACCCTTAGAGATTGCAATATACTCTTGAACATTAGAGTCTAAAAGGACAGGGTTTGATTTTTCAAACTTTCCACTTGAAAGGTTAACCGAAACTGCATAATTTTCGGTTTGATCCTCGGTGGTTCTACTGCCGAATAGTATAAGCTCGTCCTTGCCATCCCCGTTAATATCGATAATCTCATGGGTACTGCATGAATGGGTACTTCTTTCGATTAGCTGTCGGTTGCTGTAGGAATAGATCTTAACGATACTTTTAGAAGATCCAATAGAGGTAAACCCGATTATAGCAAAGGTGCTGTCACCTACAGTTACCACATTGAATTTATCTACACCGACCGCCTCGACCCCTAAATTATATGCCGTCACCCATTCGTCATCAACCTTATCAAGTACATTTACCCGAAGGGTATAGTTTTCCGCACTGGTCGAGGGAATCTCATAAAAGACAATCGCCTCGCTAGATTCCTCGCCATCCAGATTAACAAGTGTAATAGCCGATTTATGCTCGCCCTGTCTTGGATACTTTAACTTTACATTTTTATCCACAGAACGGGCAAATACTTTATATATCTCACTTAACTCCCCGGTAAGCTTTGGAGGTACAAGCATATTCTCCACACTAATTGTAGCTACTCCGCAACCTGACAATAAAAGTGACATAACAGTTATTAATATAACAACTATATATTTCTTCATTAATATACCACGCCTTATAGTTAAAATTATTTATTAATTTTCATATCTTCGTTCACTATAATTATAACATACATATATTAAAATTTATAGTTGTTTTTTTATTATTCTTTATTTTTTAACAAATGACAAATTTCGACAAAGTTAGGTAAGCGACTGATACACACCAAATATAGAGATTACCTGAAGGTATGGAAGTGGCGTATCGATGTTACCTGTTCCGACAGCAAAGCCCTTATTTTTAGTATAGTTAAACAGTAATTTGCAGCGGTCGTATATGTCAGCAGGTTTACTGCTACAGATAAATTCATTATAAATCCCGCCTAACAACGCAATGCTTTGGTTATAACTATCGTAAAGCGTGAATATATCGTTATCCAAAAGATAGTCTGATACCATGTAAAATCCGCTAAACCCCATGGCTATAGCAAGCTCTAGTTCGGATTTAATGCTACCACTTTGGTTTGGAATATATATTGCAGGTAGCTTAATCTCCTTTGACAGCTGGATACCCTTATGGGTCACAGCTATAGCGCAGACAACATCACTACTTTGCGCTAACTCCAATACCTCGCTTGTGTGGCATAGTGTGACAAGCTTCATACCTTTTGGAAGAAGCTCCTTGGATACTGATAAAACCTTGGACATATCATCCGCTGAAAAACCGTTACAGTCGATAAAGGACACATCCATATGTATATTTTTGTGACATGCTATTAAGGTTGTGACGGTGTTTACCGGGGTGTCCCACACATGGGAACCGGTACGCCATACTATCTGCTCCACAATCTTTTGGTTTAAAAACGGCTCAAATAGCACCGGCCTGCCGCTGTTCTTGTTTTCAAGTACCCGTAAAAACTCTCTATAGTCCATCGTACCCACCTTTTTATATTGTAGCCTTTAAAGGGATGTGATTAACGAAATTTCCGATCTTCATTTTTTATAGAACATGTGGCAAACCATATCTTAATTAGTTTTAGCGTAAAGTTAACCACCTTAGCCCTTCTTTAAAGCCTGTGTATACCTACTAAATAGCTCACTTGCAAGTATCCCCGATACGATCAGTATGCTTCCTACTATGGTGGTAGCAGACATTATCTCCACCGTACCATCAATATTTGGAATTATCATAGCAAAGACCGCCCCTAAAACAGGCTCTGCCGTAAAGATAAGCACTACATTAGTAGGGGACACATGGCTCTGCGCCGATAACATCAAAAGGTATGCGATAGCGCTGGAAAATACCGCACATACAACCACCGTTACAATCATAGCAGGGGGTAAAAAATCCGCTCTCTGGTTCTCGGTCGCTCCCCATGCAACAAATGCGCCGATAGAGCAAAAGGCCATCTGTAGGGTATTAACGCTGGTGGGCTCATGCCTTATCGATATGTTGTTTGAAAGCAGTATGTATATGGTGAAGGATACCGCGGAGATTAAAGTTAGAAAATCTCCGTAGTTAAGCGGCGACATCTCAAACCGTATTAGTGTGTTACTGTCAAAGGTAAGTACATTGCAGACAAAGGAAAGTCCAATTAAGGCAAGAATTAACCCTAAAAGCTCCCCCTTTGCAGGTCGCTTTTTGCTGATTACCGCTGCACAGATAGGAACTAAAACCACATAGAAGGCGGTTAAAAACGCTGAATTTGCCGCTGTGGTATACTTAATACCCTCAACTTGAAAGTACATGCTGACAAACAAAAGTATCCCTAGTAAAAACGAATCAAGATAGAATCTTAATGATTTATGCAGTACCTTTTTAAAGTAAAAGGGTATTAATACAATAAATGCAATACCGAACCGTACAGCAATAAAAGGGAAGGGGTCTGCGTAGTTTACAGCAATCTTCATAAGAGGGAAGGTCAGCCCCCAAAAAACTGTGGCTAATAGTAGCAGTAAAACATGCTTAAGCGACTGTGTTGGCTGGGTTGAGGAGCGAGTGTTCATTAATTCTTTGCCCTTTCTAAGGAATTACAGTGATTTTATGTATCTAACTAGCAGTGATGCAGAGTTGTTTGCCGCAATCCTTGCAAACTCGTCAAAGGTAATCTCTGCTCCATCGTCCGCCTTGTCGGATATACTGCGTATAGCTACATATGGCACAGAGAAGCAGTAGGCAACCTGTCCCACAACCGCACTTTCCATATCCACAGCTAGCGGATTAAACCCGTCAATTATAGCAATCTTTAGAAAATCATCGCTTACAAAGACATCCCCGGTAACGATCCTTCCTTCAAATAGGCGGTAGCTAGGGTTGTTTGTAGCTTGGTAGGTTGCTTTTATACCGCTTATAATCTGTGGATCTGCCACAAACTCGCTGTTATACGGAGGGTTAGTGTTAAGGATATCGCTGTCTAAATCGTGGTGCATACAGTTGGTAGATAAAACTATATCAAAGATACCGACATCTTTAGAAAGACCGCCTGAAACCCCTGAGTTAATTAGACAGTCAACCTTAAAATGTGTAATTAATATGGTAGAGCTAATAGCTGCATTAGCCTTACCTATTCCGCAACAACATAACACTACCTGTGTGTTACCTATTGTGCCTTCAAAGTAGGAGATACCACCTATTGTTTGGGTGTTTGTTATCTCCATGTTTTCCTTAATTAAGGTTATCTCGCAGTTCATTGCCCCTAGTATACCGATCTTCATGATTGTCCCCCTTTTATGCAATTGTTTTTTAATGTGTATGCCAATAATGTTTTATCCGCTATCCTGCGTTTGTGAGTATTATGTTTATTATAACATAGAAAAAAGTATAGACTTTTTACCTTTAATGTTTCAATAAACATTTTTAGTGTAAAGCTTTGCTTTACTACCTTTATTATGTTTATTATAACATAGAAAAAAGTATAGACTTTTTACCTTTAATGTTTCAATAAACATTTTTAGTGTAAAGCTTTGCTTTACTACCTTTATTATGTTTATTATAACATAGAAAAAAGTATAGACTTTTTACCTTTAATGTTTCAATAAACATTTTTAGTGTAAAGCTTTGCTTTACTACCTTTATTATGTTTATTATAACACAAATAAAAAGCATTTTCAACATATAGTTTGAAAAAATACAGTGCTGCGACAACAATTGCATGTTAGGTCGTTTTACACTGCAAATTCTTCATCCAGATTGTGGTATTTGAACAATTGTTGGGGGTATCCTTCATGTGTGTGGTTGTTGTACAGTGGTAAATCAATATTTAGGCTATAATTTTATACTATAACAATTAACAAAACCATAATATATAGACATCTGTTTTTGTGTAAAATACAAGTAAATTAATTGTAAAAGATAAAAATGCAAATTTACTATTGACAAATTGCAAAAAATAGTGCATAATTAAAGTATTAATCCATATGCTATTTAATTGAAGTGGAAACCCGTTACTTAAAAAGGGTAGTTACAAAAGTTATCTGTCCTTTCTAAGTTTAATGCACAGTTGGATTAAAAATGATTTTTAGGAGGATACACAACATGAAAAAGACAAAACTATTGTCGCTTGTAACTTCTGCAGTACTTGTTGGTTCTATGCTACTAAGCAGCTGTAGTGGTGCAGCTACTGGCGGTAAAAGTAGCTACACAGGAACACCTAATGCTAATGAAATTACAATAAACATCGGATCAGAACCCCCAAAGCTAAATCCTATAATTGCTACAGATACGGTTTCGCTTAATGTACTACGTCACGTAACAGAAGGCCTAACTTCTCTTGACAAAAATGATAACCCTGTTCCAGGTGCGGCTGAAAAATGGGATATCTCCGAAGATAAGCTAACATATAAGTTCTATCTAAGAGATGGTCTAAAATGGAGTGATGGCTCTCCTCTAACTGCAAACGACTTTAAGTTTGCATGGATGAAGCTTCTTACACCAGAAACCGCTGCTGAATACAACTACATGGGATTTGTATTTAAAAATGGTGAAGAATTTAATAGTGGTAAGGCTAAAGCTGAGGATGTTGCAATCAACGTAATCGATGACAAAACTCTTGAGTTTACACTAGCTGCACCAACTCCTTACATCCTTTCTCTATTAACTTTCGGTTCATTTATGCCTGTTAAGGAATCAGCTTACAGCGATAGCTATGCTACAGAAGCTAGCAATATGCTATATAACGGTCCATACATCATGGAAAGCTGGAACCACGAAAGTGATATCGTTTTAGTTAAAAACCCTGATTACTGGGATGCTGCTAACATTAAGATCGAAAAAGCTACTCTAATGATGATTAACGATTCAAACACTGCGCTTAACTCATTTAAGAGCAACGAAATCGATATGATCGGTCTTACTGGTGAACAACCTGCTGCTTTAGTTGCTGAAGGTGAAACAATCTCTTCTTACAGCGATGGCTCTAACTGGGT
>CAZAOY010000002.1:0-80216 GCA_964486925.1 uncultured Oscillospiraceae bacterium
AAAACCGCAATGGAGAGGTTAAGAAACGGCGGGGTTTGTTAACTGGGTTTAGATAGGGCTTACAAAAAAGTAAAAAGGGGGCTGTATCACAATAGCCCCACGCAAAAATAATACACAAAAAACCTCTTGAATTGTGGCGATTGAACGCCTTTTTCAAGAGGTTTTGCGTTTTAAATAGTTACTTTTTTGTGCAATTTGCTATTTAAAAATAGTTGTGATACAGCCTCTTTTTACGCCCAATCTGTAGAAAGACATTAGATAAAAGCCCATGCAAATTCTAAAGCAATTGGCTTAACACGAATTTTTAAAGGGTTTTTATCTACAACCTAGTGTTAGGCTAAATTTTTATTTTATTAAACTAACACTTGTTTTACTACATAGGTTTATAAGAGGGTTTAAACTAAATTATTTAAGCAAAGAATATCCGAATGTGTTTTTACACGAAAGAAACAGACTGGCAAAACCACTCGTTCACTTTAGTATGTATAGATTCGGTAATTTTAATTACATCAGCTTTGTCGTTTATCTCACAAAAATAGGTGCTGTCTACCATGTCTACTTTCATATGTCCACACCAGTGTTTAATAGTTTCAATAATATGCTCGCACTCCACCGATCTTACACCTGTTCTAAGGGCAATCCCATAGCATTTTTTACCCTGCGTTAATACTCTGTGAGCGGGATTAGGATTTGTATCGCTATATGCAGTACATCTATCGATAAACACCTTAAACTGTCCAGGAACATCCGCCCAATATGATGGGGAAGCTATTATGAGTACGTCTGCTTTATCTATCTTTTCAATAAGCAGTTCCATGTCATCGTTATGTATGCATCTGCATGTATCGTAACATGTTTTTTCCCCAAGACAGTAGGCTATGTTAAAATCCCCAAGACAAAGCAACTCACTGAATATAATAGACGGAAGCTTGCTTTTAACTATGCTTAATATCTCCTGTGTAGCACCAGAATTTTTTGGACTTGCGTTAAGTAATAAAACCTGCATTTTTCGTCCTCTTTTCTTAATATTTTTTATTGTCTATACGTCAAGTGGCTGTAGCAAAACGGTTTTATAGAAATCGTTTTGCTACAGCCTCTTTGATAACAATCTTGTGTTTCTAGTCATGAATAGTTAGTATTTTTATAATACAAACATTAAAAATACTATAATAAAGGTTTTTTTAATATCTCTTTTTACAAGCAGATATACAGCACCAAAGATAAAGCCGCTAATTGCAGATAAAACACCCGCAATAAGGTCGGATTTTGTGAATATATGTGCAATACCCCAAGTTAAAGCGACTATAATCCCACCATAAGGTATATTTGGGTTATTAAACCATTTCTCAAATGCTTTTTGTCCAAATACAATAATAAGTATAAATAATGCTGTTTCAAAAGCATAATAAATATATTGGAAGATAAACTTTAGCCAACCATTACTAATAAACTCTTTTGCTACTTTAAATCCATTCCAATCAATATACGAAACAGTAAGCATAAACACTAAAGATATTCCAACCAATATCCATTGCCATAGCTTCATTTTTTCGGCTTTGTGGAATATATCAAAATTATATTTATTCTTTGAAAACCTAATAAGTAAAACGGCAACTATTCCCCATAATAAACAGGTTATGCACCAATGTAGTATGTTTTGTCCTACAGACCATTCCTTCATTTGTGTTTTATATATTAGAGGCTCTATTAAAAAAGCCAGTAGCGCCTCCAATCCAATCCCCGCAAATGCCAACATACTTAAGCTTAAATAGTCTGTGCCCTTTCCTTTGTCCATAGATAGATCCTCCTAAACAAAATATAAGAATTATATATAAATCAAAAGCTGTCAAACCTAAATTTGACAGCTTTTAACATTTTGGCGGAGATGGAGAGACTCGAACTCTCGCGCCGCTTTAACACGACCTACACCCTTAGCAGGGGCGCCTCGTCACCAACTTGAGTACATCTCCGTAGTGAAGTTTTATATTATATATTAAAACTAAAACAATGAAAGGATTAAATAAAATGCTACTAAGGATAACCAAAGCAGCAGATATTGGCGGAGAGGGTGGGATTCGAACCCACGGTACCTTGCGGTATCACCGGTTTTCAAGACCGGCTCCTTAAACCACTCGGACACCTCTCCATATTAATAATATAGATAACCTTCTATATTATACCCGTTAGTAGAATAAACATACACCTTTGCTATATAATAGACAGGCTATCTGCGATGTTTTATCCCCTAGCGACTTTGTAATTATATCATACCTGTACAAAAAAGTCAAGCACTCTAAGAAAATTTTTCTATTTTACTAGTTTTTTCTATCTTTTAACCTCAAATTTTGTATTCACTTTTAGTTTAATGCGGATTAAACACCTTTACATAACGCTATAGATGTATTATAATAGTAGTATAGAAATCTGACTTTTCTCTTGCCCTTTGGAGTAGGAGGTGATAAGGTCGATTTAATATAGAGATAAATTAAGATGGAGGGTTTGTATGCCGAAGGTAGCAAAAGATTACGCATTAGGCAAGATAGACGGATTTATGGATAGCCTACTACAGCTATCTAAGGAAAAACCTATGTATCTAGTAACTATGAAGGATGTGATACGAAAATCGGGGGTGTCACAGGGTGGGATATACTACTACTTTAAGGATATTGATGAGCTGTTAACGGTATATATTAATAAATTTTTTAGGCAAAGGGATAACAAAGAGAAGGTAGAGCTTATCTTTAACATTAAGGATAACGATAAAAAGGTTATCTACCTTATGTGTAAGCTGATCGCCAGCAACCTTAAGTTTGAGCGGGAAAGCTTTGGGAAGGGTATATATGAAGCACGGATAATGTATAACAGCGCACCAAGTCGGTATGCCGCAGTTAAAGAAAAGCTTACAGAGGATCTTTTAAATGAACATTTTCTTACACTTTTGGCTGACTTTATCCGAAAGAGCAAGGCTTCGTCTACATTAGATGTAGACGTGGTTATGATGCACGTTACATGTATATATGAAGGTATCTACAAAAAATGTATGGATACCGAAGCGGACAGCCGATTTAACAGCATTTTAAATGAGCAGATTGATATGATGTTTACCACCTTATGCTATTATCTAAAGTTATAAAAATTTTAAATAAAAAAATTGAGGAAATTTGGAAATCGAAATCGTTATATAAAATAAGCGGATTTAGAGGTTAATTTTGTAGATTTAGCGAATAAAAATTATCAATTTCTGTAAAGATAAAAAATCATATTGACTTTAGGAGCGCTATAATGTATAATAGGCTATATAGGTTTTAGTGTAGCAGAGTAAAAAGCAGTTTACTGTTTGCAATGCTAAGCTAATATGGGCTGTTACACTAGATTTTAACAATTTAGAGGTATATTTCGGTAAGGCGATAATACTATCTAACGATATGCGAAAAGGAGCGTTTTAGTGATCACAATAAATATGCTTTCAAGGGCTGACAGTGTACAAGGGCAGGGGGTTTTATCCGCTCATGACGAACAGGTATCGCTTGTGAAGGACGAGCTGTCAGAGATGTTTAAGGTATATCATAACGATAAAGAGGCATGTAATATCAATCATTATCATACAATAAATGTAGGGTTTTTCCTCAAGATTCCGTTTATGAAGCGAAAGGGTAAGACGGTAGGATATGTGCATTTTTTACCTGAAACGTTAGAAAAGAGCATCCGCCTGCCGTGGTTTGCTAGGTTAGTGTTTTATAAATATGTTATAAAGTTTTATAAAAGCATGGATTATCTTGTTACGGTAAATCCTTATTTTATCGATGTTTTAGAAACCTATGGGATACCACGTAGTAAGGTTAGCTACATACCAAACTTTGTTTCAGAGGAGAAGTTTTATAAAATTGACGACAAAGCGGGGATTAGAAAGAGCTTTAACATTCCGCGGGATAAATTCGTGGTGCTTTGCGTAGGACAGCTTCAAAAGCGAAAGGGAGTACTGGAATTTATCGAGATTGCAAGATCTATGCCCGACTGCCTGTTTCTATGGGCTGGGGATTTTGCGTTTGGCAAGATTGCGGACGGATATAGTGATATTAAAAAAGCTATGGAGAATCTTCCTCCTAACGTGCGGTTTTTAGGGCTTATCGACCGTGATGATATGAATAAGGTGTATAACCTTGCGGATGTAATGTTTCTACCGTCATATGAGGAGCTTTTCCCTATGGCGATACTGGAATCGATGAACTGTTCTGTTCCGATACTGCTTCGTGATCTTGATATCTATGAAAACATACTATTTGATTTTTACAGCAAGGCGGACAACAACAAGGATTTTGCGCTACTGCTAAGACGACTAAAGGAGGACAAAGCCTTCTACGAGCAGTGTGCGGCGGCTTCTAACAACGGACATGTGTTTTATAGCAGAGAGAATGTTACCAAGATGTGGAAGGATTTCTATCTGATGGTAAGTGAAAATAGGTATAAGCTTCCGTTAAAACGTAGTAAAGCACCTAAATAATTGACGAAATATGGAAGGGGACTTTATGCGTGAAGAAGAATCGATATAACATCCTTTTGATTATCGGATCGACGCTTTTAATGCTTGTTTTTATGTTTAGGGTGGATGGTCCTAAGGTTATACTAGCGGCGATAAGCTCTGCTAATATCGGGCAGGTCGGCTTGGCGGCGGGATGTATGATGCTTTATTGGGTGCTTGAGGCGGTGGTGCTGTTTAATGTGTGCCACGCTATAAACTGTAAGATAAGGTTTACCGACTGCTTTGCCACCTCTATGATAGGGCAGCTATTTAACTGTTTGACCCCCTTTGCCAGCGGGGGACAGCCGATACAGGCATACAAGATGGTAAAGTGCGGAGTACCGCTGGGACAGGCGTCCTGTGCACTGCTTACTAAGTTTATCATCTATCAGTTTATGCTAACGTTATACACGTTAGCGGTAATACTCATGCGTTTAAAGTTCTTTTTAAGGGAGATATCGGGGTTTACCCTTATTGTTCTAATCGGGTTTGGGGCGAACTCTGTGGTCATGCTCTTAATCCTTGGGATATCCTTCTTTCCAAAGGCGACCACCAGATTTTTGTTCTGGGTGGTACAGATTTTACATCGTATGAAGATTGTTAAAAATCTAGACAGCGTTAACGAGAGAATTGTTACTGAAGCTAAGCAGTTTTACGATAACGTTGCGGTGATTAAGTCGAAGGTACATCGGTTTATACTGCCTTGTATCCTAACGGCGGTACAGCTTACGGCGTTCTTTACAGTGCCGTACTTTGTCTGTCTGTCGCTGGATGCGGTTGGGGTGTCGTATATTACGGTGGTGTGTGCGGCGGCATTTGTACTGCTTATATCGTCGTTTGTTCCGCTTCCAGGCGGTTCGGGCGGCGCAGAGGGCGGATTCTATCTGTTCTTTGGTATGTTCTTTGAGCAGAGCAGTATGATATCGGTAGCGATAATACTGTGGAGGCTAATGACCTTCTATCTACCGATACTGGCGGGCATAGTGTTCTCACGACCGATGATCTCAAAAACTAAGCGGATTAGCGAAAATTCACAAGGGGTGGTTACCACCAATGAAGATAAGGGATAGATTTTTACAGATTAAAAAAGGTATATGCAACACAAGATGTTTGACACTACCCATGGTAGTGGTCGTCTTTGTGTTTGCTATACCTTTTTTTGGTTTATCAATTAAAGTACAGGCAGAGGATAACAGCAGGACAGCGAGCTACTATGGGCTTGATGTTAAGAAACCCACAATACCCCAGATAGCCTCGTTTGTCAGCCGAAACCCAACCTACTACGGTATGCAGCGCTCTATGCAGTATAAGGTAAAGCCTTCTCTTTCAAAGCCGTATAGCACGGGTCAGATCTCCTCAAACCATATTGCAGATGGGTTAAACGCTGTAAATATAATGCGATATATAGCGGGGTTGTCCTCTAATGTTACCACCGAGGGGCGGTACAACAGCTATGCACAGGCGGCTTCTATGATTAACAGCATTAACGATGTGTTAACCCACTTTCCAAAACGTCCTTCGGGTATGAGCAGTAGCATGTACAAGACTGCCTATACAGGGGCGTCCCAAAGTAACATAGCCTATGGCTACACACTGCTGTCAAACAGCATTATATCGGGATATATGAAGGACGGCGACTCCGCTAACATCGCTAAAATGGGGCATAGGAGATGGATTTTAAATCCAAAGCTACTAAAGACAGGGTTTGGATTCTCGCCAGGGCGGTACAGCGCTATGTATGCGGTGGATCAGTCCAACCACCTTGCGGTGCAGACTAAGGTCGCTTGGCCTGCAAACAACACCCCTATTGAGTATTTTAACACTCAGTATCCATTTACCCTTTCGCTTGATGAATCCTTTGATAGACTGTCACGCAGTAGGATTAAGATTACATTAACCCGAAAATCTGACCAAAGGGTGTGGAAGTTTGACAAGGATACACCGCAAAACACCAATTCTGTGGAATACTTTAGCGTGGACAACAACCCGTACGGTCAACCACGCTGTATCATCTGGCGCCCTAAAGGAATTAGCGCTTATTCAAACGGGTCGTCCTACACCGTGAAGATAACAGGGGTTACAAAGCAGGGTAAGCCCTACCCAATACAGTATAACGTAAACTTCTTTAGCGTAAATGAGGCGATGAGTGCACTTTCCAAAAAGACGGTGGTGTTTAAGGATGGGGACAAAACCATAACCAGTACCGATGTCTGGACGGACAGCAGGCTACAGGAGTATAATCCGCCAAAAAAAGCAGGGTACTCCTTTGTTGGCTGGTACTACGACAAAGCGCTTACCAAGCCTTTTTCGTATACCTCTATAATTAGCAAGAACACCACCCTATATGCAGGGTATGTAAAGCCCGACCAACCTATAAGCGGGGTGCAGGCGGTGGCGCTCGGCGATGGCGGGGTAGTGCTTTTGTGGAAGAAGCAGTCCACCCATTTTTACGAGGTGCAGGCATATACACAGGATAAGCCGCAGTTTAAAACTATAGCGATCACACGTTCAAACGTCTATGCGGCTAGGAATTTAGTTAAGGGAAAGACCTATTATTTTAGGGTGCGTTCCTACAAATCATTTAACGGAATAAAGGTGTACAGCGGTTACAGCAGTACCATAAAAGCAATCGCTTAACGAACGCTAAAAGTTTGTTAAGCGATTGCTTAAAAAAGAATAGGGGTATAAAGGTGAAGGTGTATTTAATATTAGTATCGGCGGGACATAACAATGTCTATTTCGAGGAATCAAAGGAGATGGCAAGGGCGGAGTTTACGTTAGCGGAAAGCTGTATGACGGCTAGATGTGAGGGGGTTTCGTGTGTTACTATCTGCGGGGTGGAGTACTTTAGTTTTAATGCGGGTGGGGAGCTTTCAAAGGATGATATAGCTATCATTTCTCGTCTATCCTTTGTCTACGCACTGTTTTTGCGGCGGGAGGATCAAAGCTTTGTACCTATTGAGTTAACGGCGAACAGGTATTTTGACGAGAAATTAAGCCGTATGCTAAAGTACAGCGGTAAGACCAATCCGCTGTTTACCCGTATGATGATAAATGTTGCGGTGATGGCGGGCGGATTTACAAAGGTTAGCGAGATTAATCTGTTAGACCCGATAGCGGGTAAGGGCACGACCTTGTTTGAGGGGCTTATTGCGGGGTATAACGTCTATGGTATCGAAATTGGCAGTAAGGTTGTAGAGGAAACTATAGCCTATTTTAAGAGGTATCTACAGCTAGAGCGGTACAAGCATAAGCTTTCCAAAAGGCGGCTTAGCGGAGCAAACAAAAGCTTTTCCTCCTGTGTCTACTCGGCGGAGCTGTCGCGTTCAAAGGAAGAACAAAAAATTCAGTTTAACCTAGTAGCGGGCAATGCTATACATGCCGACAGCTACTACAAAAAGAACAGTATGCATGTTATAGTTGGGGATCTTCCATATGGCGTACAGCATGGAAATGTGACTAATGAGAAGCAAAGCGGGATTACCAGAAACTCCGCAAAGCTATTAGAAGGTTGTCTGCCGGTATGGAAAACACTTTTAAAGCCCGGCGGGGTTGTCGTTTTAGCGTACAATAGCTTTGTCACAAAGCGGGAGGAGATTAGCGAGATACTGGACAAAAGCGGGTTTACCGTCCTAAGCGAACCACCGTACGACAGCTTTATCCACCGTGTGGACAACGCAATTAAGAGGGATATTATAGTGGCAAAGCTACCAAATGGTAATAATTGTATATAGATTTTACATGAATTGACATAACAGTCAAAGTTAACAAAAAATGCGCTGATTATCAGCAAAAAATCACCTTGCTAAAATTTTAACCATAAATCATAAACGATATTGCAAAAAATATAGGAATTATTTTAAAAAATCTATTGACATTGTGTTAGATATGTGTTAAAATTATGTTACCAAAGGAAAGAAGGCGAATTACCCTTCCCTTTATAAAAGTTTGGATTAGCATAATTGGTTGTTTTGCTTACTAAATATCTATGCTGTAAACCTTAGAAGTATATGGTTTTTACCAGTAACTTTAAGTGCTTTGGACAAGGTATTAGGGCAATAGGCAAAGATCCGGCTTTTAATCTAATTTAGGAGGATGAGAAATGAGTAAAAAATCAATTATCAGTCTTATTCTAGCAGGACTGATGGCGGCATCAATGCTTTCTGGTTGTACAGGCGGAAATTCCTCTACAGCTTCAAGCAGTACTACCGAATCTAGCAAAGAGGGTACCGAATCTAGCTCTGAAGCTACTGCAGGTGGTAAAAAGGATGACGTTTCAACACCGTATACCTTTAAGCATTATTTTAACTATGACTGGTGGACCATCAAAGAATGGAAAAAGGACGAAGCATCTAAGTTTTTGGCTGAGAAATTTAATGTTAACATTGAGTTTAGCAAGCCGGATGCTGACCCTGCGGCAAAGCTAAACCTTATGATCTCCTCTGGTGACCTTCCGGACGCTATCATGATGGATAGAAGCACCGACCTTATCAAGCTTGCTCGTACAGGTCAGTTAGTACCTCTGGATGAGCTAAAGTATGAAGGCAACGATTACGATGCGAACATATTAACTACAACCCAAGAGCTACTTAAAACCGAAGGAACTCTTTATAGTATCCCTAACTGGGCAAGAAAAGGCCCTACAGGCGGTAATGATGGTTGGATCTACGACAAAGCTTTATACGAAAAGGCTGGAAGCCCTAAGCTAGATACCTTTGAAGCTATCTATGATTATGTAACTAAGCTTAAGAATGAAGTTAAAAAGACCGATAAAGGCGCTGATGTTATTCCGTTTATGACAGGTGAAACTGCTGACGGATTTAAGCTAATCAGAGGATTCTACCGTTCGTTCGGCGGAGCTAACCTTGCATACAACTGGTTTACACGTTATGAAGGCAAGCTACAGTTTGCATTCCGTGATCCTGTATACAAGCAAGCTACTATGGAGCTAAACAAATGGTATAGAGAAGGATTATTCTCTGAAACTCTATTTACCGATACTCCTGAACAAACCCTTGAAAAGCTAACCTCTGGACGTATTGGTATGTTATGGTACGACTTCTCACAAGACTCTGTTAACCGTTTCCGTCAGATCCTAAAAGAAGATAGCAAGGGCGCTGATGATTATATCGTTTTAACCGACCCTGTATATCCTCCTCAAAAGGATGCTAAAAAGGTTTATGCCGATGAAAAACCTACTCCAGGCTGGAACGTAACAGTTATTACTAAAAAGGCTACAAACCCACAACGTATCTTTGATCTATACTCTTACTTCTTAACAAAAGAAGGCTCAATCAATATGATGTATGGACCACAAGGTCAGCTTTGGGACGAACTAGATGCTGAAGGTAACCCTGTCCTTAAGACTCCTGAATCTGAACTTTCTTCTGATGAAAGAACAAGACTCGGTCTATGGAACTGGGCGATGCCTGGACATTCTGACAACGTTGATATGACTAAGTTTGCAGTTAATGCTGCTCAGCCTAAGGAAAAACAAGACTGGACAATATCTCTACAATCAGATGTATTTACTCCTATCATGTTTGTAACTGACGAATATGTAAACCTTGACCAGACTATCGATCCACAGGATGATATAGGTATCAAACGTCAATTAATCCTTGACACAATCAAGGCTGATTTCCCTAAGGTTATGATGGCTAAATCTGCTGATGAAGCTTCTGCTGCTTATGATAAGCTAGTTAAATTCTGTGACGATAACGGCATGGCTGATATCGAAGCTAAGTATGATGAGCTATATCAAGCTAACGTTAAGATCCAGGGTCAAACTGCTTTCCCTGATCATTAATAGTTAAATTAGCTATATAAAAAATAAAATACCCATGCCGACTGCGGCATGGGTATTTTTGTTATATAAAACGAACATATGCAAAAATGCATATAATTAAGAGAAAAATATCAAAAAAATTATTAATTTATCGTAAAATCCTATTGACAAATTGCTATATATATGTTAAAATTGTGTTACAAGTACAAAATACTGCATAAAATATAATGATATTAAATCTAATTTGCCAAGGGTGCATAAGAAGTTGCTTTGAATAGGTGTAAATTGATTTATTCTGCTAAAGAGGTAGAGTGAACGTTGATTTATTAGTTATTATTATAGTTAACCTATACAGGTAGACTGGTTGTAAATTAAGTTTAATATGATGACATTTTTGTTGTATATGTAGTACCAAATAATTTTGAGAGGTGATGTTTTTGAGCAAGTCGTTACAAACAGGTTCAATAGGCAAAAAGGGGTTATTCCAAAGTTTATTAGCGCAATGGGATCTTCAGCTACTGGTCATTCCGTCCATACTAGTAGTAATAGTTTTTAACTATATACCAATGTACGGGATATTGATGGCTTTCCAAGAGTTTAGGTTAGGGGATTTCCCCGGTGTTAGTGAATGGGTTGGATTTAAACAGTTTAACTACCTATTTAATGATCCATACTTTGGACGGGTTATGAGGAATACCCTTGTAATCAGCGGACTAAAGCTACTGATTAACTTCCCAATTCCGATCTTCTTTGCTGTTATGGTAAATGAACTTCGTGGAAAGCATCTTAAAAAGAGTATTCAGACAATTAGCTACCTTCCTCACTTTATCTCGTGGGTTGTTGGTGCTACACTAATGTTTGACTTCCTATCTATCGATGGCGGAGCTATCAATAGCATGTTAATGAACCTAAACCTAATAAGCAAACCAATAGGATTCTTCCAGACTGGGGAATACTTCTGGCCGTTAGCGGTATTTACCGACCTTTGGAAAGAGGTAGGTTGGAACGCAATAATCTTTATTGCCGCTATCACCGCTATAGATTATGAAATCTACGAAGCCGCCGATATTGACGGGGCAAGCAGATTTAAAAAGATGTGGTACATAACCGTTCAATCAATTAAACCGACAATTATCCTTCTTTTCATCTTTACCGTTGGGGGTATGCTAAACGCAAACTTTGACCAGATAATGATGTTAACAAAACAGATGACAAACTCACTGCTGATGGAGTACGCTGACGTTATCGACACCTATGTATATCGTGTTGGTATAAGTCAAGGTCGTTTCTCCTTTGCGGCGGCGGCTGGTTTGTTTAAGGCGGTAATAAACTTTGGATTATTACTATTTGCTAACTGGGTAGCATCAAAATCCGGCGAATCCTCATTATTCTAAGGTTATGGTCAACCTGTAGCCGATTATACTCATTAGTCATATTGGTTACTATTAAAAATATTAGTTTGCGAAAGGAAATTGTCAGATGAAAAATAAGAAAATATTTAGTGACTATGTTATAGATATTCTTGTATTTGTTACAATGACTCTAGTAGTAGTTACTACACTATATCCATTTATTAACTCCTTAGCAATATCGTTAAATAATGCTGATGATACTGCAAAGGGTGGGATTACTCTATTTCCTCGTGTGTTTACACTAAGAAACTATGAATTAATCTTTAATAATCCTAAAATCTATCAGGCTTACTTTATTACCGTTGCTCGTACCGTAGTGGGTACAGCATCAGGTCTATTGTTCACCTCGGTTTTAGCATTTGGGCTTTCACGCTCTAGGCTGGTTGGTAGGAAATTTTACACAATGCTATGTCTTATCCCTATGTACTTTGGTGGGGGGCTAATGCCAACCTACTTCCTAATCCGTTCTATGGGTCTTATGAACAACTTCCTAGTTTACATAATCCCTAGCTTAATCGGACTATGGAACATGATACTAATGCGCAGCTACTTTAGCAGCCTGCCTGAAGCACTTGAGGAATCTGCAAGAATCGACGGGGCTAACTACTTTACTGTATTCTTTAAGATAATCTTCCCGTTATCTACTCCAATCGTTGCTACGGTTTGTCTATATATAGGGGTTATGCACTGGAATGACTGGTTTGTACCAAACATCTATATCTTTCAAGAAAACTTAAAACCAATGCAGTCAATCCTACTATCTATTATCTCTGAAGCTAAGTTTGCAGAGCAGATTGCCGCTAGTGCGGGTGGTTCTGTTGCTGACCTTGGTAACATCGGTAAGGGTAAACAGACCAACGTTCGTTCCATTACAATGGCAACAATGATCATTACCATCCTACCGATCATCATGACCTATCCGTTCCTACAGCGTTACTTTATTAAGGGTATTATGATAGGTTCTGTTAAGGGTTAATCAAAGGATTACATATATTAATTCTGATAAAACAAAAGCGGGTGAACAATGTTTGCCCGCTTTGTATTTATTTAAGGTAATACCATTGACAATCTATATTATTTTGTGTATAATTAAGCTATAGATGGTGGCATTGCGTATTAAAAAATATTGATTGCCCAGTTAATAGCCTGTTGTCGCCATGAAAACATAGTAAAAAGGGGAAATTATGAGTAGGTACATATTAAAAGAGGAAGAGGTAGCAGTACTAAGATCCCTTGCAAAGCAGTGCATGGATATAGCCGCACTACCAGAGCAGAAGCAGACAAGGTTACTTTGGGAGAAGTTAAATGAGGGGGACATGCAGCGCCCGATGGTAGCGATAGACCAGCTGCCGTGGAACGAGATTAATGTAGAGGGTTGCCTTGACTGCGTTATTACCGATCCATACTGGAGGAATGTAGAGTGGGAGCTTCGTAGTACATTGCTAAGATGGAAGCTTTTTCCTGTAGATATGGTGGTAAATCCGTATATTAAGCTAGAGCGTGTGCTGATAACCACGGGGTATGGTATCGTTGCCGACACCGAGATTTCGGTGAGTGATGAGCATAACAGCGTGGTAGGACAGCTGTATCACGGTCAGATAGCTACCTTAGAGGATGTAGAAAAGATTAAAACTCCTACAGCGAAGGTAGACCATGAGGCAGAACAGATTGTAAAACAGCAAGCAGAGCAGATATTTAGCGGAATCGCACCTATACGGATGGGCGGAGTTAACCTCCATCTAGGGTTATGGGATTTTATCTCACAATGGGTAGGGGTTGAGGACTGCTACTTTAATATAGTAGATGACCCAGATTTAATGCACAGCATAATGGAGCGAACCACCAACGCAACCCTTAGCTATATCGATAACCTTAATGAGATACAGGCGTTTGACCTATATTCAAATCTATGCCACTGCTCCTACACCTTTAACGGTAAGGAGGAGATAACCGAGCAGACGCAGGCGACCTCATATAATTCCTGGGCGTTTGGGTTAGCACAGCTCTTTACCTCGGTGTCACCACAGACCACCGCAGAGTTTGAGGTTCCGTACATGCAAAGGCTGTTTCCTAAGTTTAAGCATATCTACTACGGTTGTTGTGACCGTCTTGACGACCGCTTAGATATAATAATGCGAATGCCAAATATCAGAAAGATTTCCTGTAGCCCGTGGAGCGACCGCGATAACTTTGCGGCAAGGCTTCCAAAGGATATAATAATGTCCAACAAGCCAAGTCCTGCATTTTTAGTGCCAAACCCAATGAACTATGAGAATGTAACCGATGACCTTATTAAGACCGCCAAAGCGGCAAAGGCGAACGGGGTGGGGCTTGAGTATATACTAAAGGATATCAGCACTATTCACTATCAGCCTGAGCGGTTAACAAACTGGGCAAAGGCGGCGATGGATGTTGTGAACAACTGGTAGTTTGGCTATACCTAAAAAGTAAAGGTTATTAGGTGTATCGATAAAGCAATACAAAACGAATAAAGATTGGAAAATTTATTGTAGACGAATATTTGAATTTAGCTATTTTACAGCGACGGAAAATGTAAAACGCACAGACTACGAGATGTTAGGTCTGTGCGTTTTTGGTTTATTGTTATGTTGTAACTTTTAACTGAAATATGAAATTAGCCTTGCAATTAATTGCAGAATATGGTATACTAAAGTGGTAATAGGCAGTAGGGTCTATTGCCGTCTATTAATATATGAAAGGGATGGTTTTATGCTTAACAACGAGATTAAAGAGCTAACCAATCGGATAAAGGAGCTTAGAGAGATCTGCGATTATTCGGTAGAGGATATTGCAAAAGAGCTTAGCATAACTAAAGAGCAGTATGAAGGATATGAGCAGAATGGGGATATCCCAATCAGTGTGATATATGAGCTTGCACATATACTGGGGGTTGATTTTACCGAGCTTGTTACAGGAAGCAGTGCGCATATCAACACCTATCAGGTGGTAAGAGCGGGCAAGGGTCATGATGTTGACCGTTTCCCAGGCTACAGCTTTTTGGATCTTGCTTATCGATTCTCAAACAAGATTATGCAGCCACTCTTAGTAACGCTAGAGCCTAGCGATAAAAAGCCACAGCTTGTAACACATAAGGGGCAGGAGTTTAATATGGTGTTAGAGGGCAGTGTTACCATCTACTTTGATGATAAAGAGTTAGTATTAAATAACGGCGACTGTATCTATTTTGACCCAACCCATCCGCATGGACAACGTTGTGCGTCGGATAAAACCGCGCGCTTTTTAACCATGATTGCAGAGTAAAGGAGATACAGCATGATAGAGCGTTTTCTTCCTCGTACCGAGTTTACCGACTATGAGGATTTTAAGGATAATTATAAGGTAGAGATTCCCGAAAACTTTAACTTTGGGTTTGATATAGTAGATGAATGGGCAAAGCAGGATAAGGATAAGAAGGCCTTAGTTTGGTGCAACGACCACGGCGAGGAGCGAGAGTTTACCTTTAGTGAGATAAGTCTACTAAGCAACAAGGCGGCAAATATGTTTGCAGACATGGGGGTAAAGAAGGGGACGGTGGTAATGCTAATCCTTCGTCGCCGTTATGAGTACTGGATCTGTGCTACAGCGCTTTGCAAGCTTGGGGCTATCCTAATCCCAGGGTCGCTACAGCTTACCAAAAAGGATATTGCCTATAGAGCAAAGGCCGCGGGGATTCATACCATCGTCTGCGTTCATGACGACTTTGTAATCTCGCAGGTAGAGCAGGCGAGGGATGAGGCTAGCGAGATAAAAAACTGCATGATAGTTGCGGGAGAGAGGGATGGATTTATCCAGTTTGACAAAAAGCTAGCAGGCTACAGCGAGGAGTTTTCCCGTCCTACAGGAGCGGACGCTACTACTAACGAGGATATAAGCCTAGTATACTTCACCTCCGGCACTACCGGTATGCCGAAGATGGTAGCGCATAACTTTACCCACCCGCTTGGCCATATCGTAACCGCAAAGTATTGGCAGAGGGTACAGCCGGACAAGCTTCATATGAGCGTTTCCGATTCAGGTTGGGCGAAGTTTGGTTGGGGTAAGATATACGGTCAGTGGATCTGCGGGGCGGTAATATTCTGTTACGACATGGATAAATTCGTGCCAAAGCTACTGCTTGAAAAGCTGGAGAAATATAAGGTAACCACCTTCTGCGCGCCTCCTACCATGTTTAGATTTATGCTACAGGAGGACGTTAAGAGCTATGACCTATCCTCCATTGAGCACTGCGGGATTGCGGGAGAGCCGCTAAACCCAGAGGTGTTTAAGCAGTGGCATAACCTTACAGGACTAAAGCTGACAGAAGGGTTTGGACAGAGCGAATCCTCTGTAATTATCGCAAACTTCCCATGGTTTGAACCAATTCCCGGCTCAATGGGCAAGCCTTCACCGCTATACAACATAACCTTGATTAATTCAGACGGCGAGGAGTGCGAGGATGGTGAGGAAGGCGAGATTGTGGTAATGGATATCGATAAGTACATGCCGACAGGACTGTTCACCGAATACTTTAAGGATGAGGAGCTTACCCGCAAAAACCTACGTGGCAGATACTACAACACAGGGGATGTAGCATGGCGGGACAGTAACGGTTACTACTGGTTTGTAGGACGTAATGACGATGTTATCAAGTGTTCAGGCTACCGTATCGGCCCGTTTGAGGTTGAGAGCGCATTACTTGAGCATAAATCGGTGCTAGAGTGTGCAGTAACCGCCGCCCCTGACACTGTAAGAGGACAGGTTGTAAAGGCGACGGTGGTGTTAAAGGACGGCTATAGCTGCAGTCCGGAGCTAATAAAGGAGCTACAAACCCATGTTAAAAAGGTAACCGCGCCTTACAAATATCCACGGATAATTGAGTTTGTAACTGAACTTCCAAAGACTCTTGGCGGTAAGATAAAACGAGCGGAGATACGAAGCAAAAACTAAGATAAAGACTGGATATAAAAATGCACCATTAGATGTTTGATTTAATCAACATTTAATGGTGCATTTTTTATGTAGTTTTTGAGCTATTAATTCAGTATGCCTGTCCACCAAAAAGGTATAAGTTACCCTTTTAAGGTAGATACTAACCTTTGTAAACTCTTTAGTTTTAGTAAAATTTAATTTAAAGGATACTACTGTTTGAGCTTTGAGTTAAAGTTATCAACAACCTCTTTAGAAAGGATCTCGATAAACTCATCCGGAGTTGGAACCTTTCCATCGGGGGATATTTTTTTGCGATATTCTATAGTTTCTGGGTCGTCATTGCTGTATGCGGCTTCGATAGCTTTTCTTATTCTGTCATACACAATTGCTTCGTTTACTCCTTCTTTTTGTGCTATCTGTTTGATTGCTTTGCTGTACTTGCGTTTCATTGATTGATTGCTCCTTACGTTGTTGTATTACCCAAATTTATGCACTAATATATTGCCTATATTTGGAGATAATACTAGTTTATCAAATACTTTATTGCATTTAACCCATATTCGGGTAGAATGTATATTTTTTATTGTTACATTAGAAGTATCTATTATGAATTGGAGGGCTTGAATGAATTATTCAGAAATTATTGTAATGCGTATAACCTCGTTATGCAGATCAAGAGATATTGCATATAATAAGCTAGCCACAATGAGTGGTCTTAATCAATCTACAATTGATAATATCGTTAGAGGAGTGACAAAAAATCCAAGAATTATCACACTTCATCATATTGCCATAGGTTTTAGCATGACAATTTCGGAATTTTTAGACTTTCAAGAGTTAAACGAGTATTCGTTTGACGATGACATAATGAATGACAGCGAATAGATATTTTAACGCACAATCCATGTAGCGTTGCTACAGGAACTGAGTTTTGGGGTTTGCAGGGACGCTTTCTTTGCAAGCTCCTTTAATAATCAGTGGGTATCTCATCTGGTAAAGGTTCTCTAACATGTTTAACCATATCCTTTGAACAGGCTTTGAATCTAAAATAGTTCTGCTTGGCTTTAGCTAGGGTTAGCTTGTTGCAGTCGGAATACTCCTCTAGGTCATATACGCCATCATCCTCCCAAAAGCAGACGGGGCAGATGTAGTAATCTCCTGTAGGTTTTTGTAAGAAAGTTTTGTATCCGCAACATGGACAGTCGTATTTCATTGTTATTCTCCATAATAGTATTTTATAGTTATAGCCGATTAAGGTTTTATTGACGATTGTAGTATTCTATTCCTTTTGTTGGCTTAAAATATGTTCTTATATATCCATCTGGTGAGAGGACTAAAAATTCGTTAGTTTTTACGTGATAAAAAAGGGTGTCATCATCTTTACCCTGTTTACTTAAAATATCTGTACTTTGCTTGTAAGCCGCAATAAGCTTGTTGGCATTCTTAAGGTATTCTTCTTTAGTAATACTGCCAAACTGTTGGTGGTGTTTATTGTAATGGTTTTGATAAAGCTCTTTTGTCCGAAACTGGTATGTCTTTTTGGGGGCATTGCTTTTAGCGCTACTGGACTGCTTGCTTGACTGTGAAGTTACATCCGAAGGCTCCTGCTTTGCAAGGGAGTCGCACCCGAACGCAAAGAGGGCATAAAGCAGTATAACCAGTAATAACAGGTAATGTCGTATTTTGTTCATCTGCATATTCCTAACCTAATTTATTACGGCTTCTATATTCAATTAACCATAGACCATTACAGATTAGTGATAACCCTTCTTACCAATAGAATTGTAGTAGGATATGTATTACTAAGCTATAAGCTAATAGTTAACGTACACAGTTGCCATTATAGTTATTATACGACAAAATGTTACATATGTCAATAACTCTATTACATTTATTTAGATATTTGTCACAAGTAAGTCATGAGATATAGTGGAGTTATGGGCTACATTTAGCATAAATAATAAAAAAGGCTATGACATAATGGGACTTTGTATATACAAAAGTTCCCTACGATATATTGTGGATATATTGGTATAATACCACAATGTAAAGTTATGTCATAGCCTTCAAAAGAAGGAGTTATTTATTAAATATGAGCCTTAAGCATTTAACTAAAAAGAGATGTAATGTCCTGAATTGCTAAGGATAATAGATGAAACAAGTCCTTCTGCCTCTAGCGGTACCTTAGCGGTAAGCTTTGTACGTTTATAGGTAGAGTCGACCCCTCTAAACTCATCGGGTACTACATTTACAGGAAAGTATGCAGGGTAGGCAGCGGACGTACCCGATATTGTAGGGTTGTTTAGATTGTTTGTGGTTAAAAAGTAATCTGGTGCTAGATTTTTGCCTTCATTGTTAAATGCATTTCTTGATTTTTTGGATCTAAGAGATACCGATATAACATTCTCTACCTTATTTTTTATTGCAGTAGCGGCTCTTTCTGCCTGGTCTATATCATCAAAATTTGCGGTAATTGTAATATATTCCATAAAATATTCCTTTCATTATTATCAAACTATCTGCTTATATTGCGTTTAAATATAAGCATCTGCGACTACTGTAAACAATAGTAGCTTTATTAGTATTGACAATTTTGAAATAAATATTAACTTTTGAATTAATTTACATGGATTTTTTCGCAGGAAAGGATGTAAAAACCTTTCTTTTTGTATAAAATATCAACGTAGCCAAAAATTTCTTGCAATCTTTTTATACTGCTGTTAGCCCCGTGTTTTTGTTGTATTACGATGTAAAGCTTGCCGTTATTATTAAGGTGGTGGTAGGACTGCTCGTACATATCATAGATAACCGCCTTGCCCGCATGGATTGGCGGGTTTAGCACGATACTGTCATAGCAACCTGTTATAGCCTTAAAGCTATCGCTATGGATAATGTCAGCATTTATACCGTTTCTTTCGCAGTTTTGGCTAGCGTATCTTAGCGCCCGCTCATTTACATCCGCCATAGACAGCGTTAGGTTATACACCTTAGCTAAAGCAATCCCGATTGCACCGTATCCGCAACCGAGGTCAAGCATACTGCCGCTTAGCGCAGGGAGATTTTTAATTAACAGATCGGAAGCATAGTCCACGTGGTCGGGGGAGAAGATACCCGAATCGGTGGTAAAGGTAAAGTCTTTCCCGCTAAAGCTGTATGAAACTGTTTGTATGTTGGATTTTAATGTATCGTCGGCGATAAAATAATGGCTCATAATAACTCCTTTTGGTTAGGTTAGGGTTTTGCTGGCTTAGTAATGGTTAGGTTTATTGGGATATCAATAAAGCTTAACCTTTATATCGATAGCATATTTAATCTAACGGCTTTGCCAAAGCTTTTACAGAATGAACAAGGAATAAAAGGTCAAATAGCTATAATTAAAATAATATCACATATAATGATAAAATTCAAGATCCTTACTGTAAATTAACAAGAAAATCTGTAATACTTCTTTACATAGCGGCTTATTTATGTTATAATTACAGAATAGAGGTATAAAAATAATATGTCTGGGGGAGTGTTACTTGAAGATACGCAAAGCGCAGATTGGTGCTATAATCCTTGCGGGTTGCCTTTTACTGCTTACATCGGTAGTTTTATTTGTTTATAACAGCTATCTTAAGAACCATCTGATACAGCAGACGGTTAGTACTTTAGATGAGGTAAAGCTTCAACAGATGTACAACTTTGATTCAAAGTTAACAGCTCAAAAGGAAACGATGAAGGGGTTTGCCTACCTTATAGCAAACCTGCCTAAGGATAAGCCTACACTTGTAAAGCATTTAACAGAGCTTGTAAAGAACACCGATTTTGAGTACATGACCTTTGCCTATCCTGACGGCATAGCATTTAACAATGAAGGTATCGATATGGATGTGTCCGACCGATCCTACCTTGGCAAGGCGTTAGCGGGGGAGACCGTTATCTCAGACCCGGTTATGTCTAAGGTTAGAAATGCAAAGATTATCGTTGTGGCTACCCCTGTGGTAGCAGACGGTGTTACCGTCGGGGTGCTTACAGGATCGTATAAATCCGAAAATCTAGACAAACACTTCCTACCCTCCTTTAGCGGGTATGGGTATGCTTACATTACCACTAATAGCGGGGATGTTGTAGCTAAGACCACCAATACCTACAGATTACTTGACAAGGATAATATCTTTGAGTTTTGGAAGGGAGCAATCTTTTACCAGAATGATTCTATAGAAACGATAAAGCATAACCTCCATAACAACAAGGGCGGGTCAGCGTGGTACAACTTTAAAGGTCAAAAGCGATATATGCAGTACCGCACCATAGAGGTTAACGACTGGAACATCTTCTCGGTTGTACCTGAACAGGCGATAATGAAGAATACCACCTACATACTAACCGCCTCTACCATCATGACCATCGCTATTGCTTTAGTATTTTTAATCATGGCGCTAATACTATACACCTACCAAAAGCGTTACAACAAAAAGCTTTCGGATATAGCCTTTGTGGATGAACTGACCAAAGCGCCAACCCTTGCAAAGTTTAAGATGGAAGCGCAAAGGTTATTAGAGGAAAATCCTGACACCCAGTATATCTTGGTTAAGTGCGATATCGACCGATTCAAGCTTATTAACCAGACTCTAGGCTACGCACAGGGGGATAGGATACTATGCTGTGTTGCCGATGCGTTTAGGGAGAATTTACAGGATCATAACGAAACCTTTGGACGGGTTAACACTGATGAGTATATTGTACTTCACAAGGTCGTGTCACAGGATCATTTAGTTAAGCTTAGTGATAACTTTCATAGCCTTTTCCGCAAGCATATCGGAGAGGATTTTGAGTACGAAATTAAATTCCCGACGGGGCATTATATGATTCCAAAAGGGGATAGGGATATATCCAGCGCTATCGAGCGGGCGAATGTGGCGCACCGTCGTGCTAAGGAGCTGGGGGTGGAGCTTGTAGTCTATAATGAGGAGCTTATAGAGGAGGCACTTCGCCGTAAGGACATTGAAAATAGGATGAACCTAGCGCTTGCTAATGGTGAATTTAAGGTATATCTTCAGCCGAAATATAGACTAATGGATGAACGGCTTGATGGTGCAGAGGCTTTAGTTAGGTGGAGAGCGAGCGATGTTGACGTTGTCTATCCAAACAGCTTTATCCCGATATTTGAGGACAACGGCTTTATAGTAAAGCTTGATATGTATATGTTTGAGAGTGTCTGTAAGCTTATAAAGGGATGGATTGATGAGGGGGTAACCCCTGTAGTGGTATCGGTAAACTTCTCAAGGCTTCATCTTGAGAACGACGAGTTTGTAAAACAGCTTTGCTCCATAGCCGACAGATGTGGCGCACCAAGGAATTATCTTGAGCTCGAGCTGACCGAAACCACCATCTTTGACAACGAGGAGGTTTTACAGCTAGTAGTAGAACAGCTTCATTCTGCGGGATTTACATTATCTATGGATGATTTTGGCACGGGATATTCCTCTTTAGGACTGCTTAAAAACCTTGCAGTGGACGCTATAAAGCTTGATAGAAGCTTCTTTGTATCTGCTAATGGTAACAAGCGTGCCAAGACGGTGTTAACCCATGTTATCGACATGGCTAAGGATCTAGAGGCGCACACTGTGGCAGAGGGGGTTGAGATTAAGGAACAGATCGATATCCTAAAGCAGTTAGATTGTGATATGGTGCAGGGGTACTACTACTCCAGACCGCTTCCTGTTTCGGACTTTTATGAAAAGCTTATAGCAGAGAGAGCCAGTTCTTAGTTGTCGTTAATTTAAAAGGAATTTTTATTGGATACTTGCCAAAAGAATTTCGCATAGATTACTTATCTTGTGTATGAAACGGTATCTATGCTTAAGTGGTTAGCATATTACAAATTCGCAAAATATATTGCCAAAATATGCAGTTTTTATCGCTTTAGAAAAAATATTCAAAAAGGGGTTGCAAAACCCACCCATATGGTGGTATAATGTATAGAAGTAGGGCAGATGTTATGCGGCTTAAATTATAAAAAGGGTGTTTTACTTATGGTTACGTTAAAGGTAAATGGTGTTTCCCATATGGTTGACGAGAGCAAGCCTATTGCGGTTATAATGAAAAAACCTCATCCGTGCGGTGGTTTTGAGTTTTTGATACTGCGTATGGGGATGGATTTTAAACTGCAATGCGTAAAATGCGGGCATACTATAATGGTACCACGTAACAAGATTGAGAAAAATATTAAAAAGCTTGTCTAACTTAACGCTTAATATAACCTATCGGCTTAAAATCTGCTTAGGCGGTTTATACGGAAATTAAGCTTACTACCTTTTGACCTGTAGTTGACTGTTATGTGATTTAGGCAACGTGTTAAGTACGCCAACCCCTTTTTGGGTGGCAATGAATATAAATCTTGGAGGATGTATGTTTGAGAAACTAGAGTTTACCCAGGAGAGGTATAACGAGATAAACGAAAAGCTGATGGATCCTAACATTATAAGTGATAACAACCAGTACAAGAATCTAATGCGCGAGTATAAGAATCTTACCCCTGTTATCGAGAAGTTTATCGAGTATAAGGCGGCTAGGGATGCTTTTGACGAGGCGAAGGAGATGTTAAACGAAGGGGGGCTGGATAAGGACTTTAAAGAGATTGTACAAGAACAGTACGACCAGAATAAAGAGCTTATGGCGACCCTTGGCGAGGAGCTTAAGATTCTACTGCTACCACGTGACCCTAACGATGACCGCAGTGTTATTATGGAGATCCGCGGAGGTGCGGGGGGCGACGAATCGGCGCTATTTGCCCATTCATTATTTAGGATGTACTCTATGTATGCCGAGTCAAAGCGATTTAAGATAGATATCATAAGCCTTAACGAAACCGAGCTTGGTGGTATTAAGGAGGTTTCCTTTGCTATTGAGGGGGAGGGAGCGTACTCACGGCTTAAGTTTGAAAGCGGGGTACATCGTGTACAGCGTGTTCCCGAAACGGAATCACAAGGACGGGTTCACACCTCTACCGCAACGGTAGCGGTACTTCCAGAGGTTGAGGAGGTCGAGATTGACATTAACCCTGCCGACCTACAGATCGATACCTTTAGGGCAAGCGGAGCGGGCGGACAGCACATTAACAAGACCGAATCCGCAATCCGTATCACCCATATACCGTCGGGTGTAGTGGTAGAGTGTCAGGATGAGAGAAGTCAACATAAGAACAAGGATAAAGCGCTTAAGATTATCCGTTCTAAGCTATATGAAACCAAGATGCAAGAGCAGAATGATGCAGTAGCGTCCGAAAGAAAAGCGCAGGTAGGTTCGGGGGATCGCTCCGAACGTATCAGAACCTACAATTACCCTCAAAAACGTCTAACCGACCATAGGATAGGCTACACCTCATACCAGCTTGAGGCACATCTAAACGGTGACCTTGACGGCTTGTTTGATGCGTTAGCTACCGCCGATCAAGCGGCAAAGCTAGCGGCGGCGGGTGAGAAGTAGGCAGTGGGAATGATGGATAACGATAGAATGACTAAGGGCGGATTTAGCGAGGGCGAATCCGCCCCACAACACCAAAATCAATACGACACAAAGCTACTAACCCCGACAAAGGAAAACCTATTAATTGCCGCTCGCGAGATTAAGTCAGGGCGATTAGTCGGTATGCCGACCGAAACGGTGTACGGGCTTGCGGCGAATGCATTAGACGAGGATGCGGTAGCTAGTATCTTTAAAGTTAAAGGACGTCCGGCGGATAACCCGCTGATAGCGCATATCTGCTGTATGGATCAGCTTAATCTGTTAGCAAGGGATATCCCACAGCTAGCATATAGGCTAGCCGAGCGGTTTTGGCCGGGGCCGTTTACCATGGTATTGGATCGGTGCAGTGGTGCGAACAGCTTTTTGACCGGCGGGCTTGATACCGTTGCGGTACGAATGCCCGCCCATGAGGTAGCTTTAGCGCTGATTACCCAGTGCAACACACCGTTAGCCGCTCCCTCCGCAAACCCGTCGGGCAGACCAAGCCCCACTACGGCAGAGCATGTGTACAATGACCTATACGGGCAGATAGGATACATACTGGATGGCGGAGGCTGTGATGTTGGGGTGGAGTCCACTGTAGTTAGGGTTTATGCCGACCGAGTAGAACTTCTTCGACCGGGTGCGGTAACCGTTTCCGAGATCCAGTCGGTAACAAAGGGGCGAAAGGTAATGGTTGCTAAAGGGGTTACCACTGCTGTGGAGGATGAGGTTTGTCTATCCCCAGGGCTACGGTACAAGCACTACTCACCAAAGGCGAAGGTTGTACTGCTAGAGGGTGGGTATGGTGATTTTTGCAGGTATGTGGCTAAAAGAGCCGTTAACAGTGATAGCCGTATCGGGGTTATGTTATTTGATGATGATGAAAGGGTGCTTGATCTGCCGTATGTGACCTACGGGGGGCAGACGGATGTAAGAGAGCAGGCTAAAAGACTGTTTTCATCGCTTAGAGCACTTGATAGTTTGGATGTTGATACTGTGTACGCACGGTTTTATAAGGATGACGAGTTAGGGCTTGCGGTCTATAACAGGCTTATCCGTGCGGCAGGATTTGAGGTAGTAACGTTATGATTATTGGTCTTACAGGGCAGAGTGGTGCGGGAAAATCCACCATTAGCAGTATATTTAACAAAAAGGAATACTTTATTATTAACTGTGATGTTATTGCGCATGAGGTGATATCCACCAACAAGGACTGCTTTAGACAGCTTGTTGACGAGTTTTCCACCGCTATAGTAGATAGCGACGGCGGAATTAACCGTAAAGCGCTAGGGCGTATCTGCTTTAACGATCGGTCAAAGCTAAAAACCCTAGACACCATCACCCACCCATTTATTATAAATACCATTAAAGAAAAGATAAAATACCTAAATAATGCGGGGATTAAGAAGGTTTTACTCGACGCACCTACTCTATTTGAAGCCCATGCCGAGTGCCTTTGCGACACCATTATCTGCGTTATCGCCGACAGCGAGCTTAGACTAAAGCGGATTATGGAGCGTGACAACATCTCTTTAGAGGACGCTACAATGAGGATTAGATCCCAACATAACGATGAGTTTTACAAGGAACGCAGTGATTATGTTGTGTACAACAACGGCTCGTTATGGCAGTTTATGAATGAGATTGAGGGAGTTATTGCAACAATAGAAGCAAAACAGTAGGGGAGCGGATAGTATCTAGTATCTAGAAGCTAGTTCTAGAAGTCACTACTACCCGCAGATTTAGTTATAGGTATACTAAAAGCTTACAACTAACTACTAAAAACTACATGGGGGTTACGATGAAGCAAAATAGGGGAACTAGACGAACCCGAAGGAAACAGACAGGGCGGTATATACTACTGCTAGCTTGTTTAGCGTTAGTTTTAGTAGCTATTCTGGCGGTAGTTAACTTCTTCTCTAACCGTGACAGCGCTAACTCCTATGACAGGTTGCGGCTTCCTAAAAAGTATTCTGAATATGTAGAGAGGTACTGCAAGGAGTTTAAGGTGGACGAGTATATCGTCTATGCGATGATGAAGCAGGAGAGCAACTTTATCCCCACAGTGGTGTCTGTTGACAATGCCAGAGGGTTAATGCAGTTAACCGAGCCTACCTTTGATTGGGTTAAGGGAAGGCTTAAGGATGGCAAAAACGTTACATTCGATGACATGTTTGACCCCGAAATCAACATCCGTTACGGTGTATATCTGGTTTCCTATCTGGACAACAAGTTTAACAGCTTTGATAACATTGTAGTTGCCTACCATGCGGGGATGAACATTACTGACAGGTGGCTTAAAAACAAGGAGTATTCCTCTGATGGCGTTACACTGGATGTAATACCATACAAGGATACAGCCTATCATCTTAGCAAGGTAAAGAAGTATTATGAAGAATATCTAGAGATTTACAAGAAATAATACCTATAGTAATAAAAACTCTAGGTGTTACGATGGATAGATTTGGTATATTCCCAATATATATAACAATTAGTATAAACAGCGCTATGATAAAGGAGAAGGATTATGAGTAGTGAGAAAAAGACCAAGGCAAAACAGCTACAGGAAAGCTTAACCCTTAAAAGGGTTAACGGTGCGGCAAAATTTTCAGCAGAGGAGATAAAAGAGATTGACGCCTTCTGCGAGGGGTACAAGACCTTTTTAGACAACAGCAAGACCGAGAGAACCTGCGTTACCTATACAATCGGGTTACTTAAGGAGCACGGTTTTACCGAGTTTGACCCATCAAAAGCCTACAAAGCAGGGGATAAGGTTTACCTAAACAACCGCAACAAATCTCTGATTACAGCGGTTATCGGGTCGGCTGATATAAAGGAAGGGGTATCCATCCTTGCTTCCCATATCGACTCACCACGTATCGACCTAAAGCCAAACCCTCTTTATGAGGAGGCAGAGCTTTCACTCTTTAAGACCCACTACTACGGTGGTGTAAGGAAGTATCAATGGACTGCTATCCCGCTAGCTTTGCATGGTGTGGTGGTTAAGGCTAACGGTGAAGCGGTAACGGTTTGTATCGGTGAGGATGAATCTGACCCGGTATTTTGCATAACCGATCTGCTACCTCATCTGGCGGCTGATCAAGCTAAACGTACGCTGAACGAAGGTATCAAGGGTGAGGAGCTAAACATCCTAGTTGGTTCTCGCGCATTTGGTGAGATTGAAGCGGATGAAAACATCAGTAACAAGGTTAAGCTAAACATTCTAGCTATCCTAAACGAACGTTATGGTATGGTTGAGAAGGATTTCCTATCAGCAGAGTTTGAGATTGTACCGGCAGGCAGGACACGTGATATCGGTTTAGACCGTAGCTTAATCGGCGGATACGGACAGGACGACCGTGTATGCGCATACACCTCATTAATGGCGACCATTGAATGTCAAAACCCAAAACACACCATCGTTAACATCTTTGGCGACAAAGAGGAGATTGGCAGTGAGGGTAACACAGGGCTTAAGTCCAGGGCGTTACAGTACTTTATCACCGACCTTGCAAAGGCAAACGGTGTATCTGGACGTTTAGTGCTTACAAACTCAAAATGTCTATCGGCGGATGTTAGTGTAGCGTTTGACCCGACCTTCCCTGACGTTACTGAAAAGTACAACGTTTCTCATCTTAACTACGGTGTTTGTCTGACTAAGTATACAGGTTCACGTGGTAAGGGCGGATCTTCCGATGCGAGCGCGGAGTTTATGGGATATGTTCGTGGTATCTTTGAAGCGGAGGATGTACTATGGCAGACCGGTGAGCTTGGTAAGGTTGACCAAGGCGGCGGCGGTACTGTTGCGGCATATATCGCTAACCTAAATGTAGACGTTGTGGACGTTGGTGTACCTGTGTTATCAATGCACGCACCGATGGAGGTAACCTCTAAGATTGACGTTTATTCCACCTACAAGGCTTTCTTTGCATTCTGCAAGAGATAGTGATTTACAGATAATATACTGGGCTGTGGTAAAACACGGCCCTTTTGTTATTTAAGCTGTGATAAAAAAGTTGCATTTGACTTAACCAATTAAGGGTGGGTGGCACTATATAGTAAAAAGACTATTAATTCGGCTTGCTATAGAGCTATCCTGTTAGAAGGTAGTGTATGGCTAGGTCTAAGATTAAGGGGGTGAAGCTTTGGAGCAGGATAGGGTTAATCTACTAATTGCCGAAAATATGAAGAAGATATTTTCCTTTAGCCTATCCAGAGTGGGAAACACAGCACAGGCAGAGGATTTAGCTAGCAATATCTATCTGGAGCTTTTACGCTCTTGTAAAACCATCCGCAATGATGAGGCTTTCTATGGATTTATGTGGGGGGTAGCGCATAATGTCTACAAACGTTTTCTTCGCAAGAAAAGGACTACAGTACCATTTGAGGAATATCTGGCGGGAAATATAATGCAGATGTCGGACGAGGCTTTTGATGATAGAATTAGCTCTCTAAAAAGGGAACTATCGTTACTATCCAGTCAGTATAGGGAATGTACCGTTTTGTATTACATAAAGAACAAATCCTGTTTGGAAATTGCCAGCACCCTTAATATCTCCGCCGAGATGGTAAAGTATTATCTGTTTAAAGCAAGAAAGCTTATAAAGGAGGGTATATCAGTGCAACGAGAGCATGGTGAGAGGAGCTACAATCCCGATGTATTTAGTATGGATTATTGGGGGACTGGCCCTAGTGATGAATACTGGAGGGTATTAAAGAGGCGGTTGCCGGGTAATATACTGCTCTCGGCATACTATGAGCCGCTGACGGTTACTGAGTTATCTATAGAGCTTGGGGTTTCGGCTGTGTATCTTGAGGATGAGCTTGAGATATTACTAAGCCACAACCTGTTAAAACAGCTTAGAAACGGAAAATACCAGACTAATATAGTAATTTTCACTTTAGAATATGAAGAGGAGTGGTATAACAAAACTAAAGGGTATTACAAAAAGCTAGCCAAGAAGCTTTGTTGCTTTATTGAGGAAAATGAGGAAGCGATTAGGGCGGTAGGGTTTAATGGCAGTGGTAGATCTAAAAACACCGTTTACTGGTATATGGTTGTGCTGTCGTTATTGCATGGATATAACCTATCACAAAGCAGTGATGACTACCCGCTCTTGTCAAACGGCAGTCATGGTTACGTTTATGGCTACAACCGCGATTACTCCAACCATAAATTCCTCGGCATTGAGTGCGCTAACACTAAAAGCATAACCCCTCCTTCACTTGCTACAGTTAACTATAGGGTGTTTAATTGCAATCATAGCTTTGAGAATTACAGGGCATATCGCGACACAATTATAGAGGTTATGCAGGGTATACCACCACACGATATTGAAGTGGCAGCACTGCTTGTACAAGGTGGATACCTGTGCTCTGACGAAGGCTTTCTAAAAGCTAACTTTCCAGTCTACACTGTGTCACAGTTTAATGAGCTATTAGAGCTACTATCCCCTATAACAAAGGAGATAGCCAGTGAGTTTTTGCAGATAAACAAGATAGCGGTAAAGATACTCTCCTCACATGTTCCAAAAGCCTTAAAGGAGCGGTGTGGTACGCTTGGGATGGTGATTAGTGGAATGGCAGCGATGGCCTGCACTGTTGAAGAAATCTGCGGACAGGGTATGCTTACCCTGCCAAAACACAAGGAGATAGTTTCGGCCTTTGGGGTTGTGGAGGGATCAGGATGTTAAAGGGTTTTGTTTTTCTATTAAAGTACTGCTATAGCTTTAGCAAGCGGTATGTGATTACCATTGTTGCATTACAGTTTGTATCCTCCTCGATACCGCTTGTCAGCGTAATAATGCCAAAGTATATTATCGATGAGTTAATCGGTAACAAGAGGGTTAATATGTTAGTGCTGTATATCGGAATACTGCTTGCGGTGAACTTCTTTGGAGGGATGGTTATTAGCTATCTGCGGGGGGCGTCCTTTGCCGCTAAGGGGGTTGTGTTTAACAGGTTTCAGACATTTATCGCAGAAAAGCTTGCTACCTGTGATTTTGAGCAGATAGAAAACCCAGAGTTTTTGGATATAAAGGCAAAGGCACACAAGTTTTTGTATGCAAATGGACAGGGGTTTGGGGTTGTGCTTGACAGTGCTATAAATATACTAGGTAAGGTTTTTATATTTGGTGGGTTAATTGCAATTTTGTCTACACTTAACATCCTGGTTGTGCTTTTGTTTATAGGTCTTGTACTTTTGGATTCTTTTGTAGATATGAAGATGCGCAAGAACTATGTTAAGTGGGATATGGAGAAGGCGCCTATAGAGCGAAAGACCACCTATCTTATTAATATGATTGAGGATTTTACCTTTGGTAAGGAGATTAGGCTGTATGGGCTTAAGGATTTTATACTAAAAAAGGTATCTAACCATCTGGATAACTCTAATGAGTTTTATAAAAAGCAGGTTAAGGGTGCGGCTAAGGTGCAGTACTTTAGTACCTTCACCTCCCTCCTACGAGATGGTGTATCGTATGGTTATCTGGTTTATCGGATACTGCTAGGGGCGATTGGGATTGGTGATTTTACTATGTATCTATCGGCAATCTCCCAGTTTTCGGGTTCTATGAATGAGGTTATGCAGTCGCTACTAAACATTAAGCAGTTTAGCGGTTACTATGACGCACTTGATAGGTATATGAACGTTTTAGCTAATATGCGTGAGGGTAAGGGATTGGCTATTTCGGGGGATGGGTATACAATTGAGTTTAAGGATGTATCCTTTAGATACTCAGGGCAGAGCGATTATGCTTTGCAAAATGTTAATTTAACTATTAGGCAGGGCGAGAAGTTATCGGTAGTAGGGGAGAATGGAGCGGGGAAAACCACCTTTGTAAAGCTGTTAACAAGGTTATATGATCCCACCGAAGGGGTGATAACGTTAAACGGTGTTGATATACGTGATATCGATTATGACCAGTACCAGTCCATCCTATCGGCTGTGTTCCAAGACTTTAAGCTATTCTCATTTACCCTTAAAGAGAATATTGCATTTAATGATGCTATTAGAGTAGAGGACGGTATAGTAGAGGGGTGTCTTGTACGAAGTGGATTCTCTGATAAGCTAGCTAGGCTTTCAAAGGGGGTTAATAGCTATATCTACAAGAATTTTGAAGCTGATGGGTTTGAGCCATCGGGGGGCGAGGGGCAAAAGATAGCGCTAGCACGTGCGCTATATAAGGCTGCGCCTATTGTTATACTTGATGAACCCACAGCCGCACTTGACCCACGAGCTGAATATGAAATCTATCAGCATTTTAACGAGCTTGTTTTAGGAAAGACGGCGATATACATATCCCACAGGCTATCGAGTGCACGATTTTGTGATAGAATTGTAGTATTTAAAACCGGTAGAATTGTGGAGTACGGCACACATGATGAGTTAATAAGCCAAAACAAAACCTATGCTGAGCTGTTTGGTATGCAAGCACAGTTTTATCTATAGGATATCGATACGGTAGCGAGTCTACCATATAGTACAAAGTAACCATGGCGAGTGGGTTGTCAATTCGTAATGGTTATTTTTGTTTTTATCGGATAAGCTTATAGATAAATTTTTGTCATTAATGAAATCTACCCTGCATATAATGTTTGTGTACAAGCTAAATTGTGGCTCACAAAAATAAAAACGTTAAAAAGCAAGGAGTGTAAAGGATGGAATGTTATAACAGTGCGGCTAGGGCATTGCCTAAAAAGCTGTCGGACATGCTAATGCAGGTAGAGGATGGGATTAAGGCACAGACCTATGACATAAAGCTTAAGGCGGGGAGTGCTATCCAGCTACGAAGCAGGGATAAAACGCTGTTTTTATCCAATAACGGCAACCTTAGTGTGATTATGGACAAGAACTTCTATCGGGTGACGGTGGAGGATATAAAGGAAGCGGTTAAGGTGCTGACAAACTATTCGCTACATAGCAGTAAAAACCAGATTGACAACGGATTTATCACCATCGACAAGGGACACCGTGCGGGGCTTAGCGGGAGCTATACCGGCGGGGAGAGTAGCTTTTCGGTGCGGGATTTTAATAGTATAAACCTGCGTATCGCGCGCCAGATTAAGGGGGTGTCGGCACAGGTTTGTAACCGTATCTTTAGGGAGCGGCTTGCCAGTGTGCTAATAGTTGGCAGACCTTCTTCGGGCAAGACCACGCTTATACGGGATATCGCCTATCGTATGGGGAGTAAGCAGGTGTTAGGGCGGTATATTAACCTTTCGGTGGTGGATACACGATGTGAGCTTGCGGCTACCTATAACGGAATATCGGCATTTGACCTTGGGGAAACCACCAGTGTGTTTTCGGGGTATCCTAAGGAGTTTGGGGTGATGACTGCGCTTAAGACCATGTCCCCTTCTGTAATAATGCTTGATGAGATTGGTAGCCTTAGCGAGTATGAGGCGGTAAGAGCCTGCTTAAATGCGGGGGTGGAGGTTATCGCCACGGCGCACAGCAGTACCATCGAGCAAGCACTGCGACGTGACTTTATTAGACGCGCAGTGGACGAGGGGTGCTTTGAGTATATAGTGCTAATCGATGACGGCTGTAGGATTAAGGAGATAAGTCGGGTGGGGGAGGATAGGATATGAAGCTTGCCTTGTTAATTATGATTATGATGGTCGGGGTGACGATTGGGGTGTATGTAAAGGGGTGTTATCTTCGTAGAGAGCGGCTTTTAATGGCGTACATACAGGCATTTGAGCGGATACTTCTTCATGTCACCATCGAGAACAAGCCCACCTTTGATATAATAGAGCAGATCAATGAGGATGAACGGTTTAAGGACTGCACAGTATTCTCATACTGCAACGACAGGCTAAAGAATGGAGAAGGGTTTGAAAGCGGGTATCGCCATGCAGTGGAGCAAGCCTTTACAAAGACCCCTCTACTGACCGAGGATGTAGCGGTTATAGCAGAGCTTTCGCAGGTTTTGGGCGGGTACGAAACGGACGAGCTTGCAAGCCAGTTAAGGGTGATGATAAGTAAGCTAAAACAGCTTTATAACGATGCGGTAACCCTTACCAAGACGCAGGGAAAGATGTATCAAACGCTAATAAGCCTAGGTTTCGTAGCGGTTTCGATAGTACTACTTTAAAGGGAAGAGCTATTTGTGCCAAATAGCACAAGGAATGGAGATTAACATGGGTGTTGACTTAATATTTAAGATAGCGGGGATTGGGATAATCGTAGCGGTGTTAAATCAGCTATTAGCACGGTCAGGCAGGGAAGAACAGGCGATGATGACCACCCTAGCGGGGCTTATCGTGGTGCTTATGATAATAATCTACGAGATTAGAGATCTGTTTGACGTTATAAAGACGATATTCGGACTGTAGCTATTACTTTCGCACTTAGTAGTAGCAACTGTATTTGCGTTTCTTTGAATATTAGCTGTAAACAAGAGAAAAAACTAGCGACAATTAAGTGCCAAAGTAAGAAAAGAGGTGGTATTATGGACATATATAAAGTAATGGGGGTAGCGCTGATAGGGGTTATCCTAAACATACTCTTTAAGCAGTACAAGCCTGAATATGCTTTGTTTGTATCAATCGCTACAGGTACGATAATCTTTACCTACGTTATTACCGCTCTAATGCCGGCGTTTGATTCCATTAACCAGATTCTAACCGCCTACAAAAGCTCCTCAATCTACATAATGGCGATTCTAAAGACTTTGGGGATATGCTATATCTCCTCATTTATAGCCGACTGCTGTATCGACTGTGGACAGACTGTAATAGCGGGCAAGGTAAATCTTGCGGGAAAGGTTAGCATTGTGGTAATATCGCTACCGCTGTTTGACAACATTATACAGCTAGCGGTATCGCTACTTAATAAGGGGTAGTGCTATGCGTTTAATAAGGGTGGTGCTTTGGGTTATCGTAATAGTCCTAATAAGCGGTAGTGGTTGCATTACGGTATCTGCAAAGGAGAAAGAATCCGACCCCATAGAGCAGTTTAACGAGCTGTACGACAGGGCGGGGGTAGAGGAGATTTGGTACGCTGTACCTGAAGAGAGCCGTGAGCTACTGCGAAAGAACGGTATAGGTGAGATAAGCCCTAGCACGCTGATTAACCTCGATGCGGGTAGGGTGTTTACCAATATAATCGACATGTGCAAAAGTCCTATTGATAGGTTTGCCAACACCTTTTTCAGCCTTTTAGGGGTGCTGTTGGTGGCGGCAATTATCGACGCTATAAAGCACAGCTTTAACTCCGAGCAGTATAACAATGTGTTTGAGGCGGTGACGGTGCTTTCCACTGCGGGGGTTATACTATCGGGTGCTATCGGACTTGTTAACCAGGTTATAGACAAGCTAGAGCAGACCAATCAGTTTATTCTAAGCTTTATCCCTGTCTACTCGGGGATAATACTGGCTAGCGGGAAGCCGCTTACCGCCGCGGCTTATAACGGTGCGCTATTTACGGCGATACAGGTTATCACCACCATCTGCGCACAGATGTTACTGCCGTTAATTAGCATATATCTTGCAATTACCATCGTCTGCTCGGTGGGCAACATGGTAAATATCAGCAGTATAGGTACTAGCATTAACAAGCTGGTGGTATGGGTTTTATCCTTTTGTATGACGATATTTATCGGGATACTCTCCATCCAGAGTGTTATCGCAACCGGTGCGGATAATATCGGGTTAAAGGCGACACGGTTTGCAATGAGCTCCTTTGTGCCTGTAGTTGGCGGTGCTATCGGGGACGCGTTGGCTTCGGTGTATGGTGCGTTAGGTCTGCTTAAATCCACTGTGGGAAGCTTTGGGATCATCACAGTAGCGGTAAGCTTTCTGCCTATACTAATAGATATTGTAATGATGATGTTAATCCTAAACATTACCGTAATACTGGCGGACATTCTAGCGGTAACCTCCGTTAGCAGTATCTGCAAAAATATCAGCCGTGTATTAGGTTTATTGCTAGGGATAATGCTTTGTTTTATCGTGATGATAATAATATCGGTTTCGCTTATGATACTTGTGACGGGGTAGAAAAATGGGCTTAACATATCTGTAACACATATTAAGCTACCGTCATAATATATGTCATGAGGCAAAACTACAGGAGAAAACAAAGAGTAAGTACGCTGTAGCCGCCTTATAATAATACATTTTATGGAGGATTTAATTATGTGTAATTGCGGAAACAATGGTTGCGGACTATCTAACATGAGCCCTTGTACTTGGATCATCATCCTAATCGTCCTATGGTACTTCTGCTGTAATCAAAACAACAGACCTTTTAGCTGTAACGACTAGTTCCTAAAATGTACCATTAAGGGCAACATTACTTACGTAGATAACGTTTTGTAATACTACGCGTAGTAATAGCTAGATAGCGACAAAAATCCCCGCCATATAGGTGGGGATTTTTTGCTATTTTTGGTTAATTCAAAAGTTTAACTCAAACTATTGAACCAAGCAGTAGAATGTGGTATACTAGTTATAATGTACTGTGCAATAAAACAGCACCATTAATAATCTTTGCTAAGAAGTAAAGAGTACTAATATCTAACGAATTAACGTTGAATAGGGAGGGTTATGAGGCCTTATAGTGTATTAAAATCTGTTCTAGCGCTTGTTGAGGAGGGTTTAACTCGAAGGATAACCATAGAGGAACTAGCTAGAGTGGTGGGGATCTCACAGGTGCATCTACAGCGTATATTTAAATCTGCCTTTAAAATCCCGATTGCTAGGTATATTAGGCTACGAAAGCTGTCGGTGGGGTTAGAGAGGTTAGCTTTTTCGGATTATCGGGTAATTGATGTTGCAAGCGAGTTGGGGTTTGAACATGAGCAGTCCTTTATTCGTTGCTTTAAGGGGGAATTTGGGATAACTCCAAGCAGGTTTAAAGGGACAGGTGTAGCTTTAAAAGCTACACCTGCTTTGACTATGAAGGAGTTTATAAGCACCTCAAATGGAATAATACACATGCCTGATGTGGTAGTGCTTTCGGGGATGGAGCTAGTGGGCAGGGTAAACTACAATTCACAGGAGGAAGCTCTTGAAAAAGCGCCAAGAGTTGCTATGCAGTTTTGGGAGCAGGACAGGCCAAGGATTAAAAATGCCGTTAACCCTGATGTATACATAGGGTTAACCCGCATGGATAGGATGATTAACAAATCGGTGTACTACCTCTCATCCATCCAAACCGCAGGAAAGGGAAAACTTCCAGATGGGCTTGTGTTTGATAGTTTACCACCCTCTAAGTACCTTCGGTTTTCATATATAGGCAACCACAACTACCAAAAGCTAAACAAAGAGGTAGCGGATGAGATGTACCGAGCCATCGATGAGTTTATGCGGACAAACACTAGATATATAGCGGACAAAAACATCTTCTTTGAAAGGATTGACGAGAAGCTGAATGACGACTTCTACTGTTTTATGGAGTGGTTTACCCCCACTGCGCTAAAGCAATGATATAAAATGTTCATCTACACCTTCGCCAAAGTGATATACTTTATGGCGGAGGTGTTTATTATGGAGAATATTAAACTACGAAAAAGCTTTAACAATGCAATGGAGAGGTTTGTTGAGAAGATTAAGAATTCTAGGCGGTGTCTTGCCGCATTTTTAATTGGAAGTGTATCTCATGATCTAATATGGGAGTGGTCGGATCTTCAGATACTAGTTATCTTTGATGACAGCTTTAAAGGAATGCACCATTCCCAGAGCCAGACTAGGTACCACATAATTGAAGAGGGTGTTCCAATCCTTGTTGATGTACGCAGGAAGAGTGAGTTTATAAGTTATCTGGGCAGTGCGAATGTGGCAGATTATTACTTTTGTGCAATCTCTAAAAGCACAGCTTTGTTTATAAACGACCCCACAATTAAGGACTACCTTGAGGATATCTTTTACATTGGTGATAGGGATAGGCAGGGGGAGATGCTTTTAGGATTCTCTAACGCTGTCTACTATATGAACAAGGCAGAAAAGAACTTTAGGGTCAAAAAAAATTCAGAGAATGCAGTATTCTTTCTGCTACAGGTAGCACAAGGCATTGCCTGGCTAGAGGTAGCAAAATGTAGATTATTTCCCGAACGAGAGATAATCGCACAGGCAAAGAAGCTAGATCCTAAGCTATTTAGCCGTATCTATGACCGAATGATCTATGAGTCTGTAACCGATCAGATGATAGAAGAGATTATCAGTATAAACCTAGACTATCTGGTTAGCAATACAAAGGAGGTCTATCTCCCTATACTTAGTTACCTTGAAAAATGGGGCAACCTTGATGGGTTTTCCATGCCAATACGACCAGATGGATTTGGGATTAACTTTGACTGGCTTCGCCGAATGGGCATTGCTAAGCTAGAGCCTGTACCAATAAAGATAGACTCACAGAATGAGGAGTTTTACCGCTATAGATATGCGTTGGACGAAAGGTATAAAGGTGAGGTATATGGATAAATTTATCTATGTTAATGGTGCTAGAGAGAATAACCTAAAGAATGTTACAGTAAAGATCCCACATGGTAAGCATACGGTGGTTGTGGGGGTTAGCGGGTCGGGGAAGTCGTCACTTGTGTACGACGTTATCTATGCGGCAGGGCAGAAGCGGTTGTTGGACTGTTTATCCGAAACCGCGAGGCGGTATACCAATCAGCTAAAACAACCGGATGTAAACTTTATCGACGGGCTTACACCTGTAATCAGCGTTAAGCAGTACAAGCCGAATATTAATCCACGCTCCACAATAGGAACACTTTCAGAGATTAGCACCTATCTGCGTTACCTCTACTCCGGCATGGGGCGGGCTCACTGTCCCGTCTGTAAAAGGGAGTACCATGTTATAACCCTCCAGTACCTTGTAAAGGAGCTTGAGGAATTGCTTCACGGCACGGTAGTTGAGGTCTGCTTTCCCATATATAAGAACAGGGTAATAAAGAGCGAGGATTTTTTTGCAGGGATACGGTCTAAGGGGTATAAAAAGATTTTGGTAGATGATAACCGACTGGATCTGCGGGACTGGATAGAGCTTGATGATAATCCCCACTCTATCCTAGTGGTGGCGGGGGTGATTAGGATAGATAAAACTCTTAGCTATAGCGACATAACACTTTTAAGGACGGCATTACTACATGGTGAGGGTTTTATAACCATTAAGGCAACTTCAAAAACAAGCAATAATTTAGGACACAAAGCTTTCTTTGAAAGACACGGTTGCCCAGAGCACGGTATGGTCACCGCAGAGATACTGCCCTCCTTCTTTTCCTTTAATGAGCCCTCCAGCGGTTGTGAGGAGTGTAACGGCTTGGGAATAACTAAGCTTTGCATACCCGAAGTTGTGGTGCACAACGGGGCTAAGTCGTTACAAAAACGCCCATTTTACCCATTGCTCTTTCTTGATATGAAAAAACCGTATGACTACTGCTTGATATACAGCCTTGCAAAGTTTTATAACTTTTCCCTAGACACACCATTTGAGGATCTGCCCGACTTTGCAAAGGAGATATTATTCTATGGCACAAAGGGAGAATCTTTTCCCTTTATCCTGCCAGATAGCTACAAAAAGGAGTTACCAGAATACCAAAGAAGCAATATCGGAAATACCGTTTCCTTTGAGGGAATTGTGAGCAGTATTAACCGATACTACCTAGAACATAAAAACCAAAAGCCTGTGGGTTGGGAGGAGTATCTGTATAACACCTATATGGTAGATGAGATCTGTCAATCCTGTGGTGGGTCAAGGCTAAAGCCGCAAAGAGGGCTTATTACCATAGAGGGGATTGACTATCATACGGCTGGGGAGATGGAGTTTACCGAGCTGCAGCGGTTTATCAATAATATTACGGTGCCGAATGAAAGAGCAGATATGCTTCTTCCGCTTTTAAATGAGATTAGATTTAAGGTTAACTCCCTTGTGGAGATAGGGTTAGGGTATCTTTCGTTAAACCGACGAACTGATACATTATCAGGAGGGGAATATCAGCGGGTACGGTTAGCAGGTCAGATTGGGGCGGGACTAATGGGGCTAACCTACATTATTGACGAGCCTACCACAGGGCTTCACAGCGCCGATAATGAGAGGATTGTAAAGCTGATTAACACCCTTATCAGTAAGGGTAATACCGTTATTACCATTGAACACGATCCGGAGGTAATAAAAAAGGCAGACCACATTATCGAGGTAGGTAAAGGTGCGGGAGAGAGTGGCGGAGAGATCATAGCAGAGGGTTCGCTAGCAGAGATACTAGCCAATGATCGGTCGGTAATAGCCCCATTTTTACGTAGCAATTCAATTGTACACACCATAGAACAGAGTGCACCTATTGATGATAACTATATTAAGGTGGTGGGTGCTAAAGCTAACAACCTCAAAGATATTGATGTTTTAATCCCGCTTAACAGGGTTGTCTGCTTAACTGGAATTTCGGGATCGGGTAAAAGCACTCTAGCTATTGAAGTGTTATACAAGGCGTTTTGGTCAATGTTACACAACACAAGAGTGGTAGCGGGCGAACACCTAAGGATAGAAGGAATGGAGAGGGTTAAGGACGTTTACTGTATCGATCAGTCCGCTATCGGCACTTCAAAGGTTTCCATTCCAGCTACCTATATGGGGATATTTAATGCTATAAGGGAACTCTTTGCTAACTGTGACCAGGCGGTGGGGTTAGGGTTAGACCATATCTCCCACTACTCCTTTAAGTCGGCAGGAGGATGTCCGTCCTGTAGGGGGGCGGGAGTTATAGATACTCACATTCAATTTCTAGGGGATCTAAGCGTGACCTGCCCTGTATGTAAAGGGGCGAGGTACAAGGATGATGTCTTGCAGGTACGGTACAGGGGAAAGACTATAAGTGAGGTTTTAGAACTTACGGTGGAGGCGGCGATACTATTCTTTAGCGACCACCCATACATCATAAACAAGCTTACCTATATATCTGATCTAGGGCTAGAATATATGAAGCTAGGACAGCCGATAAACACTATATCAGGTGGAGAGTCGCAGCGGTTACGATTAGCAAAGGAGCTAGGTAAGATCCGCAGGAGCAAGAATATGCTATACATCCTTGACGAGCCCACCACTGGACTACATTCAAAGGATATTAAAAAGCTTATATGTGTAATAAATAGAATTGTATCAAGTGGCAATACTGTCCTACTCATCGAGCATAATACCGACATAATCCTATCCTCAGATTATATAATCGACATGGGTCCAAAGGCAGGTAAGGATGGCGGCAAGGTTTTAGTATCTGGCAGTGTGTCAGATGTAATGGACTGTCAGCAGTCGGTAACGGGTCGGTATCTAAGGGAGCTATTAGGAAGATAAAGATAAGCTGTGACGAGGTGGGATCGTTACAGCTTATCTTGTTTTGTGGTGGGATGTGTTAACTTACTTTATATTAATAATATCTTAATTTTACCTTTTTTAATTGAAATCCCCATGTAAAGGTGGTATAATGAATTGATAGCAAAGTTTTGTAATGCTACAACTTTTCAAACCTGAAAGTGAGAGAATGAGTATGAGTAGATTTGTGGGTAATGAATGCCCCATCTGTAATAAAAAGTTTACCGATAAGGACGATATCGTGGCATGTCCCGAGTGTGGGACACCTTACCACCGTGAGTGCATAAAGCAAAATGGTAATACCTGCGTTATGAATAACCTTCACGAAACCCATACCTTCTGGAAGTCTAAGCAGGAGGAGAAGGAGGAGTTTGCAAAGCGTATGGTGGAGGCTGAGGGGGCGGGTAACGTCTGCCCTCGGTGCGGCACGGTAAACGGCACGCAGGATACACTCTGTAAAATCTGCGGTAGTGTCCTTGCTCCTGTAGCACAGAAAACACAGGATACCACAAATCCGCCACAGGACACAATAAACCCGCCACAGGATATCCAACATAATCCATATCAAACTAAAGGCGCAGATATCCCGCCGTTTGGAGCAGACCCAAAGAGTGGGTTTGAACCAAATCAACACTACAACCGCCCGAACATTAACGATACAGATAACCAAAATCAGCTACCGCCCGGATTTATGCCCTATAACCCATATACCACACCGTTTGGAGGACTAAATCCGGATGAGTTGATTGATGGGGTTGCGGTAAAGGATCTAGCGGTGTTTATAGGCAGGGGTTCTGACCAGTATCTTATTAAGTTTAAGATTATGGGTAGGAGCGTTATGACCCTTAACCTTGCGGCGTTTTTCTTTAACGGATTGTTCTTTTTATACAGGAAGATGTATGGGCTTGGTACTCTAGTACTGCTTTCATTTGTGGTGCTTTCTGTGCCGGGGATGTTAATCTCACTTAATAATATGATTCTATCGGTGCTACCTTCAAAGGCGCTTCCGATTAATGTAGATAATTTAGCTACAATTGCTTCGGTATTTTCTGTGCTTCGGCTTTCGGTAATGTTCTTTAGCGGTATGATGGCTAATCGGATCTACAGATCACACTGTATTAGCAAGGTTAAGTCGATTAAGAGTCTTAAGCTTAATGAGCGGGAGTATTATGCTACCCTAAATAAGCGTGGTGGGGTAAATATGAATATTATTATCCTGCTGTTAGCGGTGTATTTTGGACTTAGCTTTTTACTCTCTGCATTTATTGTTTTAAGCTAAGGCATGTTTAAAGGGGTTTAGATGGAGGAGAAGATAAAGAAACTGCATGACAAGGCGAGAGGTCTTGAGCTTACACCCGGTGTATATCTTATGAAGGATAAATCGGGTGAGGTTATCTATGTAGGTAAGGCAAAGATGCTTAAAAATCGGGTAAGCAGTTACTTTACAAACATTAATGCACATACCGAAAAGGTGTACAAGATGGTAACCCAGGTGGAGGACTTTGACTATATCGTCACCACCGGTGAGTTTGAGGCGCTGGTATTAGAGTGTAGCCTAATAAAACAGTACAAGCCAAAATACAACATCCTGCTAAAGGACGACAAGGGGTACAACTATATTAAGGTGGAGAAGCCGAGTCTGTATCGATATCCTAAGATAAGTCCTTGCATGAAGATGGGGGATGACAGCTGTGACTACCTAGGCCCATTTACCAGTACCTATACCGTAACCAGTGCGGTGGAGCAGGCGAACAAGATATTTATGCTACCCACCTGTGGCAAAAGCTTTGAGAATGTGGGGAAAAAGGGGTATAAACCCTTAAGACCCTGCCTAAACCACTATATTAAACAGTGTATGGGGGTTTGCGGGGGTAAGGTTCGGCATGATGTGTACATGGAGAACTTTAACAGCGCTTTGTCCTACCTTAAAAAGGGGAGTGCCGAGCTTATCGAGTCGCTTAGTAGGGATATGGAATCGGCGGCGGAGTCGCTTATGTTTGAAAAGGCGGCGGCGATTCGGGATAAGATCAATGCGATAAAGAAGATTAACCAGACCCAGAAGGTTTATATGATAAACGCTAAGGATCAGGATGTTATCTGCATGGCGAGCAACTCCGATATATCGGTTATTACGGTGATTAACTTTAGAAACTCTATGCTTGTGGACAAGCAGGAGTTTGTGTTTTACGATGCATTTGACCAAGCGGCGCTTAGAGGGGATTTTATCGCTAACTTCTACCAGAATAAATCCGATATCCCAAACAGCGTGCTAATCGATGAGGAGATAGAGGATCGAAAGCTGATACAGGATATGCTCTCTAAGCTTGCGGGTAAGCGGGTGTTTGTGACGGTATGCAGTAGCTCTGACCACAAAAAGTTAATGGCAATCGCCAGAAAGAATGCGGTAGACAGGCTTTCAAAGGCGGTAGGACGTACTACTAAGGAGCTGTCGGCGCTAGAGGAGCTACAGCAGATGTTAAAGCTTGATAAGCCCCCGATGTATATAGAAAGCTACGATATCTCTAACCTTGGCGACTCTAACATTGTCGGGGGGATGGTGGTGTTTGAGAATGGTAGACCGCTAAAATCCGCCTACAAGCGGTTTATGATAAAGGATGTGGTGGTGCAGGACGACTATGCCAGCATGAGCGAGGTGATAACCCGCCGTTTTAACCGTTACCTTAATCGTGATACCGACAGCGATACCGATGAGGGGTTTGCAAGGCTACCCGATCTGATACTGCTAGACGGCGGTAAGGGGCATGTCAACACAATCTCACCTATCCTAAAGCAGATGGGGCTTTCTATCCCGCTATTTGGGATGGTTAAGGACAGCAAGCATAAAACCAAGGCGATAGCGGCAGACAAGGATGAGGACGGGCAGAACCACGAGGTATCCTTCTCCACCTTAAAATCAGCCTTCACCCTAGTTACCAACATACAGGATGAAGTCCATAGATTCTCCCTAGCCTACCAAAAGCAGAAACGAAAGTCCTCTGCATTTGAACTTTCGCTGACAAAGGTCAAGGGTATTGGACAGAAAAAGGCGGTAGCGCTTATTAAGCATTTTAAGACCCAAAAGGAACTACGACAGGCAGAGGTAAAGGATTTAATGTCCGTCGCGAAGATAAACGAGGAAACCGCCACACGACTACACAAATTTTTACAGGAACAGAAGGTTTAGATATGAGCATTACCTACAACGATATAAGGCAGAACAAGAGCATTAGAAGCTACATTGAACAGGCGGATAAAACCCTAGGAGCACTAGGGTTTACCGAACATTCCTTCGCCCACGTTACCATAACCGCAAACACCGCAAGCATGATCCTAACCGAGCTAGGCTACAGCCAGCGGGAGTGCGAGCTTGCACGGATTGCAAGCTTTATGCACGATATTGGTAACATCGTAAACCGTATCGACCACGCACAGAGCGGGGCGGTTATCGCCTTTACCCTGCTAGAGCGTATGAACATGCCACCAGAGGAGATAGCGATTATCGTAAACGCCATCGGTCACCATGATGAAACCACGGCGGCGGCGGTCAGCCCCGTAGCGGCGGCGCTAATCCTAGCGGACAAGACCGATGTGCGCCGTAGTCGTACCCGAAACCGTGATTTTCTTACATATGATATCCACGACAGGGTAAACCATGCTGTGGTAGGCTCTAGGGTGTATATTGATGAAGAGAAATGTATCGTGCTAGAGCTTGATATCGACACAAAGCTTTCCCCTGTAATGGATTACTTTGAGATTTTTTTAGGGCGGATGCTGTTATGCCGAAAGGCGGCGGACTTTTTAAATGTAAAGTTTAAGCTTATAGTAAACGGTCAACAGCTTGTTTAGGGATGGAGAACGGATTAATGCAGGATGAGATAGAGAATGTATACAGGTATGAGTGGCTTAGTGACAGCATAACGGTATGTGTTTCAAACGAGCACAGGTTTGGGACGGACGCATTTCTGTTAGCGGACTTTTGTAACGCAAAGCGGCGGGACAGGGTTTGCGATCTAGGGACAGGTTGCGGGATTATCCCGCTAGCGGTGCTACGAAACTACTCCCCAAGCTACATATTAGGGGTGGATATACAGGAGCAGGCGGTATTGCAGTTTAACGAGGGTATTCGGTTATCAAGCTGCGGCAAGGTGGTTAAGGCGGTGTGTGCGGATCTTAAAGAGATTGGCGGGATGGTCGACAAAGCCTCATTTGATGTGGTTACATGTAACCCTCCATACAAGCTTAACGACACTGGGATAAAGAGCACCCTCACCGCCCAGATGATTGCCCGACATGAGGTGCTGTGTACCATAGATGACGTCTGTAAAGCTAGTGCAAAGCTACTGCGGTTTGGCGGAAAGCTTTGTATCTGTCAGCGCCCCGAGCGGCTAGGAGATGTGATAGTCGCCATGAAATCGGCGGGTATTGAGCCTAAGCGTTTACGGTTTGTATCCAAGAACCCGAACAGTGACCCATGGTTATTTTTAATCGAGGGTAAAAAGGGAAGTAACCCTTACATGAAGGTTGAGAAGGGGTTGTATCTTTACGACGATAACGGCGAGTATACCGACGAGATGAAGGGGATTTATAGGATGTAATGTTTGGTTATGATGGATATAACACATCTATTATTCAAGATAGTTTTATTCAGGGCTTTGAATTTCGCATGTAGTGTTTACTTAAGTAAGGTGAAGTAGTGATACAAATGAAAAAGATAATATTAGCATTATTTCTAACAGTAATAGTAATTTCTTCATTTAATGGATGTACAGTGGGTAGTGATAGAACAAGTATTATTAATAGTTATATTGGTTTAGTATTTACCTGCCCGAATGAACAGCTTATAAAGGCGGACGATGAGTTTATGAAGATACTCTCGGGAGATATCAGCCCAAACGACGCTAAAACGAACCCAGTTACCGACGAACTAACGCTACTGTTCTCTGATTTAACTACGCAGGCACAGCTGGAAAAGATAATTAGCCTTGATGAGATTATGAAATATAACCAAACCGCTAGGGAGGAGGGTTTTTTGACCACTCCTAAAAATATCACCATTACAAAGGACAAAAAAGACAGTAACCTATATCAGGTGGAGTTTGACCTAGAGATAGTACAAGATGGAGAAACAAAAGTAATAAAGACAACCTCCTCGGTGCAGTTTGATAAGGATAGGATAAGCTATTTTAACATCCATACCAAAGAGGTGGTAAAGACATTGTTACGGCTAGATAAGTAGTGGGTTAAATAACCCATGCTCGGTATGGTAATGTACACTAAAAGAATAAAACAGGTAAAATACTTAGTAGTCGGCATAGTAGTATATACCTAAAGCTGGTGTTGTATGAAGATTTCATCTTAATACAACATTAGCTTTAGGTATATTTTTATTAGGCAACATTTGTAAAGTCTGTTTGTATTTATTATGGTTTTATCTATTTTATGTTACAGTTTATATGAGTGTTAAACATGCCATAAAAAGCTTTCCCTTGGCAAGGTGTTTAAATTATTAAATATTTATCTGTTCACTAAAATTTTATTGATTTAATTGTCAAATTATGATATAATAAACATGTAAAAGGAATTGTAAATCTTCGATTTACATTATGTGTTTATTCTATCTTTAAAGGAAGAAAGCCTAGACGGCTATAAATTATTCACTCAACTTTCGCACCTCGTAAATACTGGCTGTAACATGGCAAAGCGGGTAAGTTTGACTATTTTTGTTTGCTTTTTTGCTTTAAATCTATGCCCTACACTATCGCAACCACCCTGTGGTTGCTTAGGGGCTTGCCGCCCTCTGCCCGCTTTTAAAGGAAAAGCCTGCGGGCGGGATATTACAATGAGGCTCTGCCTCAAACTCCGCTGGGGTAGAACCACCCCAGACCCCATTCTTTTAGAGATTACGAAGGTGCGAAAGTTGATTTATGATATAATAAACACGTAAAAGGAAAAACCAAATAACCAAACAAATAAATAAAAAGTGGTGCAATAGATGAAGGTAGTAGGGATTGACCCTGGGTATGCGATAGTGGGGTATGGTGTGGTGGAGTATGTAAAGTCTAGGTTTGTGACACTAGACTACGGCTCGGTGATAACCACTGCGGACACACCGTATGAAAGACGGCTTTTGACGATATATGGCGACCTGTGCGACCTGTTTATGATACATAAACCCGATGCAGTAGCTATAGAGCGGCTTTTTTTTACCACAAACCAAAAGACCGCAATGGCTGTAGCGCAGGCAAGGGGGGTTATCATCCTTGCCGCTACCATTAACAATATAAAGGTGTACGAATACACCCCGCTACAGGTTAAACAGTCGGTGGTTGGGTATGGGAAGGCGCAAAAACATCAGGTGCAGGAGATGACAAGGCGACTGCTAAACCTTAAGGAAGTGCCAAAACCCGATGATACGGCGGATGCGCTTGCGGTGGCGATCTGTCATGCCCATGGGGCGGGGTCGCTAATGCGGTATGCAGATGGAAGGTAAGTAATGCTATGCGTAATAAGCAAGCGTTGCTTGACACCTATGCAAAGCTACAGTAGGATAGTATAAGCGGTTGAAAGGATAGAGTATGATATATAGTTTAAAGGGTGTGCTTGTGCATACCGAGATAGGGCTTGCGGTAATTGAATGCGGCGGGGTTGGGTATGGTGTAAGGACGTCACTGTCCACCCTTGGGGCGTTACCGAAGATTGGGGAGGTTGCTACCGTCTACACCTATATGAGTGTACGTGAGGACGCGGTGGAGCTGTTTGGATTTGCGGATAAAGAGGAGTTAAACTGCTTTAAAATGCTAATATCGGTATCGGGGGTAGGCCCTAAGGCGGGGATCTCGATACTGTCTGATCTCACTCCTCAAAAATTTGCGCTATGCGTGGCGACAGGGGATAGCAAGGCTCTTACAAAATGTCAAGGTATCGGGCTTAAAACCGCTAGTCGTATTGTACTGGAGTTAAAGGACAAGATAGCTAAAGAACAGATATCGGGCAAAAATGCAGTCTATGCCGATATCCCGCAGATTTCGTCAAACTCCGCAACCTCAGAAGCGATTAGCGCACTGGTGGTGTTAGGCTACTCACAAAGCGAAGCCGCAATGGCTATCGCTAAAGCAGAACCCGACGCAACGGTAGAGGATTTAATTCGATTAGGACTAAAACGTCTGGCGATGAACTAGCGTTAAACGAAACTAATATAAAAACAAAACTAACATAAATCAACTGTCGCACCTGCGAAACCCTAAAAAAATGGGGTCTGGGGTGGTTCTACCCCAGCGGAGTTTGAGGCAGAGCCTCATTATAATCACCCGCCCGCAGGCGTACCTATAAAAGCGGGTAGAGGGCAGCAAGCCCCTAAGCAACCACAGGGTGGCTGCGATAGTGTGGGGCATGAATTTGAAGAAAAAAACAAACTGAAAATAGTCAAACTTGCCTGCTTTGCCATTTTACAGCCAGTATTTGCGGGGTGCGAAAGTTGAGTAACAAAACTAACCCAGTCTGGTGGTTTAAACATAGTCAGCTGCATATCTGGAACGCATACAATGAGTTCCCTATATTGGTTACGTTCCTACATTAGTTTCATTGTTAAATTGGTTTCATTTATTCGATCTATCACATACATACAAAACATTCAGACTTATCCATATAATGGCACAGCTAGCGAAAGATGAGGGTACTATAATGCTGCAATCCGGCAAAGATTTTGATTTTGAGAATAGACTAGATGACAGGGTAACTACCCCCGAGTTTGGATCGGAGGATGCTCTTATTGAGTTCTCCCTTCGTCCTAAAACGCTAGGCGAGTATATAGGGCAGGAGAAGGCTAAGGAGAATCTTTCCATCTTTATCGAGGCGGCAAAGGGTAGGGGAGAACCACTTGACCATGTTCTGCTCTACGGCCCTCCCGGGCTTGGTAAGACCACGTTGTCAAACATTATTGCAAACGAAATGAACGTTAACATAAAGATTACCTCAGGGCCTGCTATCGAAAAGCCGGGGGATCTAGCGGCACTGCTCTCTAACCTTAGCAGCGGGGATATCCTGTTTATCGATGAGATACATCGGCTCTCCCGCTCGGTTGAGGAGGTTTTATACCCCGCTATGGAGGACTTTGCGCTTGATATCATGATAGGCAAAGGCCCTTCGGCACGTTCTATTAGGATAGACCTACCTAAGTTTACCCTAGTTGGGGCGACTACAAGGGCGGGACAGCTAACCACCCCGCTTAGGGATAGGTTTGGGGTAATACTACGGCTTGAGCTTTACAACAAAGAGGAGCTTGCGACTATAATCCAAAGGAGCGCTAACATACTGGAGATACCATGTAACCATGGGGGTGCGCTAGAGCTTGCAATTCGCTCAAGGGGTACTCCACGTATCGCAAACCGCCTGCTAAAGCGGGTGAGGGACTTTGCGCAGGTTTTGGGGGATGGTACTATCACCGACAAGATCGTGGATGTAGCGCTAAGTAAGCTTGAGATTGACGGACTGGGACTGGACAACATCGACCGACGGATGTTAGACTGTATTATTAAGATGTATGGCGGCGGCCCTGTCGGACTTGATACCCTTGCGGCGGCGCTTGGTGAGGAGGCTATCACGCTGGAGGATGTCTATGAGCCGTATCTAATGCAGTTAGGTTTTCTAAGCCGAACCCCACGAGGACGGTGTGTAACACAGCTTGCCTACAAGCACCTAGGTTTGGCGATCCCTGGACAGCAGACGTTGTAATTATATATAATTGCCCACTTTAGCTGATATTACTAGATAACCACTTGCGGGCAGGTCATGCAGTTACAAAGGTGAAGATGGGTTAGTGTAATATTAATATGGTTTTATTGCCTTATACGCGATGCAAATGAATATTTAAGTACATTTAGATGATTTTGACATATACTATTATAAAAAATAGTTAGTTTGAAAAATTAAGTGAAAGGAAGCTTTATACGAGAGTGTACGGTTTTTATACCACGGTTATTATACTGAATGCTCTTGTTTAAAGTATGGTTTGAGATATGGGTAGACTTTTTGGAACAGATGGAGCAAGAGGGATTGCTAATGTGGATCTTGATTGCGAGATGGCGCTAAAGATTGGTAGGGCGGCGGCTTTTGTGCTTACCCGTCATACCGAAACGAAGCCTAAGATTGTAATTGGGATGGATACTAGGGTATCTTGTGATATGTTGCAGTCGGCGCTCTGTGCGGGGATCTGCTCTGTTGGAGCGGATGTGGATATCTTAGGGGTTGTGCCTACCCCTGCGGTGGCTTATCTAATCTGCGAATATTCGGCGGATGCGGGGATTATGATATCTGCCTCCCATAACCCTGTGGAGTACAACGGTATCAAGCTGTTTAGCTCTACCGGCTACAAGCTTTCCGACGAGATGGAGGAGGAGATCGAAAGCCTAGTGTTGGATGACCCATCCCCTGTAACCCTTAAAACTGGGGTTGAGATTGGACGTATCTACAAGCGTAAGAGCGCGGTTAAGGATTACATCGACCATATCAGAAGCACTACCGATATCGACCTAACAGGGATAAAGGTAGCGCTTGACTGTGCTAACGGTAGTGCGAGCGTTACGGCTAGGATGTTGTTTAGCGGACTTGGTGCGGAGTGTGTTATAATCCATGACAGCCCTGACGGTATGAATATCAATGAAAACTGCGGTTCGACAAGCCTAGACTCCTTAATCTATGCGGTTAAGAGGTATGAATGTGATTTAGGGATTGCGTTTGATGGAGATGCTGATAGGTGCCTTGCGGTGGACGAAAACGGCAGGCGGCTTAGCGGGGATCAGATTATCGCAATACTTGCTAAGGATATGAAGGATAAGGGTAAGCTTGTGGACGATACCGTTGTGGTGACGGTTATGTCAAACTTTGGTATGCATAAGTTTGCTAAGGATAATGGTATCTCGCTAAAGGTTACCGGAGTTGGGGATAGGTATGTCCTAGAGGAGATGGTAAAATCGGGATATAACATCGGGGGCGAGGAATCGGGGCATATTATCTTCTCGGATTTTGCGCAGACAGGGGATGGACAGCTGTCGGCGGTACAGCTACTGACCATCTATAAAAAATCGGGTAAATCTTTATCGGAGCTAGCGTCGGTTATGACCCGCTCACCGCAGTATCTAACCTCTGTGAACGCTACAGCGGAGCAAAAGGAGCTGTTTAAGGGTGATGAGGAGATTGAAGCGGTGATAAAGCAGGTGGAACGAGAGCTTGCAGATACCGGACGAGTGCTTGTTAGACCGTCGGGCACTGAAAATATAATTAGGGTTATGATAGAGGGTGCGGACTACAGCACCATTAAGGGATACTGCGGAGTTATTAGCAGAAAGATTGAGGAGAGGATAAACCGTTGAGGATTGCAAACGAATGGAAGGACTACAGCATTATCGATACAGCAGACGGCGACAAGCTAGAACGTTGGGGGGACACACTTTTAGTGCGTCCCGACCCGCAGATTATCTGGGGTGCTGACGAGGATAACCGTAGTGACCTTTGGCAGAAGGCGAACGCACGTTACAACCGCTCTAATAAGGGCGGGGGCGAGTGGGCGTTTCGTACAAGGCTAAAGGACAGCTGGATTATAAAGTATAAACAGCTTAGCTTTATTATTAAGCCTACTGGGTTTAAGCATACAGGGCTATTCCCTGAACAGGCGGTAAACTGGGATATGTTTGACAAAGCCGTAAGAGCGGCAAACCGCCCGCTAAAGGCGCTAAACCTATTCGCCTACACAGGGGGAGCAACCCTTGCGTTAGCGGGAGCGGGGGCGGCGGTCACCCATGTGGACAGCTCAAAGGGGATGGTCGCTTGGGCAAGGGAGAATGCGAAGGTGTCGGGTTTAGAGGATAGACCTATCCGCTGGATTATCGACGACTGCGAGAAGTTTGTACAGCGTGAGATTAAGCGGGGCAACCGATACGACATAGTAGTAATGGATCCGCCCTCCTATGGCAGAGGACCAAACGGCGAGATCTGGAAGCTTGAAGAACAGATCCACGACCTAGTAAAGCTTACAACGAAGGTGATGAGCGATGATCCTGTAATGTTTGTACTTAATTCATATACCACAGGGTTATCCCCGTCGGTAATGGCGTATCTACTGGGTGTTACCGTAGGTAAGCGGTACAGCGGGGGTAGCGTGACGGCGGACGAGATAGGTCTACCGGTAGAGCAGTCGGGTTACCCGCTACCATGCGGCTCGACAGCTATCTGGACACGCTAGATGGATTTTATCCGTTTAAGGAGAGTGAAATTGAGCAGGTTAGTAGAGATAAAGGATGTTTCCTTTTCATATAAGACCCATGATGAGGATAACAACATAGTAAAGACAAAGCAGGTTTTAAGCGGGATTAACTTTACGGCGGATAGCGGGGAGTTTATCGCAGTGCTTGGGACTAATGGGTGCGGTAAATCCACCCTTGCTAAGCATATTAACGCAATACTCCTCCCCGAAAGCGGGGTTGTGGTGGTGGACGGAATCGACACCTCCAATGAGCAGATGTTGTTCTCTATCCGTCAAACAGTGGGGATGGTGTTTCAAAACCCAGATAACCAGATTGTGGCGACGGTGGTAGAGGATGATGTAGCGTTTGGTCTGGAGAACATCGGTGTACCTCAAAAGGAGATGAGGGAGCGGGTGGATAAGGCTTTGGCGGATGTGGGGATGAGTGAGTACACAAACCACTCACCAAGCCAGCTTTCGGGCGGGCAGAAGCAGAGGGTTGCGATAGCGGGGATACTGGCATTATCTCCTAAATGTATCGTGCTAGACGAGCCAACCGCAATGCTAGACCCAAAGGGTCGCAGGGAGGTTATCTCAACAATCCTACGGCTAAAGCGCGAGCATAACACCACAGTTATACTGATAACCCATTTTATGGATGAGGCGGTTAAGGCTGATAGAGTTGTGGTTATGGATAAAGGCGGGGTCGCATTAGCGGGTACGCCTAAAGAGGTGTTTACAAACGTAGATAAGATAAAGGGTATGGGGCTTGATGTGCCGCAGGTGACACAGCTAGTGTATGAGCTTCAAAAGCAGGGTATTGACCTTCCTGATGGGATACTGTCGGTGGAGGAATGTGTAGCCGAGTTAGAGAAGATTTTAGCGGGATAGCTTAAGCAAAGTGGGGTGATTAATATGGTGGATAATGTGATAGAGGTGTCAAAGCTGTCCTATATATACGGGCAGGACACACCATTTGTAAAGACAGCGGTGGATGATGTTAGCTTTAGCGTTAAGCGGGGCGACTTTGTTGGGGTTATCGGGCATACAGGCTCGGGCAAGTCCACCTTGATACAGCATTTTAATGGGCTAATTAAGCCGACAAGCGGTAGCATAACGGTAGATGGCGTTAACATATGGGGGGAAAAAACCGATAAAAAGCTAGTACGGTTTAAAGTGGGACTGGTGTTTCAGTACCCAGAGTATCAGCTTTTTGAGGAAACGGTGTACAAGGATGTTGCCTATGGCCCCACAAATATGGGGCTTTCCAACGAAGAAATAAAGAGTCGTGTATATGACGCTATAAGCAGTGTGGGACTGGATGAAGCTGTGATGGATAAGAGTCCGTTTGAGCTTTCAGGGGGGCAAAAGCGCCGTGTTGCTATTGCGGGGGTGCTTGCAATGAACCCGTCGGTGCTGATACTGGACGAGCCTACGGCGGGGTTAGACCCAAAGGGGCGGGATAGAATCCTCTCGCTGATTAAGGAGTACCACAAAAAGAGCGGTGCAACGATAATCCTAGTATCCCATAGTATGGAGGATATAGCACGGTACTGCCAGAGCGTTTTAGCGATGAACAAGGGTAAACTGTTTGCGTTTGATACGGTGGACGCTGTGTTTAAACGTTCGGCAGAGCTTGAAAGATTAGGGCTTGCAGTGCCGCAGGTATCAAAAATGTTTAATATACTCTCACAAAAATTTGACTTTACCGAAAAAGAGGTGTATACTATAGAGGGGGCAAAAGCGCAGATACTGGAATATCTTATAAAAAAAGGTAGGTAATCTGGCTGTACCGCTCACCTTCAACAGACTTGACATGACTACGTTTAAAAGGGGGACTGATTCTTGTTAAAGGATATAAAGATAGGGCAACATTTTCCGGGCAGTTCCTTTGTACATCGGCTTGATGCAAGGACGAAGATAATACTAACGTTAGGTTATATAACCGTTTTATTCTTTGTAAAGACCATTGTGGGGTTTATACTACCAATAGCGTATCTTCTAGCGGTAATCCTTATCTCAAGGATACCTATTAAGGTGGTGTCAAAGAGTATTAAGCCGATTATACCGCTGATACTGCTGACCTCACTGCTTAATATGTTTTTAATCGAGGGCAGGCCTATATTTACCTTTTGGATCTTTACCATGACCTATGAGGGGGTTTATCTTGCCTTGGTTATGATAATTCGTATCATCTGCTTGATAGTAGGAAGCTCGATGATGACCTTTACCACCTCACCGCTTGATTTAACAGACGCGATAGAACGACTGTTTAAGCCTCTTAAGGTGATAAAATTCCCCGCTCATGAGGTAGCGATGATGATGACGATAGCGCTACGGTTTATCCCGACTTTAATCGAGGAAACCGAAAAGATAATGAACGCTCAAAAGGCGAGGGGCGCTGACCTTGAATCGGGTGGTATTATAAAAAAGGGTAAGGCGATGGTGCCTATACTCGTTCCGCTGTTTGTGTCTGCATTTAGGCGGGCGGAGGAGCTAGCGCTTGCGATGGAATGCCGCTGTTACAACGGCGGAGAGGGCAGGACAAGGCTTAAGGTTCTACGCTACACCTCGCTAGATTTAATAGCGGTAGCGGTATCGGTGATAATATTTGCGGCGATAATTTTGCAAAGGATGTTTATATAATGCGACAGCTACTGGTTGAGATTTCGTTTTGTGGTAAGAACTACCACGGATATCAGGTGCAGAAGAATGCATTAGCGGTAGCGGATGTTTTGCAGGACTGCATAAAAAAGGTTATCGGGGTAAGGGAGGATATTATAGGCTGTTCCCGCACCGATACAGGGGTTCATGCAAATTCGTACTACTTTACCATGAAAACAAGCTGTAGGATACAAGGTGACAGCCTATTAAGGGGTCTAAACCATATCCTACCTAATGATATAGTAATAAAGCAGATTAAAGAGGTGGATTTATCATTTCATCCACGGTACAACTGTATAAAGAAGGAGTATCTTTATATAATCCATAATGCGCCGCTTAAAGACCCGTTTAGGGCGGGGATGGTGCTTGAATATCCGTATAATATGGATGAAAAGCTGATGGATACCGCCGCTAGGATGTTTGTTGGTACACATGATTTTAGGGGTGTTTGCGGGATAAACCGAAAAATTGTAGAGGATACCGTACGCACTGTGTATGAGTCTACGGTGTACCGTTTAGGGGATGATGTAGTCTTTAGGATTGTCGGGGATGGTTTTTTATACAAGATGGTACGTATTATTGTAGGTACTCTAATCTCGGTAAACGAGGGGAAGCTAAACTGCGATGATATTAAAAACATCCTAAGCAGTCAAACCAGAGATTCACACTCCAAGACAGCACCACCGGATGGATTATACCTTAATAAGATATATTTTGACGAAGTAAACTATGTAACTCGAAAGGGGGGGTATAGTGCCGATTATTAGCATTGAGAATGAGAAGAAAAGACGGATACGCAAACGAATTGTAAGTCAGCTAACCTTTGTACTGGTACTGATTGTAATTGTAACCATTGTGGTATACTCTCTGCTTACCAGTAAGTTTTCAGAGTTAGCACATTCTATAAAGACGCTAACCACCACAGAATCCTTTCCGATTGTCGCAAAGCAACATCAGCTAAAGGAGATACAGCCTATTGATAACGCTTTAGTAGTGTTGACCAAGGCTAGTGTGTTCTTCTACGACTACAAGGGGAATGTAATCTCCGAGATAACCCATGGATTTTCAAATCCAGTAATAAAGACAGCGGGGATCTACTGTATAGTATACGACCGTGGTGGTGTATCCTACAAGATGGCGTCGCCCTACCACTCATACATAGAGGAAAAGACCGATGGCAAGATTTTATCGGCTAACATCACAAAATCAGGCAGGGTAGCGGTAGCACAGCTTCACCCGCGGTATTCATCGTTAGTCACCGTAAAGGAGCGAAGCGGCAGTAAGATATATGAATGGTACTCTGCCCATGACAAGCTGGTGGATCTTACCTTTAATCAGTCGGGTTCGGGGTTACATGTAGCGACGGTAATACCTTCTAAGGGGCTGTTGTCCACGGTAATATACGAGCTTGACTTTAAGTCAAAGGATGAGGTATACAAAACCCAGATACTGGATAGCGTACCTTTCTCGGTAATAAGCAAATCAAACGGCAAGGTATGTGTAGTAGGGAACAAGGATGTAACCACCATTGATGGGAAGGGGACTATTATATCCCAGTACTTTCCTTACACACCAATTGCAGGGTATCTTTTAACCCAGACAAACACCTTCTTAATAGTTAAAAATCTAACTAACAACAACCACACCCTACAGGTGTTAAACAGAGATGGGGTACTGGATTCTAGCATTAATCTATCGGACAAGCAGTTTAGGAGCGAGTATGTTGACGGGAAGGTATACCTTCTTGCTAACGACAAGCTGTATATATATAACATCGGTTCTAAGGAGATGAAAAAGGAAAAACTGGAAAAGACCTATAAGGATCTAGCGGTAGTACAGGGTAATGTGTACCTCTTAGACGACAACGAAGTAATTAAGATAAGAGTATAGCAATGGTAGGGTGTTGCGTTACCACCGAATAGCAACATCAGTTAATATTTTTGCGGTGGGGAAATGGAGCTTAAAATGTCGGTAAGTTTAATTCTAGATGTACTCGTACTGGTCATTATTGGTATTATGGTTGCTGTTGGGTTAAGGCGAGGTTTTTTTAAGACTATAATCTATACAGCGGGTTGTCTTGTATCCTTTATAATCTCGTACTTTGTCAGCAAGATACTTGCGAAGTTTGTGTACGAAAGTTATATTGTGGGATCTATTGTTGACAGCACACAAAACTTTATTAAGAATGCGGGGGAGAATGTTCGGTTTGAGAGCGTTATCAAGACCACGTTAAACAAACTTCCTGTGTATGCAAAAAACTTTATACTATCAGACACTACCACCGAAAAGATTGTTAAAGAGGTAAAGGGCAAGACTGGTGGGGCGGTTGAAAATATTGGTAAGGTGGTTGCAGAGCAGTACGCCGCTCCGGTAATCCTACCTGTTATCCAGGCGGTTATCGCTATACTTATCCTAATTATACTACTTATGATATTAAAGGGTGTTTCTGAGATGATTTCGGACATGCTAAGACGTACGGTATTTGGTACAGCGGACATCGCGTTAGGTGGTGCGCTAGGTCTTTTGCAGGGTGCGATCTTTGTATTCTTTTTAGTGTTCTTTGTAAAGATAATAATGTTTTTAACTGCTAATGAGATTAACTTCTTTAATGAAACGGTAATAGGTAATACCACCTTCTTTAAGCTGTTTTATAACTTTAACACCGATGTACTTAGTAGCTGGGCGGGTAGTGCATTCGACTGAATTGTAGGACTGTAATGTCAGACTGTACTGTCAGACTGTACTGTCAGACTGCACTGTCAGACTGCACTGTCAGTGTTACTGAAAAATCATAAGCAATAATACTAATTCAATGTAAGCAGATTTATAAAAGAAAGCTTTATGGTTTTAGTATTAACCTTATCTTGTCTATCTGTGGGGGGTGGATACTATCTTTAATATTCCTAACATGCTGTCTGCTTTTCGCATACTGATAATCCCTGTGTTTATCTGGTCGTACTTTGAGTATAGGGAGATAAATATTTTAATCCCCATAGCGGTTTTACTGCTGTCTGCCTTCACCGATATAATCGATGGCATTATAGCCAGAAGGTTTAACATGATTACACAGTTAGGTAAGTTTTTAGATCCTCTAGCCGACAAGCTTACCACCTTTGCAGTGGTAGTTTGTATCTCGATAACCTATCCTGTAATTGTAATCTTTGTAGTAATCTACTTTGTAAAAGAGCTTTTAATGCTGATCGGTGGGATTATATTAATCAAGAACGGTTACAGGATGAAATCCGCAAGGTGGTTTGGAAAGTTTACTACGGTGTTTTTATACTGCATGATAGTAACTATCCTAATTATCCCAAACCCATCCACCACCCTTTTATTCTGGCTTGTAGTAGCCTCTGTAGCGGTGGTTATAACCTGTCTAATACTCTACATCCCCGAATACAACGAGGGTATGCGTTATATAAAGTCCAAACAGGCAGATAACGGCAGGGGTTAGTTTTTATAATAGTGAAATAGGGAAGTAACAAAATGAAGGTTTTGTTACTTCCCTATTTTTGGTTTACCACGTGTTATATATGTATGTTTAGGTTTTATACGTTTACGTTAGCTTAGCGCACCGCTAATGTAGGGGACGCATTGCATGCGTTTTAGATTGCGCTATGCTTGGTTAGGGCTGTTGACTTTAATATATGTGTCGTGGTGCGGGCGGAGCAGACCCGCCTCGCACTACGTTTGTTTGTACACATAAAAGGGATGGATATAAACCTTCCCTATATAGTGAAACAGGTGTAATAACCAACAAAATATCGTAAAGGGTACAAACCTACGCACAAGTAACATAAGTGTATGCTATATCATAAACTACATTGTACTGCTGAATATCTACTCCTTAAAGTGTACAGCAGTGATGTAAAAAATTATGATAAAGTAAGCTAAAGTATAATGGTTACATACAGCCAAAAGGCGGGTATGTATATAAGATTGCCTTTTAACTAATGTCTAGAAGGCGGCTTGTATAATAAATAATTCAAAAATTAAGGAGAGATATATCTATGCCAAACAATTCTTTACAGTTAACTTTAACAGGAGCAACCAATGTTCTTGCAGGCGCAAACGTACTGTTTAACAATATAATCTATTCTGTAGGTGGCATTAGCTATAACACCGGTACTGGTGTTATGACCTTTGCAAACCCTGGACAGTATGTGTTTAACTGGTGGGTTGATACCGAAAGCAGTATGTCTGTGACTGGTGTTAACTTTGCTATAACAACCTCACAGGGCGACTTTGTACAAGGGGATTCTCCTCTGATTACTGGTCAAGTTTCAGGTGTTGCAATTATCGATATCACAACTCCAGGTGAAACTGCACAGCTAATTAATGCTACACCAAACGATGTTGCGTACTCAACTAACGTTCCGATTCAAGCAAGCCTTGCAGTATTTGAAAGTGAAGTGGGTGCAACTGGTGCAACTGGTGCAACTGGTGCAACTGGAGCGACTGGAGCTACAGGAGCAACTGGTGCAACTGGTGCAACTGGTGCAAACGGTGCAACAGGTGCAACTGGCGCAACAGGAGCAAACGGTGCAACCGGTGCAACTGGAGCAACTGGTGCTACAGGTGCGACTGGTACTAAGGGTGCTACTGGAGCAACTGGAGCGACTGGTGCTAAGGGTGCGACTGGAGCAACTGGTGCTACAGGTGCGACTGGTGCGACTGGGGCAACTGGATCAACAGGAGCAACTGGGGCTACTGGTGCAACCGGTGCAAACGGTGCAACAGGATCAACAGGAGCAACTGGTGCAACTGGTACTACTGGTGCTACTGGTGTTGCTGGTGCAACTGGTGCAACTGGAGCGACTGGTGCGGCTGGTGCTACCGGTGCAACCGGTGCAACAGGGTCAGCTGGTGCAACCGGTGCAACCGGTGCAACTGGTGCTAACGGAGCAACTGGTGTTACTGGTACAACTGGTGCTAAGGGTGCTACAGGTGACACTGGAGCAACTGGAGCTACTGGTGCAACTGGTGCAACAGGTGCAACTGGTGACACTGGGGCAACAGGAGCAACAGGTGACACTGGTGCTACCGGACCTGCATTTAACTCATTCTTAAATGCAACCAAGACAGCTGACCAAGCGGTTATCCCTGTTGGTGACGTTATTACCCTAGACACCGTAGCTATTACAGGCTCTGACCTAAGCTACGATTCCGGCACAGGGTTATTTACTATCCTTACAAGCGGAACCTATGTAATCGACTGGGATTTCTCTGTTACTCCTGATCTAGGTACAACTGCGCTAGAGGTTGACATGAACCTATTCCCTGGTGCTGTATTTGTTGAAGGTATTGCAGTTTCATCGTTAATCGATATGCTTGTTGGTACTATGACAGTGTTTGCCGCTACAGCTGGCGACACCTTTGGATTTATTAACGGTTCAGACGGTACTGTAAGCGTGCTTACTACTGCCGCTCCAGGTCCTATCGGAACTGTTGCAATCTTTAGAATTGCTTAGTAGCTGTTACTATGTAACTAAATGATACGGTAGCTTTGCGGTTAACCGTAAAACTCCCCCAACAGATTTTGCTCTGTTGGGGGAGTTTATTTTGTATTAATTTACGCTATTCTGCCTTACGGGAGGTAATTGCAACACCCGCTAGGATTAATGCTCCGCCTATCAGCGATGACAGGGTAGGGTACTCCCGGTTACCGAACATATCAGGGATTATCGCCGCAAAGATTACCACGAATACAGGCTCGATCGACCAGAATATCGAGGTGGTGGTAGGGTCTAGATGCTTTTGCGCAATCAAGGTAAACAGATACCCGAGTGCGCAGGCGAACACCCCGCAGTAGAGCACGCTTAGCAGGATAGACGGGTTACTAAGCTCCATCCGATACTGCCCGAATACAGGCATTGCAATCCACGCTATAACCGCCGAAAATCCCGAATGAACAAAGGTTATAAGCATTACATCATACTTAGTGGTCATATAATCCCCCACAAGCAGATAGATACAGGTTAAAAGCGAGAAGATTAACGTTAACAGATCCCCTATGTTTAATGCGGAGAAAGAGAACGCTAAAGGCGAGAGCGAGATTATCCCGCAGATTAAAAGTAACCCCGCTACGATAACGCTAATCCCCGCTACGGTGTATCGTGTAGGCTTTCGCTTAAACAGAAGGTATACGAAAAACGGCATGAACATTACGTATGTAGTGCCGATAAACCCCGAGTTTGTAGCGGTGGTAAACCGTATCCCCTGAACCTGAAAGAAGGAGGAGAAGGCTAACAGTGCGCCGTAAACCGCCCCGCCTACTATCATCTTTTTGGTGATTTTATTGAGCTGTTTAAAGCATAGAATAAAGAGTGTTATAGTCGAAACCGTCATACGAAGTGCGATAAATGGGACAGAGTCCACCGCATTAGAGATGTTCTTCATCAGCGGGAAAGCCGCCCCCCACATCGCAACGGTCAGAACTAGAAGTAGCTTATATTTAAATTTATTATCCTTCATACACCGCTTTAATCCTTACTATCTCTGATGATTTTTCCGCCATACCCTCAAAGGTTAACCCTATGTTAGTAAGCTCATCCGCTGTCATTAGCTTTGTTACACCGCTGTCGGTAAAGGATACCTCATATCTATCGCTAGTTAGTCCCATTAGCTTTACCGTCTGGGTAGGGCTAGCGCCTTTTAGCCTAAAGGCAAATACTAGGCTATCACCGTTTTTAGCGCTAAAGGCAAATGCAGGGAATCGCTCTCCGCCGTCCTTTAGCGGCTGTGCGGTTAGGCGGTAGACGTCACCGTGACGGATAAAGTCCTTTGAGATACTGTTATAGAACTGCACATGCTCGGCTATGCGGTTGCGACACCAGTCAGGCATTGCTTTAAAGTCGTAGGAGAACCCTAAAACCCCCATTAGTGCGGCGCGTATTATAAGGTCAAGCTCGGTCTTTGGCATATCCTTAGTAATAGGATGATGAACCCCGCAGTTATGGTCGCCAAAGGTTACGTCCGACCAACTAAAGTGGAAGCAGACACTAGGATGTAGGTAGGATAACGCTCCCCAGTAGCATTGTAGGTGAAGGTCGGTAAAATCAGGGTCGCTTAGGAAGGTTATATGGGTGTGTGCTAACATCTCGATATCCCCACGTTGACCGCCCGAAGCGCAGTTTTCTAGGATTACCTTCGGATATTTTTGTCTTACATCGTCCAAGAATTTGTAGTATCCCTTATAGTGCGCATATAGTCCGTCGTCCTTGCCGTGGCCGTGGTTTTCGCAGTTACAGCCTGGGGCAGGGTTAAGGTTAAAGTCTAGCTTTATCCAGGTTGCACCGTACTCGGCGATAATCCTGTCCATTACCCCCATCGCCCATTCACGCACAGCTTCACTGCCAAAGCAGAGGTAGCCTAAGCTTTCGCCGTCACGTTTTGCCACAAAGTGCGGGTGGGTGGTGTTAAGCTTAGCGTCCTTGCCGATAGCCTCAATCTCGCACCAGATACCGGGGTTAATCCCACCCTCACGAGCCTTATCGCAGAGGGATTTCATACCAGATTTAAACCGTACGGTGTTTATGACCTCCCAGTCCCCACGTTTAGAGAACCACTCCTCAGGTGCGTCCTTGGTTTCCTCGCCAAACCAGCCCGCATCCATCATGGTATGGGTACAGCCTATCTCCTTAGCGAGCATGCTGTTACTCTGGAACACATCCTCGTTAACAAGCCTATCCTCATACACCCACCATGTATTCACTTCAACTGGTAATTCTGGGAAGCTTTGCTCATCAAATACCGTTACATATTCCTTAAAGTACCGTCTAATGTCAAGACAGGCAAGCTCTGCTACATCGGCATAGGCGATGTAGAGCGGGGCATTTGTAAAGGAGTCACCTGAATTTACTACGGTGGTAAAGTTTTCGGATGAGATACCCATTAATACGGTACAGCCGTTAGCTGTAGGGGTTACTACACAGTCCCAACATCCCGACCAACCTAGCGTAAAGCAGGTTGCCCCGCTGTCGGCGGTTAGCTGTGCGAATGGGATATGTTCCCCACAGGAGCGGCCGTTAGTCCCGCCAAACCAGAGCGGTTTATCCGCTACCGCTGATTTTGGATGGTATTCGTTACCCCATCCCGAGCCGTAGTAGTCCAGGGTAGGGGGTGTACTGCTTGCTACAGTACCACCTAGGTGTAGCTTAGATACGCTAACCGCTCTATTTGAGTTGTTAATTAGTGTAGCGCTGTATCGGGCGGTAGAGTATCTTGGATCGTATTCCTCCGTTATAGTTATAAAGCAGTTTTCATACCCTTCTATCGCCTGCTGATATTCGTTTTTGTTAAGACCCTTTAGTCCTTTCCTACCTTTGAGGGTTAACTCGTAGGAATGCTGTTTACCTTCAATTATTAAGCTGTATACAAACTGCTTCATCTATCTCTCCTTATGGGTTAAATTGTAATCTCCTCGCCGTTAAAGCTGATAGTTATGCTATCCCCTTCAAGACGCGTTGCGGTAGCACTGTCCTTGCTTACTTTAATCTCAATCATCCGTCCTAGGTAGAAAACCCTAAAGCTGTAGCCCTCTAGCTCGGTTGGAAGCATTGTGTTAAAGATTAGCTTTCCGCTGTCGGTACGCATACCTGCAAAGCCGTTTACCACGCACATCCATGAACCCGCCATGCTTGCGGCATGGATACCGTCACTTGTGTTGCGGTGCATATCGTGGTAGTCGGTTAGGGCGGTGTGTTCAAAGTGCTTAAAGGCGTCGTTGGTTCTGCCGATCTCGCAGGCTACTATCGAGAAGATAGCGGCGGAGAGTGAGCTGTCGTGGGTGGTTAACGGCTCATAGAAGTCGTAGTCACGTGCCTTTTGCTCCTTTGTAAACTTACTGCTGCATAAAAACTCCGCAAGCACTGTATCAGCCTGTTTGCAGACCTGATGACGGTAGATAACAAGCGGGTGGTAGTGGATTAGCAGTGGGTAGTTCTCTTTAGGGGTGTTTGCAAAGTCCCACGGCGCTTTATCCAAAAAGCTGTCGTCTTGAAGGTTAATCCCTAGCTTCTCATCGTACGGAAGATAGATGTTCTCGCCCGCTTTACGCCACTCTGACAACTCATGATTCTTTAGTGAGATTTTATCCGCAAGTGCTTTGTAGGCGGCTTCATCCTCTGATTTTAGCTTTTCTAGCATATCTGCGGCAAAGAGCAGATTTTCGCTTGCCAGTAGGTTTGTATAGAAGTTGTTGTTTACAATCGCTGTATATTCATCAGGCCCTGTAACGCAGTTTATGCAGAATTTGCCACCCTTTGTAGGGATGTATGAGCCTAGGTCGTTCCATAGACGTGCGGTTTCCGCTAGGATTTCGCAACCCATCTTTACCATAAAGTCGTTGTCGTTGGTTGCAAGGTAGTAGCGTTTTAGCGCAAACACTACGTCGGCATTAATATGGTACTGTGCCGTTCCCGCAGGGAAGTAGGCGGAGCATTCATCACCGTCGATGGTGCGCCATGGGTATAATGCACCGATATCGTGCGCCATCTCTCTTGCACGGTTTCTTGCCTTTGGTAGGATGTTGTATCGGTACTCCAGTAGCTTTTTGCTAATACTAGGGTCGGTGTGTAGGAAGAACGGTAGGATGTAGGTTTCGGTATCCCAGAAGTAGTGGCCTTCGTAGCCTTCGCCCGTAAGTCCCTTAGCGGCGATGTTTGTATGACCGTCACGTCCTACCGACTGTAGTAGGTGGAACACATTAAGCTTCATAGCGCAGTTTAGGGTGTCATTCCCCTTAATCTCAACCGCCGCACCCTGCCAAAACTCGTCATAGTATCCACGTTGTTCGGTTATTAGGGTATCAAAACCGACAGCTTTAGCGTCCTCTAGTGCTTGTACCGCCGACTGGTAGGCTTTGTTTGTATCGGTAAAGCGGTCGTCGCTGTAGGCGATTAGCTTTGTTAGGGTAAAGGTGTTATCCTGTGTTAAATTTGGCTTTATTATGGTGCGAACCTCAAGGGTATCGGTTTCTGCTGTGATAGTACAATCAGCGCTAACCTCATGGTGTACAAGGCAGTGTACGGTGAATTTAGTATTTTTGGTGATGGAGGAGATCGAGAGGTCAGCGCCGTTAGCCTTAACCGTGGTAGGGGAGAGGACACGACCGCTAAAGCCCGCACCTACACGAGGATCATCCTCCGCTACCATGTTGGTAACGTTACCGTTAATGGCAGAGGTTATGGTAACCTCACCCGAGAAGTTAAGCGGGGTAACGCTGTAGCTAATCGCCGCAATCGACTGGCGGGTCATGCTAACTAGGCGGGTACTGCAAAGCTTTAGCTTTTTGCCGCTACCTAACGTCACAGTCACGCTACGGGTTAGCACCCCACCCTGCATATCAAGCTCACGGCTGTAGTCGCTAAGCTTAGACGAAAACAGATCCACTACCTCGCCGTCAACCGACATCTTAATAGGCTTTGCGTCGATCACGTTTAGCAGTGTCTGCCCCTTATCGGGGAAACCATAAGCACTTTCACCGTATAGAATCTTCTCGCTTTCATAAAAACCATTTAGATAGGTTCCGTCTGTAGATATTTTAGGGTCGTTACAGCCCTCCTCAAAGTTACCTCTAAACCCGATATAACCATTTGCTAGGGTAAAGAGCGTTTCATTCTTTTTAAATGCGGATCTATCAAGGGAACTTTCTTTATAGATGTATTCGTTATTTGCCATAGTTAATCTACCTTCCTTTATTAATTATAATCTCTTTATCGGTCACAAGCTTTACTGTATATGGACAGTCACTCGAAACCTTAACATCATATACACCGTTCTTGTAGCTAAAGTCGATTGTAGCTTCACCCACACGGATGTTTTTAAGCTCCATACTGTTCCATTCCTTTGGTACTGCTGGTTTAATAACTATAGTATTGCTGATAAGCTGTGGATTAATCCCCGCAAAGCATTCTACAACCGGAACTAACATAGAATACACCGTCCAAGCTTGGGTAAAACAGCCGTAGTCAGGTGACATCTCGGTAATGGAGTTTGGCATTACCAGAGAGAAGGTTTTGCACATGCGTTTTAGCAGTGCAAGAGCGCTGTCGGTTCTGCCGTTTCGTCCTAGCGCTACTGCGTGAACCCCTGTAGAGATGGTCATGGTGTTAGCGTGCATAAATCCTGCTAGGTATGTGCCGTATTCACCGATATATTCATCCGAGTCCATTACATCTAGTGCACGGTCTGTATGCTCTTTAGTAGCGATTAGCGTTTCCATCGGGATTAGGATAACCCAGTTTTTGTTGATTACCACAGGGGTATCTTCATCTTGTGGTAGGGTTTTCATCCTATCCTTTAGATTTTCAAGGTACCGGTTGTATACAGGGGTGATTGTACCTGTATAACGCTCGTCATGCTGTAGTATCTCGATACTGCGGATTATCTCGGATGGTGTTCCGACTGCGTCTATAAAGGTACCCTGCTCATCGTCCCATAGGCGGGTGTTTATTATCTCTTTTAGCTTGTTAGCGGTGGTTAGATACCACTTGCTATCCTTGGAAAACAGCTTTGCCATGTCTGCCATGTCATACAGCGCCTTACAGGTGTAGACAGCGGTGTCGATAAGCTCTGCGCTAAGGCCTTGTATCTCGATAATACCGTATCCGCTAGGTAATAGGTCGTTATCCTTATCCATTATATCCAGTAGCCAGTGGATACCCTTTTCGCAGTAGTCGTAAAGCTCCCTTACGGTATCGATATCTCCTGTCCAACGTAGGTAGTTGTACACCGCTGTGATGTAGTGGGCGGTTTCTTGGCTGTTTCCTGGGTTTGAGATTTTACCGTTACTGGTAATCTCGTGGACGATTCGTCCGTTATTGTTGTGGGATACGCTATAATCGTGTAGTAGCTTTAGAGTTTGCTTTGCAAGGGTAAACTCACCCATTGCTAAAAGTCCCTGTATCGAGTAAGAATTATCACAACCAAACCACCATAGGTATTCCGGAGCACCTGCCGATAGCGCTCTGCCGTACTCCCCGCAGTCGCTGATTAACCAGTCGGTATTAAACTTTACCCATTTAAAGATGTTATCAAACTCTTTATCGCTTGTGGTTAGCTTTGTCTGCAAATCAATATCTTTGTAGCGATCAATCTTAACCTGTAATAGGGAGGTGTCCTTTAGGGTTTCAAGCTCACAAAGCAGCTGATCCTTTGTGGTAAAAGACCCTGCTATGTAGTAGTAAACGGAGGTTTCGCCATCAATAGTTATGGTAGAGGAAAGCTTAGCACTTACACCATTGCTTTTAGTTTTGTGAGGGGAAAACTGCTCTTTAGAGATAATAGCCTTGGTATTAACACTGCTACCTACCCCGCCAAACCAGTTATGTCCGTTATCCTTAGCGATAACGTATCCACCCTCTACCTCGGCAGAATCCTCGCAGTCCTCTATCCCGCTCTCTTTAGAGTACCAGACAGGCAGGATATCAAAGTTAACCACAAAATCAAGGTTAATTGTAGTAGGAGTACTGCTGTTAAAGGTGTAACGCACCACCACCCCGCGAGCGTTATCAGGGGAGTACTGAAACCTTGTGTACTCGATACCGTTAGAGTTATACAAAAACTCGTTGCCGTACGGTAGGGTTTTATAGGAGGAGGCTTTATCAAAGCTACCGTTTACCCCTAGCCAAAATCCGTCCGCTACCTTTATTGGATGTGTCCAGACACCGCCCATCTCATCGGGTAGGTGATGGCCGAAATCGTAAAAGTTACCGTCCTGCCAGCCGATGGTTTTACATCCTTCACCTGAGGTAGCATACTGGTACTTTCTATTGTTTGTACTGTCGATTTTTATGTCGAAAAAATGCTCATCATGTCCGTTTTTAATCATTTTAACTCCCTATATGTCCAATCCCCTGTCATAATCACTTTAAATTATGACAGGGGAATGACTAGATTAATTTATTATTGTTCTTGTTTTTAAACCTTATTGAGCCGCGATCCATGCATCGATCTGAGTTTGAGCTTCAGCAATTAGATCCTGAAGTCCAGCCGCATCAAGTTTTTTCTTAAATTCGTCATTAACCTTGTTGATGTCGATAACGCCCTTGCCTAGGTTTTCCATATATTCGTCCATTACAACGCCGATCTGGCTAACCTGTGCTTTAGTCTTGCTTTGGTCGTATACAAAACCAACAAACTTAGTAACTTCGGAATCCTTATCCCAGTTCTTTAGCATTTCAATGTCTGATTTAGGGTATTTTGCAGAGAAACGTGCTAGACGGATATCATTCCACATCCAGGTGTTCATGTTGTACTTGTCCGCATCAGCAGTAGCGCTTACATCAACAGCACCATCAGCTAGCTTGTAGTTAACGCCTTCAACACCGTATGACCATAGATCGTAGTTTGCTTGATCCTTCTTAATCCAGTTAATGAAAGCTACTGCTTCATTAGGGTTCTTGCTTGAAGAAGGAACTGCTAGCATGTTATCCCCTGCAAGGAAGATTCTGCTAACCTCCGGAGTGAACTTAACTGTTTCAACCTTACCATCCGGTACGTTACCTAGGAAGGTGTCGATACGTTCAGAAGCTCTCATAGCGTTTGAAGGAACTGCCGCAACCTGACCGTAGTCAAATCCTGTATCAGGGCTTTCAACCTTAGTGGTGTCAGCTGCGATATAACCTTTGTCACGCCATTCTTTAATCTTAGTGTAAGCCTTTGTAAAGCCTTCAGATCCTACAGTAGAGTATACCTTGTTATCAGCAGGATCTACATAGATTGGACGTGCACTACCGTCACCGATAGGGTAGAAGTAGTTTGCGTATACTGGCATAAACTGATTAAAGTTTACTGCACACATAGGGATCATATCTTTTTCGTTTTTAACGATTGCTTCAAGATATTTTTCCATACCTTCGACAGTGGTAATTGGTTCGATGTTGTATTTTTCTCTTAGATCACCACGGATGTCAAAAGTACTTGCAAAGTCGGTCATTGGGATAACACGAGGGAAAGCGTAAAGCTTACCGTTAACCATACCACCCTTTAGGATGTAGTCAGGGGTATTTGCCTTAAGGTCAGCGCCGTTTTGTGCAAACGCTTCGTCGATAGGCTGATAAACCTTCTTAGCTACTAGGTCTGATAGGGTAGAAGCATGTGCCCAAGCGATATCGTATACAGTACCGCCTGCGGTATCAAGTGCTAGCTTGTTCCAGTAGTCATCTGCAAACTTAACGGTAACGTTAATGTTAAGTCCGTCTGCAACCAGCTTTTCATTTACAGCTTTAGTTACAGCCGCCGCTCCGCTAGATTCAGTACCAGGGAAGATTGCTGTTAGGTTTACAACCTCACCGCCATTTGCTTTTGATGAGCTGCCTTCACCTGCCGCACTGCTAGAACTTCCAGAGCTGCTAGAGCTACTAGAGCCACATCCTGCAAGTGCTGTTGCAGCTAGTGAAGCCGCAATCAAAAATGCTGATAGTTTCTTAAATTTCATGTTTACTCTCCTTTGGAATTAAATTTATGAATATGCCTTGGTAGGCAAAACCAATAAAGTTATGAAGTTAACCCTTAACCGCACCAACCATAATACCTTTAACAAAGTATTTTTGAACGAATGGATATAGTAGTACGATCGGTCCGATAGTGATAAATAGTGTTGCGATCTGGAAGGTTTGTGCCGGGATTTCAATGTTACCCATCGACCCATTCTGGCGTATAAAGTCGATAATCGACTGGATACGATACAGCATGTACTGTAGTGGATATAGGGTTTTGTCATTGATAAACCATAGCGCAAGACCCCAGTCATTCCAGTACCCTAGTCCTATAAATAGCGATACCGTCGCAAGGATTGGGGTAGAAAGCGGAAGGATGATTGAGAAGAATGTCTTTAGGATTGAACATCCGTCAATCTCTGCGCTTTCAACAAGTGAAGGCGGGATGGTTTTAAAGTAGTTTCTCATTAAGAAAACGTTAAACGGTGAAACAAGCATTGGTAGTATTAACGCCCAGATTGAGTCGGTTAGCTTTAAAACCTGTGTACATACCAGATACCACGGTAAAAGACCCGCGCTGAAAACCATTGGTATGTAGAAGAACATCGAGATTTTATCTCTGTATTTAACACGTTGGATTGATAGGGCATAACCCGCCATACCACATGCAATCAGTGATAGCACAGTACCCACTACCGTAACAACTATCGATACACCGTATGCAGAATAGATTGAACTATCCTGAAACACCAGCTTGTATGACTGTAAAGAAAATTCTTCAGGTATTAGCTGATAACCGTTCTTTACAACGCTCATCTCACTGCTAAAGGATACCATTAGTGTCAGCACTATTGGGTAAAGACAGATAAAAGCACCTATAAACAGGATTATATTTAGTATAACCTGAACCAGTGTCTCGTTTTTATCTTTGATTTGATTCATACGATTACTCCTTTGTATTTTTTTAGAACAGAGCGCTATCCTTATCGTAAAGCTTAACTAGCTGATTAGAGCCCCAAACAAGGATAAATCCTACCACCGATTGATACAAGCTTACCGCCGCTGTAGGGCCAAAGTCTGCCGCTTGCTTAATAGCACGGAATATGTAGGTGTCGATAACATCGGTGTACTTAAATAGTAGACCGTTATCGCCGATAATGGAGTATATTGTTCCAAAATCTCCTCGGAGCATACCACCAATACTTAATAAAAGTAGTGTTATAATAGTAGGGGTAAGCATTGGAAGGGTTATAGCCTTAATCTGTTGCCAACGTGTAGCACCGTCTAGTGACGCCGCTTCGTATAGCTGTTCATCGATACCTGTAATGCTTGCAAGGTATACTATTGAGGAGTAACCCGTACCCTTCCATATACCGGTAAAGATAATAATCCAAGGCCATGGTTCTGCTATCTGTGACCATACTATAGGATCTCCTCCAAATAACGCTACGATCTGGTTTGCAATACCCATCTGGTCGGAGAATACAATCTTTGTAACAAGCTTCCCGATAACAACCGCAGAGAAGAAGTATGGTAAAAACATTGCATTCTGATAGAATTTCTTTGCCACGCCGTTACGGATTTCATTTAGTATTATCGCTACCGATACACTGATAAATGTTCCCAGTACTATACTGGCTGCATTTAGGAATATGGTATTTAGTGTTGTTCTTGCAAAGTAAACGCTAGAAAAGTAGAATTTAAAGTTGTCAAGCCCAACAAATTCACTTTGGAATTTGTCTACAAAGTTGAAGTTTTGAAACGCAACGATTATACCGGGTAGGGGAAGATACGCAAATAGAAACAGTATCGCCGCCGCTGGCACAATCATAAGGTAGTATCCCCAATTTCGCTTCATCTCGGATAGGAATGTTTCTTTTCTAATAGTATTTTTTGCCACTGTGATCAACCTTTCTTTATTTAATTTTTGGCTTTTTAATTAGCTTTATCACCTCTTTCAATGGTAAATATTAGGTATTTTCAAAAACGTTTTCGCAAAATCGTTTTTGTAAATGCGGACAAAAAATAGCCAAGCTATGATTTGTGCGCATTATATCTTAACGCTACCTCGAACAACGAGTGAATGGTTTAGGAGTAACCTATCCACATTAGAGATATCACCCATAATCCTTCTTAATAGCTTAGCACCTTCGTATCCGCCTAAAGAAACATCCTGCTTTATAGTAGTAAGCGATGGGTTAAAGTAGGAGGCTAGTGGTATGTCATCAAATCCTGTGACGTTAAAATCCTCGGGTACGGAGTATCCTTCGTCCTGTATGGCACGTATAGCGCCAACCGCCATAATGTCGCTCATGCAGACAAAGGTGTCAACCGACTTTTTATTGGATTTAATAAATGCTCTTACCTGTTCGTAAGCTATCTCCTCACTAAAGTCACAGTAAAGGACGTTGTTTGTTAACAATGGAATGTCATGATCCCTTAAGGTGTTTTGTATGCCTGCCATACGCTCTAAAGCCACGACAGCATTCTTTTTGCCCGAAACAACGCAAAACCGTTTGTTACCTTTGGATATCAAAAGCTCCATCATATCCCGCATTGCAGCAATGTTATCGATAGATACGCAGGCGACCATATTAGCCACAACAGGTACATCCAGTACAACACAAGGAATAGAGGACTGAACCAGTTCTTTAAAGTATTCGTCGGTGGTGGTAATACCACTAAGTATTACCCCGGCAATGTTACGTTCCTTACAAAAGGAAGCGTAGGATTTCTGCTTTTGATGGGATGAGTCGGTAGCGTAGACCGAAACCTCCAAACCTACCTCAAAGGCATATCGGTATACCCCTTGAAGGATTAGCGACCAGTGGTTATCGTACCTGCTACTGTCTAGTAGCCCCGAGATAATGACGCCTATGTAGGTTGGTTCTTTAGAGGATAGTCCTCTGCCGATTAGGTTTCTGGTGTAACCTAGCTCTTGTACAGATTTTAGAATACGATTTTTAGTTTTTTCTGATATGTCAGAATAGTTGTTTAAAGCACGCGATACCGTTCCTATCGAAACCCCCGCATGTTTAGCAACATCTTTAATCGTCACAACCATCTAAGCCGTTACCCCCAAACTTCCTACCTCCCAAAAACTTTGGTTTAAACAGATAGTTTTATTACCGTACTATCAATATATCACAATATTAACGAAAAGTCAATAGTTTTTTGGTATTTATAATTACAACATTTTATGGTTTTGGAAAAAACGTCTTGACTTTCGAGTAATTATGTGTTACATTAATGAAAAAGAAAATTTGGGTATCTTCTGTATCCATTGGGATACTTTTTGTATCCCACGAGATTAAATGATTGTGAGGTTACTAATAATGGGTGAAAATTACATAAAGAGCGGGTTTAACCGCAGAGCGCTTAAAAGCTATTTTGAGGAGAATGTAAAGGCAGGTAATGATATCTATAACATACAGATCTATCGTAACAACGAGCTTTTGTTAAGGTTTGCGCCATCGCCTTACGACTGCGGGATAAAGAGCGAGATCTACTCATTTAGCAAAAGCTTTGCTTCTACGGCTGTTGGCATTGCTGTGGATTCGGGGTTAATTACAGTAGAGGACAGGGTGGTGGATTTTTTTGGTGATAAGCTACCGAGTGAGGTTAGTGAGAATCTGTCGTGCATGAGGGTAAAACATCTTCTATCTATGAATACGGGTCACGACAGCTGTGTTATGTCTCATATGTATGGCTCGGATGATGGGGTTAAGGCGTTTTTGGCAGAACCTGTGCAGAATCTGCCCGGTAGTAAGTTTGCGTACAATACCGGCGCTAGTTATATGTTATCCGCTATTATTACGAAGGTAACGGGGCTTAGTCTGCTTGATTATCTTATTATAAAGCTGTTTAAACCGCTTGGTATCGTTAATGCCTACTGGCCTAAACGTGGGGGCGAGGTTAGCATGGGTGGTGCGGAGCTTTGTATCTCGAGTGATGATATGGTAAAGCTAGGGTTATTATACCTAAATAATGGGGTCTGGCAGGGTAGGCAGATTATCTCAAAGGAGTGGATCGCTAGCGCTACCTCCATCGTATCGGACACCACCTCTAACGGTACTCCCGACTGGCAGAGCGGGTATGGATATCAGTTTTGGATGAACAGCGAGGGCGGATACAGGGGTGACGGGGCGTTCGGACAGCTTTGTATGGTATTTCCGGAGGATAACACCGTCGTGGCTGTACGTGCTGAAACTACAGATATGCAGTGTGAGATTGATATGTTACTCAAGCTTTTAAGGGACTGCGACAGCGTGGATGAGGAGATAGCTACCGATGACTGTATCTTTAGCTATGAAACCTTGCCAGTAAATGCAAAAGACTTTGCTGGGCTTGATAGGGTATATCGCTTAGAGGATAATGCGGCGGGGATAACCCTTATAAGGTTTTATAGATCAGAGGATAACACCCTTAGCTTTATCTTTAGCGATGGAACAAGGGAGCAGAGTATCGAAGCCGGTAGCGGTAACTGGCAGTATAGCCAGATTGAATCGGCGGCTATAAAACCAAAGCTTATGGATATAATGGAATCATCACTATTCGAGCGGGTAGAGATGGTATCCTGCTACACCGTTAAGGGGGAAAGGTTGGTTATCCAGTGCAGGCTGTTAAACGCTCCGCATAGGATTAAGATATCATTCTCCACCAGTCAAGACGGTAGTGAGATTGAGGTTAGCTTTACCTCACGGTTTAACCTTATAACCCCTAAACTGTCTTTAATAAAGGGACAGTCGGTGTAGATTTAGGGTTATATCTGTCTTAGGATAGCGTATCATATCTTTATTGGGCAATCGATCAACAATATAGTACCACGTAGCATCTTGTTGCCCAATTAAATTGTAGGTTTTAGGGGGTGAGGGTAACGTGGCTAAGAGGGTTCGCTTTGTGGTGGATGTTATCCTAGCCTTAATCTTGATAGCGGGGGTGTTACTGCTGTTTAACTTTTTTTGGTTTGGTAGCTATACCGAGGTAAACTTTTCATCGGGGTATAAGAGGGTGACAAATCCTGCTAAGGGGTACTATTCCCAGTTTCAGAGCGAGGGGGGAGATCCCCAGTTTGAGGGACTGTCTGATAAGGGAATTTCGGTGGTACTGCTAACGTTGGATCTAAAGGATTTTGTGGATAGCGATATCTCAAAGGAAAGGCTTGATGAGCTGGATCGATCCTTTCAGAAGGCTAGAAGCTTTGGGTTGTCGGTGGTGTTTCGGGCGGCTTATGGGTTTTCAGAGGAGTATAAGAGGAAGGACCCTTCCGATATCAAGCGGATACTGGGGCATATAGACCAGCTGTCGCCAATCCTTAATAAGCACAAGGCGATAATACTGTCGGTGCAGGCGGGTTTTTTAGGGCCGTGGGGGGAATGGCATAGCACAAGCTTAGCGGACAGCAGGGGGAATATTCCACGGTGGGTGGTGAATGAGATTGTATCAAAGCTTTGTAGCGCTGTACCAGAGCCTATCTCTATCGCTCTTCGCCGACCTAGCTTTGTAAGACAGCTTGATGAAAAGCGGGTGGAGCTTGCCAGAATTGCGGTGCATAACGATGCACTTCTATCAAGCGACACCGATATGGGAACCTATCAAAGCGAGGGGTACAGCCGAAGTGATGAACTTTTGTATCTGTACAACCGACAGGCAAGGGTAGCAAATGGGGGAGAGATGCCAACCTTAAGCGACTACACCTCTCCCGACAATGCATTAGAGGAGTTTAGCAAGCTAAAGCTTACCTACCTTAACAACGAGTACAATAAAGAGGTGCTAAGCTACTGGGCGCAGTATATGTACAGCGGCAGAAGCTTTTATGATGAGGTAGGCAGTAGGCTAGGGTATCGGATTATGGTAGAGAAGGCAAAGCTTCCAAAGCGGATTACCGACAGCCACACCTTTATTGTGACAGTGAAGGTGTATAACGATGGCTTTAGCAGTCTGGTACAGCCGTTTGGTGCGGAGCTTGTGGTAATAGACGGCGATAATAAAACCGCCTACCCCATGAAGTTTGACGATACAGCCCTATCACCGGGAAACAATACCACCCTAAGGGCGGAGGTTTCGGTAAAGCTTAACGGCAAAAACCCTATAATAGGGGTTAGATTACCACGTGACGACGAGGACTTACGGTCGGATGATAGGTACTGCATTAGCTTTTCAAACTCTAACATTGAGGTTATAGACGGAGTTAATGTTTTAGGCCGGTATAGGCAGATAAACTTGGGGTATCGTTTGTTATAAATTAGTAGTGCTAAACAAAATAGCGACCGCTTTCAAAACGCAGTCGCTATTTTTGGTTAGTTACTAAGCTTATATAGTGCATACTGATTTAGCGAAACACCCTCTTTTTTCGCTTCAATTACAAGACGCTTATGCAGAGATTTTGGTAACCGCACTACAAATTTACCATTATATCTATCTGTTTCAAGTGGCTTTGGGATTGCAATATCGTTAGCAAGCTTTGTTTCAATATAACCCTCCATCGCTTCCATTAGGTCACGATAGGCTTCTTCAAAGGTATCACCTGTGCTTTGACAGCCGTCAAGTTCCAAAACTGTGCCGTGGAAATACCTTCCGCTTTCGTCTGTAATTGGCTTGATTATATAGTTGTAAGGCAGCTGCATATATTCTTGTACGCTCATAAATACACCCCTTGTTATTTTATTCTGCTTAAAATATCTTTGACATAAACCGCTTTGAGCGGAGTTTCATTTTTTATGGTAATTACATCGCCTTTTGTATTAATGTAATGGCAATGTGAGCCTTTTTGACGGTCAAGCTTGTATCCGTGGGAAGTTAAAACCCTGTCAGCTTCAGCCATTCTAATGCCGTTAGGTTGTCGTTTCATTTTATCTATTATTTTATCAATCCCTGCCATTTATACACCACCTATTATAGATATAGTATCATATTTAGTATCATTTGTCAAGTGAAAATTTTATACGAATATATTTATTTGGGGGTATCCCTGTGCTTGTTGGCGACAGTATATAAAACTATCCGCCTGCACCATAGGTGTAGACGGATAGTTTTATATGTGTCTGCACGGACTTTGCCCGTTATCGTGCAGACACGATGGATTAGTATAGACTTACATTTCGTTAGCTTATCTTTCGCTTAGGCTAACCTTTCTTCTTTACCGCAATCCAGATCTCGCTTACATAGTCGGCGGAGGTTGAATCACCGTTTGTGTACATCTCGATGTCAAAACACGGAACAATCTCGTAGTCGGAGGTTGGAAGCCATTCGCTGTACACCCTATGCCACATATCCTGTATTGCGTTTGGCATAGGACCTACACATTTAAATACCGCCCAGGTAGCGGCAGGGATGGTAAACTTCTCAAACCCTTCCGGGATCTCCTGACCCTCTTTATATGGGTCTGCTATGCTGTAGTTAAAGCTATCACCTTCTGCTTCATGACAGATTCCAAAGACACCGCAAGCTACCTTGCCGTAACCCTTTTCATAGTATTCCTTCCAAAAATTGGGGATCTCTGTCTGTGAATTTTCTAGAGTAAAGGTTCTTTTCATACCAAAAACGTCAAACTTGTCTTTTGTTTGTATACTGTAATCCATAAAACTACCGCCTTCCAATTTAAGCTTAATTACGATGGGAACGAATGATCGAAGGATAGCTCCATCCTTTTTAGCCGCAGTGGGGGTTATGCCATGAAACCTTGTGAAAGCTTTTGTAAAGCTTTCGGGGGAGTCATATGAAAACTTTAGTGCGGTATCTATCACCTTAGCACCTTTGTTAGCCAGATCACTCCCCGCAAGGGATAAACGCCTGTTTCTGACGTATTCTCCTACAGTTATACCTGTCAGGATGTTAAATACCCTTTGAAAGTGAGAGGCTGATAGGTAGATATGCTTTGAGATATCCTCTACCACAAAGTCCTCGCAGATGTTGTCCTCAATATACCTTAGTGCTTGGTTTATGCCGCTTATCCAGTCCATGCTGTCGCCCCCTTCTCTAATGGATGTAGCTATTATCGATATATCTATAATAGCATATAAATTGGATTAAATCCTGTTTTATTCTGCTTTGATGTGTCCGAGTATAATAGAAATCCCCGCATAAAGCGGGGATTTCTACTGTAAATTATCGTAAAACGATTAACCTCTCATTTTAGCGAAGCAGTCGCTGCAGTATACAGGTCTGTCTTCTCTAGGTCTAAAAGGAACTTTAGCTTCTGCGCCACAAGATGCACAGTTAGCTGTGAACATCTCTCTTTGTGGTTTAGCACCAGCTTTGCGATTGCTACGGCAATCTTTACATCTTTGTGGTTCGTTTTCGAAACCTTTTTCCGCGTAGAATTCTTGTTCACCAGCTGTGAATACGAATTCAGCTCCACAATCTTTACATACTAGGGTTTTGTCTTGAAACATTTTCTTTACCTCACTTAGGATTAATATTTTTTTGCCCGTTGACGGGATAAAACCGACACCTTTGATTACAATTGGTGTTATAGTAACGACGTGGAGAGGTCACAAACACAACCAACGCTCTTAGTTAAGCTAGCAGGGCATATATATAATTGGGAAGCTTCCCAATATAAACATAGTAGTATATCGCATAATCTCTATCTATTAGGACTACGGATAATGAGTATTGCATGGGCATGATCGCACGAGATCCGCCTTCACCCAAAGCACCGCACCCTCGAAAGATGGTACACTTTAGGAATCTGACTTTAGTTTTGATTTGGCACGCCTTAGAGCGTTGTCAACCGATTTAATGGGGATCTCTAGGATAGAAGAGATTTCTTTGTAGGAGTAATTTTTAAGATGTAGGATTAATACCGCTTTCTCAAGACGTGACAGCTTGTCGAAGATGGTAGCGATAAGCCCCTTGTAGCTCTCCTGTTCGATGTAGATATGCTCGGGATTTAGGGAGTTACTACTGTTACTGGCAAAGGACAGATCATGAACGTCATCTAGTGACAGCGCATTAGTGTAAAACCTTTCCTTGTTGGTGGATCGCTTTAGGAAGAAATTCTTTACCTTATTGCTGATACAAACGTTTGCGTATGTATAGAACAACACTTCCTTGGAGCTGTCAAAGGAGAATATCGCATCAACAAGTCCTAGATAGGCTTCCTGTCGAATATCATCCGCATATGAGGCAGTGCGATAGGGGGATACCTTCTTTTCGATTAGACCTTTGTATCGGCTAATCAGCTGATTTAGAGCTATAACCTCTCTACCTTGTAGATCACAATCTTTGGATCTGCAAAGATCGATTAGCTCGTTATCCTCTAAAGCTGATAGATCGCTCTCAAATGGCAGATGTACCATTAATATACTCCATTTACATAAAGTTTACCTTTTAAAAACATTAAAATCTGTCATACTAAAATGACAGATATCAACGGATCTTAATTCACTTAAGTATTACTTCTATATTAATGATACACTATTTATGAGGAAATGTCAAGCATTTTTTATAAATTATATCTTTTAACCTAAAATTTATTCCAAATCTATCTATATTGCATATATCGTTGCTTTAATGTGTTGAATTAGAGTAGAAATATGGCGATTTATTAAAACTATTGACAGTTAGTGGATAAATTTAAGTACGTGGATTGACTCGGTAATGGTCTTTTCTTTTGTCATAGCGCCGTACCTGTCCACCTCGGTTTTATCCTTAGGGCCGTGGGTTAAACATGCCGCACCGCCGATACAACCGCCCTCGCAAGCCATACCTTCGATAAAGTTGTTTGGCAGTACTCCTTTTGACGCCCGCAGTAACGCTGATCTGCATTCGGTTATGCCGTTGCAGGCAATTGGGTTTAACTTAAAGTCGTCGTTCTCGTCGGTCTTAAGCTCGGTTAGAGCCTGTTCTACCGCAACGGTTAACCCGCCGCTTCGTGCGAACACCCTGCCGTAGTAGGAAGCGTTGTCTAGCACCTCCTCCTCTAGCGTTTCAACTGGGATATCTCGGCTGTCCAGTAGTGCTTGAAGCTCCTCAAAGGTTAGAACACTGTCTACGATATCCTTTATCCGATCTCGTTTTATCTCCTTCTTCTTTGCGGTACAAGGGCCGATAAACACCACCTTGCAGTTAGGGTCGGCACGTTTAATATATTCGGATATCTGCGCCATAGGGGAGATGTTGTGGGACACATGCTTTACCATGTCGGGGAAGGCTTTCTCTACATATTCCACAAACGCAGGGCAACAAGAGCTGGTTAGAAAGCCTTTTTCTTTTAGCTCTGCCGCCTCCTTGTAGGCTACCATATCCGCTCCAAGTGCCGCTTCTACCACGCTGAAAAATCCAAGCTGTTTAATCCCGCTTACCACCTGTCCAATCTTTGCATAGCTAAACTGGCTGACGATTGCAGGGGCGATAACCGCATGAACCTTGTAGCTTTTGTTGTTGTCCGACCGTTTTATCAGATCGATTACATCGGTAATATAGGACTTGTCCGCAATCGCTCCAAATGGACACTGGTATACACAAGCACCACAGGAGATACATTTATCCTCGTTAATCTGTGCCTTGTTATTTTTATCCATAGTAATTGCCGAAACCTTACAAGCGCGCTCACAAGGCCGCTCAGATTTAGAGATAGCGTTGTACGGGCAAACCCCCATACACCTACCACATTCAACACAAGCGTCGCTGTCGATTACCGCCTTTTGATCCTTTACGGTAATAGCGTTTTTAGGGCAGACGCTGATACACCGCTTTGCAATACAACCCCTACAGGCATTACCTACCTCAAAATGGCTGACAGGACATTCGTCACAAGCATTCTCCATAACCTCGATAACGCTGTCGGTGGAGGTGTCCCCGCCTAAAGCCACCTTAATCCGATCGTTTACGATAGCTCGCTCTTTATGTATGCAACACCGCATGGTCGCATTAGGCCCTGGTACAATGGTCTTTGAGATGTTAAGCATTGCACGGCCGTTTAGCTCGTCGTTAAAGGCGATCTTTGCAACCTCTTTTAGTACCTTGTACTTTAATTCTTGAACCGCTGTATCAAATATTCTCACGAAATCACTCCTTTTAGCAGTTAGTTATTAACTCAACTAGTGAACCCTCACTAACCAAACAAGCTGTGTTGGACAATTGATAATTGAAAATTGATGATGGATAATTATTATCCAATTCGTCACACAAAACTACGTAAAACATGCAAACCAACGTAGGGGCGGGGCTCTGCTCCGCCCGCACCACGACACGCACAAACCTTAATGAAAAGCACGACCCTGACGCGCAATGCGCGCCCCTACGCCCACGTGGGTGAAACGCGTGGGTGTACCCACAAAAACCAAGTCACAACGCATTACCATGGAACGCATGCAATGCGTTCCCTACATGGGTCAACCTACAAACCTACGTGAAACGTACAAACCAACGTAGGGCGGGGCTCTGCTCCGCCCGTGCTACAGCGAAGGTTGAGTT
>CAZAOY010000002.1:80316-108198 GCA_964486925.1 uncultured Oscillospiraceae bacterium
CAAACCAACGTAGGGCGGGGCTCTGCTCCGCCCGTGCTACAGCGAAGGTTGAGTTAGTAAAAGTTAATCTTAATCTTCTTGCCCATCTCCTCTAAGCAGACGGCAAGATCCTCGATAAGCCTAAGCTTAATGTCGATGTTTATCGGAAGATCGGGGTTTTGGTGGGAGGGATTTATCGCTCTGCCTACAAAGAAGTTTATGTCGGTAGCCTCCTCAAACAGCATTTCGCAGATCTGGGAAGCGCCGTCCTTCTTGTTCTTCCAGAAGATTGACAGATCGGTACTGGAGGAGTATTTTCTGGCAACCTCAAGCACCTTGCCGATGGTGATAACCCCCTCGGTTACAAGGTCAACCCCCTTGATATATCCCATTGGCGGGATTGACGGGTCTACGTAGTCTATCTTGGTTTCGATAGGGGAGTTTAGGTATCGGCTAACCAGTGTAGAGGTTGTGCCCCCGCAGACTATCCGCTTGCCCTCCTTTGAGAAGAAGAGCTGCATTGTCTTTTCGTCGTCACTCTTGTTAAGGGGCGGGCCTATCATTAGGTTAACCTGTTGACGCTTTCTAACCTTTAGCACCGCTATGGTGGTGTCGTCCCCTGGGTGGTCAAGATAGAGGTCACGACATGCCTCGCCTATGGTTACCGCCATCGTCTTAGCGGAGATGTCGCTGTCGTATCGGCTTTTTGCAAAGTCAACGATGTTCTCACGTTGCCAACCAAAGTTTAGTATCTTACCCACACCCGCATGGATAACCCCGTCACTCATGAGGATAAACATATCCCCCGTGTTCGCCTTAAAGGTGGATTCATAGATGGTTTTACCGTTAATAATCTTCTGGGTGGAGGGGTATTCGTAGTTTTCTCCGTTTATTAGCAGTATCGCCCGAGGGTTGTCAAACTGCACCAGATAGGCTTCCCCAGTCTTGCTCACCTGTAGGATGGTAAAGGTGGAGTAGGCAACCTGACGCACACTGCATACGGGGAGGGTCTTTGCTATGGTGTCAACACATTCCTCTATCGGCATGTGCTCTGCCATCATGGTGGCGATAATCTTTGCTGTAAGTGTCGCTAGTATGTTCGCCTTAACACCACTGCCAAGTCCGTCGGAGAGTACAATGGTGCTGTAGTCGTCATCGTTAATGGTAACCACACGATCCCCGCATAGCTGTTCGCCGTATTTGTTAAGGCTTACATACCCGCTTTCCATAAATATTCTTCTCATCACGTCTACTCATCCCTTAACACTGTGTTTTTAAGCTTTGTCAGCGCTATCTTAGTTTCGGCTGTGGTTTCGCCTAAAAGCGAAGCGATCTCTTGAACCACCCGCATATGCTTTTCGATTACCTTATCGGTAAGGTCTGCCGCATTTTGCTTTGCTTTTTTTAGGGTATCCTGCTCGTTCTCCCGCTCGGTAACGTCACGCATTATGCAGATCATTATGTTGTTATCGTGGTTATAGACAATCGACTGCTCCACCACCTTGTCGTACTCCACAAGATAGATCTTTTGGTCGTTAATGGAGCGTTCATTTGTCAAAACATTAACAAAGTCAAATTCGTCTAGGTAGTTTGAAACCGCTGTACCCTTGATGTTATCAAAGTCCACAATGTTAAATAGGGAAGCGGCGGCAAAGTTCATCTGCATTATATTAAGGTTGTTATCCACCGTTATAATCGCATTTGGGGTAGCGTTTACTATGGTATCCGAAAAGCTTTCTGCTTTTTGCTTCATATAAGGAAGGCACATGGTAATGTCCGCCTTGCCGTAGTAGACAGCGCTTGCCTTGTCGATACAGGTAGGGTAACCGCAGAATCCGCAGTTTAACTGGTCGTCCTTTGTCTTTTTACCCATCTTTTTTAGGATCTTATCTATCTCTTCACTGCTTGGGGTTATAATCTGCACATACTTATCTGGGATATGCTTTGCAAGGTTAAACCCTACCGTCATGTCGTAGTCGGTTTTTTCCTTTGTATAGGAAATCTCGTCCACCCGCACCTGTGAGGTGAGGATTGAATTTGACTGCTTTGTTATAGAAGGGCCGTTAACACAGCTACCCTCGCAGGCACTCATCTCGATAAAACAGCGTTTTAGCAGTCCGTTTTCGATATCCTTAATCGCCTTAATACACCCGCTCATGCTGTCCACCGTTAGGTACATGTAATCGTCGGTTTTCTCCATAGTTTTTAGTATTCCCCCTGTTATAGGGAAGAATCTTGAGAGATATCGATTAGGTGTATCCTGCTGAATATCGTTAGCAGGGGTTATATGTATATCTTCTTTAGCAAGCCATTCATCAAGCTCCTCAAAGGTTAACACACAGTCGATTGTACCGTTATACTCCTTTGCCTCGTCCTTTTTAGAGTAGCAAGGGCCGATAAACACCACCTTTGTGTCGGGATCTTGCTCCTTAAGCAGCTTGCCGTGGGCTTGCATAGGAGATAAAACCTTAGCTACATGCTGTATCACGGTAGGGTGGTACTTCTGGATTAGCTTTACCACGGTAGAACAGCAAGAGGAGATTATCACATCGGAGTAGCGCTCTCTAACCAGCCGCTCATATTCCTGCTTTACAATGTTAGCACCCACCGCAGTTTCTGCAACATCGGCAAACCCCAGCTTTAGCAGATACTGCTTTAACTGCTCTATCCCTAAAACATCGTAGTTAGCGATAAATGAAGGGGCAACCGAAGCTACCACCCGCTTATGCTTTTGGATTAATTCCTTTGCGCTGTCGATATCGTTTCTAACGTGCTTTGCGTTTTGCGGACATACCTGCACACATCTACCGCAGAGCACACAGTCCTTCTCGATAATCTGTGCCTGGTCACACACCACCTCTATCGCCTTGATAGGGCAGTTTCTAATGCATTTATAACAGTTTTTACAGTTTGCTTTTGTTAGTCTTAATATGCTCATATCGTTTCCTTTAGATAGGTGTTAAATATTTCGGTTATGTTATCCTTTCTAACCCCTGTAATAATCCTGTCGTCCACCTTTATAGTGACACCATGGGTGCATTCACCTAGGCAGAATGAGGCGTTTAGGTTTATCCTATCGGTCATATCATTCGCCGCAACTAGCTCTTGAAACCCCTTAATAACGTCATACGACCCTTTAAGGTGGCAGGAGCTTCCTATACATACAAATACGTCCATACTCTCTATTATCTCCTTTTTAGCAAAAAAGGATAGCAGTTCATACATTACTCCGCAATCATGCAGACTGCTCGAAAGTGTCTACTGTGTTGTTGCGGAGTAGAGGTACTCTGCTATCCTTTTAGCGTTTATCTATTAATTGGGCAATTGCTATCCCTAAAGCAATAGTGCGTAATAATTTGTTGCTCAATTAATACTTCATAAGTCGGTTATCTAAGATTATTTAGCGCCTTTATATGCTTTCTTGTAGATCTCCATCATCTCAGAAACTAGAGGGTAACGAGGGTTTGCAGTAGTACATTGGTCTTCAAACGCATGGTCAGCAAGCTTTGCAAGCTTTTCGTTAAAGACATGCTCGTTAACTCCACATTCCTTAATGGACATTGGCATACCAAGCTCTTTCATTAGGTTTCTTACAGCGTCGATTAGAGATTTAACCCCTTCTTCGGTTGTAGAAGCCTTTAGACCAAGATATCTAGCTATCTTTGCATACTTTTCATCAGCGATAAACTTCTCATATTTAGGGAAGATTGTAAACTTAGTTGGTTTTTGTGCGTTGTATTCGATAACATAAGGAAGTAGAATTGCATTCGCTCTACCATGTGGAATGTGGTATTCGCCGCCTAGCTTATGCGCCATTGAGTGGTTTATACCAAGGAATGCATTTGTAAATGCCATACCTGCAATTGCAGAAGCGTTATGCATCTTCTCTCTTGCTTCGTAGTCGTTACCGTTTTTGTAAGAACGAGGTAGATATTTAAATACCAGCTCGATTGCCTGTATTGCAAGACCATCGGTGTAGTCGGATGCTAGCACCGATACATACGCTTCGATTGCGTGGGTTAAAACGTCTAGACCTGTATCCGCTGTAATGCTCTTAGGCATGGTCATAACGAATTGAGGGTCGATAATCGCAACGTCAGGAGTTAACTCGTAGTCGGCAAGCGGGTACTTAATGTTACCGTTAGTCTTGTCGGTGATAACAGAGAAGCCTGTAACCTCTGAACCTGTACCTGAGGTTGTAGGGATCGCTACCATCTGGGTTTTAGTACCAAGCTTAGGGAATGAGAAGGCTCTTTTTCTAATGTCAAGGAACTTTAGACGAAGTCCGTCGAAAGAGGTTTCAGGGTGCTCATGGAACAGCCACATACCCTTAGCCGCGTCGATTGCAGAACCACCACCTAGCGCTATGATAACGTCTGGGTTGAAGGATTTCATAGCTTCCACACCACGCATAATAGTTTCAACAGATGGATCCGGCTCAACGTCAGCGTAGATTTCACTATGGCAGTACTCGATACGTTTTCTTAAATAGTAAAGTACCTTCTCAACGTATCCTAATTTAACCATCATAGGGTCGGTTACGATAAATGCACGACTGATGTTCGGCATCTTTTCTAGATACTGGATTGAGTCACTCTCAAAGAAGATTTTTGGTGGTACTTTAAACCATTGCATGTTTGTTCTCCTATGTGCGATACGCTTTTTGTTAATTAGGTTAACAGAAGAAACGTTTGAGGTAGTAGAGTTCTTACCAAACGATCCGCATCCTAATGTTAGTGAAGGGGTGTTGGTGTTGTAGATATCACCGATAGCACCCTGTGATGAAGGTGAGTTAGCGATAACACGTCCAACCTTCATAGCTTCACCAAACTCTTTGCATACCTCGTTATCGGAGCTGTGGATTACCGCAGAGTGGCCAAGCCCGCCAAGCTCTAGCATTAGGTTTGAGTATTCAAAACCTTGTTCTTTGCCGTTTACTACAAAGTAAGCAAGAACAGGGGATAACTTTTCAAGGGATAGCTTATGCTCACGGCTAGGTTTTGGAAGTCTAGCGATAAGGATCTTAGTGTCTGCAGGAACGGTAACTCCCGCCTTTTCAGCGATCCATGCAGCAGGCATACCAACTACCGCAGAGTTTAGCTTTTCAGGGTACACATAATCGGTAACCTTTTGGATCTCTTCTTCATTTAGGAAGTAACATGCGTTGTCCTTCATGTAGCTTTCAAACTGTGCTTGAATCTCTTTATCCACGATAACTGCCTGCTCGGAAGCACAGATCATACCGTTATCGAAGGTTTTAGACATCATAAGGTCGGTACACGCTCTTTCAACGTTAGCGGTCTTGTCGATGTAACATGGTACGTTACCAGGACCAACACCAAGCGCCGGTTTACCAGCAGAATATGCAGATTTAACCATTCCTGATCCACCGGTAGCAAGGATTAGAGATACCTTAGGGTTGTTCATTAGTGCGTTGGTCGCGTCGATTGAAGGAACGCTTACCCATTGGATACAGTGTTCAGGTGCACCTGCCGCTACAGCCGCGTCACGTAGTATACGTGCAGATTCAGCGGAACATTTTTGTGCTGATGGGTGGAAAGCAAAGATAATAGGGTTTCTGGTTTTAGCGGTAATCAGCGCTTTAAACATTGTAGTAGAGGTTGGGTTTGTAACAGGAGTTACCCCAGCAACTATACCTACAGGCTCTGCTACCTCAACGTAACCTTCCATCTCATTTTCATCGATGATACCAACAGATTTTTGATATTTAATTGAGTGGTAGATGTATTCGGTTGAGAACATGTTCTTAATGATCTTATCTTCATACACACCACGGCCGGTTTCATCTACTGCTAGCTTTGCAAGGTACATATGATTTTCAAGTCCGGCTAAAGACATCTCGTGGACGATCTTATCAACCTGTTCTTGATCTAGCTTCATATAGTCTGCAAGAGCCTTCTCGGCATTCTTTACAAGCTCGTCGATCATTGACGCTACAAATGCAGGGTCTTTCGCGTTCGCCGTATGAATAGCGTCCGACGTACGCACGGTATCCGCCTGTTCAGAGCCTTTTACTACAGGATTAGTTTCTTTACTCATCGTTTCCTCCAAAATTTATTAAAGTTTTGTATTACCAACACAAAGTGTTTTACTCTGTATTAATATTAATGGACTGTTTTCTGTCAAAGCATGTTGTATCTTTAGTATTTGACAGTATTATAGTAGTATACCAAATAGTTATGTAGTTTATCTTGTTTGGTTTTCTCTATGGTATTATTATAGCACATTGTTAAATTATTGTCAATCATCAATACCACAGAACATTTTCTACGAAAGGTTTTAACTTTTGTATGGATTGACAAAAGTTTAACAATGATTGAACGAGGGCAGGTGAGGTTTTGAGGTGCATGGTAGGGTTAGTGTAAGCATGGGGATTATGGTAAAGTCACGGTTTTGTGTAGTGTAAAAGGTATGCCCCATTATAGGAGGGTATACCTCTATAATAGGGCGGTGGGAGTGCAAGCGTTAAAACTTTAGTAGTTAACCATTGTTGTATATTTTATCGCGAATTTAATATCTAAACTCTATCCGCTATCTTTTGTCTTATCTCTTTAACCAACAGATAAAGCGTTGTTGCAGGGCACATTTTTGATGGCTTATTACATCCATTTCGTATCTGCTCATTAAACTTTTGCTCAGCAAGCTTAATTGCCGTTTTTTCGTCCCCAAAATTGCATAATTTTTTATAGATATCAGCATCCGACTTATCATACCTTTGTTTAGTAGCTTTTCTATAATCGTTTTCAAAACCATCACAACAAGCGACAGAATCTTTATATGTAGGCATAACGCCAAGATAGGCGCTAAACCATATTTCTATACAAGGGTTTGACCAACCGACTTTAATACCGCTTTGATTAGCTTGTAGAATTATATTATCAAAGTCTTTTACCTGATCCCTGTCAAATACTATCCAAGGCTCACTGTAGTTTGGGTTTATAGCCGCTAACCTTAAAGCCTCTTCAACTAATTTTGAAGTATCAGTCTTGACAACTTTTATCACTAATCTGTACTGTAGCTCCTTTGGTATAGAATCTCTTAACCCATTTAGGTAAAGCTGTTCGGTCTTTTTGGTATCAGTTACAATGAAATAATACCCTAACTCCGGTATGCGATGTTTGGATAATTGTTCTCTGGATTTTCTTTGTCCATTTCTTTTATTATCCATTTACACTATTCCCCCTTAAACATATCAAAATATCCTAAGGTAGGTATAGCTCCATATTTGCCTAGCAGATAGTTTTTTTCAAAGTTTTCATCCTTTCTAATCTTTACGCCACCTTCATTGAAAAAATCTGCAAGGGAATATAAGGTAGATTTACCACTGCTGTCCTTTTCTGTAAACCAAATTTCATCACGCCTCAAACCATTTCCTTGTAACTGCCAGGAGTCATGGGTAGTAAAGATAAGTTGAGCGTTGTTTTTATTGATTTCTGGGTTTAAAAAAGTTATTATAAAGGCTCTAACAAGCAATGGGTGTAGTCGTGCGTTTAGTTCATCAATAAAAAATACCCCACCAGTCCTTAGTACACTCTCTAACATTGGATATAACGAAAACATCTTAAGCGTTCCAGAGGACTCATATTGAAGTGGAATTGTAACTCTTTTATCTGAGTCTACCATCTTATGAATTGTTTCAATTTTATACCTCTTTTTGTCATCACCTAATGACGTTTCTATATTGAAGCCTACTATATGGTTATCAAATGCTGAAAGATACTTTACAACCTTATCCTGAACGGTTTTATCCTCAACAAAGCCATGCGGTAACTGTTGTGACAGAAAAAAGTTTTCAATAGGCTCACCAAAATCAGCCAACTCAACGTTTAAGAACCAGTCTCTTATATGTTTAAGCTTGGCAATCTTAAGCTTTGCACCTAATGATACTATCAATGTCTTGTTTTCTAAAGCTATCTTAATATTATCCTGGCTTTTAGTGGGGATACCTGTCAAGTCTAACTCATTTTGGGATACATTCCTGTAAAAGACTGTTTTAAATTTTCCGCGAGCTGATTTAGATTTATAGTTTAGCCATTCTTCATTAACACCATCCTTGTTAACAGTAAAACCATAATTGTATGTTTTTGCACCATTCTCATTTGAATCGATAAAATAGATCTCAAAAGAGCTTTCAGCTTCTCTACTGACTTCATCGAAAAGGAATGGTTTGGGTTCTAAAAATCTGCTTTCTTGGTCTTTATCGTTTGTATCATCAGAAAAATGTAGGGATTGAATAACATACATACACATATATCTAAACGCTTCCAAAACGTTTGATTTACCGTGGGCATTCGCTCCAAAGATTGCCGCTATTGGTAAAACTTTTTCATTTCCTATAGTTATAATTCGGTCTGAATACTCAGATATTTTTGTGGCGCTTAGGTCTAAGGTGGTATCGTCCCTAAATGAAGCGTAATTTTTAAAATTAAATTGTAATAGCATAAATATTTCACCTCTATCTTTATTATACGCTAAAATCAAGATTTGTCAACAGTTAATTGAAATATTTTCTCATTTAACTGCATTATTATCTTTTTTTAGTATATTTATGCAATTACATCACGGTTATATCTTTAACATCTCATATCATAATGCACTTTAAGTTAGGTTATTTTACCCCTAAACTAAAAAAGGGCTCTCCTTTAAAAAGAGCCCCATTACTTAAAATCGTCCTACTAGATACCAGATGAGCACAATAAACGAAAGGTTTAGTACCACAAAAAGAGGTAACAGCACCCTAAATTTTAGCACCTTGGTCTTATGGTGGAATACATTACAGCCGGCTATCGCGCCCACACTGCCCATGCATAAACCCATTAGTAGCAGTGTCTTTTCGGATATCCGCCATTTTTTCTTTAGCGACCTACGTTTGTCAGCTCGGTAGGTTAGAAATACTATAAAATTCCAGATAAACAGCAGTGCTATAGCGTAAAGCTGAATCTGCCACTGGTGTTTTGTGATAAACTCTGTAATATAGGTCATTGTGTTAGACTCTTTCTCATCTTCATGTGTAGGCAGTGCTCGTCGTAGTACCAGTCACCGTAGGGGGTGTATCCTACCGATTTGTAAAACTCTACTGCGTGATCTTGCGAGGATAGGTAGGCGTTAGAGATGCCCCTTTTGCGAATCTCATCCTCAATCTTTTCCATTATCATAGCACCAAGCCCACGTCCACGATACTGCTTTAGCACCGCAACCCTGCCGATGGTGTAGCAGTCGGCTTCGTCCTCCTTTGGGAAGGTGCGTGCGGTTGCTACCGGCTTGCCGTCGTCGTATATTACCACATGGATAGCTGTACTGTCGGTTTTGTCCTGATCCATGCTAAAGCCTTGCTCTTCGATAAAAACCTCGTGGCGCACCTTATGCGCATCCAAAAGGCAGTCTTTTGTTTTAATCTGTAATTTCATAGATATGTCCGTGCTCCAAGCGAGCCTACACGGCGATTATAACCGCACGGTATCGCATAGAGCTTCCTTTCGGTATAGTATTATTCAAATAGTAATATTCAGAATATTACTATTCACACCGCTCTATCGCTAGCGGTTAAAAAGCTGTCACAACAATAATGAAGGAACCTGCATAACAAGCCCCTTCATATTATTATCCAATCTAATCTAAAAATTACCAAAGGTAATTTTTAATATCACTCAAAACTTCATATGTGCACACTTTAAGGTATGTAGGATTAAACACGAAACACAAAACAAGAGTATAAAAAGAATGACTAAACCCTAACCAATAAATTACACATGACTATTACTAACATCCAAACAAACATTAACTGTAGTTAATTAACTCTGGCTAATTTACTACACTAATCTAGGTAAACATATCCTACAAGTATGTAGCCTGCACGATTCTTCATCTGTTCCTGTGTAAGGGTGGTAAAGCCTTCGTAGTGGTAAGCACCCGCTTCTTGGGAGTATTTTCTCATAGAGGTGGAGCGTGACCAGTTGGATTCGCTTATGGTAAGCTTGTCCCCCGACACAGATTCCACAAATGCAACATGCCCGTATGTACTCTTTCTCCAAACCGCTATTGAGCGGGGTTTTGGAACGCTACCGGTCTTGTACCCTAACTTTTTAGCCGCGTCTAACCAGGTGTGGGCGCCGTTAACCATCTTAATAGGTGTACCTGTAACCTCGTGAGCTCTGCCCGCTGAGTACCAGGTGCACTGACCATAGTAGTTTAGCTGTGCAAATAGATTCGTCGAAGAATGGTAGTACTTTGAAGATAGATCAGGCTCACCGAATGGGTTATCCTGACCCTCTAAAGCGGACGGCTTGTCCGATAAATTAGGCTTGTCCAGTATCCCGCTGATGTCAACCGGTTCATCTGAGGTATCTGCTTGGGTCGATCTCTCTACAAACTCTACACTGCCAAGATCTGCTACTTTATCTTTGTTTGGGTTTATTTTTATGTTAACGCTAGTAATATCTATCTCGTTGGATCTATCCTGCTTTGCGTTATCAGGGGCGGCATACACAACTGCTGAGGGAGAAAGCGCCACCGATACAGCAAGAACAGACGATACCAGTATATGTTTAATGTTTAACACCATAGTGTAAAAAACCTCTTTTTCCAATACTAAAACTAAACTAAAACATCCTTGATAAGCCAGTATCCTTGTATATGTACGATCTTTAGATATTGTTTTGCTAGATTTAGTATATATGTCGTTTTTTGTCTATCCTAAATATCTAAATTATAACATATTGTTACCAATTTGTCAATTGCAAGGATGATTTTTTAAAGGAATATTCACGAATTAGACATATAACATCTAGTAATCCTGTCCGCCATACTGCAAAGCTCCTCTACTGCGTGCTTTGGGGAGATAATCCGCACATCATCACAAAACTGCATAATCCAACCGTAAAAGGCGGGGCTAAGCGACACCTCGCAGTTGAGGAAGAACCACCCCTTGTCCAGTCCTTCGCCTATAACAATGCTGGCGTCCTTGCCAAACCTATCAAGAAACACCTCTAAAAGATGGGCGGAAAACCTTAGGGTAACCTGGCATTCCTCACCACCGTACATGGTAAACAGCTTTTTTTTGTAACGTAGAAGGTTAAAATCATCCGACATTGCTACTATCGGCTCGTCGGTAACGCTAATGCTTTCCATGCGATCCACCCTAAAGTTTACCACTCTTTTATACCGATGGTAGTACGCTACCATATAATAGTTCTCATTGTCCCACACCATAGCGTAGGGAGAGGCTTTGTATAATTCGCCGCCACGCTTTGCAACCCGACGTCTGTATCGGTTGTATTCAAAATAGGTGAAGGTAATCTGACACTTTTTGGTAATGGCTCGCTGGATTGAGTCGATGTTGTAGTAGATCTTCTCGTTCTCCGATTTAATCCTGTCGGCTACGATAATTTGGCGGTTTAGCTCTAACCCATCAAACATGGAGGTGAGTGAGCCTAGCTTTTTGATAAGCTCGTTTGACTTTTTTGTGGTGATAAACCGACTTGACGCCACCGCGTCTGCCAGTAGCATTATCTCGGGCTTCTGCCAATCGCGGTTAGCTAGGTAGTATTCACTTGTCTTACCCCGCCGAAGCTCGATATCCATACCATACTCTCTTAAAAGGTCGATATCGGCGTAGAGGGTCTTTCGTTCTACAGCTATCCCATGCTCATTAAGCTTTGCGATTAGCTGTGATAGGGTTAGCCCTTGCTCCTCGTCGGAGTAACGGCGGAAGATATCCGCTAGATATAGTAGCTTTAGCTTCTGGTTTGCCTTCTTTGCCATATCTAAACCACCCCTTAACCGAATATGTTACGATAGAATCCGTCCCTACCAAGCTTTAGCAGAGCATTAAGCTTTCTTCTCTCATAAAAGTCCGAAACCTCGCCCCGCTCGTAGTACCATAGGCAGTCGATAAACACCGTTAGCATAAACACATCATACAGATGTAACCGCTCTATCTGCTCTAGCGGGCGATAGCGCTCATACTCCGCTACAATCCGCTTAGCACTTGTAAAGTCCAGTATGTTGTCAGCCTCGCTAAAGCTTTGCCAGCTATCGTGATTAAAGGCGGGGATAAATGGGTCAAACAGGCAGACTAGGTCGAAGGTTAGGTAGGTATAGTTTGCGTCGTCAAAGTCGATTAGAGCGTTTAGACTACCGTCCTTGTATAGCATGTTGGAATGGTGGAAATCGCAGTGGCATACCCCTTTAGGAAGGATTTCGGGTAGGGAGAGATGGGTTATCATCTCGTTGTACCAGATAAGCTTTGCTCTGCTGTTTTTCGTATTAATACGGTCTGCCTGCTCCTTTGCGGTGGCAAGACAGAACGGGATGTTGTAGTTTTGGCGATACTGCCCATAGGGGGAGGTGTACCCCTTAGTAAGAGAGTTAAACTCCGCTACCGCCTTGATAAGCTCATCCTCCTGCTCTGGGGTAGGGGAGGTAATGTGTTCCCCTAGCTTAAATTCGTACAGCACATAGGGTTTACCCGAAAGCTCGCCGATGTAGTTCGCCTCCTCCACTGCAAGGCTTGACCTTCGCCTAAGCGGTGCGGGGCAGGGGTAACCTTTAGCTGTGAGGAAGTTTAGTAGGTTAATCTCAAACATAACCGACTGCTTTGTCCTGTTTTCATAGTAGCGAAAGATTACCCTACCGCTATCGGTTTCTAGCAGATAGTTAGACTGCACACTGCCCGCCGAAATGGGGGTTACCGACACAATACTACCGTATGAATAGCTTTGTAGAATACCCTTAAAATTCTCTATATTAAACTGGGTTTTAACCGCCATTGCTCTATCACTCCCTTATATTATCTCTTTAAATTCAACTGCTATATCTCCTCGATACAGGCTTTATCATCCAGCCAGGTAAGCTCTACATCCCGAAGAAAATCCCCGCCCCATCCGTTTTTGGCGGCAAGATCTCCCGCTAACTCCTTACCCAGTGCTACAAGTCGGTTAACGTCCTCTAGATTAGGGGAGTCTGAAATCTGCTCCATTAGCTGAAGATAATATTTTGGCTGAATTGGTACGTTTTTAGCTACCCTAAACAGCCATTTATGGTAGGGATAGAGTGTTTCATTCACCGCAAGTAGTAGCCGTCCCGCAAACATCACCGTCTTGTAAGCCGCAAACCCGCATAGGTAAGCCGACTCCTTAGCACAGCCCTGCTCATAGTACCAACCCCAACCCTCTAGCTGTGCCAAAAACCGTCTAATCCTGTCCGCTTTATGCTCCACAGGATACCGTCCTGCCTGTTTTATCAGCGTATCCAACCCGCCTAAGCGGTCAAACACCGCTATACTGTCGCAAAACGCAAACCTAGCGGGTTCAGACCCCTTCTCTGCTACAAGGCTAATAAACTCACGGCTGATAAACTTGCCGTCCACATACCCGCCCTCGTAGCATGCAATCTCGTCATTGTAGTAGTTTATCTCTCCGCTTTCATGCCGCCGTAGCCGTTCCTGTTCGCTTACCACGATTAGGATATCGATATCGCTACGGCTATCTGAAAATCCATGGGGAATCGACCCGCCAAAGACAATCCCATTAACGCTTTCATCCTTAGAAAGCAGTGTAACCACGTCATCTAAAGTTTTTTGCTGGTCAGCAGTTATTCGCATAGTATACCTCCGAAAATTATCTCTGCCCATAGTAGGCGGTGTCGCCGTGCTTACGATTAAAATGCTTGTTTAGTAGTATCTCTAGCATTGGTTCTAGGTTATCTCCCGCAAGCTGTCTTGTGTAGAGCGCCATCATAGCAACCTCCTCAAGCACCACAGCGTTCTCCACCGCCTTTAGCGGGGTAGCTCCCCATGTGAAAGGACCGTGGTTTTTTACCAAAACGGCGGGGATTTTATCGGGATCTTTTGAGTTAAAGGCTTCGGCGATAACCCTGCCTGTGTTTCGCTCATAGTCGGAGTCAATCTCCTGCTTTGTCATATCCCTAGTACAGGGGATCTCATCCGCAAAGTAGTCGGCATGGGTTGTACCGTAGGGCTTTATCGCCATCCCCGCCTGTGAGAAGATGGTCGCCCAACGTGAATGGGTGTGGACAATCCCCTTTATATTAGGAAAGCTTTTATAAAGCTCTAAATGTGTAGCTGTGTCGGAGGAGGGGTTAAGCTTACCTTCTACCACCTTACCGTCTAGCGTAACCACCACCATATCATCTATAGTCATGCTATCGTACTCCACCCCCGACGGTTTGATTACCACATACCGCTCACCCTCAAATTCGGATACCGCCGAAACGTTACCCCAGGTAAAGGTAACGAGATTATATCTAGGTAGCAATAGATTAGCTTTTAACACCTCTTGTTTTATCTGTTTAAACATACGCTTTACTGCGCTCCTTTACGATTATTACTGTAATTATATCAGAAAATATACCGTTTGTCCAGAATAAAAGCAAAATTTCTGTGTTAATCTACAGCATAGATTAACACAGAAACGAAGGGAAGGGGTTAGTAGGAACGATCCTTATTGTTATAGAAATTAATATACTGCTCCATACTAGATCTTAGCATTGAAGCACGGTTTGTGTTATTTAATTTGGTCTGGTCGGAGATGTTTTTGCTAAAGATCGCTATAAAGTCAACCCGCTCGTTCATCCTAAGGTTAGGGTAGTCTAGCGGCATACCGCCGTCAAACCTAGAGGTCATATCCTTAACCTTGCCAAGGTGGACACCGAGTGCGGTCATCTCCTGCTCGGTAGCGCTATAGGGATTTACCTTGTTAACATGTATCCTCTTTTCAAATTTTTGCCCCTTGTCGTCGTAACCCTCAACAAGCATTATTGGGTTTTCGTCGGTAGAGTCCTTATCATAGCGGTAGTTACCTGTTTTGTTAGAATACAAGGTATCCTTTGTTGGTATTAGAATGTTTGTTGGCATGGAATAGCTATCTGTTCTCGCTGAAGTGTTGGTGGTTTTGCTTTGAAACAGCTGTGAAAAGGTATCCGACCTTTGGGTGGTAGGGCTTGTCTGCCTTTGGTAGTTTGTAGTTGCGGGGTTATTAACTCTCATCTGGTTTCTCCTCAAAGTTTATTAAAGTTTTGGCACTTAAATGTAGCAAGTTTTATCTTTAAATCTACATCTACTATAGCAAGGATGTCTTAGCATGTCTTATATCACTAAGTGCCTAAGGGATAGATACAGTAAACCTCAAGTCATACAAAAGGCACAGTTAATCTATCGGTCAATCAAGACTAAGGCTTCTTAAAAAAGTCCAGCCTGTAATTGTACCAATGGTAGGATAGGAATTTACATGTATCTATTATATTTATCGGCAGGATTATCCAGTAGGTTAGTGTTTGTGTAAGATTACTAGGATTTAAAAATACGACAGGTATTAATTGATTTATACCTAAATCTATGGTATAATTATCATCAGTAGCAGTTAACTATTTATATGAGGTGCAAGATGGCAATAAAGCTAAAGACGAAAAAGAGCAGACTTTTGGTAATATCCATCATTCTGGTTGTGATAATACTTTTAATAACAGCATTCTGGAGCGGGATTGTTGTCCGCCGTTATGAGGTAGGGTCGGATAGGGTTACGGCAGATGTGAAGCTTGTGTTAATCACCGATCTGCATAGCTACATCTACGGTGAAGGGCAAAAGGATATTGCGGATAAAATCAAGGCGGAAAAACCCGATCTTCTACTGTTAGCGGGGGATATTGCGGACGATGAGGTTCCTATTACAGGAACAGAGCAGTTTCTAAAAGCGGTATCGGGTGTTTGTCCTATCTATTATGTAACGGGTAACCATGAGTTTTGGGCTAGTGATACTGAGGGGATTAAGCAGACCTTTAAAAGCTATGGGGTTGTTGTACTGGAGGATGAGTATCAACCAGTTAAGGTAGGTGAGGATGAACTAGTTATCGGCGGGGTGGATGACCCTGACAAATACAGGTTTTTAACATATGAAGATAGCTATGACTATATGGAGGAAAAGCTAGGCGGGGACACCCCTTCATCCCTTGATGTGTATAGCCAATGGGATAGTGAAGTAGAGCGGGCGTTTAAGCCTTTGCAGGGGGATGATAGGTTTAGGATACTGCTTTCACACCGCCCCGAAAAGATAGATCTATATAAGCGGTTACCCTTTGATATGATACTATCGGGGCATGCTCATGGCGGGCAGGTTCGAGTGCCGTTTTTGGTTAACGGACTGTTTTCGCCTAATCAAGGATTCTTTCCAAAATATGCGGGCGGGGTTTATAGGTACGAGGGAAAAACCCATATTGTAAGTCGTGGATTAGCGATAAATCCTAAGATTCCTAGGGTGTTTAACCCTCCCGAGCTGGTGGTTATCACCCTGTCGCCTATCAAAGGTTAGCTAAAATTTTATGGATAAATCCAGATAAAAATCCGTAAAATTTAATAAAATTTGAAAAAGGGGTTGTAATTTGCGATAATATATGCTATAATATACACGTTAAGGCTATTCGTGACGTTTCATGCACGGATAGGTAGGGCCTGTGCAATATGATACCGTGAACCATGTCAGGCGGGGAACCGAGCAGCATTAAGCGAATATTGTATGTGCCGCAGTGTTTACTATCTATCCGTGTTTCAAACGCCACGAATGGTTTTTTGTTTGTTTAGGAGGTATCTGTATGTATCTGGCGTTGTACCGAAAATGGCGGCCTAGAACCTTTGATGATGTCGTTGGTCAAACGCATATAACAAATACCCTTAAAAATCAGATTATACTTGGTAAAACCGCCCATGCCTACCTCTTTACGGGGACTAGGGGGACGGGCAAGACCACCTGTGCCAGAATTTTAGCTATGGCGCTAAACTGCACCGATATTAAGGAAGGAAACCCCTGCCTTATCTGTGACAGCTGTAAGAGCATTATGGCGGGCAACAACATGGATGTCGAGGAGATCGACGCGGCGAGCAACAACCGTGTGGACAACGTGCGTCAGCTTCGGGAGGACGCGATCTACTCCCCCGCAACAAGCCGATACCGTATCTTTATTATCGACGAAACCCATATGCTTACTAACGAAGCGTTTAACGCTCTGCTTAAGATTATGGAAGAACCACCCGAGCATGTTAAGTTTATCCTAGCTACCACCGAAGCACATAAAGTGCCCGCCACCATCCTCTCCCGCTGTCAGCGGTTTGATTTTATGCGGATTGGTGTCGGTGATATAGCAAGGCTTTTAACCTATGTCGCAAACGAGGAGGGTATCACCATTACCGAACCCGCCGTACAGCTAATCGCAAAGCTAGCCGACGGCGCAATGCGGGACGGGTATTCCATCCTAGACCAGTGTATCGCAACCTCAAAGGAGATCGATACTAACACCGTAGTCGAGGCGGTAGGTATAACCTCAAGGGAGTACCTAATCTCGATGACCGACTGCATAATAAACCGTGATACAGCGGGGGCGGTAGCGATACTCTGCACCCTCTATCAGGGTTCTAAGGATATGGTAAGCTTTTGCGAGGAGCTGATACTGCATTTTCGCAATATCATGCTTGCAAAGACTGGGGATCAGACCGACGAGCTGATAAATGTACTGCCCGATGAGCTACTGGTTATCAAGGAGTACGCCGCAAAGCTACCGATGTCGCAGGTAATCGAGTATATATCGTCGCTACAGGTGACACTGGATAATATGAACAGGTACTCCGATAAGCGGCTTAACATGGAGATCGGGCTTGTAAAGCTTACCGACCGTGAAGATACTCTACCTGCTAGTGGGGTTACCCATACAAGCGGGGTCACTTCGTTTGAAGGAATGAACAAGGAGCTGTTACGACGTATCGAGCGGTTAGAGCAGGCGATAAATTCGGTAACGAATACCACAGCGGTTGGGATAGTATCGCAGACCTCTAAGACAACTGCAGAGCCAGCGGATACGGTAATAGAGGCTATGCAGGGAAGGGCTGTTAAGGGATATAGCGGTACTACTGCTACAGTGGCTAATGCCCCTACTCATGAGCGCTCGGATGTTAACCTGCCATCTACCACGCCAAAGCGGCAGGATGGGGTGACGGAAGATACCGTAATGCCGTTGTTCTCACGTTGGGATGAGGTTTTGGCGCAGCTTAGTGTGCGGGACAGCTTTATCCACAGCTTAGTGCATAATGCGGTGGTGTATGAGCATGAGGGATTTTTATACATCCAAAGTCCGATGTTTAATATATCACAGCTACTTAAAAAGGACGGCAACATCTCAAGGTTTTTAGGGGTTATCGAGGAGGTAACGTCTACAAAATATAGGCTTAGAATTAAGAAAAACAGGACGCAGGACTTTAAAAAGACAGATCCGCTTGACGATCTAGCGAAGAAGGCAAGCCAAGCGGGTATTTCGGTAGAGATGTGACCTTACAATATAAAATAATGAAAGTATGAAAGGAATACTACTATGAAAGCAAGATTACCACAAGGAATGGGCGGCGGCGCTAACAACATGAACAGCGTTATCAAGCAAGCACAGAAGATGCAAGAGGAGATGGAGAAGGTTCAAGAGGAGCTTGACCAGAAGGTATATGAAACCACAGTAGGCGGCGGAGCGGTAACGGTAGCTATCACAGGTAAGAAACAGGTTACAGCCCTTAATATAAAGCCAGAGGTAGTAGACCCAGAGGACGTTGAGATGTTACAGGATCTAATTATCAGCGGGGTTAACGAAGCTATAAGGCTGGCAGAGGAGGATTCTGCCAACCGTATGAATGCTATCACAGGCGGACTTAACATTCCTGGAATGTTTTAGTAGATGATCTATCTGGGCGAACGTTGTTCGCCCATTAATAGCATATATATGCAGGTTTAATCTATAGAGTTTATTGTGTTAACAATCCAAAGGATGTTTTGTTAATAGGAGATTTGTATGAATAGTAATGCGCTCCCGCTTGTTCGGTTAACAGAAGCGTTTGCGGGGTTACCCGGTATTGGGATTAAGACGGCGGGTAGGTTAGCCTACCATATCCTTACAATGGATGACGAGCAGGTCAAAAACCTGTCACAAGCGATACTTACAGCCCACCAGTCGATTAAAAACTGCACCATCTGCGGCAACTATACCGATGGTGAGATCTGTCCTATCTGTGCCGAGGATAAGCGAAACCACGGGATTATCTGCGTGGTGGAGGATTCAAAGGACGTTGCGGCATTTGAGCGGACAAAGGAGTACAGCGGTGTATACCACATCCTAGGCGGGTTAATCTCGCCAATGGACGGGATAGGTCCCGAACAGCTTAATGTAAAGTCGCTAATCGGTCGTGTAAGCGAGGGGGTTAGCGAGGTTATTATGGCGACAAACCCCACCGTTGAGGGGGAGGCTACAGCGATGTACCTCTCCAAGCTTTTAAAACCTATGGGGGTTACGGTATCGAGGATTGCCTATGGAATACCTGTCGGCTCGGATCTTGAATACACTGATGAGGTAACGCTCTTTAAGGCTCTTCAAAATCGTAATACTATTTGATTAGTAGATACTAATCTCACCTACGTGTTTTATACACGTGTGTAGAGGCGCGCATTGCACACCCACGTCGTGCGTTTCATTAAGGCTTGAGGGTGTCGTGGTGCGGGCGGAGCAGAGCCCCGCCTACGTTGGTTTTTACGTTCCATGGTTGCCATGTGGTTTTTGTTGCTACGTATCACGCATAATCACAGCAATTGATTAGCTTTGTGCGTTTCGCCGCACACCACGACTTACTTGTTGGCAGACGCCCCAACAAGTAAGCAAAAAACGCTTTTTTGCTTTCACATACGCCGATAGAGCGATTTAACCTGAAAAAGGTAGGCTTGGGCGGCTCATTTAGCTTTATACCGTTTTTCAGGCTAAACCGCGAGCGGCTGTCACAGTAAGGGTATAGTTTTTTGGCGAAAGCTTTCTGTCGTGGGGCGGTTGGTTCACGAGGTTTATGGAAGGGTTTGGTTCTACCTCGGGTAGTAGCCTTGGATGAGCCAGTTGGTGCTAGGTTTGTTGCATTTATGTTGTTTGTACCTGCCTGTAACCTCGGATACAGTTTTACGTGTTAATCTGGTCAGCTGTCCAGTACAGCTTGGTTGGGGTTGTAGGGTGATGTTGAATTGTAGATATTACATAGGTTTTGTGCACCGACAGTGTAGGGAACGCATTGCATGCGTTCCTTGGTATGCGTTGTGATTTGGTTTTTGTGGGTACACCCACATGGTTCGTACACGTGGGCGTAGGGGCGCGCATTGCGCGTCTGGGTCGTACGTTTCACGTCGGTTTGTGGGTGTCGTGGTGCAGGCGGAGCAGAGCCCCGCCCCTACGCTGGTTTGTAGGGGACTGATTTGGTATAACTGGAGATGTTAATTAAACTATTTATTTTGTGGGTTGTTTTCCCACTTCATTAAGGATAAATTGCTAAAGTGAGTTAATAACCAACTACTAACTACTAAAGGAGCTTTAATATTATGACTAAAGCGATTAACTATAAGCTTACGGTAAAGTCAAGCTTTGTGGCGATATTTGTACAGGCGATTATCACCAACCTAACGGCGATACTCTTTATTCCTATGATGAGCCTGTATAATCTATCCTATATCCATCTGGGTATGCTGGTAGCGATTAACTTTTCTTCACAGGTGGCGGCGGATATTATCTTTAGCGGGATGATCGATAAGCTAGGGTACAAAAAACTGGTGTTACCTACCACCATAATTGCGTTTACCGGTCTAATGCTGTTTGGTCTAGCACCGAATCTGTTTCCAAACAACGTATTTACGGGGGTTGTGATTGCGACGGTGGTGTTTGCTATGGCAAGCGGGTTACTGGAGGTTTTGATAAGTCCTATGATAAACGCAGTACCGGGGGATGACAAGGCTTCGGCTATGAGTCTGCTTCACTCCTTCTATGCGTGGGGGCAGGTGGTTACCATTATTGTAACCACGGTATTCCTGTTTATCTTCGGCAAGGAGAGCTGGCAGGTTATCACCTTTATCTGGGCGCTTGTACCGCTTGTTAACTTTGTGATGTTTATAAAATCCCCATTCCCGCCGATCATCCCCGAGGAGCATAGGCTTGACATGAAGGATCTGCTCTTTAAGCCGTTTTACATACTAGCGCTGTTTGCCATCTTCTTTGGGGCGGCAAGTGAGGTTACGATGAACCAGTGGTCGTCCACCTTTATGGAGAAGGCGCTAAGTCTGCCGAAAATCACAGGGGATTTAGTGGGGATGTGCGGGTTTGCGGTAACGTTAGGGATAGGGCGGATGATATACGGTATCTATGGTGCACGGTTAAAGCTTATAAATATGCTGATTATTATGTCGTCTATCGGGGTTGTTTGTTATATCGGTGTGTCGTTGTCACCTATAAATGGGGTTAGTGTGGCGCTTTGTGCTATCTGCGGGTTTGCGGTTAGCCTTATGTGGCCGGGTACGCTGATTATTGCGTCCGAGCGGTATCCGTTAGCGGGAGCTTGGATGTTTGCGATCCTTGCGGCGGCGGGGGATATTGGAGCGGCGACAGGGCCGTGGCTTACCGGTAAGGTGGTTGACAGTGTTGGTAGCACCTCCTTTGTGGCGGGTATGGCTTCTATGCTAAAGGTGACCACCGAGCAGGCTAGTATCCGTACAGGGATACTGGTAGCGACGCTTTTTCCGATAATGACGCTATTGTGTCACATAATCTTTAAGCGGTCTAAGCAGTCTAACCAGTCGGGTTAATTTAAGGCAAAAAGGGTGTTGTTATAATGGATAAGCAGTATGTTGAGATTGTGGGGGTGGTAGACTCCGTTACCTTTACTAATGGGGATAGCGGGTTTACCGTGCTTAACCTTGAATACGGCGACGATCTACTAACAGTAGTAGGGGTTATGCCGAATGTGTCTACCGGTGAGGAGCTAAAGCTTACCGGTTTTTTTGGCACGCACCCGACCTTTGGCGAACAGTTTAAGGTGGTAATGTACGAGCAGATGTTACCCTCCACCTCTGTGGCGATACAGCGGTATCTCGCCTCGGGGGTGATAAAAGGGATTGGTGACAAGCTTGCGGGGCGTATTGTAGATTTGTTTGGGGATGAAACGCTACACATTCTGGAGAACACTCCAAACCGTCTAGCGGAGGTCAAGGGGATTAGCAAGAGCAAGCTAGAGCAGTACACCAAGGATATTCAAGAGATTTTTGGGGTAAAGACTCTAATGATGTTCCTCTCAAAGCATGGTATAACCCCGATTCAAAGCATAATGATCTGGAAAAAATGGGGAAAGATAGCTAAGGAGTTAATTATAAGCAACCCATATCTGCTTTGTAACCTTGATTTTAACATCGCCTTTAGCGTTGCCGACCAGATTGCAAGGGAGTATAGCATTAAGGAGGACAACCCTGCACGTGTTGTGGCGGGGGTGACCTATGTGTTACTATATAACACCCGCAACGGACACACCTGTCTGCCCTGCGAAAAGCTTGTTACCGCCGCCGAACAGCTTTTAGGGGTGGGAAGCTCGATAATCTACGACTGTATCGACGAGGCTGTACAGAATCAGCAGATCTATCGGCTAGAATCGGGTAACGACTATCTCTTTACCCCTGAGTATTTTATAGCGGAGGAGTACATCGCCGAGCGGCTTAAATCGATGATAAACAAGCCGAGCAAGGATGACGAAGATATAGATTCCATCATCACCCAGTGCGAGCAGGAGCGGGGGATTACCTACGCAACCTTGCAGAAGAAGGCGATGGTGGAGGCATTTAGAAACAATGTATTTATCCTAACAGGCGGCCCCGGTACTGGCAAGACTACTACATTAAATACTATAATTGAGCTGTTTGAAAAGAGCGGCAAGAAGGTATCTGTAGCCGCACCAACAGGGCGGGCGGCAAAGCGTTTAACCGAGCTTACCGGCAAAGAGGCACGGACAATCCACCGCCTTTTAGAGGTGGAGTTTACCACCGACAACTCCCTAGTATTCGCACGTCACGAGGGTAACCCGCTTGAGAGCGATGTAGTGATAATCGACGAGATGTCTATGGTAGACAGTCTATTGTTTAGCAGTCTGCTAAAGGGGATGAAACAGTCCTGCAAGCTGATAATGGTAGGGGATTTTAATCAGCTACCCTCTGTCGGGGCGGGGAATGTGCTACAGGATCTGCGGTACAGCGATGTAATTCCGACGGTGGAGTTAACCCAGATCTTTAGGCAGGCGGCGACAAGCTTAATTGTAACCAACGCCCACCTTATCATAAAGGGGGAGATGCCCGATATCTCCAGAAAGGATAACGATTTCTTCTTTATGTCCAGTAACAACGGTTCGCAGATTAGCCAGACTATAGTAGAGCTATGCAGTAAACGACTGCCAAACACCTACGGATTCTCCCCGACCGAGCATATACAGGTGCTCTCCCCGACCCGAAAGGGAGAGATTGGGACGATTGAGATTAACAAAAATCTGCAAAGGGCGATAAACCCGCCCTCCCCCGAAAAGGCGGAGTTTAATCAGGTGACCTACACCTTTAGAGAGGGTGACAAGGTTATGCAGATTAAGAACAACTACGATATACCATGGAAGCGGGATGGCGAGAACGGAGCGGGGATCTTTAACGGTGATATCGGGATAATCAAGATGATTGACAAGGGTTCTAAGACGGTAGCTATCGACTTTGAGGGGCGGGTATCCTACTACTCCTTTGACATGGCAAATGAACTAGAGCTTGCCTATGCGGTAACGGTGCACAAGAGTCAGGGGAGCGAGTTTGACGCGATAATCCTGCCGATATACGGCGGGTTTGACAAGCTATACTTTAGAAACCTACTCTACACAGCGGTAACACGAGCAAAGAAGCTACTTATAATAATAGGCTCAAAGCAACGTCTGAATTTTATGGTAAGCAACAACAAAAAGATGTTAAGATACACAGGACTTCGGCATATGTTAAAGGATGATGGGCATAAGGGATAGAGTGTTAAAACAGTTAGCAGAAGCATAGTAATGATCCTTCATCTGTAATAGATAAACAAGAGGTAAAGATGATAACAACAAAGTTATTTAAAATTAGAACGATAGAGCAAGACGATATCGACACGATATCCGCATGGAATACCCCAGAGTTTAGGGGGGAGTTTCAGGAATTTCAGTTTGAGTCAAGGCAGGAACTGATTATGGGATACAACGACAACGGATTTTGCGGCGACAGCTTTAAGATGGTTGCGATTGAGGTGGAGGGTGATATTGTAGGGCTTTTTTACCTTAACTTTCTGCGGGCGGGGCTTGTAGGGATTGGTGTATGCCTTCATGACACTAAACGTAAGAGCGGACTTGGCACAGCGGTTACGAAGGCGATGGTGGAGCATATCTTCTCTAACTATGACGTTGCAAGGATTCAAGCGGACACCGATATAAACAACAAACCCGCTAGGCGGGTTTTGGAGAAGGCGGGATTTGTGGAGGAGGGTATTATGAGAAGATACCGCTACCACCACGGTAGGTACAACGATTCTGTTCTTTATAGCGTGGTGAGGGAAGGGTAGGGGTTTTACAATATCCGTATATATCACGAAATTATATAGCATAACAAAACCGTACATAGCCGAGAATTATAGGCTTTGTACGGTTTTTAGCTTGATATATCACTACTTCAAAAAATCCAGCTTTCGTTTAATCACCTGATCAAACCTATCTAGGTATTCAAAGTGGAATTTAAAGTTAAAGCTTCGGTCAAATCTTCCTGTGGTGAAGTCGATTAGCTTTGATACCCCGCCGGCGCCTGTGGCTAGTATCGCCATGACCTCCTCCATTATATAGATGTTGTAGTAGCTATAGTACCCCTTCTTAGCGTAGCCGATGTTTTCTAGGTTTTGGAGGGTGTTTTTCTGGCGGTACATATAGTAGGGTTCGTAGCCGTTTGACTGTAGGGTCTGGCTTGCGTACAGCACCATCTGCTCGGTCTGATCCTGTGGTAGTATGGTTTGATCCTTCTCGTTACCGTATAGCGAGGAGGATTTTTTTAACGCTAGGGTGTGGACGGTGATGTTTGCGGGGTTTAAAGATACCGCTGTGTCGATGGTGTGTTTAAAGCTGTCTAGTGTGTCGGTGGGTAGCCCTGCGATAAAGTCCATGTTGATGTCGGTAAATCCCATCTCTACCGCCATGTTGTAGCAGTCGATTACCTGCTTTGCGGTGTGGTTTCGTCCGATTACCTCTAGCACGTTATCGTTAAAGGTCTGGGGATTAATGCTAATCCGTGTAGCGCCGCTATCCTTTATTACCGCTAGCTTCTCTCGTGTTATCGAGTCCGCACGCCCCGCCTCTACGGTGTATTCTTGTGCTAAGGATACATCAAAGTTCGCCGATATCGCATTAGTCACCTGCTCTAGCTGACTGGCGGTAATTGCCGTTGGAGTACCCCCTCCAATGTAGATGGAACGAAGGTTTAACCCTAACTCTTTTGCTACATATGCGGTGGTGGAAAGCTCCTCGCATAGGCGGTCGATATACTGCGGAACAAGCGCCATCGCTTTAGCGTTGTTAATCGATTGCGACACAAAGGAGCAGTAGCTACAACGGCTTGGACAGAATGGGATAGATACATACAGGCTGTAGTCCTTCTTCGTAATATCCTCTAAAACCACCCGCTGATTGTTAGCTATCTTAAAGGCAAGGTCTATCTTCTCCTTCGTCACAAGATAGGTGTCAGCTAGGATAGAGCGTATCTCACCGTCGCTATACCCCTTTGCCCGCATTTTGTGGACACGCACAACAGGGCGGATTCCCGTTAGAATCCCCCATTTAGGGTGGATGTCTAGTAGGGTAGAGAGTATCCTATATATCATCCTGCCAAACAGCTGTTCACATTCATTTTGATAGTCGGGATGGGTAACGCAGATGGTACCGCTGTCATGGTATTCACCGCCGTTATAGGATATCTCCACTGCTAGTAGAGATATCTCCTCGTTTGTGGTAAGGGTGGTGATTATATAGTTGTCTTCGGGTTTATCGTATGAGTTTGAAAGCTGTACAAACCCCTTAGCGGGGAAGAACAGCTTACAAAGACTCTCAATCTCGTAGTTTAGGGTGTGTCCGTTAAATACTAGTGTCAAAATTACCTCCAATACAATTAATAATTAATAATTAACAATTATTACCCAACAGTGCCAGAAATCAACGATACCCCACAAACCCAACCAAGCTGTACTAGACAAATAACCAGATTAAAACGTAGAAACTGTATCCGAGGTTACAGGCAGGTATAGGCAATACAAATGGCATAAATTTAGCTTTGGCTGGCACATTCAAGGCTACTACTTGAGGTAGCAATAAATGCGAACAACAAACCCGTACTGTAGCCGCCCCACGCCAAAGGTTACTCCCCAAAAAAACTTATCAATTTCTGTGACAGCCGCTCGCGGTTTAGCCTGAAAAACGGTTACGACCTAAACAAGCCGCCCAAATACCCCTTTTTCAGGCTAAATCGCTTTATCGGCGTATGTTAGACAATAAAAGCGTTTTTTGCGCACTTATTCATAAGCGAACTTGTTGGGGCGTCTGCCAACAAGTAAGTCGTGGTGTGCGGCGAAACGCACAAAACTAATCGATTGCTGTGATTATGCGTGATACGTAGCAACAAAAACCACATCGCAACTATGGAACGCATGAAATGCGTTCCCTACATGGATAAACCCACAAACCAACGTGGAACGTAGAAGCCAACGTAGGGGCGGGGCTCTGCTCCGCCCGCTAAGTGGTTAATATTCAAAGCTGTCGTGACCAAGGTATTGGTTGTAGCGACGCTCGTGATCTAGGGTGGTGCTGTCGCCGTGACCTGGGTAGACGGTGTAGTTGCCGTCTAGGGCGGATAGAGATTTTAGTGAGCGGATTATTGTGGTGTAGTCCCCGCCGTAGAGGTCGGTGCGCCCGATACCTTCGTTAAAGAGGGTATCCCCGCTAAAGATTATATCCTCTAGGATATAACAAACCGATCCCTTGGAATGTCCGGGAGTGTGCTTTACCTTAATGGACAGGTTGTCAAGCTCTATCACATCACCGTTTGTAACGTACATATCGGGGGAGAGCGGTTTTACCCGTTCAAGCTCACGGTGCATGGCGGCACGTACCGAAGGGTCGCAGGCTAGGTCCTTATCCTCGCTATGGATTACCACCGTAGCGTTAGTATTAGCCTGTAGCGCATTCACCCCGCCGATATGGTCAAAATGTCCGTGGGTTAGCAGGATGTAGCAAGCGGTAAGGTTATTTCCTTCAAGGTAGGCTATAACTGGGGTGGGATCATCCCCTGGGTCAACCACTACGGCGTTACTCTTATCGGTAGCGATAATGTAACAGTTTGTCCCTAAAAATCCTAGGGGTATTGTCTTGATGGCTTTGTTATCCATGTTATTTTTCCTTCCTAATTAATGTGTTATGAGATAATCATAGCGTCCCCAAAGCTAAAGAAGCGATACTGTTCTTCCACCGCTACCTCGTAGGCTCTCATGGTGTTTTGGTATCCCGCAAAGGCGGATACTAGCATTATAAGGGTGCTTTCTGGGAGGTGAAAGTTTGTGATTAGTCCGTCTATAACATTAAGCTTTTTGCCGGGGTAGATAAAGATATCGGTATCCCCCGCATACTCGCAGACCTCGCCGCAGATAGCGTAGACACTTTCAAGGGTTCGACAGGAGGTTGTACCCACCGCAAACACCCGCTTGTTATCCCGCTTTGTATCGTTTATGATCTTAGCGGTTTCCTTCGATACCGAGATGTACTCTGAATGCATTACGTGACTTTCAACATCATCAACCTTAACAGGTCGAAAGGTGCCAAGCCCTACATGAAGGGTTACAAAGGCAATCTTTACCCCCTTTGCCTTAAGCTGTTCTAGCAGACTATCGGTAAAATGCAGTCCCGCTGTGGGGGCGGCGCTAGAGCCTTCTATCTTTGAGTAGACCGTCTGGTAACGCTCTTTATCC
>CAZAOY010000003.1:0-3448 GCA_964486925.1 uncultured Oscillospiraceae bacterium
GGCGGCGCTAGAGCCTTCTATCTTTGAGTAGACCGTCTGGTAACGCTCTTTATCCTCTAGCTGCTTTGTAATATATGGAGGTAGCGGCATCTGACCGATTTTATCCAATACTACGTAGATATCCTTATCATGGTTAAAGCGGATTAGTCGGTTGCCGTTTTCCAGCACCTCTATAATCTCCCCTAAAAGCAGCCCATCCGAAAAGGAGATGGTAACCCCTGTCTTTGCTTTTTTCCCAGGCTTTACTAGCGTTTCCCAGACACCGTTACCCTTGTTTTCAAGCAGCAGTAGCTCGATTACAGCGTCAGTATCGGTACGTTTTCCGAATATCCTAGCGGGTATTACCCTTGAATTGTTAAGTACCAGCAGGTCACCCTCGTTTAACATGGATAGGACATCATAAAAATGGTGGTGGGAGATAGCGCCTGTAGCTTTATCTAAAGCTAGAAGCCTTGAATGATCCCGTGGTTCTATAGGGGTTTGGGCGATAAGATTTGGTGGGAGCGTAAAGTTAAAGTCAGAAGTGTTCATTAGTCCTCCATATATATGTAATATTAGAAAATATCTAAGTATTGGTTTAGGATCATTATTACTTCGGCACTTAGTGGTAGAAACTGTGCTTTGATTATCCTTCGATACTAGCTGTAAATTTAGATAAAAAACTAGCGGCATTTAAGTGCCGAAGTAATATAGTGATTTAACTTGAAAACAATCGGCGTAAGAGCCTACAAAACCGCATAAACCAAAGCTTTTGCAGGCTCTTACTTGTAGTTTTCAAAAGTTAAATAACTATAGTTAATAAAAAATGTAAAAAAAGATTGACAGAGGTAATATAATAGGTTATAATATAACTATAATATATCTTTACCGATATGTCATGGCTAGATGGCTTAGATAGAGGCGCAGGACACATTAGTAGATAGAATCTGCCTTTTCAGTGGGAAAGGCTAAGGGTTAACCCGATAGCTTTATGGATTTTATCAAAAGGGTGGTTTGCCGAAGGATGTAGCAAAGGGATACATCTTGGGCGGTATGGTTAACAACCTACCGACTGTCATCATACATTGATGGAGTGCTATTACTTAACCAGTAGCGTAAAAACTAGATCGTTTGCCCAGTTTGGGATTATTTAGATTTAGCTTTGTTATGTTAGTTACGTTATTATTGTACAATATTTTTGTATAAATGTCAACCTTAATCTATTACTTAAAGTTCTAACAACAGCTAAGTTTTAAAGGTTACTTCTTGATACTTACAGAGTTAGAGGGATAAAAGTAAAGCCAGTCATACTGGCTTTTTGCTTTATTGGTAAGCGAACCCTTTGAGGATTGTTATAGGGGTGACCGGATGTATTACCCGATTAGATGTAACATATATATATTTTGGAGGTAGGTAACTATGAAAGAATTTAATGTCGGAATAATTGGAGCGACAGGGATGGTAGGACAACGCTTTGCGGTACTGCTTGAAAACCACCCATGGTTTAAGGTAAAGGTGCTAGCGGCGTCTGCACGTTCTGCTAAAAAGACATACAAGGAAGCTATCGGCGATAGATGGGCAATGAAACAGGATATGCCAAAGGCTATGGCGGATATGATGGTTTATGATGCTACGGCGGATATTAATGAAATCTGCTCTCAGGTGGATTTTGTGTTCTGCGCTGTGGATATGAAGAAGGATGAGATTAAAAAGCTAGAGGAAGCGTATGCAAAGCTTGAGTGCCCAGTGGTGTCTAACAATTCCGCTCATAGAGGGACTGCTGACGTGCCGATGATTATACCGGAGGTAAACCCTGACCACACCGATATAATCGCCGCTCAAAGAAAACGTCTTGGTACAAAGAGAGGGTTTATCAGCGTTAAATCTAACTGTTCTATCCAAAGCTATGTACCGGCGCTTCATCCGTTAATGGCGGAATGGGGGGTTAAATCGGTGTTAGCTTGCACCTACCAAGCGATTTCGGGGGCGGGCAAGACCTTTGAAAGCTGGCCTGAGATGGTGGATAACGTTATCCCATTTATCGGCGGTGAGGAGGAAAAGAGCGAACAAGAGCCGCTTAAGGTATGGGGATGTATCAAGGGGGATGAGATAGTAGAGGCTACCTCGCCAAAGATTACAACCCAGTGTATAAGAGTGCCTGTTAGCGACGGTCACCTTGCGGCGGTGTTTGTGTCGTTTGACAAAAAGCCGACTATGGAACAGATTAAGGCTAGCTGGCAAAGCTTTAAGGGTGTACCGCAGGAGCTAGAGCTACCCTCTGCACCAAAACAATTTTTGCATTACTTTGAAGAAGATAACCGCCCGCAGACCAAGCTAGACCGAGAGCTAGAGCAGGGTATGGGTGTATCCATCGGCAGACTTCGCCCTGATTCCCAGTACGACTATAGGTTTATAAGTCTATCCCACAACACCATTAGAGGTGCGGCAGGGGGAGCGGTTTTAATGGCAGAGCTATTAGCGGCTAAAGGCTTTTTTGAATAGCAGAAAGGGTACTTGTAAAAATGAAGAATAATAGTATATTTACAGGTTCAGGGGTAGCTATCGTTACTCCAATGAATCTAGCGGGTTTTGTGGATTATGAAAAGCTAGGGGAACTAATTGAGTGGCAGATTAACGAAGGTACTGACGCTATCATTATCTGCGGTACTACCGGCGAAAGCTCTACCCTAACCGATAAGGAGCACGCTGACTGTATCGAGTTTGCGGTAAAAGCCACCAATAAACGTGTGCCTGTAATAGCGGGAACAGGCTCGAATGATACAGCTTACGCAGCGGAACTTACAAAGGAAGCAGAAAAGCTAGGAGCAGACGCCTCACTTCAGGTGACACCGTACTACAACAAAACCTCTCAACGGGGACTTTGCACCCATTTTGAAAGGATTGCCGAAAGCTCAAACCTACCTATTATATTATACAACGTGCCAAGCCGTACAGGGTTTAGCATATCAATCGATACCTACAAGTATCTTGCACCGCATAAAAACATCGTAGCTACAAAGGAAGCGAGCGGAGATTTCTCTCTAATCGCCAAGGTAGCGGCGGAGTGCGGCGGGGATATGGATATCTATTCAGGTAACGACGACCAGATAGTACCGATTATGTCGCTAGGCGGTATCGGGGTAATTTCGGTGGTAGCGAATATTATGCCACGTTTGACCCATGATATCTGTGACTCCTACTTAAAGGGGAATACAAATGAGAGTCGGGATATGTTCCTAAAGCTGTTACCGCTGATAAACAGCCTGTCCCTTGATGTTAACCCTATCCCTGTAAAGGAAGCGTTAAATCTAATGGGTAAGGATGTCGGAAGCTGTAGACTACCGCTTGTAGGTATGGATGAAAAATCCACAGCGTTACTAATGCAGGCACTAAAGCAGTATAATCTTGCTTAGTGGCTTTTGATGGGCAAAATAATGGTTAAACATGCAAAACCCTACGTATTGTTAAG
>CAZAOY010000003.1:3548-42186 GCA_964486925.1 uncultured Oscillospiraceae bacterium
ATGAACGGTGCGTTCCGAATAAACCGCTTATTTAAACAATTGGTGCGTTTCAAACACACCGAATAAGCAGTTTCAATAAAGGTTTGTAGTAAAAATAAAGGAAGAGCTTATGATAAAGATAGCGTTAAATGGTGCTAACGGTAGGATGTGCCGTGTGATAAACAGCATTATAAAGTCTAGGGAGGACTGCACCGTAACGGTTGGCGTTGACCTCCTTGATACCACGATGTACGACACCTTCCCTGTGTACGACAGCTTTGAGGCGGTGACGGAGGAATATGATGTAATAATCGATTTCTCCCACCCTAGCTGTATCGAGGGGTTAATGCAGTGCGCCATAAAGCAGGGTAAACCGGTGGTGGTTGCGACTACGGGGTTTAGTGAGAGCCAGATCTCTCTTATAAAGGGTGCGGGGGAGTCTATCCCTGTGTTCTTTACCTTTAACATGTCGATAGGGATTAATCTTTTACAACAGCTTGCTAAAAAGGCGGCTTTAGTACTGGGGGATCAGTTTGATATCGAGATTATCGAAAAGCACCACAACCAGAAGATTGACGCACCTTCGGGTACAGCCTTTATGCTCGCAAGCACGATAAACGCCGCTCTAGACGAACGTTATCGCTACACCTATGACCGTCACTCTGTAAGACGAAAGAGAGAAAAGAACGAGATAGGGATACATGCCGTTCGTGGTGGTACAATAGTAGGAGAGCATGAAGTAATATTCGCCGGACGTGACGAGGTGATAACGCTATCCCACTCTGCTACCTCTAAAGAGGTGTTTGCAGTCGGTGCGGTTAATGCGGGTATCTTCTTAAGCAGGTGCGGTAAGGGTGTGTACAGCATGGAGGATATGATAAAAGATTAAGCTGTATTTTGTGTGGATGTGGTGTTTTGGTTATGTGCGAACCGTGGCATGGTGCTATAGGAACGCATACAATGCGTTCCCTACGGCGGGGAGCAAGCATTCGTTGTGTCAAGCTGTCATAAACACAGATACAGATAGATATCTTTACCTATGTACGTTTACGGTGAAGGATAGGAAGTGGATTGTGGGTAAAAGGATTTGGATTAGTGCAAAAGGGGTAAGATTTTATGCAGTAGCGGCTATAGCGTTGTTACTGCTATTTACTGCTACGTTTTATACTATTAGATACTGGCCGAATATTATCTCGCTGTTTAGCGAGGAGAATCGTGATATGATGGTTAACTACATCCGTGACAAGGGCGCAGTTGGGGTGTTAATCTTTATCGGGCTACAGGTTTTACAGGTGGTGGTATCCTTTATCCCCGGTGAGGTTACCGAGATTACCGGCGGGATGGTGTATGGTGCTTTGTTAGGGTATCTTTTCTGCGCTATTGGGGTGCTGATTGGAAGTATCTTAATGTACTACACCGTAAAGTACTTTGGCAGAAATATGGTAACTAAGGTGCTCGCAAGCGAAAAGCTAAGCAAATATAAATTCCTTCATGACGAGGATAAGATTGAGCTTGTGGTGTTTATCCTGTTCTTTATCCCCGGTACGCCAAAGGATCTTTTTACCTGGCTAGGTCCATTTATCCCGCTAAGTGCCTTTAAGTTTTTTGCTATCTCTACTATTGCACGGATACCGTCGATTATATCCTCCACCTTTGCGGGAGCGTCCTTTCAGCGGGGTAACATCTGGATGTCGGTTGTAGTGTTTGTGGTTATCGGGATTACAGGGATAATCGGGATACTCTATAACAAGAAGTTTATCGAGAAGCGAAACAAAAAACATGAGCAAAAGCTTGCAAAGAAGCTAGAAAAACGACGTGGTGGTAACCATACCAAAAAGGATGATAAAAGCGAATGAGAGCAGTACTACAGCGGGTTACTAACGCAAGTGTAACCGTTAACAAAGAAGAAAGCCGCCCTATCGGAGCGGGACTTGTAATTCTACTGGGGGTTATGGAGTCGGACACAAAGGAGAATGCGATAGCGCTCGCAAAAAAGGTGGTAAACCTTAGGATATTCACCGATGAGGACGACAAGATGAACCTCTCGCTACTGGATATAAAGGGCGGTGCGCTTATCGTGTCAAACTTTACACTGGGTGCGGACTGCAAAAAGGGGAACAGACCCTCCTTCACAAACAGCGCCCATCCCGATATCGCAAGGCCGCTATATGAATACTTTATACAGCTTGTGAAAGAGCAGGTAAAAGAGGTACAGACAGGGGAGTTTGGCGCGGATATGCGGATAACCTTGACAAACGACGGCCCCGTAACGATAGTTTTGGATATGTAACCATTAACTAGGCAGCTAGTGAAAGAGGAATTGAAAGGCTAAGAAGTCTTTACGATGTTTGCATCTCTAAAATAAAGTAATGATAAAAGGATAAAAAACCTAGCAACCCGCATAAACATATTTATGGTGGATTGTTGTTAGTATTAAATGCAGAAGAAAGTAAGAGAATGTATAGATTAATTAAATACCAAGGCAAAGCCAGACGAGGCGAATTTAAGACGGTGCACGGCACTATACAAACCCCCGCATTTATGAATGTTGCGACTGCGGGAGCTATAAAGGGCGGGATATCGTCCTATGACCTAGTTGACTATAAATGTCAGGTTGAATTATGCAATACCTATCATCTTCATGTAAGACCCGGGGATGATTTAATATATAGCTTAGGCGGGCTACATAAATTTATCGGGTGGGAGGGGCCTATCCTTACCGACAGCGGTGGGTTTCAGGTATTCTCCCTAGCAAAGCTTCGCACCATTACCGAGGAGGGGGTTACCTTTAACTCTCATGTGGACGGAAAGCGGATCTTTATGACCCCCGAGCTTAGTATGCAGATACAGTCTAACCTAGCCTCCACCATCGCTATGGCGTTTGATGAATGTGTGGAGAACCCCGCTACCTACGACTACGCAAAGAAATCCTGTGAGCGCACCACACGCTGGCTGGTACGTTGCAAGACCGAGATGGATAGGCTTAACAGTCTGGATACCACCATAAACAGGTCACAGCTTTTGTTTGGGATAAACCAAGGCTGTACCTTTGACGACCTGCGGGTGGAGCATATGAAGGAGATTGCAAAGCTTGATTTAGACGGGTACGCTATCGGCGGGCTTGCGGTGGGTGAGCCTACTGCGGAGATGTATCGGGTAATCGAGGTGGTCGAGCCGCATATGCCAAGCGATAAGATACGTTATCTAATGGGTGTGGGAACTCCAAGCAACATAATCGAAGCGGTAGCACGTGGGGTGGACATCTTCGACTGCGTTATGCCGAGCAGAAACGCACGACACGGACACCTTAACACATGGGGTGGGGTGATAAACCTAAATAACGCTAAATATCAAGCGGATCTATCACCTATCGATCCGTCATGTGGTTGTCCTACCTGCCAAAAGCATTCCAGAGCCTACATCCGTCACCTGTTTAAGGCGAATGAAATGCTTGCAATGCGGCTTGCGGTATGTCACAACCTCTACTTCTACAACACGCTAATGGAGCGGATTAGGGAATCACTTGATAACGATACGTTCGATGAATTTAGAGATAACTACTCAGCTAGGCTATCAAAGCGGATATAGAGCCTAGACAGCTTTGAAAGGGAATTTATATGGGAATTGTTGAGATCATTCTAATTGGTATTGGGCTTTCGATGGACGCGGTGGCGGTGTCTGCAAGTAACGGGATGTGCTACTTCCCTAAACGGCTAAAGGTTAGGAATGCGCTTGTAATCGCTTTAGCGTTTGGGGTTTTTCAAGGAATTATGCCGCTTATCGGGTTTTATGCGGGGTCGTTCTTCTCCGAAACCTTCTCTAGGTTTGACCACTGGATAGCGTTAGTGTTACTTTGCATTATCGGCGGAAAGATGGTGTTTGAGGCGGTAAAGGGGGATGATGACTCCTGTGAGGTTGAAAAGAACTTTACATTAAAGCTACTTGTTATCCAAGCTATCGCAACCAGTGTGGACGCACTAGCGGTAGGGGTTAGCTTTGCGGCGGTTAGCATGAACATCTGGATAGCTATCTCGATAATAGCGGCGACCACCTTCCTACTAAGCTTTGGGGCGGTTTACATAGGTAAAAGGTTTGGAACGTTACTCAACAAAAAGGCGGAGATTTTAGGTGGGTTAATCCTAATCGGTATCGGGCTTAAGATCTTTATTGAGCATTCGTTTTTTAGTTAATATAGATTAACTATCCACAATCAGGCAGTAAAAAGATAACTGCCTGTAAGGAATAGATAAAAAATGGGAAATGTGAGGAAGAAGTTATGGAGATTATCAAGAGGTACGAGTTTACACCCGACTACACAAACATTGTAAAGGTGGCAAACAACATCTGGGTGGACAGGATACCGCTGTATGAGCATGTTATCGGCGAGAATGTGATAAAATGCGCTACAGGGTGTACGCCGTTTGCACTAATGAACAGCGACGATGATGCCGAGAGTGTGGAAGGATTTAGGCAGTACTGGAATTTCTGGAAAACCATGGGGTATGACACCGCTTCATATGAGTTTTGTTCTGGGTCTGCTTTTTTTGGAAGCGGTGCGCTAGGCGGACATGTTAAGGGAGCGATTAGCGACAGGGCGGACTTTGAGCGCTATCCATGGGATGAGGTTGAGGAGAAGTTTTTCTCGCTCTATCACCGCCAGATGGTAAACTTTGCAAAGGCAGTACCAGAGGGAATGAAGGCGATAGGCGGGGTAGGAAACGGTATCTTCGAGGCGGTACAGGATATAGTAGGATATATGGATCTATGCTACATAAAGGCAGACGACGAGGAGTTATACTACGACATCTTCAAAGCGGTGAGCGATGTGCAGTATAAAATCTGGACACGCTTTATGAAGGAGTACTCCGATGTGTTCTGTCTACTGCGGTTTGGGGATGATTTAGGTTTTGACACCGCTACCTTAATCTCCACGCAGGACATTAAAAAGGCGGTAATCCCGCACTACCGCAAGATAACCGATCTGGTTCATTCATACAACAAGCCGTTTTTACTTCATTCCTGCGGGAATTTGTTTAACGTGTTTGACGATATTATAACCGACGCTAACATTAACGCAAAGCATTCCAATGAGGATAAGATTGCACACTTTAGCGTGTGGGTGGATCGCTACGGCGACAGGATTGGAAACTTTGGCGGTATCGATACCGATGTGCTCTGCCGTTATGACCGTGCTTACATCCGTGAGTATGTGTTAGATAGCCTAAGCCGTGTAAAGGGTAAGGGCGGTATCGCGTTTAGCTCGGGTAACTCTATCCCTGACTATGTGCCGTTTGAGGGGTATCTGGCCATGGTGGAAACCGTTAGAGAATGGAGAAACGACAAAGAGATATGCTGTATATAGTAGGAACACCTATCGGAAACCTAGGGGATATGACCTTTAGGGCGATAGAAACGCTAAAGTCGGTGGATTTTATAGCGGCGGAGGATACACGGGTAACGGTAAAGCTGTTAAACCATTTTGATATCCAAAAGCCTATGGTAAGCTACTACTCCCACAACCTGCGGGAGCGGGGGGAGTATATAATCGGTCGGATAAAGGGCGGCCAGAGCTGTGCTATCGTGACCGACGCGGGTATGCCTTGTATCTCCGACCCGGGGGAGGATCTGGTTAAGCTTTGTGTCGAGAATGGGGTAAAGGTAACGGTTGTACCGGGCTCGAGCGCGGCGGTGTCGGCACTGGCGTTAAGCGGGCAGAATACAAGTCGGTTTACCTTTGAGGGATTTTTATCCACCTCAAAGTCGAGTAGGATGGCTCACCTTGAATCCCTTAAATCCGAAACCCGCACCATGATATTCTACGAAGCACCGCATAAACTGCTTAAAACCCTACGTGACATGCGAGAGGCTTGGGGCGAACGCTCCATCACCATAGCAAGGGAGCTTACAAAGCTTTACGAGGAGATACTGTACACAAACTTTAGCGACGCTATCCTTCATTTTAAGGAGAAAGAGCCAAGAGGTGAGTTTGTGCTTGTTATAAAAGGCAGTGAAGCGGCAGAGGACAAGGCGGAGCAGATACCAATAGAATTAGCGGTATCCCAAGTCCAAGCCTTAGTGGCACAGGGGGACAAGCTAACCGACGCCTGCAAGGCTATTGCAAAACAAACAGGACACAAAAGATCCGAACTATATCGCCTATCGGCTAACGATATTTAGTTTGTTTAACCAAACAGAAGGGAACGCATTTTGCGTTCCCTTCTGTTTGGTTCTTGTAGTTTTGTGTATTTATAGTATTATATAGGAACTACTACAGGAACGCATGCAATGCGTTCCCTACATAGGTTGTGTCAACAACCAAAATCCACCACAAACCAAAACATCTCCACAAGCCCAACCAAGCTGTAATGGACAGCTGACCAGATTAAAACGTAGAACCTGTATCCGTGGTTACAGGTTGGTACAAGCAATACAAATGGTACAGACAAAGCATTAACTGGAATACTTAAGGTTACTACCCGAGGTAGCAACCAAAACAACTCATAAAACCCGTGCTGAAGCCGCCCCACGCTAGCGTCTTTCGCCAAAAAAACCTATCAACTCCGTCAAACAGCCGCTTGCGGTTTAATCTGAAAAACGGTAAAGGCTTAAATCAGCAAAACAAACACCCCTTTTTCAGGTTAAATCGCTCCATCGGCGTATGTGAAAACAAAAAAGCGTTTGTTGCTTACTTATTGGGGCGACTGCCAATAAGTAAGTCGTGGTGTGCGGCGAAACGCACAAAACCAATCAATTACTGTGATTATGCGTGAAACGTGGAAACAAAAACTGTAAGGACACGGCAAGCCGTGTCCGCCCCCAAAGGGGGCGAACTTCCAGAAAGGTGCGAACCCCCTAAAGGGGGGACGTAAAACGTAGGGTGCGGGGCTCTGCTCCGCCCGCTAGATTGACACATAAACCAAAATGAAACGTACATCCCAGACGCGCAATGTGCGCCCCTACGACCATGTGTATAACACATAAATTAACCTCTAAACCTATGTATAGGTAGATACCAAACTGTACGGACACGGCAAACCGTGTCCGCCACCAAAGGGGGCGAATCCCCAAAAGGGGGGGCGAATCCCCAGAAAGGGGGCGAACCCAAAAGGGGCGGAACATACAATGTAAAAACAAAAGAGGACGACCGCTTGGTCGTCCTCTAAAATGTAAAAGAAAGGTTGCTACTCGGGGTCTGGTTCTAGTTTGTCACGGTTTTTTAGGATAAATAAACCTAGTAGAAGGGAGGCAAGGCATTGTACCCATACCGATAACTTTACGTTGTTGATTACAATGGAGGATATCCCGAATAGATGGAAGGTTATGTCCTTTGTGGCGGATACTACTAACGTCCCGCTAAGCTGACCTGCTAATGCACCCATGTTTGCGGCGATTAGATGGAAGGACATACAACTGGTCTGATCCTTTTTGGGAAGGTTTATATAAGCCATGTTGGCAAAGGCTAGGTTAATCCCTACACCTGTCATGTTTTGAAGTAGTCTTGCTAGGATAAACAGCCATGATTTTGTGTCTTGATTATAAAATGTAACTAAAAACCATGCGGGTACTATCATGATAACCCCGATGGCAAAGGTGAAAAACCATGATCTTTTAGCGATAAAGTTTCGCCAGAAGGGGGAGAGTATTATTATAAAGAAGGCGTACATTGCGTTCATGGTGTTGATTAGGGTAAAGCTAACCTTAAGATCCTGTATAACGTAAACATCAACCGCTGAAAGGCTAATCCATACCACTAGGTTCCATGCAAAGATGATAAACATTGTTAGGGCAAACTTTTTGTGCTGAAGGGGTTTTGTAAAGGTCGATAGGATGGAGTTTTTATCCCCTTGATCCACCCGCTCGAACTCACGGGGGATGGAGTAGAGGATAACCTCTGCAATCGCTACAGCAAAAGCTACAAAACGTAGTATAATTATAATGGTCAGCTGGTTACCAGATTTTGATACCGCATCGGCGATAATCCCCGATACAAACATGGTGACCGCCATCATTAGTCCGTTTAAAATCTGTTGAAAAGAGAAGAACTTTGCACGAATCTCTAGAGGCAGAAAGTTAAAATGCCAAACGGAATAGGCGGGGGCGAAGAGAAAGTTTATAACGTTAGAGGAAAAAATAATGACAAAAAGCACTATATAGGTCTGGCTCATACTAAGCTTTAGCGCAGGAATAATAGTAATACCGCATATATTAATGGTATGAAACAGTAGCCTTGTGATAAATAAGACTCGTTTTTGCCGTTTAAAGCGGGATAGAATCATCGGGCTAAACAGGCTTGCAAAGCTTGTTAAAAAGGGAATAAAGTTTAGCATACCGATATTAACCATGTCCACACCATTTTCCAGAAGGAATGTGGTATAGAACACCCCGGTAATCAGGGTGGTGTAGATGGTTGCTAAGATACCGCCGCTTATGATACAGACACGCCCCTTAGCCAGCTCGTCAGTTAGATTAAACACCTCATAGAAGGCACTGTTTTTTATTATCGATGAAATTTTTCTCATAAACACCCCAAAATGCAGAATGTTACTTCAACTGCGCAGTCACTACCTTAATAATTTTAGCGGTCGCCTGATTAATTGTTTAGTAATAACTTTAGATAAAGAAGTAACCAAAAAGAATACTTTTCATATAGTACCACACTTTGATATAAAAATCAAGGGGAAGAGTGAAAATTAAGTTAATATTTAATTAATTTTATTTTATAGTTAGAATATAGTTGAATTAGTAGTTAAAAGGTGTTATAATTTTAGTTATCGATAGTGCCTTATAATTGGCAACAAAAAATGCAGTGATTGCTTGTATGCAAAAACTAAAGATTTGATTGCTTTATTAAAGACAGGTGTATCTAGTAAAACCTCATAGGCTAGCTATGCGGTTAATATATTTTAGGAGTAGATAGATTATGTATGATATTATAATAGTTGGAGCTGGTACAGCAGGGCTGTCGGCGGCGATATATGCCAGACGTGCGGGACTTGATACCCTTGTAATTGAGAATATGGTACCCGGCGGGCAGATTATAAACACCACCCAGATTGAAAACTACCCAGCCATCAAAGAGATATCGGGGTTTGAGTTTGTTAGTGTGCTAATCGATCAGGCGACCAGCCTTGGTGCGACTATCGTAACAAGCCAGGTTTTGGATGTATCCCTAAAAACTGCGGTTAAGACGGTAACCACCGATAAGGAGATATACTCGGCTAAATCGGTGATTATCGCTAACGGTGCAAAGCATAGAAAGCTTATGTGCAACGGGGAGGAGAAGTTTTCGGGGCTTGGGGTGTCCTACTGCGCTACCTGTGACGGAGCATTCTACCGCAACAAGGATGTTGTGGTGGTAGGCGGAGGAAACACCGCAGTGCAGGAGGCTACCTTCCTAGCAAATCTCTGCTGTAAGGTTTATCTAATCCACCGCAGGGACGAGTTTCGTGCGGATAGGTCGGTTATGGAAGCGGCTAAGAGCAAGGAGAACATCCAGTTTGTGACCGATTGCGTGGTGGATGAGATTAAAGGCGACGAGGTGGTAAACGAGGTTTTAATCTCCAACGTTAAGACTAAGGAAACGAAAACCATTGAGGTATCGGGGGTGTTTATAGCTATTGGGCTATCCCCAGACAACGCTCTATTCGGTAAAGAGGTTACACTTGATAAAGAGGGATACCTTAAAGCAGGAGAGGACTGCAAGACCTCCATACCCGGGGTATATGCGGCAGGCGACAGCCGCCAAAAGCAGGTGCGACAGCTAGTCACTGCGGCGAGTGACGGGGCGGTAGCGGCTACTATGGCGGCAGAATATATTAACGGCTTGTAGTTAGCTATATTATCAGCTATGCTTTGATACATTAGCACTGAGTTAAACTGTGTAAAGCTTGATTAATTAACATCTAGTACCACGTAAACTGAATAAGACTAATAAAGAGGTATACGAGTAAGCTAACCTACCGAAGGAACTGCATGTCCACATCATCCATAACCACAAATTTGTTGTCGGATTTGGAGGTGTGGTACTGCATAACTCTGGTTAGACGTTTAGCCGCTTGGTTGAAGTTTCGCTTTAGTATGATTAGACGTACAGGCTTGTTGCGCTTTCTGGCATAGTTGATGGTGTAAAGAGTACCGGTCGACACACCATCCCAGACGGCGATAACATAATCGGCGGCATCTACAATAAGCTTGTTTCTATATAGTGGAGCTTTGCGGGCATATCGGGCATAGTCGGGGCAGATCTCCTCAATTTCGATGGAGTTTTGGATTGCGTATATCTTTGCGCAGGTGTCTATCCCTGTAGCACCTCCGCTGATTATCTTGGTAGTTTTAGTTGGTATTACATTACTAAGATTTAAATTTAATGTCCTTGAGCCTATTACTGCAACCTTCATAATACTTTTACCTTTCCCCGTTATGTAATTTATTATATATGTTAAATGTATGTTCTTTACTGCTGTGTAATAAAGGTGGGGTGTACGGGACAACCCACCTTCATTAATCGCTAACTTACTATTTAACGATAAGATTATCGATCTCAGTAAAGAAAGCACTTGCATCCTCTGTATGAGCCTCTAGTTTAATTGGTTTTGACATATCAAGGCTGAAGATACCCATTATAGATTTAGCATCAACCGCATATCTTCCAGAAATTAAATCCACATCAAAGTCGTACTTAGTTACGATGTTAACGAAGTTCTTAACGTCACTAATAGTATTTAGCATTACTGTTACACTTTTCATAAGTATACCTCCTAATATTTTATTTGCGGCTACCATAAATCTCCAACTAAACGTATACTGGTTTTTGTTGGAAAAGCTGATAAATATTACCACACTTATATGATACCAATTTTTTCACCATAAGTCAATAGGAATTGTGAAATTTTTCGTAAATATTATGAAAATGTTTTCTGAAAAGATATTAATATTTTTGTATACTTTTCCTTAGTTAATCTGCACAAAAATAACCACCATTTTTAGACAAAATAAATATTATATGAAAATTATTTAATAATTATTGTAAATTGAAATTTTTTATATTATAATGATATAGTAAATGCAATTTATTTTATTGTAGCAATGAATGTGTAAAAATATCCAGATGGTTTGATAACCAAGATGAGAGGAAACTCCTTATGAAGCTTAGATATCATATGGAGCATGGACATATATATGAAGGTAGCGTTTTACACCTTAGGGTGTAAGGTTAATCAGTATGAAACCGACAGCCTAGCCAGATTGTTCTCGCAGGAGGGGTTTACTGTGGTGGAGCATACTGACAAAGCGGATGTGTACATCGTAAATTCCTGCACGGTGACGGGGCATACCGATAAAAAGACAAGGCAGATGTTATCGCGTTTTAAAAGGTATAACGATAACGCTGTGGTAGCTTTGGTGGGTTGCTTTAGCGAGGCTTTTCCCGAAAAAGCGAAGGAACTGCCGTTTGTTGATATAATAAGGGGAACAAAGGACAAGCAGGCGATAATTGAGGATGTAAAGTCGAGATTATCTGAATTAAAAAGATTTACTACAGATGAAGGTACTGAAGAACTACCCCACGTAGAGATGGTAATGCAGGGTGAGTTTAAGGGCGACAAGACCCGCGCATTTTTAAAGATTCAAGACGGCTGTAACAGGTTTTGTTCCTACTGTATCATCCCTTATGCTAGAGGGCGGGTTAGGTCAAAGCCTATCGATGAGATTGTGGCAGAGGTCACAAGGCTAGTAGAGCAGGGGTATAAAGAGGTCGTCTTGGTTGGGATTAACCTTAGCTCATACGGTTGCGATTTTACAACCGAAGATACAATCGGGCTTGTGGATGTAGTTGAGCAGGTTTCGGACTGCGGGGTTATGCGGATACGACTAGGTTCGCTAGAGCCCGAGCTTATCACCGACGAGGCTTTAGGCAGGCTTAGCAAGGTTAGGGCGTTTTGTCCGCAGTTTCATCTATCCCTTCAAAGTGGATGTGACGCTACCCTTAAGCGGATGAACAGAGGATACAGCTGTGAGCAGTATCGTGATATCGTTATTAATATAAGAAAGCATTTTGATAACCCTTCAATCACTACCGATATTATGGTAGGCTTTGCAGGGGAAACAGAGGAAGAGTTTGAAGCAACCAAAGCATTTGTAAAGGAGATTGCCTTTGCGAAGATGCATGTGTTTACCTATTCAATTAGGGAAAAGACCAAGGCGGCGACCTTTCCCGACCAGGTGTCAGAACAGATTAAGGATAAGCGTGCTAAAGAGATGGCGCTAATCGATAGAGAGCTACAAAGGAACTTCTTAGACAAACAGGTAGGCAGAAGCTGTACCGTTTTGTTTGAGAACAAAAGCGAGGGGGATTTTTGGTTTGGATACACCAAAAACTACACCCTAGTATGTGCAGAGTCAAAAACACCGATAAATGGGCAGATTTATACGGTGGATTTAATAGAAGCGGCAGATCAGCATTGTGTTTCGTTGATTAATTTACGCTAATATAGATTTATTTGTATTAAATATGGATCTATCTGTAAAGTATGAATAGGTTTGTATTAAGGAATAGGGAGAGAAGATATGTCAGTATTTCGCATTTATGTTGAAAAGAAAAGCGAGTTTGCAGCGCAGGCAAAGGGAGTTTTAGCGGATATTAAATCATCACTTTCACTGCAAAGCCTTACAGGACTTCGCATTATTAACCGTTACGACGTACAAGGGATTACAAAGGAGAACTTTGATAAGGCGGTATCGATTGTGTTTAGCGAGCCTACCGTTGATGATGTGTCCTACGAGCTTCCTACCTTAGGGGAGGATGAGCGGTTGTTTGCTGTGGAGTATCTGCCAGGGCAGTTTGATCAGCGGGCGGATTCCTGCGAGCAGTGTATCCAGCTACTGGTGCAGGGTGAGCGTCCTGTAGTTAAGAATGCTAGGCTCTACCTGTTTTCGGGCAAGCTAAGCGACAGAGAGTTTACAAAGGTTAAGGAATACCTTGTAAACCCAGTTGAGTCCAGAGCCGCGTCTTTAGAGGTGGTGGATGACCTGACTGCGCACTATGAGATACCTACTACTGTGGCAACCTTAGAGGGGTTTATCGGCTATTCAAAGGAACGGCTTAACGAGTTTTTATCGGAATACGGGCTTGCTATGGATCTTGACGACATCCTATTCTGCCAAGGATACTTCGCTAATGAAGAAAAAAGAGATCCAACCATTACCGAGATACGCATGATTGACACCTACTGGTCAGACCACTGCCGACATACCACCTTCTCAACAAATATCGATAACATAACTATAGAAAACCCTTACATTAACGACACCTTTAACGAGTATAAAAAGGTGCGCGACGAGCTTTACAAGGACAGAAACGACAAACCCATAACGCTAATGGATATGGCAACTATCGGGGCTAAGTGGCTTAAAAAGCAGGGACTGCTAAACGACCTTGACGAATCGGAGGAGATTAACGCCTGTTCGGTTAAGATTAAGGTTGAGGTTGAGGGCGGGCATGAGGACTGGCTTCTTATGTTTAAGAATGAAACCCACAACCACCCGACCGAGATCGAGCCCTTTGGTGGTGCGGCGACCTGCTTAGGCGGGGCGATACGAGATCCGCTTTCGGGAAGGTCATACGTATATCAAGCTATGAGGGTAACAGGGGCGGCAGATCCGTTTGTACCGATGAGCGAAACGGTTCGCGGTAAGCTTCCGCAGAGGAAGATTATTAAAGGTGCGGCGGACGGATACAGCTCCTACGGCAACCAGATAGGGTTAGCTACGGGGCATGTAGCGGAGATCTATCACCCTGGGTATGTGGCAAAGCGTATGGAGATTGGTGCGGTTATCGGGGCAGCACCTATAGAGAATGTGGTGCGTGAGGTGCCTTGCGACGGCGACGTGGTTATACTGCTTGGCGGTAAGACTGGTCGGGACGGGTGCGGCGGTGCTACCGGTTCGTCTAAATCCCATACCTTAGAGTCCCTTGAAAGCTGTGGTGCAGAGGTGCAAAAGGGTAACCCGCCAGAGGAGCGTAAGCTTCAGCGGCTATTTAGGAAGAAAGAGGTTACCAGTCTGATTAAACGCTGTAACGACTTTGGTGCAGGTGGGATATCGGTTGCTATCGGAGAGCTTGCCGATGGTTTGGAGATTGAACTTGATAGGGTGCCAAAGAAGTATGACGGGTTAGACGGCACAGAGCTTGCTATCTCGGAATCACAAGAACGTATGGCGTGCGTTGTGGCGAAGGAGGATGCCGACCGCTTTATCAAGGCGGCGAACGAAGAGAACATCCAAGCGACGTTGGTAGCGACGGTTACCGCTACACCACGGTTACGGATGAACTGGGAGGGCAGGCGTATCGTTGACCTAGCTAGGTCATTCCTAAACTCAAACGGTGCTACTAAGGTTACCGATGTTAAGGTAACGGCAGTATCGGGAGAGGTTATCAAAAAGACCACCCTAACAAATACACAATCCGACTGGGAACGTCATCTGTCGGATCTGAATATAGCCTCCCAAAAGGGGCTTGTGGAGCATTTTGACTCCACAATCGGGGCGAGGACGGTGCTAATGCCGTTTGGCGGGGAGTATCAGCTAACCCCATCCCAGAGCATGGTAGCTAAGATTCCGGTTGAGGGCAAGGAAACCTCCACCTGCTCGGTTATGTCCTATGGATTTAATCCGTATATCAGCGAGGCAAGCCCATACCACGGCGCTATCTATGCGGTGGTTGAATCGGTTGCTAAGGTGGTAGCGGTTGGGGGAGATCACGAGCAGTGCTGGTTGACCTTCCAAGAATACTTTGAGCGGACAAAGAACGACCCTACACGTTGGGGCAAGCCGTTTAGTGCGCTGCTCGGTGCGCTAAAGGCTCAGTGGGAGCTTTCCATCGGTTCAATCGGCGGTAAGGACTCCATGTCGGGAACGTTTGAGGATATCGATGTTCCGCCTACCTTAGTGTCCTTTGCGGTGTCGCTGGCGGACAGCGGGATGGTTGTATCCAACGAGATTAAGCAGATTGGAAGCACTCTTGCGATAATTTTACCTAAATATGACGAGAACGGTATCCCTGATTTTGCCGACCTTAAATCGATATTCTCGATGGTTAGGGAGCTTATCGCTAAGGGGTATGCCGACAGCGTACAGGCGATAACCTACGGTGGGTTATCCGAGAGTCTATTTAAGATGTGCCTTGGTAATCGGTTTGGGGTAAAGCTTAACACGGCGATTGATAACGAGGTTATGTTTAACCCTTGCTACGGCGGGTTTGTAATCGAGTTTTCCAACACCAAAAAGATTCCTGAATGTATGACCGTTATCGGGAAAACTACCTCTAAGTACTACATCTTCTCCGCTTTGGATGGGTTTGCAATCGATCTTAAGAAGGTAACTCGTGCCTACGAAAACCGTATGGAGGAGATCTTCCCGTACCAGTCCGCAAGGACAAGGTCGGAGTATCCGCTCTCAAAGGCGAGATACAAGCTTCCTAAGTCACAGCGTTTATCCTCTCCTATCAAGGTAGCGTCCCCACGGGTGCTAATCCCTGTATTCCCAGGCACAAACTGCGAATACGATACCGCAATGGCATTCCAGCAGGCAGGTGGTAAGGCAGAGGTTTTTGTAATAAACACCCTATCCCACGCAAGCATTACCGAGTCGGTTGACCGTTTTGCAAAGCTACTGGACAACAGCCAAATTTTAATGCTACCGGGCGGATTCTCTGGCGGGGATGAGCCGGACGGTTCAGCAAAGTTTATCTGTGCATTCCTAAGAAACCCACAGATTAAGGAAGCTATCGATAACCTTTTATTAAACCGTGACGGCTTAGCATTGGGTATCTGCAACGGTTTCCAAGCGCTTATCAAGCTAGGGTTAGTTCCATGCGGCAGGATTACCGATATTACCGAGGATTCTCCGACCCTAACCTTTAATACCATTAACCGTCACCAGTCGATGATGGTAAGCACAAGGATTGCTTCCAACAAGTCACCATGGCTGTATAACACCAATGTAGGGGACACCCATACAATTCCAATCTCCCACGGTGAGGGAAGGTTTGTGGCGAGCAACAAGACGATAAACAAGATGATTGAAAACGGTCAGATTGCAACCCAGTACATTAACCTTGACAGCGAGCCTACCTATGATCTTAGATTTAATCCAAACGGCTCTGTCTATGCTATCGAGGGTATCACCTCTCCGGACGGCAGGGTACTAGGTAAGATGGGACACAGCGAGCGTATCGGCAAGGATATCTGCAAAAATGTGGAAGGGTTTAAGGATCAGCTAATCTTTAAATCCGGGGTCGAATACTTTACCAAATAGCAGGTAAAAATTTGTATATTTAATGTATTTAATACATCATAATGTTTTACACCGATTTATATCGGTGTAAAATTTTGTGTAAGTTGCACAGAATATTTATCACATTTTTTTCACAATTAGCTCTTTAAATATAAACGAAAATATGTTATAATAAACACATGGTAAGGAAGTCCGCACCACGACACGCATAAACCTAAATGAATCGCACGAACCAGTCGCGCAATGCGCGCCCCTACAACAGCGTGTGTGAAAAACATGGGTTTGCCCACAATAACAGACCCACAGCGCAATGTGGGAACGAAACCTTGTAACGCAACCTTGTAACGCATACAATGCGTTCCCTACGGTGGTGGGTTTATTGCATTTGTAGGGAATTAGCATGTAAGCTGTGTTATGGTACAGGCTAAGCGATAGGTTTAGCAAGATTAAACAAAGGCAATTATCTGTAGTTTTGTGGTATTCTGGCAAAATCTGCATTAAGATACGGATGAAAATAAAAATTGGAGGTTTTTTGATGATAGAGGTTAAAAATCTCACCAAGCAGTATGGGAACAAGCTAGCGGTTGATAATGTTTCATTTACTGTACAAAAGGGTGAAATTTTAGGATTTTTAGGGCCAAACGGTGCCGGAAAATCAACGACGATGAACATACTAACAGGTTATCTCTCCTCAACAGATGGTACTGTAAAGATAGGGGAGTACGATATCCTTGATAATCCCCTTGAGGCGAAGAAGATAATCGGGTATCTGCCCGAGCAACCGCCGTTATACCTTGATATGACGGTTATGGAGTATCTAAACTTTATCTACGACCTTAAAAAGGTGAAGATCCCTCGCAAAGCCCATCTAGACGAGATCTGTAACACCGTTAAGATAACCGATGTTAACAAGCGGGTTATCAAAAACCTATCCAAGGGGTACAAGCAACGTGTAGGGCTAGCGGGAGCGCTTATCGGTAACCCCGATGTGTTAATCCTTGACGAGCCTACCGTAGGGTTAGACCCAAAGCAGATTATCGAAATTAGAAATCTTATCAAAAACTTTAGCCACAAGCATACGGTAATCCTATCCTCCCACATTCTAAGCGAGGTGCAGGCTATCTGTGACAAGGTGGTTATCATCAATAAAGGCAAGATTATCGCTAACGATACCGCCTCAAACCTATCAAGCAAGCTCTCCACCGACAGACGTTACACCGTGCGTATTGCGGGACCTGAAGCGGAGGTGTTAAAGCTTCTTCACGGGTTATCACATATCGCCGAGATTGTGCCGCTTGGTAAACGTGAGACCGGTGCGTATGAGTACACCATCGAAGCAGAGGAAGGGTACGACTTTAGAAAGGACATGTTCCATCGTCTGGCGGAAAGAAACTGGCCTATCCTATCGCTTAAGAGCCATGAGCTTACACTAGAGGATATCTTCCTACAGCTTATAAGCGGCGAATACCGACCAGAGGATCACCCGTCTTTAGTTCCAGAAGCAGAGGATACTAGTGAGGACGGTTTAGACGAAGCAGACGAGGATAATACACAAGACAAAGCCGAATCAGCTACCGACGAAGCTACAAGCAATACCGATGATGGAGGGGAAAGATAATGTCAGCAATACTAAAAAAAGAGCTTAAAACCTACTTTTCTTCGCCAATAGGGTATATCTTTATAGCGGTACTATTCTTCTTTGGCGGGCAGAGCTTTGCGATGGTAATCCAAAGCAACAGCGCTTATCTGTCATACATATTTAACTCACTCTTTACCATTGTAATATTTCTAATCCCTGTGCTTACAATGCGGCTTATGAGCGAGGATAAAAAGCTAAAGACAGATCAGCTTTTACTAACCTCACCTGTTAGCATTGGCGGGATTGTAATCGGTAAATTTCTAGCGGCATTTATGGTGTTTTTAATCAGCATGGTACAGTTTGTGCTATACTTTTTAATACTAGCGTCCCTTACAAAGCCGGACTGGAACATCTTCCTTGGAAACTTTGTAGGGCTAGCACTCCTTGGCGGTGCTTTAATCTCAATCGGGCTGTTTATCTCCTCTATGACCGAAAGTCAAGTTATCTCGGCAATCGGCTGTCTGGCGGTAATGCTTCTTATCTTCCTATTTGACCAGATAGCGTCAGCAATTCCGATTGTGTTTATCAGCAACATCTTTAAAGACCTTTCTTTTACATCACGTTATCAAGATTTCGTTAATGGAATACTAAACATCTCTCATGTTGTATTCTTCCTAAGCATAATAGTGGCTTTTAACTTCTTGACTATCAGAGTATTAGAAAAGAAACGTTGGGGTTAAGAAAGGGGTAAATATGAAAAAATTAGGATATTTTAGTAGTCGCAGGTTTAAGCACGGCTCACTTGCTACTATTATTACAGTGCTGTTTTTAGCGGCACTTTTGGTGGTTAACATAATCGCCACTCTACTTCTAAAGCGGTTTCCGCTAAACATCGACCTGTCGAGCGACAGCCGTTTTGGGCTTACTGCCGAATCGGTAAACTATGTTAAGGATCTTAAAAAAGAGATTAAGGTATATGTCTGCGCAAAGGAATCAGACTTTGAATCGGCGAATGAGATGTATAAACAGGCTTACGAGGTTATCACAAGCTATACAAAGCATAACCCACGTATAACCATAGAGTTTGTTGATCTTATTAAAAACCCTACCTTTGCACAAAAATTCCCGCTAGAAACGCTAAATGCGGCGGATATTATTGTATCATCGGGTAAGAGGTATAAAAAGTTTTCCTCCTCTGATCTGTTTATCTCCACCCAGCTTGAATCAGGTACAAAGTATAGCTCTAAGGCTGAACAGGTTATGACCAGCGCTATCATGTATGTACTGGACGAAAACCCTACTAAAGCTATCGTGCTAAACATGGGAAGCAGTGATCTTGCACCGTTTGTGGAGCTTCTATCGAGCAACAACTTTGAGATAGTACAGCAAAACCTACTATCCGAGGATCTGGATAAGTCCGCTACCATGGTGGTACTCCCTCCTTTAAAGGCGGATCTTACCCCACAAGAGATTAAAAAGTTAGATGATTTCCTATCAAACGACGATAACTTTGATAAGACTTTAATCTACGTACCGTCACTTGATACACCAAACTTCCCAAACATTGATGAGTATCTGGCTGAATGGGGGCTTAAGGTTTCTCCTTCCGTTGTAATGGAAACAAACCAAAACAACGCAGTTAACGACATGTTTAACGTAATAAACCAGATCGATAACGAAAAGTACACCGCTGACCTTAAGGACAGCTCAAAGCCATACATCACCCCGTATGCCCATCCAATCGAGCTAGTGTTCGACGCGTCTGGAAACCGTAAGACCGATGTGCTCGCTAAGACCGCTCCTACAACGATAGCAGTGCCTGCTAATGCGGACGAAAAATTTGACCCGGGCAAGGCGACACAGCAAAGCTATAACACCATAGCCGCTTCTGCTAAGGCTAAGTTTGAGGGCACGACCCTTCATCAGTCAAACCTAATTATCTTTGGTTCTGAGTATTCGCTAGACCAGTCATTTATCCAGTACCAAGCTTTTAACAACGGTGATTATGTGGCCAACATTGCTTCTAAATCGGTAAACAAGAAGGATGGTATCAGCATAGTACCAATCGATTTCTCCCAAAAGGCTATAGCAATAACCCCGGCACAAAAGCAGGGCTTTACAGTGTTCTTTATGATGGTGTTACCGCTATTAATCCTAATCGGGGGAGTTGTAGTATGGTTAAGGAGAAGATATAGATGAGTAAAAAGCTTAAAACCGTTGTTATCGGGTTTGGTATATTAATCCTTCTAGCCGGTGCAATGATTGCTTTGATGTATCTGCCGCAGGATAGTACCGCTAACAGCGAGGCGTCCAGTAGCTCCGAGATAGAACCTTTCGTGCTTTGCAGTATCCCTCGAGAGGAGATTACTAAGGTTATAGTCACCAATGAAACCGGAAGCTACGAGATTAACCGAATCGGTGAGGATCGTTATGGTATTAGTGAGTACGAGGGATTATTCCAACTGCTTGAAAACTATTCTATGGCTATCTATTCGGCGTCGGAGGTAACCTCGGTAAACAAGGTATCGGAAAACTCCGATAATGCCGCGGATTTCGGGTTAGATAAGCCTAAGGCTAAGGTAAGCGTTGTATCTAAGGGTAAGACAATCGAGCTGTCATTCGGGATAAACTCCCCAGACGGCATGTACACCTATGTACAGGTAAAGGGGGATAACGCTATCTACGCTACCTCCGCCTCTACTGTGTCCTTTGCGTTTGAGGCTAAGGAATACTACCTAGACAGGGTGATAATCGAGCCGTTTAACAAGGAGGATCCAAAAACCATCCCGACGATCAATTCCTTTGAGGTATACCGTGAGGATCTTAAAAAGCCTATTAAGGTTATAGCTCTTACCGACAAGGAGAAGGAGGAGGTTAAAAATACCGCTCCCGCTCCATACAAGATGGTAAGCCCGATAGAATCCTCTATGGCTACCACACCTAGTGAAAAGGCTATATTTAATCTGTTTGGTCTAACCGCTAAAGAGGTAGTAATGGCTAACCCGACCGAAGCAGATCTTAAGAAGTACGGCTTTACCGACACCTCCCCTAGGGCAGAGCTTTCCTACAACACAAACAAGCTAACCCTAATAGCGGGCAAGGGTATCGACAGCAACGAGGATAACGACGACTCCACCAAGGCGTTTGACCTGCACTACGTATATGTACCGCAGAACAAGATTATCTACAAGGTGGACACCGAAAGCATAACCTGGCTAAAGGTGACCCCAAGGCAGTTAATCTCCTCTATAGCGTATCTTGTGTACATTGGTGATCTGGACGGACTGGACTTTACGGTAAAGGGCAAGGAATACAAGTTTGACCTTAAGACCGTTAAGGATAAGGATGACCGTGACGAAACCACCGTTAAGCGTGACGGCAAGGATGTTGATGTAGATAACTTTAAAAAGCTAATACAGCTAGCATTCGACACCCCTGTTGCGGACATCTACGAGGGTGAGCCTATCACCTCCACCCCGATTGTATCGATGAAGTACCGTCTGTCAAGCGGCAAGACCGACATAGTAACCATCTACAAGCTAAGCGAGCGGATGGCAGTACTAGCGGTAAACGGTGTTCAAAAGTACACTGCACGTTTAGCATACGTTGACAAGCTAGAAAAAGAAATTCAAAATTTAATAAACGGCAAAGCCGTTACCACCGACTGGTAGGTTTCGTTTGTCTATAATATTAGGCTGTTGCACAGGGCTGTGCAACAGCCTTGTTTTTTTGGTTTGGTTTATATGGGTTACACCCACGTATTTTAAACATGTGCGTCCAGTTTGTACGTTTTAATCTGGTCAGGTGTCCGTTTTTGTTTTTTGTCTATGGGGTAATGGATTTTAGGGTTTATGATTGGTTTTATGGTAACACCGCCGTAGGGAACGCATTGCATGCGTTCCTGATAGGGTCATGGACTTTCATGATAGAATGGGTTTTATGGTAACACCGCCGTAGGGAACGCATTGTATGCGTTCCAGATAGGGTGGCATGGTTTTCAACTTAGGATAGGGTTGCATTTTAATCTTCTACTACATAGCTAATGTGAGAATTTACTAACAATACCCACATCTTTTCATAAATTTAACATTTTGTGCAAAAAATAATCAATTATATATCTAAAATAGATGTTAAAATGTAGTAGTACGAACTATATGTGAATGATAAAGGAGAGCGAAAGAATGTCTAGTAATACAGCTAAGAAAGGGTCTAAGGGGATTTACATACTGGTGACGGTGCTGATTGTGGTGCTGATTGTTGCCGCTGTGCCGATGTTGATGGGGTATATGAATCGTGAGGAGGATAGCTCTAATCAAGCTACCATTACGCTTGGTGATGTAAAGACTACCTATGCATTCTCGGGGGTGGTTGAGAGCAAGAACCGTCAGGAGATAATCTCGGCGGGGAGTATGCAGATAAACGAGATTAAGGTAAAAGAGGGGCAGACTGTAAAGAAGGATTCGGTGCTGTTTGTGACTAGCACAGGTGAGGAGATAAAATCCACCGCAAAGGGTAAGGTGGTATCAATCTACGTCGAGAAGAATGCGGCGGTGTTAGGCGGTACAAGGCTATGCAGTATTGTGGATTTTACCGACCTACAGGTTACCGTTAAGGTGGACGAATACGATCTGTCAAGCCTAAAGCTTGATAAACGTGTTACCGTCGAGGTCGGGGCAGTGGACAAGACCATCAAGGGCACGGTATCTAAGCTGTCGGACGAGGCGATAAATCAAAACGGTGTATCCTACTTTACCGCTACCATCGATCTAGACAAGAGCACCGATGTTAAGGTGGGGATGAACTGCGAGGTTACGGTAACCAAAAGCTCGGTTAAGGACGCTATTATAGCGCCAATTGAGGCGATACACTTTGATAACGACAAGGCGGCATATGTCCTACTAAAAAACAGCTCGGGAGCGCCGACAAAGGCAAGCGTTATTGTGGGTATCAGCGACGGTACAAATGTGGAGATTAAAGAGGGGCTTAGAAGTGGGGATGTTGTGGTGGTTGAAACCAAAAAATCCTCGGGAAGTAACGGCTTTAGACCTCCGTTTATGAGGGATTAGGAGGGGTTATGCTACTTGATATGAAGGATATTGTAAAGGCATACAACATGGAGAATGTAGAGCAGATAGTCCTAGACCATGTTAACCTTACAATTGAAAAGGGCGAGTTTATCTCTATTCTTGGACCTTCGGGTTCGGGCAAGTCCACCTTGATGAACATAATTGGTTGTCTTGACACCCCGACATCGGGGGAGTACATCCTCTCGGGGAATGAGATTAACACCCTTGATGAGGATGAGCTTTCGGTTATCCGAAACAAAGAGATTGGGTTTATCTTTCAGCAGTTTCAGCTTTTGCCACGGCTTAATGCGCTACAGAATGTGGAGCTTCCGCTTATCTATGCGGGGGTGGGGGAGCGACAGCGTAAGGAACGTGCTATGCAGATGTTAGAGCGTGTGGGGCTTTCAGACAAGATGAAGAACCGCCCAAACCAGCTTTCGGGCGGACAACAGCAGAGGGTTGCGATTGCACGGGCGATGGTGACAGAACCCTCCATCCTACTGGCTGATGAGCCGACAGGAGCGCTAGACCAAAAGACAGGACACCAGATTATGGAGCTCTTTACCGCACTGCACGACGAGGGCAAGACCATCGTAATGATAACCCATGACAAAAAGATAGCCGCCCATGCAAGCCGTATTGTACGGATTCTGGACGGCAGGCTCTATGAGGATGAGCAGACAGATGAGGAGGATGGTAATGTTTTGGGATAGTATTAAGATGTCGTGGGGGAATATAATACATAACAAGATGAGGTCGTTTCTGACGATACTCGGTATCGTTATCGGGGTAGCCTCTATCATAGCGCTTATAACTATAGTAAGCGGGACAACCGACAGCGTTATCGAGGAGGTATCGACGCTCGGGGCGGATAAGATTACCATAATGGTGCGCGGAACTCCGCTAAAGCAGGGATTACTCGACAGCGAGGTGAAAAAGCTTGCCGAGATTGACAATGTGCTAGGGGTGTCGCCTTCACTTGACAGCAAGGCGGGGGCGGTGTTTGACGGCACAGCTATGGAGGAGGTTTCGGTACAGGGGCGAAACGACGTCTACTTTACTAAAACGAAGGATCTAGTCAAGGCGGGGCGGGGGATTAACGTAATCGACTGCGACAACAAGAGCCGTGTCTGCCTAATAGGGCGGGATATCGATAACGAGCTGTTCTTTGGGGTTGACCCTATCGGGAAGAAGCTAAAGCTTGGTGGGGTTACCTTCACCATAGTAGGAACGCTACTGCCGTCACAGGGATTTTCCTTTACAAACAACAACAAGGCGGTGATAATCCCCTACACCACGGCGATGAGCTTCTTTAACAAGCGGTACATCTCCTCGGTGGATATGTATGTAGACGGCAACGAGTATGCCGACCAGATTACAAACGAAGCAGACGGTGTACTAACCAGAGCGTTTAACTACAACGAGGACGGTTATACCATAACCAACATGCAAAACATGCTAGACACCATCGAGCGGATGACAGGGATGATGTCGCTTATGCTTGCAGGGATAGCCTCCATCTCGCTTATAGTAGGCGGGATTGGGATAATGAACATGATGCTTGTATCTGTGACCGAGCGAACCACCGAGATTGGTCTTAGGAAAGCGCTTGGAGCAAGGCCAAAACGGATACAACAGCAGTTTTTAATTGAAGCGATGTTCCTATCGGTATTCGGCGGTGCGGTCGGGTTGATACTGGGTATACTGGTAGCGTTTGTAGTCTGCATGTTAATCGGAAGCTCCTTCTCGCTCTCTGTGACTACCGTAGTATTAGCGATAGGATTTTCAATGGCGATTGGGGTAATCTTTGGGTTAGCGCCTGCAAGAAAGGCGTCAAGGCTAAATCCTATAGACGCGCTACGTAGCGTGTAGTGTAGGTAGATAATGCAAATTGGAATTATCTGGTACATATATATTAAAGTTATGTGAGTATATAGCAAAAGCAGTAGGGGCGGATAATATCCGCCCCTACTGCTTTATACCTCTTAATTCAAACTCACATTAACCGTAATAGTAAACACTGCCCTTTGTGATAAATATTTCATTTGACTTAATATCATCTACAGAGATAGTTCCATTTCCAAAATGAAGCTCTGCTTGCATATCAGCAGGCATATAGTAATGCGAAAGTGGCAATGTTAAAAGCTTTTCATACTTTTTATTAAACTCTTCATTTTTACTAATCGCTAGTACATTTTTAATAACCACACGAGGAACAAAAGCGGTTTCACTATAGACAACTATATGGTTACGGGTTAGGTCATCCTTAAAACCAGAAAGCGGTGTTAGATAGTTTGTGAAATAGAAGAAAATTAGCGAAGTAGCTACTAATACAGCCAAAGCCACAGAGATTAGAATTTTCTTTAACATAGGATATTTTAAATTTATCATTTTGTTCACAGCTCCTATATAAAAATTGTGTGGGTTAATATAATATACAGTACCCACTAAAAAAGCAACACATGGTAAGAGTTATTCGCATTTTACAGCTGTTTATTAGCACTTATAAACACCCATTTTATGTAACTAATAAATATAAATCAAGTCTAAAGATAAAAATACAATGTATCTTATGTCTAGATAATACCATATATATATGTCTTGAATATTATCAATTTGCCAATTTTAAGTTAACATAATACTATATATTACGCACAAAACAAAGGCAGGGTGACCCTTTCGGGTTACCCTGCTTAAACATTATTAGAGAGATACGCAGACTAATCAGCACTAACAAACCTATCTATTAGAGGCGATGTCAACTTCGCTTGGAGTGTTTGTTTCGCATGCACCGATAAATTCGCCTGTAACAGCGTTTACCTCGGCATATATTACCGCCTCGGTTGCCATCTCGCTCTTTATCTTGCCGGTTTTTGAATCTTGAGTAGCCACAAGATGCGGCTGTGTTACCGATAGATCACCAAAGGTGATTCTCCATCTGTCGGGGTCTGCGGGGGAGTTGCTGTTTGTTAGGGTGGCGGTGCGCTTTTCGGCGGAGAAGTCTTTGTTATAAAGCTTGCCGATATTTTTTTCGACTATGTCCACCGCCTGCTCCTCGGTGATAAACAGGTTATTCACCGCAAGATCGCTGTCGGTGGTAACGTCGGCTATTAGCTTTGGTTGAAGCTGATTTTCAATGATCTTTACCTTAGCCGGGGTTTGATCTTCTGTATAATCTGCCTCTAGCTTTGGTTTGTCTACGTTTTCGGTGTTTTTCGCTGTTTTAGGGGACTGCTTATCTGCTGTGGAGTTATCCTCATCCGCTATTAGCTTTGGATAGAGTGGCAACCCCTCTGGAGAGTTGGTGGTTACGTTAAACGGCTCGGCTTTTGGGATGTCGTTGGAGGTTACCTCTAATACCGGCTTTGTGTTAGGGGAAACTGCCAGTACGTTTGGGAACACAACGGTGTTGAATGTAAGCGCTGAAACAACCAACCCAACCGTTACAACCCCGCCCTTAAATAATTGTTTGCTCTTCATGATATACCTCATCTTTCTACTGCTACCTTGTGGGTAGTGGGGTTTTTATCCTGTCCGCTGTGAGCTCCTTAGCTGACGTGAGATTATTACTGCATTAAAGATAACGCTATTTTTACTAACCTCACTACCAGTATTATAGACTACCATCATTTTCAATCTGCTATCAACTTGTTATGGTGTTGTAAAAAGATACCCTAACGGTAGTTCCCTCACCAAGCTTTGAGGTTATCTTGATGGTAGCGTCATGAAGCTCTGCAATCTGTCGGGCTATGCTAAGCCCCAGACCTACACCGCCGCTTTCACGGCTACGTGACCGATCTACACGATAAAACGGCTCGGTAATCAGCTTGATCTGCTCCTCGTCAATACCACAGCCTGTGTCTGCCACCTCGATTACAGCGTGTTCCGCTATATAGGCTTTGACTAAAACTGTATCACCCTCGCTTGAAGCCTTTATAGCGTTCTCCGCTAGGTTTGTAAGCAGGGAGAGCAGTAAAAATTCATCCGATACAATAGCGTTAAGGGTGTTCGACACCGCTAGCTTTACCCCCTTAACCTCTGCTATCGGAGTGATTATAGTAACCATCCGCTCAAAGATGGGGGAGGGGTCTAGCTTGTATAGTGGGATTTTGTTCTGACTAAAGGCGGTTAGCTCCAGTAGCTTTTGGGATAGACCAGACAGCTGTCTTGCCGACTGCTCGATATAACCCGCCGCCTTTATCCTATCGGATTCACTGCTTAGCGCAGTTTGAAGGTAGGCGCTATAGCCCAGTATCGAGGTCATGGGGGTTTTCATCTCGTGGGCAAGGTTGTCGATAAACTGCTGTTTGCTCTGTGACTGGGCGGTTAACTCTTTAATCTTTTCCTCGATTGAATCCGCCATTAGGTTAAAGGTTGAGGACAGTTCTCCTAACTCATCACGGCTACTGGTGGTAACCCTCTCGCCGTATCCGCCGCTTGCGATCTTTGCGGTGGTAGCGTTTAACCGCTCGATTGGTTTAGTCAGCCGTTTAACTAAAAAGTAGTAGGCTACCAACAGGATTAGGATTATGGTAGCGCTGACATAGGCAAACATGCGGCTCATATCCAGTCTAAAGGTGTCCACTGTGGTAATATCACGGGTGTAGATAAACCGCAGATCCTTATAACCCCCAAGCTGTGAGGAGATTAAGAGGTATCTTTTGTCCGCTGGCTTCTGCTGTGACAGCTTTAGTGTGTTGCCACTAACCGTTAGAAGCTCTGCGGTATCAAGCTTTGGCATGTTAGAGAACACTTCATTTTCGCCGTAATGAAGCGAAAGGTAGACCCCTTGCTTTATATAGTAGTCGGCTAGGGGTTTTATTGTGGTGGCTAAAAGCTTGTTATCACTGGATTTTTTGTTAAGCGCCTTGTTTAGATTATCTATATTAGTTAGGATAGAGGAGGCGATTATCGCCTGCTCACGTATACCGTTTTCGTCCTCGCTCTTAACCAGATAGTCGTAGGAGAAGGAGATTAAAAGGTACGCACCTATATCAAAGGCTATGATAAAGAGTATGACCGAAAAGAGATAGACCTTCTGCCAAAATCTCACCGCTCCACCTCCAGACGATAGCCTAGTCTGTAGATGGTTTTAATGTAATCCTCCAGATGAAGCTTTTTTCTAAGCTTTGTGATATGTACATCCACCGTGCGGGTGTCGCCGAAGTAGTCGTACCCCCATGCCTTGTCCAGTAGCTTTTCGCGGGACAAGGCTATATTTTGGTTGTTAATAAGGCAGGTAAGCAGCTCAAATTCACGGTTTGTAAGTACAACCTCGTTTCCGTTTACGGTGGCTTTGCGCTGGTCGAGGTATATAACTGTATCGGCTATAGAAAACTCATCGGGGGATTTTTTGTTTCGCCGTAACACTGCCTCAATCCGTGCCAGAAGCTCTACCGTTTCAAAGGGTTTTACGATGTAATCGTCCGCCCCTAGCCGTAACCCTCTAACCCTGTCGGCGGTGTTTATCTTTGCGGTAACAAAGATAACGGGGGTGTCGCCGAAGGTTTTGTTCTCCATAAGCGTAAACCCGTCCATATAAGGAAGCATTACATCAAGGATAACCAGATCTGGTTTTGATTGCTCTAATGCATTCAGGATATCCAACGGGTTATACACCTGCACAAAGCTGTATCCCACAAGCCGAAGGTTTAAAGCTATCAGGTCGTTGATGGCTTGGTCGTCCTCTACTATTAATATGTTTATCAAGATATCACCTCTGGTTATATCTTACCATAAAGATGTTATGGAGTTGTTAAAAGTAACTTAACATTTAAAAAGATAATTTAGTCGGATATAGCGTAAGTATTATTAATTAAGTTAAATAAAAAATAGTGATTAGCTGTAAATAAAAGTCAATACAATTAATAGAGTAGTTAAATAACAAGGATAAAGTATTACTATGATAATGACTAACATTAAAGTATTTTTTGTATTTAAAGGTAAAAAGCTATTGACAATTTGTATTGTTTGTTGTATAATATAACAGTAGGATGCAGTAAATGTAAATAATACTTCAATAATTTGAATATTTTTACACTTTAGTGCGTTAAATAATTTTAGGAGGAAAAAACAATGCAAATTAGTAGTTTATTGAAAAAAGGTATGATTTCAGTGCTTGCGGCGGCAATGATGATCTCTGCTACAAGCTGTAGCGGATCAGGCAGCTCTAGCACGGCTAGCAGCAGCGCTACCGAGAGCAGTACTACCGAAAGTAGCAGTACCACAGGTGGCAAGAAGGAAGAGTTAATCTTTACCTCTTGGGCAAACACAGGTGAGATTGCAGTACTTTCTAAAGCAGTTGATGCGTACAACGCAATGCAGGACAACGTAAAGATTACCTTCCAAAACGCACCTGGTGAAGGCTATGAGCAGAAGCTTATCACAGCACTAGCGGGCGGCGCGGCGGCTGACGTTTTCTATGCGGGCGACAGTGCAATCTCTAAGCTTATCAAGAACGGAACTGTAGCGGAGATGACCGAATTTCTAAAAACAGGCGACAGCTTCTGTAAAGCAGAGGACTTTGCTGACGGTCTATGGGGCGCGGCTAGAACTGCTGACGGCAAGATCTACGGCCTAACCGTTGACTGTAACCCACTACTACTATACTACAGCCCAAAACAATTTGCCGAGTTTGGAATTAAAGACCCTCAAGAATCCTTTAAAGAAGGCAAATGGGACTGGAACGAGTTTGACAGTATCCTAAAAACCCTAGTAGAAAAGGGCAAAAAAGGATTTATTATGGAAGGTGACGCCGCTTCGTACTATAGATGGATATTCGCTAACGGCGGTAAGATTTATGACGGCGATACATACAAGTTTGACGACAAGGCTAAGCAAGGCTTAGAGTACGTTGTTAACCATATTAAGGACGGAACCTTTACCTACGGCGGTTCTCTACCTAAAGGACAAGGCGCAGACGCTTCCTTCCTATCAGGACAGGTTGGATTCGTTACCGCGGGTAGATGGTACACCCCTACCTTCCATGAATCAAAGGTTGATTTTGACTACATCCCATATCCAAAAGCACCTGGTATGACCGAGGATTATGTACCAATCCAGATCGCGACTGCATATATGAGCGTAAACAAAAAGAGCAAGAATGTTGAAGAAGCTCTAAAATTTGCTTCTTACTACTGTTCAACTGAAGGACAAAAGGTTCGTCTAGGCGGTATTGGTAATGCTATACCTTCAATCGGTGGTATCGACAACATCGTTAGCGATTCTAAAGTTCCTGTAAACGTTGATCACATATTTAAAGTACGTGATACAGGTTGGGCGCTAGGTTCTCCAATTGCTAAAGATGCTATCTTCCCAGGACTAGCTGATGAGCTTAAATCTCAACTAGAAGAGATCGTTGTAAACGGTAAATCTGTTGATGAAATGCTACCTAAGATAGAGAAAAAGGCAAACGAGATTATTGCTGAGAGCAAAAAATAGTACAGGTAAACCTAGTGTTACCTAGGATAGCTACCTTGCTGTTACAAGGCAACTATTAATGGGGATAGTTCCGCATAAACATTACGTTTTATTATAAAACGTAATGTTTAGTTGCCAAGTTAAAGAGAAGGTGTAGCTATCGTAGGCAACCGGATTAATGTACTATTATTAGGGTACAAATAATAAAGAGGGTTGGTGATGTAGTGGATAATAAAAATAGACGTATGTGGGGATATGTGTTTGTACTTCCTCAGCTTATAGGGCTTATTTTATTCTCGTTAATTCCGCTTATTCAAACAGTATTTATCAGCTTTACAGAGTGGGATAGTATACAGCCTGATAAGAAGTTTGTAGGTATTAATAACTTTATCTACGAGTTTCAAAATTCAGACTTTGCAAAGGGGCTAACAAATACCTTTGTATACATATTGCTTTATATACCTGCTGCAATAATTCTAGCACTGCTAGTTGCTATTGCGGTTAAAAACATCCAAGCAAAGGCATTTTATAGGGTAATCTATTTTATGCCTGTGGTTGCGGGGTCGGTTTCTGTTGGTGTAATCTGGACTTGGCTGTTAAACGGCGATTTCGGGTTAATTAACCAGTGGTTAGCGGCAATCGGTATCCAAGGGCCTATGTGGCTTACCGACACAAAGTGGGTGCTACCGTCCATCGCACTGGTATCGGTGTGGTGGAATCTAGGGTATAACATGGTAATCTTCCTAGCGGGGTTACAAAACATCCCTGCAACATATTATGAAGCGGCGCAGATCGATGGTGCAAGCAAGATAAGGCAGTTCTTTGCAATTACGCTGCCAATGGTTTCGCCTACAACATTCTTTGTAACAATCATGACCATTATCGGTTCATTCCAGGTGTTCGACCAGGCGTTTGTTATGACAGAGGGCGGACCTGCAAGAGCAAGCTACACCTTTGTTTACCATATCTACCAGAATGCGTTTGTAAACTTTAAGATGGGTAACGCTTGTGCTTCTGCTATAGTGCTCTTCGTTATAATCTTTGTTATAACAATGATTCAAAACAGTCTATCGAAAAGGTGGGTGAACTACGATGTCTAAAAAGATTAAGACTAGTGACATAATACTACATATTTTCTTAGCTTTAGGTTCTATTATAATGATACTACCTTTCGTGTGGACTGTATCAAGCTCCCTAAAAGGTATGGCACAGATCTTTGAAGTGCCGCCGTCCTTTATCCCTTCGCCGTTTGTGTGGAGCAACTATCCACGTTCGTTGCAGGCGCTACCCTTTGGGCAGGCTTACTTTAACAGTATCTACATAGCAATAATCGTAGTTATTGCGCAGATGGTTACCGCTTCTATGGCGGGGTATGCTTTTGGTAAGCTAAAGTTTAAGGGGCATAACGCGCTGTTTTACATCTTCTTAGCAACCATGATGGTACCGTCACAGGTAACAATGATACCGTTATTCCTTATGATGAGGGATTTAGGGCTTTTAGGCAGTCACTGGTCGATTATCCTACCTGCGGCGCTGTTTAACGCTTTTGGGGTGTTCCTACTACGTCAGTTTATTAAATCTCTACCGGACGACCTTGAGGAGGCGGCGGTTGTGGACGGGGCTAGCACCCCTAGGATATTCTTCCAAATTATCCTACCGCTTATTAGACCGGCACTTGCGGCTTTTGGTATCTTTGTATTCCTAGGTCAATGGAACAGCTTTTTGTATCCGCTAATCTTCCTACAAAAGCCGGAATCCTACACAGTACCGCTACTGTTAAACTACTTTAAGGGAATCTACATAACCGAGTGGCCGCTATTAATGTCGGGAACGGTTATCGCAGTTGTTCCGGTTATCATAGTCTACATCTTCTTCCAAAACCAGATTATCGAAGGTATCGCTATCACCGGTATGAAGAGCTAGCTTAAAATATCTAAGTAAAATAAAAGGTCATGCAGTTTCCGAAAGGTAGGTCTGTATGACCTTATGGTTTTGCTAATACGGTTAAATGTGTTCATAATTTTTGCTTGCAAAAAGGGTAAAACTATGATACAATATAGCTGTAAACAAGGATATATAACATACAGGTTAGATAAACTTTAGGAGGATTTAAAGATGAGCGATATAACAAGATACGAGGAGTTTTACCCATTAGAGGTTGCGGGGTTAAAGCGGGATCTACCGATATGCAAGGTGACGGATGATCTATATATAGCGGCATTTGTAATATTCGGTGACGTTGAGCTTACCATTGAATGTGCTAGGGAGCTACTAAAGATCGCTCCAGATCATGACATAATGATAACCGCCGAAGCTAAGGGTATACCGCTTTTATACGAGATGGCACGGCAGGAGGGAAGTCGCAAGTATCTAATCGCACGAAAGGCGGCAAAGCTTTACATGAAGGACATTGTGTCTACAGAGGTTACCTCTATAACCACAGCTAAGACCCAGACTTTGTTTATCGACAGTCAAGACGCGGCACTGATGAACGGCAAGCGTGTTGTAATAATCGATGATGTTATCAGCACTGGTGAGTCGTTAAAGGCGGTAGAAAAGCTCGTTAAGCAAGCAGGGGGCAACATTGTAGGTAAGATGGCGATACTAGCCGAGGGAGACGCAGTGTATCGCAGTGACATTCTATTCCTAGAACATCTTCCGGTCTTTAACGGTGACAAGACTATTAAGAAATAGATAGGAGTGATTTTATCTTTAACATTTGTGACAGGTGTGGCAGTTATCAGGCGGATAAACAGATTATACAGCAGGGAGGTATCGACCTTGCTGTCTGCTCGAACTGTCAGGCGGAGCTGTCTTTTAGGCGGTTACCGCTATATGTACTTACAGGGGCATGCGGGAGCGGTAAATCCACTATAGGTCGTGAGATTCAAAAGCGTGCGGACAGCGGGGTTATCGTAATGGAGGGGGACATCCTTTGGCACGAGCGGTTTAATACCCCCGAGAATGACTACCGGGATTTTCGTGAAAGCTGGCTTCGTATCTGCAAAAACATCTCACAGGGCGGGATACCTGTGTTATGGTGCGGGTGTGTTACCCCACAGCAGAACGACCCATGCATAGAGAGCCGATACTTTTCAGAGATCCGATATCTGGCGGTTGTAGCGGACGGTGAGCAGATACGCACACGGCTACAGGCTAGGCCATCCTTTAGGGGGTCTGCCGATGATGGGTTTATAACCTCTAACATCGAGTTTAACCAATGGTTTAAAGATCGCTCACAAGATCCAAGCCACCGCATAGAGTTACTAGACAACACCGATCTAACAGTAGAACAAGCGGCAGATTTTGTATTATCATGGATTAAAAGATAGTTTTTCTTTTAATAGGTTAACAGGGCAACCCAAGCGGGTTGCCCTGTTTGTGGTTTTGTGGTTTTAACTGGCGACCGTAGCGGTCGCCAGTAAAAACAACAAAACTACAAACCTACATGAAATGTAAAAATGTAACAAAGGGGACTGCACCCCTATAGGGGTGCAGACTACCGAAGGAGGAAGAATACAGATAAAACAAATCGGCGACCATGCGGTCGCCGATTTGTTTATATAGAAGCTAATGCGTTGGAGATATCAGCGATGATATCTTCGATGGATTCGATACCGATTGATAGACGTACAGTCTGTTCGGTGATGTTTGAAGCCTTTAGCTGTTCTGGAGAAAGCTGGCTGTGGGTGGTGGTGGCAGGGTGGATAACTAGAGAGGATACCTCACCTACGTTTGCTACGTTTTTAAGGAGTACTAGGCTGTCGATAAACCGCCCGCAGTCCTCACGCGATCCGTCAACCTCAAAGGTAAAGACCGAACCTACCCCTAGTGGGCAGTATTTTTTAGCTAAATCATAATATTTGTTGTTAGGCAGAGCTGCATAGTTGACCGCCTTTACTTTCGGATGAGCGTCCAAAAACTGTGCTACCTGTAAAGCGTTCTGGCAGTGACGCTCCATGCGAAGAGATAGGGTCTGGATACCCTGTGCGATTAAGAATGCGTTCATCGGGGAGATACAAGCGCCGATGTCACGAAGTCCTAGGGTGCGAAGTCTTGCGATAAAAGCCGCCCCGCCCATGTCGGCGAATACCACTCCGTGGTAGCTTTCATCTGGGGTGTTGTATAGCGAGAAGCGGTCGTTATCCTTGTAGTTAAATCTGCCTGAGTCCACTACAATACCGCCCATAACGTTAGCATGACCGCCTAAAAACTTTGTGGCGGAGTGGATTACTATGTCCGCTCCAAACTCGATAGGGCGGTTAAGGTATGGGGTGGTAAAGGTTGAGTCTACGATAAACGGTATGTTGTTTTTATGGGCGATCTCAGCGATAGCGCTAAGGTCGGATATGTTAGCGTTAGGGTTTCCGATGGTTTCGGTGAAGAAGGCTTTGGTCTTGTCGGTTACCGCCGCTTCCCATTCCTCAAGGTTATCGGGGTTTACAAACTTTACGGTAATTCCCAGACGTTTTAGCGTAACCCCTAGCATGTTTATCGCCCCGCCGTAGATACAGATGGAGGACACAATCTCATCCCCCGCACCTGCAAGGTTTGTGATAGCGGTAAAGATTGCGGCGTGCCCCGATGAAAAGGCAAGTGCTCCCGTCCCGCCGTCCAGCTCGCATACACGTTTTTCCAGTACATCACTGGTAGGGTTCATTATCCTAGAGTAGATGTTACCCGATTCGGACAGCTCAAAAAGCTGTTTTGCGTGGTCGGTTGAGTTAAAGGCATAGGCATTGGTCATGTAGATTGGTGGTACAGTGGCGTTTGTGGTTTTCTCGGTTTCGTAACCTGCATGAACCTGCTTAGTGTCAAATCCTTGGTATTTCATATCTCGCTCCTCAAATTTTATTATAAATTTTTTGAAAATATTGATAATATTACTTGTAAAAGGTACTAAAGTTTGATATAATATATTATACGCTAAATAAAGCGGTAAGTCAATTGCTAATTTAATTGATAGCAAATTTTAATAAAAATTACAAGAATTTAACAGATCTGTGGATCTTTACTGTCGTTCATTTTAGAGTACATCGTAGTTTTTGGAGTATCTTAATAGCTTAAGATTTATAATACATACATGAATGACATCACCACAGTGCGTATTAATATAGATATAAATCGGAGAAAAGGATGTTTATAAAGAAACAATTAAGAATATATATAGTCTTGGTATGCCTATTTTGCTTGTTTATCCATACCGAGTGGTTTAACGTTGCCGTTATGGCACAGGACTTTTTAAAACCGGACGTTTCAGAGGTTAGCAAGGCGGTTTTCCTTGTTAATACCGACACTAATGAGGTTATCTACGAGAAGAATGCCGATACCCAGTACTACCCTGCGGCGCTTGTGAATATTATGACTGCGATTGTTGCTATAGAGAATGTAAAAAATCCCCAGAAAACCACCGTCACTGTGCCTTCCTACATATATGATGATTTTGTAGGGAGGAATGTGTCCCATGTGGATATCCGCCGTGGTGAGAAGGTTACTATGGAGGATCTGCTTTATGCTAGCGTTATGCGTTCTGCCTGTGAGGCTTCTAGCGCTATCGCTGACTATGTCGGCAAGGGGAGCATAGCGGAGTTTGTGGATATGATGAATGAAAAGGCGGCACAGCTTGGTGCTACCGACACCTTCTTTACAAACGCAAACGGACTGTACAACAGCGAACAGCTTACCACCGCTAGGGATATGTATATTATAACTAAATATGCGCTTTCTTTACCATTGTTTGACAAGATTGCTAAGACTAAATCCTACACGCTTAAGGCGACTAACATACACAAAAAAGCAAGGAATATTACCCACTCAAACCCAATGCTTTCACCCATCTCGGCGGGGGATATCTACTACCCTAACGCTAGAGGGATTAAGACTGGGATTAGCGACGAGGGAGGGTATAACCTTATCTCCACCGCTACTAGGAGCGGGTATAACTACCTTTTAGTTACGCTTAATGCTTCGTTTACCGACTCTAATGGTAATAGCTATGGCAAGAATATGTCGGCGGTTGACCACAAAAAGCTGTATGAATGGGTGTTTGACAGCTTTGAGTATAAGGTGTTTGCAGAGCCGAAGAATGCTATCGGCGAGGTTCCTGTGCTTTTAGGTGAATCGCAGGATTATGTTACTGTTGTTACAAAGAGTAGCCTTTCGGTACTGCTCCCTAAGGAGATTAAGGAGGAGGATATAAAGCAGGAGATACGGGTACCCGATCAGCTGTTTACCCCGATTGAGAAGGGGGATGTGGTAGGCCGATTGTATCTTAAGCTTAAGGGCAAGGAGATTGCAAGCGTTCCTCTACTCTCGGCGCACACAGTAAAACGCAGTAGTTTTCAGTATTTCATCTACCTATTAAAACAGTTTTATTCTAACGGCTTTGTTGTGCTGTTAACGGTACTGCTGGTTCTATTAATAATATTGTTCATAATGTTTTTCTCTGCAGCGGTAAAACGTGCTAAGAAGATTAGACGGATTAAGCGGGATAAAAACATGGAAAAGATAAAGATTAAAAAGGTTAGAAGATAAAGTAAAGTCATAAGTAAGGAGAAGGATATGGACACGTACAGTATGCAAGAATATGACGCCACACAGGTAAATACCTTAGAGGATGTAATCTTAGTTGCTAGGCTTGCAAATGAGATCTGGCATGAATGCTATAAGGATATTCTTGATAGATCACAGATACTATACATGATTGAACACATTCAAAGTGAAAACGCCATACAGGAACGGCTAGAGCAGGGTGATTACTACTTTATAATCTGGTATGAAGGCTCGGCTGTCGGGTACTATAGCGTCAAGGTTTTAGGGAGCGAGCTGTTTTTAAGCAAGCTATACCTTAAGGCGAAGGTGCAGGGTAGCGGTATCGGCAGGGCGGCGCTTGCTGAAATTATGCGGTTTTGTGTCGATAAGGGGTGCAATAGCATTAGACTTACCGTCAATAAATATAATACTAAAGCGATTAAGTTTTACCAAAAAGCGGGATTTGAAACGGTGGATAGCGTTAAGACCCCAATCGGTGAGGGGTACATAATGGACGACTATATTATGGTAAAATCGATCGAAGAATAGCGGTTTGAAAGGTGGATTCTAGTGACAGATTTATTAAGCGGGAAAAAGCATATACATTTTATAGGAATCGGCGGGTCGGGGATGTTTCCTATCGCCCAGATACTCCATTCACGAGGGTTTTACATTACAGGTTCGGACAACAACCCCTCCGACACACTAGAGCTTGTTAAGGGCCTCTCTATCCCTGTAACACTAGGGCAGAGGGCGGAAAATATAGAGGGCGCTGACCTAATCGTCTATACAGCGGCGATTATGGAGGATAACGAGGAGCTTATCGCCGCTAAAAAAGCCGCAAAGGAAAACGGCGTAACGGTGGTGGAGCGCAGTGTTATGCTAGGCGAGATTACCAACGCATTCGACAACTCAATCTGTATCAGCGGAACCCACGGTAAGACCACCGCAACGGGGATGTTATCCCATATGCTTTTGTCGGCGGGGGTGGATATTACCGCTGTGGTCGGGGGCAAGCTTAGTGCGTTTAATGGTAATGGAAGGGCGGGAAGCTCGGATATTATGGTATGCGAGGCTTGCGAGTTTAAGGATACTTTTTTACAGCTAAAACCCGCTATTGCGGTAATCCTTAACATCGACTGCGACCATATGGACTACTTTAAGACGATGGATAATCTAATCCTTTCCTTTAAAAGGTTTATCGGACTTTCGAGTAAGCTGGCCATTATAAACGGCGACAACCAGTACTGCAAGGAGATTATAGCAGACTGCAAGCTACCTGTAAAGACCTTTGGGCTTTCAAGCCACAACGACTACTATCCTGCTAACATAACGGTGCATGACGGAATCCACCAGTCCTTTGATATGTATGAGGGCAAGGAAAAGCTTGGAAGGGTTCACCTTTATGTGCCTGGGGAGCATAACATTCTAAATGCGGTTGCGGCTATCGCTTCGGCTTTGGCGGTTAATGTAGGTTTTGAACAGTGTGTAGCAGGGATTGAAAGCTTTTACGGGGCGGGCAGGCGGTTTGAGAAGCTTGCCGAGATAGACGGTGTAACGATAGTAGACGACTACGCACACCATCCCGAGGAGATTAGGGTAACGCTACAGGCGGCGAAATCCTTAAACTACAACCGAATTTGGGCGGTACATCAGCCCTTCACCTACTCTCGTACAGCGCTTTTGCTAGACGATTTTGCTAAGGTTTTATCGATGGCGGATAAGGTGGTATTGACCGAGATTATGGGGTCACGCGAGAAGAATACCCTTAACA
>CAZAOY010000003.1:42286-66261 GCA_964486925.1 uncultured Oscillospiraceae bacterium
GATAAGGTGGTATTGACCGAGATTATGGGGTCACGCGAGAAGAATACCCTTAACATCTACTCAAAGGATCTGGCTGATAGGATTAAAGGTGCAAGCTGGTTTAGCACATTTGAGGAGGTTGCTAAGGAGGTGTCCGACAACGCTTTACCGGGAGATCTGGTAATTACGTTAGGGTGCGGGGATGTATATAAGGTTGCTAAGATTATAATTAAAAATCTAGAAGAAAGACAAGATAGATAGCAGTTTGACTTTTTCTGCTGTTTTATAACCGAATACATGAGTTTTAAAATTAGATAACTAAAAGGTCAAAATCTTTAAAAATAAAGAAGTCTGGAAAATGCTAAAATGAAAGGAAACTCCTGACAAATCACAAAGCTTGTGGTGGTTAGGAGCGAGGTCATTAATATGAATACCAAAATTAAGGACATGAAGTTCGAATATCTATTTAACGCTATCCTTAGCCTTGAAAATATGGAAGAATGTTACAGCTTTTTTGAGGATCTTTGCACTGTGCTGGAGTTAAAGGCGATGTCGCAACGGCTTCATGTAGCGCAGATGTTAAATGAGAAGAAGGTTTACAGCGATATTGTCACCCAGACGGGAGCGTCAACCGCTACTATTAGCCGTGTTAACCGCACGCTAAACTACGGTAGTGATGGGTACAAGATCGTGTTTGATAGGGTAAAGTTTGATGAGTAGTTGTAACTATAGTGACTGGTCGAACTATTATGACAGGCTTACCCAGAATATAAGCTACCATTCGCTTTCAAAGAATCTTGATAGGCTTATTAAACAGCATGTAAGCCTTAAGGATAACAACATACTGCTAGATCTAGGTTGCGGAACGGGCAGTTTACTGTTTCTTCTGGAGGATATGGGTTACGATGTTATAGGGGTGGATAACTCCTATAGCATGCTTTCGATAGCGTTATCCAAAAAACAAGCAAGAAACAGTAGTGCGGCTTTGCTTTGTCAGGAGATGGACGAGCTTGATCTTTTCGGAACGATAAAGGTAGCGGTTTCCACCCTTGACAGCCTAAACCATATTACCGATATTAAACTGCTTGATGATACCTTTAAACGGGTGTCATTATTTTTGGAGCATGGCGGGGTGTTTATCTTTGATGTAAACACCGTTTACAAGCATGAGAGTATCCTATCGGGAAGTACCTTTGTGTATGACTATGACGACCTATACTGTGTATGGCAAAACTCTAAAAGCGACAACGAGCATATTGTAACCATCGATCTGGACATCTTTAGCCTTGATGAGCAGAGTGGGATGTTCGATAGATTTGAGGAACAGTTTTGCGAGCGAGCCTATACTAAAGATGAGATCGAAAAGAGCGTTATAGCGGCGGGGCTTTCTATAGTAGAGGTGTTCGACGGTGATTTTATCTTTGAAGAGGGCGGTATGCCCATAAAACCACACGAGCATTCACAGCGGTTACTGTATATTGTGTCAAAGCGGTAAAACCAACGTAGGGAACGCATTGTATGCGTTCCAAAACCGGAACAGCATTGTGTAACCACAGAATGCTACAATAACCAATGTAAAACCTAAAATTAAGCGTAGAACCGTAATAAGATTGGAGAGATTAATGGCAAAGCTAGTAAGGGCGATATCGGAGGACGGGACAGCTATATCCTGTGCGATAAACTCCACCGATATTGTAAATGAGATTGAGAGGATTCATAAACCCTCGGCGGTGGTAACGGCGGCGATTGGGCGGCTTGCGACTGCGGGGTCTATTATGGGATATATGTTAAAGTCCAAGGAGGACAAGCTTACCATCCGCATAAACGGCGGCGGGCCTATCGGGTCGATGATTGTGGTATCCGACTACAACGGCGACGTTAAGGCTTATGTGGCAAACCCTGTGGTAGAGCTTCCGCTTAATGCTGTAGGCAAGCTGGATGTTGCGGCGGCTGTTGGCACGGATGGTACAGTTAGCGTGGTTCGTGACACGGGGCATACCGACCCATATACAGGGCAGGTACCGCTTGTTTCGGGCGAGATTGCCGAGGATATTACAAGCTACTATGCTATAAGCGAGCAGATTCCAACTGTATGCGGGCTTGGGGTGTTAGTAAATCCTGACCTTACTGTAAAGGCGGCGGGGGGATATCTGGTACAGCTTCTACCATTTGCTTCAGAGGAAACGATAACACAGATTGAGCAGAATCTAAAATCGATGGAATCGGTATCGGCGCTGATCGACAGCGGGGTTACCCCAGAGGAGATCTGCCTTAGACTGCTAGAGGGGTTAAACCCTAACCTGCTAGACGAGGGAGAAACGCTCTACCGCTGTGACTGTAGCAAGGAACGAATCGAACGTGCTTTAATAAGCATGGGCAGAGAGGAGCTACAGACGCTGATAAACGACAAGGATACTACCGAGGTTTGCTGTCACTTCTGCGACAAAAAGTACAACTTTTCAAACAGTGAGATAGAGGCTTTAATCGGGTAGCAGAGGATGATTTTAGACGTAATACTAATCCGTAATAAAACACTGACAAAAAACCGTACAGATCCGAAAAGTATAGGGTTTGTATGCATTTTTAGTGTGTATTAATGCGGTGTTAGTATAGATTGATAAGGAGTTAATATGAAGGTTTTAAAGGGGTTACTGTCGGTTGTTTTGATGGTAGCTTGTATATATCTGCCGTCGGTTATGGTTAGTGCGGCTACATATAAGGAGTTTGAATACGAGGTTACAGGTAGTGGGGCGACCATTACCGCGTACAAGGGAACGGCTGACCAGGTTGATGTACCTAGCAATATAAATGGAAATGCAGTTACAAAGATTGGTAGCAAAGCATTTTTTGGAAATACAAAGATTAGAAAGATCATCCTTCCAAAGGGGATTACACATATTGAGGAGTATGCATTCAGCGGGTGTAAAAACCTTAGAACCATGCAGTTACCTAGCACTCTTACTAACATTGGTGAGGGTGTGCTGACAGGGTCTACCTCTATTAGCAGTGTTATTATTCCGGAATCGGTAACCACCATTAGTAACGGTGCGTTTGCGTCGGTGTCGGACATGTTTAAGCTAGAGGTTTATAACGGCACTGTTGGTCAGCACTATGCAATTACCTATGGGGTTAAGAATACCGTTATCGATAACAACAAGACCTATACCGTTAAGTTTGAGGGTGTACCACAGACGGTTATCTACGGAAAGGCGGCGATCCCTCCTACTAATCCGATAAAATCGGGATACACCTTTACAGGTTGGGACAAAGAGTTTGACATGGTTACCTCCAACCTTGATGTTAAGGCGAAGTGGTCGTCATTAAGCTACACCGTAAGCTTTGAAGCTAACGGCGGCGGTGTGGTAGACAGCATTGAGCTTCCACACGGCACTGGGGTAGCGGCGCTGCCTGCACCTATCAGAAACGGATATGTTTTCGACGGGTGGTATCTGGACAAGTCGCTTACCACAAGGTTTGATACTGTGGTAGCTAACCATACCCTCTATGCAAAATGGATTAAGAGCGCTACCGTGACCTTTATCGACGGTTCTAGGATAGTTAAGAGCGAGCCTGTTACCTCAGGCGGCAAGGCGGTAGCCTTTACCCCTGTTAAGGAGGGGTACGAGTTTATGGGGTGGTACACAACCGACAAGCTTACCACCAAGTATTCCTTTAAAAACATAGTAACCTCTAATCTAAAGCTATACGCAAGGTGGGCTAGAATCTATACCATTAACTTTAAGGACGGTGTAAGGACGTTAAGCTCCCAAGAGATTGCGGCGGGGAGTTATGTAATCAAATACACCCCAACAAAGCTAGGTTACAGCTTTAAGGGTTGGTTTACCGACTCTGCCCTTAAGACAAAGTACAACTTTGACACCAAGGTTACCAAGGCGATTAACCTCTATGCAGGTTGGACTAAAAAGGCGATCTCTGCCTCCACTGTGGAGGAGATTAGCAACGAGTACCTAAACAGCTGTGTTAGAATCCAGACCTACGACAAGGAAAGACGACCTCTTGCAAACGGTAGCGGGTTTATCGTAAATGACGGTCCTTATAACTACATAGCAACCAACTATCACGTTATCTCCCAATCCTATTATGTAACCGCCGAGCTTGAGAACGGCAAGGTGATTGAGCTTGACAAGATAAGCGCTTACAGCAAGGAGTATGACTTTGCGGTGTTATCGCCAAAGGTTTCGCTAACAGGGGTTAAGCCTGTGGTTTTGGGGGATAGTGTTACCGTTAGTATCGGAGGTAAATGTATTACCATCGGTTCGCCTAGCGGGCTTAAGAATACCGTATCGCAGGGGCTTATAAGCCAGAGCAGGACGATAAACGGTGTGGAGAACTTCCAGATTAGCACCCCGATATCCTACGGTTCAAGCGGTGGGGCGTTGTTTAACATGAACGGTGAGGTTGTGGGGATGACCACCTCGGGATACGCAGGAGTTTCGGCGGATCTAAACTTTGCTATCATCATTGATTACCTTAAGAGGGGTATGAAAAACCTAGTGGATCAGAGCATATTCGACGTTTCGGGGTACACCACCGCCGAAAAGTACGACACCCTTGCGGGTACGCTAATCCCAATCCCATCAGAAGGGGTTTTCAGCCACTACGTATACGATACCAAGCTTAGTTATGTAGAGTTTAACTACAAGTCGATCGACATTCAAAAGTACATTGCACAGATTGAAGGCTACGGTTTTAGGTTTGTTTCCAAATACGAGATCGACAGCGGCGAACAGATCTACGAATACGCTACCTCGTATGGGTATTCAATCCTATTCGGTGTATATAAAGGTGTGTTCACCCTAGCGGGGGATGTACTGTATCCAAAAGAACTAGTATCAAGTGAGTTTGAATAGAGTATAGATTTAACAAAGCGAAGCGTTGATAACGACGCTTCGTTTTTTGTGGGTTGGATTGGTAGACACAACTGTGTTCAACTAGATTTAATGTCTACTTAATATATTATCCTCGTATAAGATAAAAGCCTAATGTTTAAAAGCTACAATTGCAGATTTAAACATTAGGCTACATTAAATCAAATATCAATCTCAAGGTCAGCGTCAATCTCGTCTGAAACGTATCTACCATTCTTTTTACGTTGTTTAACGCACTCCGATAGCAGATATTCAATCTGTCCGTTTACAGAGCGAAAATCGTCCTCCGCCCATGCAGATATCTCTGCATACAGCTTTGGTGATAGTCTTAGTGGAATCTGTTTTTTCTTCTGTTCATTTGCTGTCATTTTAATATAAGCTTCCAGAGTTTACAATCGGCTGTGCGTCTTTATTGCCGCAAAGCACAACCAATAGATTTGAAACCATAGCCGCTTTTCTCTCCTCATCAAGTTCAACTACATTATTTGTGCTAAGCCGTTCTAAAGCCATCTCCACCATACCCACTGCACCATCTACTATCATCTTTCTCGCGTCAATAATCGCTGAAGCCTGTTGTCTTTGTAGCATTGCGGCGGCAATCTCGGTAGCATATGCAAGATAGGTTATACGTGCCTCTATAATTTCAAGCCCCGCATCTAAAACCTTTGACTGGATCTCCTCTTTTATACGGGTTGCAACAATCTCGCTTGACCCACGCAGACTTCCATCGTCCGAGATTCCGTCGCCTGTTGTATCGATATTTGGCGAGACATCATAAGGATACATCCTTACAATATTCCTAAGAGCGCTATCACATTGTAGCGATAGATATTCCTTGTAGTTATCCACGTTAAACACCGCCTTTGCGGTATCGATAACCCTCCAGGTAACAGCAATCCCAATCTCAATAGGATTTCCCAAGCAGTCGTTAATCTTTTGGCGGCTGTTGTTGAGTGTCATTATCTTTAGCGAGATTTTTTTGCTAGGTATCTCTGCTGTTGTGGCGGTTGTAACCAGCTTGCTGATACCGCTGTCAACGTCCCCGCTTTGATGAAGCTTTGTCTTAGCGGCAGGGTTAACGGCAGAGGAGAATGGATTTACATAATAAAATCCGTCCTCTTTAATTGTACCTGTGTACCTTCCGAATAGGGTTAGAACAAGCGCCTCCTGCGGTTTGATAATCTTAAGTCCCGCAAAGAAGATCCATCCTAGACATATCCAAACCAAAGATACGATAAACAAGGTAGCACCATTGCCTTTGTCCATAAGTATACCGCCGTAGATCACCCCTGCAATCGATAATAAGTACAAGATGGTAAGCAAAAACAGCATAACAAAGCCATTTTTACTTTTGTTTAGTATTTTTTCTTTCATAATCGGTATCCTCCTATAATTTTTTATTATATTATTATGATATCATATTGATGTTATTTTGTCAATATAAATTTGGAAAAATATCTGTAATTATTATGAAGGTATATAACTAAAGTTGGGAGAAATATCATTATAAAGGAAGATAATCAGATCAATGATTACTAAACTAAGTGGTTTGTGTATATAATGTGTATTAGGAATGAATTAGCAGGATAGGAGCAATCTACAAGACACCAAGACCTAAACCCTACTGTCAACTAACTATGGCTGTCTGCATATATTATACCATAGATGAAAGCTGAAAGGCTTTCTACCTTTAAAGGTAGAATAACACATTGTGTAAAGCGAGGCTTTACCTACTTTGTTATGTTATTCTACTATTATTGATGAAAGGTATGGTTAACATAAAGGTGAATACTTATGGTTAAAAATCTAATACTGTTTAGCTCTATCACCTATGCTAATAGGGCGGGTGAGTTTTTATATAAAAGAGGATTTCATGGGCGGGTGATTAAGACTCCTGCCGCTTATACAAATAAAAGCTGTGGGTATAGCCTTGCAATAAAGGCGGGTGAGAGCGCACAGGCCGCCGCTGAAGAACTAGGCAGGGTGGGGATGAGGTACATTAAGGTGGTGCCTAACGATGAGTAGAGAGGTCTACCTCGATAACGCCGCTACCTCCTATCCTAAACCATTATCGGTGTCGCAAGCCGTATCGTCCGCTATACAGCGGTACGGCGGCAACCCCGGGAGGAGCGGCCACAAGATGTCCACAAACGCTGCATTAGCGGTTTATCGTGTTCGGCAACGGGTATCAGCCTTCTTTAACACTACCGACACAGGGATAATCTTTACCCAAAACTGCACCCACGCATTAAACACCGCAATATTAGGGGTGTTATCCCCATACGACCACGTTATAACAACCTCGCTAGAGCACAACTCCGTCCTTCGCCCGCTTGAATACATGCGAAAGAAGGCGGGGGTAAGATACACCATTGTGGATGTTCATAACAAGACAAACGACGAGATTGTAAGAGCCATTGCAAATGCGGTAAACGGTAACACCAAAGCCATCATCACCACCCACGCAAGCAACGTTACAGGACGAATTATGCCGATCTCTACAATAGGAGAGCTTTGTAGGGTGAAGTGCCTGACATACATAGTAGATGCCGCCCAGACTGCGGGGGTGTTGCCGATTGACATGCAAAGGCTGAATATCGATATCCTCTGCTGTGCCGCCCATAAGTCTTTGTTTGGTATAGGCGGGGGGATTTTAGCCCTTTCCGACAGCTATGCCGAGGGTATCGAACGGTTTATCGAGAACGACTCTGTCCTCCCGCCGCTACTCTACGGTGGTACAGGCACAAACTCCCTTGACCTTGACATGCCCGACATCCTACCCGAGCGGTACGAGGCGGGCACGCTAAACGTTCCAACCATCTGTAGCATTGGAGCGGGTATTGATTTTATAAGCAGGAAGGGTATGGCGACGCTTTATTCCCATGAAAAATCCCTCTGTCGGATACTGTATAAGCAGTTATCCAAGAATGAGCGGATTGTATTCTATTCTGCCGACACCGACGATTATGTGCCGATAGTATCCTTTACTGTAAGGGGGAGTGACTGTCAGGAGTTATGCCAGGTATTAAGCGATCGGGGGTTCTATCTACGAAGCGGTTATCTATGCGCCGCCACCGCACATCATGTAGTAGGGACAGTAGACACCGGTGTTATAAGGTTTTCCCCCTCTCCCTTTAACACAAGGGAAGAGGTTTTGATGTTATGTAGCACCATCACCGCATTGCTGCGATAATCTGCGCTTTAGCGCATGTATATTGGGGCGACCTTGTGGTCGCCCTTTTGTTGTTTTGTGGTTTTTACTGGCGACCGCTACGGTCGCCAGTAAAAACAAAAAGGTAAAACCACAAAACCCCTAGCAGTAGCTAGGGGTTTTGTGGTCGATGTAACTGTTGCTAGGGGTTAACACACCTGTGTTAACATCTCGGTTGTAAAGATAGATTCTGTCACTGTCTTGACAGGCTATGGCTAGGGTCTTGTCGTGGTTGAATAGGGAGATGTGACGTGGGTTTTTGCCGATGGTGGAGTAGTATCCCGATTCTACCAGTAACCCGTCTGGGGTGAGGGAGAACATGGCTATGGTGTCTGCACCACGGTTTGCGGCGTAGAGGTTTTGTCTATCCACCGTCATTACCAGTGTAGAGCCGTAGGAGGTCTTGTCGTATCCGTCAAAAAGGGTGCTGATACGTTGTATCACCTTCATCTTGTCCCTTTGGTTGTCGATTACCACCACCTCGTTGGAATATTCGGTCATTACGTAAAGGATACCATTGCTCTCGATAATGTGCCTTGGGCCTGTGCCTTTGATTAGGGTGAGATAGTGGTCTAGCACGATAAAGTTGTCGATTATGATGTATTTGTAGATTCGATCCTGCTCGATGTTAGCGCTGTACATATGCCGTTTGTCTGGCGACAGATAGGTGCAGTGAGCTTTGCCGGTTAACCCTTCGGTTTTGCCTTGATAGAGGTTTACCGTTGGTTCAAGAAATCCAAACTCGGTGACAGGTAGACAGAAGATGTTACCTGTGAGGTAGAACGCTCCCATTAAAAGGCGGTTTTCAGGGTGGTATGCAATGTGACATAACCCGTTACCTTCTAGGGTTTTGCTGTCAACTAGGCTGTATCTGCCGTTAGCCTTCTTGTACATATGCACCTTCGAGCTGTCGTCGTGCTCCTCTAGGGTGAAGATTAAATCCCCATCTATTGCACAAAAGGAAGCGTTTGGGATGGCGTCCTCAAATTGTGTGTTAAAGATAAATTCACCGCTGTCGTTTGCTTTGTAGCTTAACAGCTTAAGGGTGACCCCCTGCTCGCCGTATCCAGAGATAAGCAGGGGGTTGTCCTCATTAGCTGTGTTTTCTAGCGCTATATCGATTGAGTATCTTGTGTCCATGATAAATCCCCCTGTATACGGTGTTATCGATTTTTTATATATGAAGCGATAAGAAACTTTGTTTTTATCCCCATCTTTGTAAACATCTGCTCATGCTCGGTGGTTACATTTTCAGCAAAATCGCTGTTATGAAGATCCTTTGTTTCATAGACGATATCAAACCCACTGGTGGTAAAGTAGGTTCTTGACTGGATAAAAAGTAGGTCATCGTCGGTTTTAAACCAGATCTCGCCTCTGTCTTGCAGGAAGGCTTTGTACTTCTCTAGCTGTCTAAAGTGGGTTAGCCGTTTCTTTTGTTGCATGGCCTTATGCCACGGGTTACAGAAGTTTACATAGATTCGCTCTACCGATTCAAGCGGGGAGATCATGTTGTCGATCCTCTCGATATCGTAGGACATTAAGCAGACATTGTCGATCGGTTGTTTTAGGATGGTGTAGGCGGATTCGATGTTACGCTTTGCAAGGACTAAAACCTCACTTTTAATGTCGATCGCAATATAGTTAACATTAGGGTTTTGGGACGCCTTTACAGCGATAAAAAGTCCCTTGCCGCACCCTAGGTCAAGGTGGATGGGTTGCCTTCTTTTAAAGTACTCCGCCCACATGCCAAAGTTATCCACAGGGGATTTTACATAAAACGGACAAGCATCAAGCTCTGGCCTTGCCCACGGTTTATATCTCATTCTCATATAGCATTCTCCGTTATATCTCTTTACTTAATTCTACATATGTTACGTAGGGAAATGTTAAAACATTAGGTTATACAACACAAACCCTACATGCTGTGGCGATATTTTAACTACCACAACATGTAGGGAATGCCATATACATTCCGTTTATCTTTTTACACACCTAGCATACTATAAAAACTTCTTATCAATTACGTTAGACACAAGCTTTTTTATATAGTCGTAGCTAAAGTCGGGGCTGTATGTCTTTACTCCGTGGGAGGCGGCTAGATCCTTTGTATAGCTACTGAACGGGTAGGTGGTAATGTTTGTAAATCTACTGCCGTAGTGGGTAATTACAGGTAAAAACTTAACCTTACCGATGGATAGCTTACCGGATGTATGGTTTTTGGTGACGGTATAGTCTAGCAGTCCTCCTACCATACGTGGTGCTCTGTCCTGTGCGGAGATAAAGTTTCCAAGCGAATACACTACAAGTGCATTCCCGCCGCTAGGCTTTTTAAGGTACTCCACAGGCTGTATTACATGAGGGTGGTGACCCATTATAGCGTCTGCGCCCCATTCTACAAGCTTTTTAGCCAGATACCGCTGACGCTCATTAGGTACGTGGGTGTACTCCTCACCCCAGTGGACAGAAACCACCACAAAATCAGAAGCGTTCTTCGCCGCCTTAACGCTCTTTTCTATCGTCGCTTCATTCCTGCCAAGCATCCAGATAGCGTCCGAACTGGCAGGAACCGACAGTCCGTTTGTCGGCTCGGTAAATCCCACAAACCCAAACTTTATCCCGTTTACCTCCTTGACCCTAACCGTATCACGATCCTTTGCATTCTTATACGCTCCCACAGATAAAACCTTAGAGGATTTTTTCTTGCCTGCCCAAAAATCCAACGTCGAGAGCAGTCCTGTCGCCCCCTTATCCATGGTGTGGTTGTTGGCTAGGTTTATGATATCAAACCCTGTGCGCACCACCTCGTCCCCTAACTGGGTAGGGGAGTTAAACATTGGATAGGTTGAGGCGGGGTAGATGGAGGCTATTGGGGTTTCTTGGTTAATTATCGAGATATCCGCCTTCTTTATGGTGCTTTTGATATATTTATATGAATAGGAAAAATCATATCCGCCACCGTTTGCTCTGGCTTTAGCCTGGTCGTAGATCGAGCTGTGGATTAGATTGTCCCCAACCGCCATTAGCCTTACGAAGGTTTTAGTCGGGGGGATATTTGGTGTGGGTTCTGCCGCTGAATCGGATGAGGAAAGCTGAATTGAGGTGCTACTTATAGCGTTAGACGAGCTGTCGAGCCTTCCCATATCGATAGATTTGCAGGAGATCAGCGACGTTACCATCAGTATAGTGACTACAACGAAAATAAGTTTAATCGGCTTTGGCTTCATATGACAGATCCTTTCATGCATTAGTAGATGTGTAGTTACTCCGCTAATCGATAGTGTTTAGTCATTAGTTGCGGGGTAGCACATGGGTTGACGGTTCGCATAAAATGCGAACTCTACATGATGTCATGTCCTAAAGCTGTTATGTGGGTGTGCTAAATATATGGTATGGTGTTAACGGTTCGCATGGAATGCAAGCCATATGGTGGTGTTATTCCCTGTAGCCACTAAGGGGTTGTCAAAACGATGGTGCTGTTGCAAGGGTTCGCATACAATGCGAACCCTACGGTTATCGTCACTGCAAGTTACTTACGAAAGATTATCTCTTTTCCTCTAGCATGTCTGGGCAGTGGGCGGTGGTAAATTTAAATGGGATAGGGGAGTGAGGCATAGCCCACCTTACAGCGTTTGTAATAACCTTCTGGATCTGCTCCATGTGGTATATAGGGAAGCCTTCGTGACCTGGCTTAAAGTAGAAGATTTTACCGTTACCACGGGTGTAGCAGCATCCGCTTCTAAAGACTTCTCCGCCTGAGTACCATGAAACAAAAATAAGGTCGTCTGGTTTTGGAATCTCAAAGTGTTCGCCGTAGGTTTCTTCTTCAGGGATCTCTATATAATCGTCCAGTCCGTAGCAGATTGGGTGGGATTTCTCCATAACCCAAAGACGTTCCTTGTCGCCGCTCTCTCTCCAACGAAGGTTTATTGTTCTAGTGCCCATTAGAGTGTGGAATATCTTGGAGGCATGTCCTGAGTGAAGCACGATTAGTCCCATACCGTCGAGTACACGGTTTTGGACACGGGTAACGATCTCGTCGCTAACCTCGGCATGGGCTAGATGTCCCCACCAGATTAGCACGTCGGTATTCTCTAGTACCTCGGTGGTAAGTCCGTGTTCAGGTTCATCAAGGGTAGCCGTTCTAGCGCAGATATCCTCCTGTGCGTTTAGGAAGTTTGCTATTGTGTTATGGATACCATCGGGATATATCTTCTTAACATGTTCGCTATGTTTTTCGTGTCTAAATTCGTTCCATACGGTAACGTTTATGGTTTTTTTATACATAAAAATCCTCAATTCTCCGCCGTACTATGATAAAGTAGCACTAGCTTCCTTTGCGGCGGGGGAATGAAGTGCTTTATGCAAATTCTGCAAATATCCAGATACAGTAATTTCACACCATTATTATACTACATTTCGACAAAGTTTGCAATACCTTTTTTAGAGAAAAATTAATAAATACTCCATTGAAATATTTCATAGACTATAGTATAATAAACAGGTAAATTAAAGATCTGTCACAAATATTGGCAGAGATATTGTACTAATGGAGGAAATAATATGAAGATACCACAGATACTAATCGATAAGGCGAATGAACTGGAGCAAAAGACTAAAAAATACTACCCAGAACTAGAGCCGCTTGCAAAGCAGTGCTTTCTAAGCACTATAGAAACTACCGTAAAGGAGCTAGAGGACGGAAGTTATTTTGTTATTACAGGTGATATTCCCGCTATGTGGCTTCGTGATAGTGCCGCACAGCTAAAGCCTTACATTAAATATGCAAATCAGGACGAGGATCTAAAGCGTATCCTAAACAGCGTTGTAGCAAAGCACGCCTTCTACATAAACCTAGACCCATACTCAAACGCTTTTAATGCAAAGGCGAAGAATCTAGGGGAGTACGGCGATGATGAGTCCGACTTTAAGAGCGAATGGATCTGGGAACGAAAGTATGAGGTGGACTCGCTTTGCGCATTCCTGTACCTGTCGCATGAATACTACACCACCACTAAGGATCGCTCTATCTTCGCCGACAGCTTTAAATCCGCTGTCCAGAAGGTTATCGACACCTTTACGCTAGAGCAGGATCACAAAAATTCCTCCTACTACTTTATCCGCACAAACTGCCCTAAGGGGGATACGGTGTACAACAAGGGCAAGGGTATGCCTGTAAACTATACAGGTATGACCTGGTCGGGCTTTAGGCCGTCGGACGACGCTTGTAAGTTTAACTATCTGATACCGTCTAACATGATGGCGGTGGTTGCGCTTAAAAAGGCTTCTTATCTACTATTGGAAGGGTATAATGATGAGGAGTTATCTAACAAGGCTTTAACCTTAGCGGAGGAGATTAACGACGGGATTAACGACTATGGTATCGTAAACCATCCAAAGTTTGGTAAGATATATGCATATGAAACCGACGGATTCGGCAACTACAAGCTAATGGACGACGCAAACTCTCCAAGTCTGCTCTCCATACCATACCTAGGCTACACCGACGCAGACAATGAGATCTACCAAAACACCAGGCGGTTTATCCTATCAAACGAAAACCCATATTATTATGAAGGAAAGGTAGCTAAAGGGATCGGCAGTCCGCACACCCCGCCTCGTTACATCTGGCATATCGGGCTTACCATGCAGATTATAACCTCTAACGATGAGGAGGAGATTGAGCGGTGTCTGTCGATGATAGCAAGCTCTCATGCAGGTACAAACTTTATGCATGAGGGGTTTGATGTGGATGACCCTAATAGATTCACAAGACCGTGGTTTGCTTGGGCGAACACGCTATTTGCGCAGATGTTAGAGGAGCAGGTTTTAAAGAAGGAGTCTGTCTAGTATATTACTTCGGCACTTAAAGGCGTTGATTTTTTCGCTGAATTTACAGCTAGTAGCGAAAGAAATCAAAGCAAGGTTGCTACAACTAACTGTCGAAGTAATAGCTCTTTACAGCTTATTATTGAATGGAGTTAATCGATGAAAAGATACATGGTAGCGGTGGTTTTAGTTATTTTGGTGATGATGGTTATGTCGGGATGTGCACCTTCGGGTGGGGGCTCATCCGAGAGCTCGTCTGATAGCGGGTTTGTGTCGCAGTACAACGATAAGGCAATAGAGTTTACCAAAAGCCTTACCGCTAATCGGTATGATGAATGTACAAAGGAGTTTACCGACAAGCTTCTGGAGGCACTACCTAGCGGTAAGCTAGAGGAGGCATATCTAGGTGTAATCAAGGATATCGGCTCGTATGTCAAGGTGGATAAAACCACAGCTACCCAAAAGGACGGTGCGGATATCGTGGTTGTCTACTGTGTCTTTGAGAAGAGCGGGTTAACGGTACAGCTTGCATATGACAGCGAGGGTAAGATTAGCGGGGTATATTTTAACTACTACAAGCCTGATAGCGGCGATAAATCAAGCGGGAAGGCGGACAGTTTTGCTCTGACCCAGGGGGTAGCACAGCTTGATTTAGTGGTAGGTGAGGGGTCAAAGTGGGAGCTTAAGGCAAAGCTTACTTCTTCCGCTACAAAGTCCGACACCGCTGTGCTTATGGTGCATGGGTCGGGGCCAATGGACATGGACGAAACGGTATATGATAACAAGCCGTTTTACGATATAGCGGTAGGGCTAGCACAGCAGGGGGTCGACTCACTGCGGTACAACAAGCGAACCTTCCAGTATCTAAAGCAGTTAGAGAAGGAGGACATGAGCCATTTTACCGTGGAGGACGAGGTTATCGCCGACGCGATTCTAGCGGGTAAGCTTTTGCGGGATAGAGGGTACAAAAAGGTGTATCTGCTAGGTCACAGCCTAGGGGGAATGCTATCTATGCGTATCGACAGCGAGGGAGAGGGTATCTTTGACGGTATAATCATGCTAGCGGGAAGTCCACGGACTTTAACCGATATAATGCTTGACCAAAACCTTGCCGCGCTTAACACCATAACCGATAAAAAGCAAAAGGACGATGGTCTTGCCATAATTGAAGATGAAAAGGCGAAGCTTAGCAGTATTAACACCCTCACAGAGGAGGAACTGCTAAAGCAGACTGTCTTTGGATTACCCGCCTATTACCTCAAAGAGATGAACAGCGTTAGCACCGCAGAGCTTGCAAAAAAGCAGACAAAACCAGTGTTAGTGCTGCAAGGTGGCAAGGACTGGCAGGTCTACCCCGACAAGGATTACACCCTCTGGCAGGAGCTGCTAAAGGAGAACGACAAGGCGGAATTTGAGCTTTACAGCGAGCTAAACCATCTTTTCATGGTGCCGCAAGGTACCAAACAGGGTATCGGCAACGGTACCTCGGAGTATATGATAAAGGGTACGGTGGACGCTAAAGTTATCGATAGGATTGCGGGGTTTGTGAAGAAATAGGGAAGGCTTTTTGATAATTCCCGCCTAAAAAATAAAATATCAGCTAAAATATATCCCCTATATCTTAGCTGATATTTTTATATTAAAACCGTTTAACCCGCAAAGCTTAAGCTACCAAGGCTCGTTACCGTCACCTATTAGGATGCGTTTAATGTTTTTGTCTATCTCATCCTCATCAATACCTTGTGTGACCAAGGGTTTAATAACCTCACGGCTCTCTCTTGTGTGAGGGAGTGCACCGGCTAGGGCGATAGCTTTCTCTCTCATACCGCATTTTAAGTATAAAAAGCAGAGTGCGGCACGGGTAGTTGCTCGTTGCTTTTCGTTGACCGAAAATAAAAGCCCCCTCTCCATTAACTCCACAGCCTCATTAGATTCCCCATGCAAAGCCAGCACCCCTGCTAACCCAAGGATCATACCAGGCTTGTTTGGATATATCATTAGTGCGTCACGATACACCTTCTCTGCCGAATTATAGTCGCCGTTTTGCATAAGCTCGTGTGCTTTTTTATGGATGTTATATCGGGTTTCTTCTGCTCTTATGGTATCCATCCCGATAAGCAGGTCGATACTCGTTTCAAAGATATTCGCCAGTGCGGGGAGGAGGGTGATATCGGGATAGCTCTCTCCACGCTCCCATTTTGAGACGCTTTGCGGTGTAATGTTAAGGTAGCTTGCAATATCCTCTTGTGTGAGTCCTTTTTGGATACGGTGTTTTCTTAGGTTTTCCGATAGATAAAGCATGATTATTCCCCCTTTTAGTTTGTTGATTTATATTATACATGAGTAGGGGACAAAGGTCAATGACGTATTGGTTGTTGTAATCTCAACTGGGTTTGATGGGAAGATGTAAATGTGATTTGGTTAGGCTTTAAATGCGGGGTGCAATTATCGTTACTAAATAGATAGACTTAATAATGCTTATGAAAAAGATGTACAAATTATAATTAAAGATGGAACGTATTATTATCTAAACAAATAAGTTTAGCATTTAACAAGTGAGTAGATAATAATTTTAATACTAAATGTCAAAATACATACATTAACCCATCACCCCTTGACAAAGATATAAATATCGGCTATAATATAGTCGTAATATATTTTAGCCGATATTTATATAAGGAGATAATTATGAATTACATTAAGAGAGCTTTAGAGGACACATTTTTACAGCTTTCAAAGGAGTATTCAGCAATTTTAGTTACTGGGCCTCGTCAGGTGGGTAAGACTACGATGCTTGAAAAGCTATCACAGGAGGAAAACATTGGACGTGAGTATGTAACACTTGACGATCTAGCGGAGCGTTTGATAGCTAAAAACGATCCCAAAATGTTTTTACAGATCCATAAACCACCTATCTTTATCGATGAGGTGCAGTATGCCCCTGAGCTATTTACTTATATTAAGATGTATATTGACAAGCACCATAACCCCGGTGATTTTTGGCTGACAGGTTCGCAGGTGTTTAAGCTAATGGATGGTGTACAGGAATCTCTTGCCGGTAGGGTGTGTATCTTGAATATGTCGTCAATGTCGCAAGCAGAAGTTTGCGGTGAAATAAGCTTGCCGTTTGAACTTGATTTTGACAAGCTAAAACAGCGTAGCGATACACGTGAAAGCATTGACACCCCGGCTGTGTATGAGCGGATATGGACAGGTGGTATGCCAGCGATTGTTAGTGGTAGGTATAAAAGTCGTAATGCACTATATTCTAGTTATATAAGTACGTATATTGACCGTGACATTAAGGAGCTTTCAGGTGCTATCGATTCTCTGAAGTTTATGAATTTTTTTACCGCAACCGCCGCTTTGTGCGGACAGATGTTAAACTATAAAACTATCGCTGATGTAGCGGGGATAGATCAGATTACTGTAAAGCGGTGGCTTGGAATACTAGAAAAGCTAGGTATAATCTTCTACCTACATCCTTATTCAAACAACATGTTAAAACGGATGGTAACAAAGCCGAAGCTGTATTTTTATGACTGTGGATTAGTGGCGTATCTCACTAAATGGAGTGACAGTAAGGCACTAATGCACGGGGCGATGTGTGGTGCTATCCTTGAAAGCTTTGTCGTGTCTGAAATAGTAAAAAGTTATCAAAATACAGGTAGAGATCCGTATATCTACTACTACCGAGATAAAGACAGCAAGGAGATTGATGTTCTGCTTGAAGCTGACGGTAAGCTGTTTCCTATTGAGATAAAGAAGGCAGCTTTACCTGACAGTCGCATTACCCGTGTGTTTAGTGTGCTTGATAGATCGGGGATGGAACGTTCTACAGGCGCAGTAATCTGCACAAGCGATAGGCTTTCAGCGTTTGATCGGGATAGTTTAATCGTGCCAGTGTGGGCTATTTAGAATGGTGGATAGATATCTACTTTAAACACACTATCAATATGCACACAAACCAAAGGCTGTGACAACTCTTGTTCGTCACAGCCTTATTTTAGTATAATACTAAAATGCAATAAAAACACTCTAAAAAAGCCGTGCAAAGCCTATAGTTTTTGGATTTGTGCGGTTTTTTTGTAAGTGTTTTATTGCAGATTAGTATAAAAGCTCATTTCGCCTTGCGAAGGCGTATGCGCCGATACCTACCGCTATGGCTAGGTTGAAGGAATCGACCTCGCTTGAAAGCGGGATCTTTACGCTCTGACCGATGTTGAGAAAGCCCTCGTCTAATCCGCTTGATTCGTTTCCGAAGATTAGCGAGAAGGTCTTGCAGGGGAGGGTGTCCTCGGGGGTGTTTGTTGCCTTTAGCATAAAGGGGAAGTAGCTGTGGGAGCTGTAGAGGTCGCTGTACTCCTCAAAGGAGCGAAATAGCGAAAAATTAATCCTAAACAGTGCTCCCATCGACGCACGGATGGTCTTTGGGTTGTAGATGTCCGCCGCGGGCTCTATTATAGCGAGGTCATGGATGTTCATCCCCGCCATGGTTCGGATTATCGTACCCAGATTTCCCATGTCGGACGGATTTACCAGTACGATATGGGGTTTATCCCGTGCTAACATCCTTTCATTATGATACTTGCGAAACACCGCTAGGATATAGCTGTTCTCCTTTTGGTTTATGGCGGTAAACACCTTATCCGATAGGAAATACGCTAGATTATTCTCCTTGCAAAGCTTAATAATCCCCTCCTTGTCGTTGTATGAGGAATGGATGTAGATACAGATTATAAGCTCGGGGCGGGTCTTGATAAGCTCGATGGTAGCGTACCCACCGCAGGTGTAGGAATAATCAAAGTCTTTTTTGTATGGTTTTAATCTGTTTGTCATGGCACTTGCTCCTTTAATTTTAACTTTTTATATAATATAAATTAAAGTGCAAGGTCATTAAAGTCTACGACAAGGTTAAAGAATTACTTTGTACTCCATGCAGGTTTTGTCGTGTCCGTTAGACCTTGCATGGAGAGTATCAAGTGTGGTGTGAAGTAGTATTGACATCAGAAGTCACCTCCCTTCGTTTAGGATATCCGATTTAATCGAGTCTGCAAGCTGTAGGGTATAGGAGTCAGCAACGATAACTAACCTGTTGTCGCTATCAAGGTTGCACCATTTCTGGGTTAGTGCAGTAAAATCCATAGCGGCTTCACCTGTCCTTCAAGAAATCCGCAAGCTCGGTGGAATCCTTAAACCGCCGTATCGGTACATTTTGGTCGGCTAACAGACTCTCGAGTGCGGCTTTATGGTCTGCGGCGGATTTACCGATACCGCTTAGGTCGTGTGGGTTGTATGCCTTCACAAGATTAGGCAGGGTGGATAGGTCAACCCCTGTATGTTCGGTGGTGCATTCAATCTCGTGGGTTAGCTCCGCCGCCGCAAAGAGGGCGGTGACAGGGTCGTTTATCTCACAGGCACGGTTAATCTTATTGTAGTAGTTTATCAGCTCCTCATAACACTGTGTCCAGTTTTCCTTAAAGGAGCGGCTTGGTGGTAGGTGGTTAACTGCTTCCTTAACTAGGCTGTGAATATCGTTTACAAGACTTGAAAGCGTATCTAAAATCTCCACAGGGTCGGTGCTGTAAAACAGGGTGTTGTAGCGGGATTCAAGGTCATGTGGGATTATTGGCATTGCTGTGAGCTCCCCTAGAAGCTTACCTCGCCCACGTCTTACAGGGATACCGTTTAACAGCGATAGCGCTTGACCGAGGTTGTATACCACCTCTATAGCTGTGGCTCGTGCCTGTGGCAGGGTAGGGGAGGTGTTTTGGTTTTTAAGGGTAATGTACGCGCTGTCGAGCTCCTTTATTGCTAGATCAAGGATATGCGGTCGATCGCTATAATCTAGCGCTTTAGAACGAAGGCTATCCCACCTTTCCTTGTCCCCTTCGCTACCGTAGTAGCATACCTTTCCATCGGTGATGATGGAGGTAAGAAATTCCTCATGGTTTGCGATACGCTCCAGACGTTCCCACCCCAGCGCCCAGAAATCGTAGCCGATATCGTCGATTATACAGGTAAACCCTAGGTCAAATCCCCGCTGAGTTTTCGGCACAATAAACATATCCAGATCCGAACGGCTATGGGTATCGTTAAAGACGGTAGACCCCATCATAATTACCACCGAGATGTCGTTAGGGTAGTCCTTCTTAATCTTTTCAATTATCAGCTCTAATGCTTTTATCTGTTCCATTATTTCCTCCTTAAATACAAAGATCTCAACCTTTGCAATGAAGCTTAGTTCATTGTTAAGGTTGAGATCTTTAAACAGGCACACTGCAACAATTAGGGATTGGGTATTGTAACACAATACCTGCATTGTATTACTATACAGGTATTGCATTACTGGTATTGCAATAACTGTATAGCAATACTACGGTAGCCTATATTGTTTATACAGACTAAACGTAACATGTTAATCGGTGCAGATTAACACACATCCCTATATATCTACAAAGTTATAGTGTGACCCTATCTGATTAGATAACCCAACTCAAACAACAAACCAAGCCTGTGGTTACACAGACTGTTACTATTATGTTGTAAATTGAATTATGCTCTAATCATCGTCACACCGCCTATGCTAAATTTTATAGTGATAAAGCAAGCCATCTCTGGCTTTGCTGTGTACAGTATAACATATATTGTGGGGGATGTCAATAGATATTAGTGAAAATATTTGTTTGCAGTAGACTATAAATATATATTTCCATTTTTAGTTGATTTGTAAAATAATTTTTGCTATAATGATGGTATAACTTTGTAATCACTGTTAATGCTCATAGCTACACAATTATTACATAACATAAGTCAAAAAGGATCTATACTTATATCTTTAAACACAAACCCACCCGCAGATATGCTAAGACGTCGCTTGATACAGCAAATAACAGATTTTATTGGTGGTACGAAAAGGTTATATCCCGATATAAAACCGCTTATGTGTTTCAAGCCTAAAAAAGGAGGAAAAGCAACTTGAAGATAAGACTTGAAGAAAAGGCTGACTACAGTATTACAGAAAACCTCGTTAGAGAAGCCTTTTGGAATCTATATCGCCCAGGCTGTGACGAACATTTTATAGTCTATAAAATGCGAGGACATAGTGATTTTATCCCTGAGCTTGCATTTGTTATTGAGGATAAGGAGCAGATTGTTGGATGTATCTATTACACCCATTCTAAGGTTGTGGATAAGGATGGAAATGAGCATAAAACGATAACCTTCGGGCCGGTTGCAGTTCTGCCTAAGCTTCAGCGACAGGGTATAGGGCGAAGGCTTATCACCCATTCCATAAAAAAGGCACAGGAGATGGGATTTTCAGCTATAGTTATCGGCGGGTATCCATATCATTACCGCACCTATGGTTTTGTTGGTACTAAAAGATATGGGATAACTATGCCGGACGGTAATTTCTATAAAGGTATTATGGCACTTCCGCTTTACGAACAAGCGTTAAGAGGTGTTAGTGGAAGCGTGTATTTTAGCGATGTATTCGATACCGAAAAGACACAGGTGGATGAATTTGATAAGCTGTTTGCGCCTAAAGAAAGATGTGTGCAGGATAGTCAAAGGGAGTTTGAGATTGCGTCGGGTGAGCTAGAATAGAGGAGCTTTAATATTTTGATAATACAGAAAAAAGTAGTATTTCACACTGCGTTATAGATAATTCAAGCTTAGACAGTTATCTTTTTGGTTGGAGTGTTGTTGCTATGGGAGGGTGAGCAGGCGATAACCTACCTAACCGGCTTAAAAAAGCAATTACAGTTAAGATTCAATATATAAGGAGAATGAAGATGAAATTAACCCAAATCACACCAAGCCTAAACGATTATCCGAAAGAGCTACAGCCGTTTTTGTCAAATGCGAGGTTATTCGACAGTAGCTCCTCCCCCGCAGCAAAGGTTATCTATATTGATAAGGATAGCGGGTATTTTCTTAAATCTGCACCCAAGGGTAGTTTAGAGCGTGAAGCTAAAATGACCCAATATTTCAATACCAAAGGCTTATCCGCTAAGGTTTTGGAATATATCTCTGGTGAGATTGACTATCTGCTCACCGAAAGGGTACAGGGTGGCGACTGCACTGCTGAAATGTACCTACAACATCCAAAGCGTTTATGCGACACTCTCGCCGAGCGGCTTTTTTTACTTCACAATACAGATTTTTCAGATTGTCCTATGCCAAATCACACTAAGCAGTACATAAAAAGAGCCGCCGATAACTATCATAGCGGTATCTATGACAACAGCTTATTCCCCGACAATTGGGGATACGAAACGGCTGACCAAGCGTACAGGGTGGTTATTGAGCAAGGCGGGCTATTGCAGGCAGATACTGTGCTTCACGGTGATTACTGCTTGCCGAATGTTATCCTTAACGATTGGGCGTTTAGCGGGTTTATCGACCTTGATTGCAGCGGGGTAGGCGACCGACATGTAGACCTGTTTTGGGGAGCGTGGTCGTTGTCCTATAATCTTAAAACAGACAGATACCGTGAACGATTTTTTGATGCGTATGGTCGAAGCTTTATAGACGAAGAGCGCTTTAAAATCATTGCGGCAATTGAGGTTTTTGGGTAAATGATGGATTAACCCGTCCTTAGCTATCATTATTGGTTTTGTAGAATGATATAGAATAATAGTGTAGGAGAAGTAAAATGAACATGTTAGATATAGCGATACTTATCTTTGTAATTATGGAAGGCGCAAATGTCTGCATTCTATACTTTGCACCCGATTCAAGGCTTGGTAATGGCGTTGCTATCTTCAATGAATGGGAGCGGTCAAAGGAGGATGAGGGGGCGCACCTTTTTGCACGGTACATGACATACTGGGTAGCAGGCACAAAGCTGATTTTTATTGTTCTTCTTTTAGTCGTGCTGTTTACAGGCGGGGAGACAACAAAGCTTTGTGCCGTGGGAGCGATGGTTCTATCAATTGCAACCTATTTTTGGAAGCTACATCCAATTGTGAAAAAGCTTGATAGTATGGGCAGAATCACTCCGAAGGGTTATTCAAAGTCACTAGGGTTTATGATTGCCGGATTTATGGCGATGTTTTCGATTGCGCTTGTTGTGTATTTATCTATGTAGCCTAAATTTTAACTAAGCTACACTCCAAAATTACTTACCTTTCGATTAAATTCTTGTTTTCTTTAAAACAGATCAAAAGCACTATCATAGCAAAAAATCTTGCTATGATAGTGCTTTTGATGATATATACAATTATGATATAACCAAACAACCCATCTACACAAGCTGGTGATGTCATACCTCAAATTAAAGCTAACCTTTGCAAGGGAAGTTGAGGTACACCTTTTTACTAGTTATGCACAGCTACGCTTTTCTCGCCTTTATAACAAAGGTAGATGTAAATCCCTTATTGGATAATCAAACCAAAAAATACCATTATTTTTAATATAATTCTACTAAACTATGTATGAAGGTCACGACGTTTTAACCGCTCTACCCCTCTTTACACCGTATAGGATAACAAAAACAGCAATAGCCAAAACCGCCGACACCCCAAAACCTATCCACAGGATAAGAGTGAAGCTGTGGATATAGCTTATGGAATCTCCCGTTAAATCCATCGATTGGAGTATCCTTAGGATGATAAAGATATAGATAAAGGCGGTAGCGTTTATCGTAAGGGCGGGCAGGGTGATTATCCCTAGCCGAAAGCTGTTATATACCACTAGGGCAATAGATAGGATGACCGCTACAATGCCTACTACCAGTATGTTCCAGCAGGTAGACCCAATCCTCTCAAGAGGCAGAGATAGCATAAGCCTTGTCGTCCATAGTGAGCCGCTATTCTTTACGTTTAGTATGTCTATCATCGTCAATGTAACAAAGAAGTAGGTTGCGATTAGTGGGATTAGCGTCATAATTAGGGTAAAGAGGTACAGCTTTACAGCACTGCGGCGGCTGAAGTTAACGTTAATAAAGCCGTAGCTTTGGTGTACCGGTAGAGTAAAAAGGCTATCCGTTGTTGTAGCGGTGTCTTGCTCTGCAATTGCTTGTGGTTTCATGCGTTCGCCCTCCTTAAGTTATCTTTTAACTTTCT
>CAZAOY010000003.1:66361-76127 GCA_964486925.1 uncultured Oscillospiraceae bacterium
AAGATTTACTTCATTAACTGTGTTTATTATAACATAGGTTAATGGGTAAAGTCAATAAAAATTGACAAAAAACATAGTGTCGGTTTATTGACTTTATGGTTAAAAGATAGTATAATATGTTAATACATTAGTTCTCGTTACTCCGTTTTAGAAAGGACAATATGGCAGAACAAAAAACCAAAACGACAAAAAATCTGTTTGCTAACCTTAGCTATCTTATAAAAAAGAGCTATGGTTACGACAAAAAGCTGTTTGGCATGTTTGCGGCGCAGTCGGTTGCTGAAACGGTTATTGCAGTTTTAGGGGTTTCACTGGTAAAGCTACTGGTGGACGAGCTTACCACACAAAAGCGCACGTACTATATCATCGGGATTATTGGGGTGGCGGCGGTTACACTTTTGTTGTGTGATCTGGTTATCTCACATTGCAACTCCAAAAAATGGTACAGACTGGTTATGATACGGCTAAAATTTTTGGTGGTTCGTGGTAAGAAGATTATGGGGATGAACTTTGAGGACACCGAAAACCCACGGGTACTTGACATGTTCCAAAAATCCAAGATGGCGGTAAATGATTATATCAGCGCAGATAATCAGGGGATAGAGGGTTATCTGGATATCCTATATATGCAGGGGTCAAAGCTGTTTAATCTATTTAGCTACATAGCGATACTGGTAACCTTTAATCCTTTAGTAGCGCTTTTAATCTTCCTTTCGGTACTTCTTGAGTACTACCTAAACCTAAAGCTTGCAGACTACGAGCATAAGATGTATGACAAGGTGTCGCCTATCTGGAGAAAGCTTGATTACTACGAGGAGCGGATGTGCGACGCTAAGTTTAGCAAGGATATTCGTATCTACAGGATTAGCGGTTTTCTGCTTAAGCGGTTTGTGATACTGGGCAACCAGTCGGCTTCGTTGCTAAACGGCTTTGCTAACAAGACGCTAACGGTAAACCTGCTTAGTGTGATTATCAATGTGGTGCGGTATGGGGCGCTTAACATCTATCTTTTCTACTGTGTTAAGAACAAGGGGCTTTCCATAGGAGATTACTCCATGTATCTTGCCACCACCACTGCATTTTCGGTGGTTGTTACCACCATGATGGTATCCTTTGCGGATCTTATTAAGAAGAACCTGTTCATTAACGACTACATTAACTTTATGAAGCTACCCGATAAATCCAACAAAACCGATAGGGTGGACTACAGCAAGGGGTTTGATATAGAGTTTAAAAACGTTACCTTTGCCTACCCAAACTCCGATAAGAATGTGTTGGAAAACTTTTCGTTACATATAAAACAGGGTCAAAAGCTAGCTCTTGTTGGGATAAACGGTTGCGGTAAAACTACGTTAATCAAGGTGCTTACTGGACTTTACACCCCAAAAAGCGGGGAGATTCTACTCAGCGGAGTGCCGATAACTAACTTTAATCCTAGGGATTACTATGACATATTCTCGGTGGTGTTTCAGGATATTAACATGTTTGCCTGGACGATTGCGGAGAATGTGGCGCTTGCTGAATACAGTGAGATTGACTTTGATAAGCTAGAGGAGGCTTTGCGGCTTTCGGGGCTTTTAGAGAAGGTCAACAGCCTTGCAGATGGGTACAACTCAAACATGCTAAAGGTACTGGATGAAAACGGGATTGAGCTGTCGGGCGGACAAGCACAAAAGCTTGCGTTAGCAAGAGCGCTTTACAAAACCTCCCAGATTATTATCCTAGACGAACCCACCGCCGCCCTTGACCCTATTGCGGAGCACGAGATATACCAAGGGTTTGACCGCTTAATTCAGGATAAGACCGCTATCTACGTATCCCACCGTCTATCAAGCACTAGGTTTTGCGATGTAATAGCCTACTTCGAGGACGGCAAGATTGTAGAGTACGGTACCCATGATGAGTTAATGGGGTTAGGTCAGCGGTATGCCGACATGTTCTCAAAGCAGGCGTACTACTACCAAGAGGAGGGGGTGAGCTTATGAGTGACAGCAAACAAAAGACAAAGAAGGAATCCCTTATCTACGACCTAAAGGTTATACGGTTTATGTTTAGCCTTGCCTTTCAAGTGTCAAAGGGGTTTGGGATAATGCTTGCTTTGTCGATAGTAGCCGCCTCTATACCGCCGTTACTCTGGGTTATCCTGCCAAAATACGTTATAGAGGAGCTGATGGGTGCACAGCGGATGGACAGGCTTATTACAATTCTAGTATCCTTTTTAGGCGGAATACTGGTATTAGATGGAATGTCAAAGTATCTTCAAAGGTGGCTTATGACCAAAAAGAACAGAATATTCCACTATTACAAGGAGCTACTCTCTAAAAAGGTTATGGAGATAGATTTTGAGTATCTGGAAGATCCAAACACCCTTGACCTTAAGGATAAATCGGTAAATGGGCTTAGCTACTGGGGCGGGATCTTTGGGCTCACCAGTCAGGTTGTTATTATCGTATCATCGGCAATTACCCTTTCGGGATTACTTTATATTATCACCACCTTAAATCCAATCCTAATGATACTGCTGGCGGGTGTTATTGCTATGATAACATTGTTTAACAACAGGCTTCGGGTGCTTGTCTACAAGTTTTGGGATAAGCTAATGGAGTTTAACCGCCGTTTTCGGTATATAACAAGTCTAATGTTTGACTACAAGTACGGCAAGGACATCCGCTTGTATAACATGGATAGGATGTTAATAAAGAAGAATGAGGGGTACATTCAGCAGACCCATGACTACTACATTAACCAAGGAAAGCGGGAGAAGGCGTTTGCAAGCGCTAAAAACTACGTTGGTTTCTTCCAGATGGTGCTAATCTATGGGTTTACCACCTATCTGGCGTTTAACAATTCGATAACCATCGGGTCGTTTGTTATGTACATCTCCGCCGCGACCTCCCTTGTACTGACCACCACCACCGTCACCCAAAGCATTATTACGTTAAAGCGTGTCTGTCAATACACCTCGCCCTTCTATGATTTTTACCATCTTCCGCCAATTAAATCGGTAGGAACTAAAAAGCTACCGCCTTTAGGCGAAAATGCTTTATGGGAGATTGAATTTAAGGGGGTAACCTTTGCCTATCCAAATGCGAAGTCGCCGACCCTAAAGGAGGTATCCATTAAGCTTACCCATGGTGAAAAGCTATCCATTGTAGGGTTAAACGGAGCGGGAAAGACTACCTTTATCAAGCTTTTACTAAGGTTATACGATCCGCAGGAGGGACAGATCTACCTAAACGGTGTTGACATTCGCGAATATGATTACGAGGAGTATCTAGCTCTTTTCTCGGTCGTATTCCAAGATTATGGTATCTTTGCGGGCACGGTCAAGGAGAACATTGCGATTTCCGACGGTGATGTGGATGATGAGGTGTTAGGTGCTGTAAGAAAGGTAAATCTGTTAGACAAGATAAACTCGCTAGACAATGGGATTGATACCCCGCTACTCAAGATCTTCGATGAGGACGGTATCGAGTTTTCAGGCGGGGAGAGCGGGCGGTTAGCGCTAGCACGTGCGGTATACAAGGACGCGCCGTTTATCGTACTAGACGAACCCACCGCCGCCCTCGACCCCATTGCGGAGTACGAGATCTACAAGCATTTTGACTTCATAGTAAAGGACAAAACCACCGTTTACATCTCCCACAGGCTATCCACCTGTCGGTTTTGCGATGTAGTAGCGGTCTTTAACGACGGCAGTATCGTAGAATACGGCTCACATTCAGAGCTACTCACCAATGCAGACGGAATCTATTCAAAGATGTGGACTGCGCAGTCGCAGTATTATGTGTAGCGGTGTTTTTGTTGGTATCCGCTTTGTGGGATACAAGGCTTAGATCACAAAACCGCACAGGTCTGATGGTGATATCAGATTTGTGCGGTTTTGTGTAATTATTAAGATTACTTTACATATTTTTACACTTAGTGTATACTATAAACAAGCAAAAGTACTAAGGATGGTGGAATAATTTGAGTAAAAGGGTCATGATTTGGGCACTGGCTATAGTTGCGGTAGCTTTTGTGGCTATTTTGGTTTTAGGAAGGACTTTGGCTACCGAGCGGAGGAGTAAGGCGAAGGATAAAGCGGAGATTGTTGCTAGGGTTAATGGAGAGGGTATACTAAAGCAGAGGTTTGAGAGCTATAAACAGGGGTTTGCATTAGGGGGTATCCCGATGGACGATGAGGAGATACTGGATAGGATGATCACCCAAACTGTGATATCGCAGGAGATCGCTCGGCTTGGTATAACCGTTACAGAGCGGGAGGTGGAGGAGTATAACAACCAACGCTTTAGTCTGCTTAATAGCGATGAAGGTGCTGCGGCGGTTATACAAGAATACATCGACAGCAAGGGGATCACGATGGAGCAGTACAAAGCCCAGAGCAAGGAGATCTCCAGAATAGCACTGCTTAGCGACAGGCTAAGGGAGAAGCTTATGACAGAGTTTAACATGGATAATAACGATAGCCAAAGCTTTTCACAATACTTTGAAGAGTATGTGCAGGCTTTAAAGGATAAAGCTGTGGTGGAAAGGGTTAGCGAATAATTTATTGATGGTGGTTTAGCCAGTTGTTGCGGTAGTTATAGTCATGCGGGTTATTGTAGGGAGTTTTAGTCCAGCGGGTGACTGTATGGATATAATGTAGCGGGTGGCGGTATAGGTTTTGCGGTAGATTTGTGTATAATACACGGCGGGGGATAAGCCTAGTAGAAGCTCTACTTAAACTGGTTATCGTACAGCTCTTTATACCTGCCACCCTGTGCTAGTAGGTTGTCATGGTTGCCCTGTTCCACAATTTGTCCCTGCTCCATTACGAGTATGCGGTCTGCACCTTTGATAGTAGCTAGTCTGTGTGCTATGGTTATGGTGGTTTTGCCTTTTGTCAGCTCGTATAAGCCTTGCTGTACTTCGTTCTCTGATTCAGAATCAAGTGCGGCAGTTGCTTCGTCTAAGAGTAGAATGGGTGCATCCTTTAATATGGCACGAGCGATTGCTATACGTTGACGTTGCCCTCCTGAAAGCTGTGACCCACGTTCGCCTACTAAGGAGTTGTAGTCGTCCTTTAGTGATACTATAAAATCATGGATATTTGCACGCTTTGCGGCGGTTACTACCTCCTCCATACTGCTGTTAGGTCTGCCTAGCTGTATATTCTCAAAGATTGTACCGTCAAACACAGTGCAGTCCTGCGGCACATATGCGGCGAGGTTACGTATATCTTGAATGCTGATAGACCTGCTGTCGGTACCAAAGAATAGGATTTTTCCGGACGAAGGGTTGTAAAACTCTAGGAGAAGTTTGATTAATGTGCTCTTACCCCCACCGGAACCGCCTACAATTGCGATGTGTTCTCCTTGTTTTACCTGTATGTTAAAGCTGTCTATGATGGTTGTATCACCGTAACCGAAGGTGATATCGCAAAATTCTATTGCTAGCTTGCTGTTAAGGTTGGGTTTTACGGTGGTAGCACGTACCTGTTCTGTAGGGGTATCCAGTAACTCAAACACACGCTGTGCAGATACAATTGATGGTTGGATTAGTAGCAAAAATGTACTAAACCGTAACATACCGTCTGCCATTAGTGCCATTAGGCTTGCTGTGTATACACAGGTTGCGATGGTCATCTGGTTTGATAGGATTAGGAGCATACCTACGATAAACCCTATAGCCTGTGCGGAAAATGTAAAGAAATCTATCACACCGTATGCAATGCCGTTGACTGTGCGAAACCTACTCCTTTTGAGGAATATCCCTTCACATATACGGGTATACTTCTCCGCTAACACATCCCTAAGCAAAAACATCTTTATTACAGGGATACTTCGCATTATATCGATTATATATGAGGAGGACGTTGCGGTCTGTACACGTGCTTGCTGATCAAGCTGTTTAGCGTATGGATTAAGCTTTGTTGATAGATAGAAGTTTATTAAGCTGTAGACAATACTTACCAGTGCAATCCTCCAGTCTGAAATGATTAGTAGTACAAGTGCGACACTCGTCTGCACAATAAACCTAGCTAGCGAAACTATTGCGAATGACTGGAAGGTGTATCCTGCTCTGTCCGCGTCGGTAGTAAGGCGTGTTATATAGTCGCCTGTCTTTTTGTCGGTTGTAGCGCTGGCGGATAGCTTTTGGATGTGTGCCAATACAGCCTTTCTAATCTCGTTACAGCCCTTAACACTCGATATATTCTGCCAATACCTGCCTATAGCTACAAACGGGATAAGCGCTAAAAAACCGATAAAAAGGTAGATAACAACCCTTACTGTGTAGTCGTTATACTGTAGGGTGACGGTCTGCACAAGCTTTTCATTAATATACGGAGTAAAGAGTAACATTACAAGCTCTAACGATGAGAAGCTTAGCCCTATAATGTATCTTGCCCTCATCTCCTTCATATAAGAGAAACAGCGGATAAGCAATCGAAAACTTTGTATAAACCCAATCTTAGTTGTACTGCTCATTAATGCCCTCCTTACTAATGGTAACCAAGCCTTGCTGTTTGCAGATGTTATAGTAGTATCCCTGCGCTAGAAGTAGCTCCTTTGGGTTGCCGTGCTCTATAACCCTGCCCCTGTCTAGGCAGTAGATATAGTCGACGTTTTGCACGGTGGAAAGCCTATGTGCTACTACAATTGCACAGCGACCTACCATAAGTCTATCTAACACCTGTTGGATTTCATATTCAGTCTGTGTGTCCAGTGCAGAGGTTGCTTCGTCAAGGATTACTAGTCTTGCGTTCTTAAGCAGGGCGCGTGCTATGCAGATACGTTGCCTTTGACCTCCTGACAGTGAGCCGCCCGCTTCGCCTATCTGCGTATCTACACCATCGGGTAGGCTTTTGACAAACTCCCAAAGGCTTACATCCTTAATTGCCTTTATTACCTCATCACGTGTTGCACCTAGCCTTCCAAAGGCAACATTGTCGTAGATTGTACCGTCAAACAGCGCTGCGTCCTGTGTCACCAGTGCGATCTGGCTACGTAAAGCGGTGGTATCGCAGTCTTTGATATTAATCCCGAATAGCTTTAGTTCACCGTCTGTTGGTTCATAGAATTTGCAGATTAGCTTAACGAGGGTACTTTTACCGCAACCGCTAGGTCCTATAAAAGCAAGCTTTTGGTTATTTTTAAGCTGTAGATTAATCTGGCTTAGGATAGATTCTTCCTTTGAAGGGTCATATGTAAAGCTTAGGTCGGTCATCTGTACGTAGTTACTGGTAAAGTCAAATTCAGTTATATTGCCGCTGGCTTCCAATTCCATATCGTAGATTTCATATAGACGTGATGAGATTGCGGTTGCTTCCTTAAATGTACGGATAATTGTATCAATCATGGTAAACGCTTCAGTTACATATGCGCTAAGTGCTACGAAGGATAGCACGCTACCAACGTTAACAAACCCATTTGAGACAAGCCAAGTGCCGAGCAAAAACAACGTCATTAACTGTACCACATTAACGATATATTTTGTCGCCGTCATATAGGTGCCAAGCTTCTCGGTTTTCACCACCTCCTGATAAGAGGTGTCGATAGCCTTTTTAAATTTTTCATTCATCTGTGGCTGTATATTAAAGGATTTTACCGTTAAAGCACCACCTATAATATCGGTAGCCAGACTCATTGCGTCACCTGTGCAGCTTCGTGCGGTTTTCATCTGCGACTGCATGGGTTTACCTATAATCGAAACTACCCATAGGGAGATTGGTAGTAGTATAAAGTAGGCGATAGATAGTTGCCAGCTTATGAATATGCAAAGAATGATGCCGATAACCGCTTGCAGGATAAGTCTTGAATGGTGAGAAAAGTTAGCAGCGATTATGTCGCAGAGTCTATCGGTATCCCCATTTATCCTCATTGCCATATCACCTGAACGCATATACCTTTCAAGCACCGCTTGTTTGCTGTCTGTTAGCATAAAAAATGCACGCTGTCTAAGCTTTACAAACATTCTTTCGGTGGTCTTTCCTATAATAAGATAGTGAACCGCGGTACGTAAGGCGTCTAGCAGGATAAACAAAAGCATTATAAATGCCGCAACAAACATTTCATCTGTCTGCCCCGCTATTCCAAGGTTAACAACGTTGCCCCAATATATGGCAGAGATACTTTTAAACACTCCGGCAAGCAACGAGAAGATTACAATACCGCTAAGCCCTAGCCAGTGCTTTCTGCTATCGTAAAAAATCCTTGCTAGCTTATGTTTTGGAATTGATGATTTTATACTGTACCACTCCTTTATTTAGTTATTTTTGCGAGGATAATGTTTTTGTCGATTAAGTATAAAGAGTTATCTGTCTTGTTGTAAAAGGGGAATATCTACAACAAACCACTGCGATATAACAGATAGATATCGCATAGACAAAACAAAACATTTATTCTCACCATTATAACACAATAAAACCAAAACTTCAACATTTTACCATAGATTTGTGCAACTTTCACAATGTGTAAATCTAACCTGCTAATTGAAAAACTACTTTTAATTTTAACACCAGTTTCCATATAATACCTACAATATCTAAAAATAAAAACAAGTGAGGATCTAAAGACTAAAATAATCTATTTTTAATCGCCAAATAACCAAAAATAGGTAAACACATAACCTACTCTGTTAAGTAGGTTATGTGTTTACCTATAAAATGGTGAGCCACCGGAGGCTCGAACTCCGGACCCTTTGATTAAAAGTCAAATGCTCTGCCAGCTGAGCTAGTGGCTCGTATTATTATTGCGGACAATGTTGGCGATTTGCTGTTTATAAGGCGCTATCGATTGACAACGTTATATATTATAACACTATTATTGACAAAAGTCAATAGAAAAATACAATTTTGGTTATAGTTCTAAAAATAAATGTGCAGTTTGCCATTTTTAGGTTTAATTAACTATTATTTAACATATTGTTTTTCATTTTACCGATTGACAAAAATGTAAAAATACGGTATAATAGTAGATAGAGTAGGTATTTGGCTGGTGGTCGCTAGTTTGATATTTTCTCTGATAATTAAATATATATGGGGGATTACAAATGAAGAACACAGGTATCATAAGGAAGCTAGACTCACTCGGGCGCGTAGTGCTGCCTATCGATGTCAGACGTGAGCTAGAGATTGACAAGGATGATGCGGTGGAGATCTATGTTGACAGCGAGTATATCATCCTTAAAAAGAACAAACCTACATGCGTTTTTTGCTCTGCTGAGCAGGTGCTTTCTAAGTTTAAGGACAAGTATGTCTGCAACAAATGTACCGCCGAGATAAAAAGAACATAACCAAAACCTTGCAGAGTAACGCAGTAGATACTACATCCTCTTAACTGCGTTACTCAAAGTAAGGTATGCTTTTTAGTGTTACTGTTAGGCATACCTATATGAATATCCTTAGCTAATCGGTAAAGAATAACATAGTGACTATGTTTGACTTTTAATTTAAAGAATTAATATATTAAAGGAGAGTTGTTATGTGTAAAAAGAATAAACACTGGTTAATCTGGCTAATCGCATCCGCTACCTCTGCAATCCTTATCACTATCGGGATCATTACCTTTATCAAGGTTAAGGCTAAAAGACTAAACAAAGCGCTGTTTGAAGCTAGCGAATACATTGCCTTCGACGACGACGAGATGGACGAGATGATGGGCATTATCGACGAGGATGATCAATGTGAATGCGGCGACTGCGCCGACAAGCAAGACTCGGAAACCGCTGAGGAGATTATCGAAGAAGCGATAATTGAAGCGCTAAATAAAGAAGAATCGCAAGG
>CAZAOY010000003.1:76227-79541 GCA_964486925.1 uncultured Oscillospiraceae bacterium
ACCATAACACAATAGTATCGAACGTGTACGACAAAGTATACAAAAAATCAAAGTAGAGGAACGCATTATGTGCGTTCCAATTTGTGCAAACTACCTACAATAAACTAGACGGGAGCATTATTATGCAGCGAAGTGATGGGATGAACTATGCGCCGGTGTCGGCGGTGAAGCCTACCCCTGTGGTTAAGGGCAGGGAGTTTGTGTTTTCGGTGGCGGCACTCGACCACGGACATATCTATGGGATGTGCAATGGGCTAATCGAGGCGGGCGCTACTATTAAGTATGTATATGACCCAGATCCTGACAAAGTTTTACAGTTTCTAAAGACCTATCCTACCGCTATTGCGGTGGACAGCTTGGAGGATTTATTACAGGACGACGAGGCTAGGATGGTTGCGGCGGCGGCGGTTACCGCTGATCGATGTCCGCTTGGGATTAGGGTTATGGAGAGCGGCAAGGACTACTTTACCGACAAAGCACCGCTTACCACCCTCAAACAGCTTGAGCAGGCGAGAGCGGCGGTAGAGCGTACTGGTAAAAAGTACATGTGTTACTACAGCGAACGTCTGCACACCGAGAGCGGGGTGTATGCGGGACAGCTTATTAAGGAAGGCGCTATCGGCAAGGTTGTAAACGTACTGGGACTAGGCCCTCACAGGCTGAATAAAGCGGGACGTCCGTCGTGGTTCTTTGAGAAGGAACGGTACGGCGGGATACTTTGCGATATAGGAAGTCATCAGTTTGAGCAGTTTTTGACCTATTCCGGCGCTACTAATGCTACCGTGACGATGAGTCATATCGCAAACTACAACAACCCAGATTATCCAGAGCTTGACGACTACGGCGACGCGACGGTGGTGGGGGATAACGGAGTAACCGGATACTTTAGGGTGGACTGGTTTACCCCTGACGGACTGCCTACCTGGGGGGATGGTCGTACCATTATCACCGGGACAGACGGATACATCGAGATCCGCAAATACATCGATATTGCACGTGACACAGCGGGGGATAACATCTATCTTGTGAATGATAAGGGTGTACAGTACATAAACGTGTCGGGTAAGGTTGGATTTCCGTTCTTTGGGGAGCTTATCCTTGACTGCATTAACCGCACCGAAAATGCAATGACACAGGAGCACTGCTTTATGGCGGCTAAGCTTTGTGTTGAGGCGCAGAACATGGCGGTTAAGGTTAAATAGGTAAAAACCATGCAACAGTTAAGACGGTGGTTTAGGCTACGGTTTGGTAGGCTGTGGCTTTGAGGATATCACAGCGTGACGGCACGGTCTACAAAAGGGGATTTAAGATGAACAGTTGGTACAGGTTAGACAACGCCGCAAAGCTATTTCCGGCTACTACACAAAGCAATGACACCAGTGTGTTTAGGCTGTCCTTTATCCTAAAGGAGCAGGTTTTACCTGATCTGCTACAGCAGGCGGTAGATGATGTTCAAAAACGGTTTCCTACCTTTTTTGTTAAGATATTTTCTGGAATTTTTTGGAATTATCTTAGGGAGAATCAGTACAGATTGCCGGTGACACAAGAGGCGGAGTACCCTTGCGCTTCGATTAAATCCTACAAAAACAACTATCACCTTATAAAGGTTTTATACTTTAACAGGCGAATTAGCGTGGAGGTTTTTCACGCTTTGTCTGACGCTACCGGAGCTTTAGAGCTTTTAAAGACGGTGGTGTATCGTTATCTAACCCTATGCGGTCATACCATAGACAGCGAGGGTTTGGTGCTTTTACCCAATAAACAACCCTCAAGGTATGAGCTTCAGGACAGCTTCTCCGCCTACTTTAAGGGGAAGGACGGGGTTCGTGCTCCACAGCAAAAGGCGTGGCAGATTGCGGGGTCGGTATATGATCCTATAGGAAACAACGTGATCCATGGGGTTATGGAGGTTGAGCCGCTGCTTAAGCTTGCCAGAGATAATGGTACAACTATTACCGCCTATCTGGCGGCGGTGTTAATCTATTCCATCTACAGCCAGACCATGAAATATGGTGCTTTTGATGATATTATTGCGGTGGCGGTGCCGATTAACCTTAGAAAGCTGTTTCCGTCAGTAACGCTTAGAAACTTTGTAGGGGTCACTAACCTTTCGGTCAAGGTGATACCCGAATTTACCTTTGAGTATGTGCTACAGCAGGCGACCATGCAGTTAAGGTCGGCGGTTGATAAGGAAAAGCTTGCCAGTGAAGCCGGTGCAAATGTGCAGATTGAAAAGAAGGTAAGCGCTAGGATTGCGCCGCTTTTTATCAAGAACATGGGTATTAAATACGTGTCGAAGAAGTTTGGAAGGCACGCAAAGACCATTACGCTGTCGAACATGGGTGAGGTTAAGCTACCTACCGATATGGCGGGGTTTATCGAGCGGATGGAGTTTGTGCTGTTCTCGTCAAAGTCTAGCCCGATGGCGGCGGCGGTGGCTTGCGTAAACGGTAAGCTTACTCTGTCCTTTACCAAAAATATTATGGAGGTGGAGATTATCCAACAGTTTTTCAGCTTTTTGGCGGTTGCGGGGATGGATATTTTAGTCTACTCCAACAATTTTGGTGTACAATCGGGTGAGGAGCTTTTGGATGAATAGGTGCAGTTATTGTAATGTTTTGGTGGACAGTTCTTCGGTAAAATGTCCGCTTTGTCTGCGGGTGGTAAACCCTTCGCCCGAACCGTCACAGCTACAGTACCCTATCTACCCACAGGTTAGCAAGAGCAGGCGGATTAAGACTAAGATAGCGCTATTTACCTCCATTGCGGTGATTAGCATCTGTATCTTTATTAATCTTTATGTTAACCGCAGTAATCTATGGTTTATCTCGGTTGCCGCCCCGATTTTATATACGTGGTTACTGGTGTTTAACACCATTCGTTCACGGTTTCATGTGGGGGCGAAGATACTGTTACAGGTGGTCGGGGTGTCCACCTTGGTATACCTGATTGACTTTGCTTTTGGGTATCACAAGTGGTCGGTTAACTATGTGATACCGTTTTTGGTAATTGTTGCCACATTGATGATAACGGTAATAATCTTTAACAAAAAGATGCAGTGGGCGGAGTATATGGGGTTTCAGGTGGCGGTTATCGCTTTGGGGTTTATCCCGATAATCTTCTACTTTTTAGGGATTGCCACCGTACTATGGGGGTGTATCTGCTCGGCACTTTATGCTATACTTACACTGGTATTTATGCTTATATTCTCTAACAAGAGCCTTAAAACCGAATTTATCAGCAGGTTTCATCTATAGTGGATATGGTAAAGTCAGACAGTCAGCTTCAGTTTAATGTGGTTGGCTGCTTTTATT
>CAZAOY010000004.1:0-70036 GCA_964486925.1 uncultured Oscillospiraceae bacterium
CAACCATAGTCTTGTTAAGAACAGCAGTTTTAGGTTTAGCAGTAGAAGCGAATGCGAACGCATCGTCACCCTTTTCTTCTGGAACTACAGGTTTTTCTGGTTCAGGATTTCCAACTTTGTACTTAGCGTTGTAATCGTTAGTTGTTCCAGTAGCTTTCTGCCATGAATCAAATGTAAATCCATCTACAGCGTCAACCTTAAGATCAGTAGGAGTGTAAGTTTCAGCAATTTCCTTAACAAGCTTAGTTGTAGGGTTCTTATCTGCATCTAGGTAGTAGTAGTTGTAAGAAGTTAAAGCCTTATATTCAGGAACTAGATTAACTGTGCTAAACTTGCCACCTACATCTGGAATAATGCTAGCAATCTTTAATCCAATAAGTCTCTTGTCGTTCTGTTGAGCAAAAGCTTTAAGTTCGTCAAGTTTATCTTGTTTTAGAATTGAAAGATCTGTATCAATTGAGTTAGAAGTATGACTTATAGCCACATTGTCTACTGTGTACTTATATGATTTTTCTGGAGTTTCAACCTTATAAGTTGCAACAAAAAAAGCAGCAGTTGTAGAATATGGAGAAGTAGTAGGATAAACTGCTCTTCCTGGAACAGAATTTAGTTGCTTCCAAGAATTGAAAACATATTTAACCCCACCAGTAGTAATATCAGGAGTTAGTGTAGCATTGTTCATTCCGTAAGCAAGTCTGTTATCACCCTTAACACCGTCAACATATCTAACATTATCAACGTCTACACTTGTGCTACTTGGTGCATAAGCACCAGAAGTAAGTTCAAGAACAGTTGCAGTGCTCTTAGCAGGATAAAACTCTAGAATTTCAAATCTACTAGGGCTCGCCGCTACATCAGAATACTTAGCAGTAAATTTGATATTTCCATTTACTCTCATAGTATTATCAAATCCATTACCATTTACTGCTTCCCAACCAGTAAAGAATTGACCAGAAATAGCAACAGGAGCTTTTAATGGAAGTGCAGCATATACAGTTGAGAAAGCATCACCCTTAGAGAATTTTGCCTTAACAATACGATCGTCGCTATCAGTTACATTCTTGTTTATGGTTTTACCATCTGCGTTTTGCTCCCAGTAATTCAAAGTAACAGTATACTTAGCTGAAGTAGTTACTGTAAAGCTTCTTTCAACTCCAGGAGTAGCAACTACATTGATAACGGTCTTGTCAGCATCAGCATCAGAAAATTTCTTCTTAGCATACGCTTCAATAGCAGCAGCTGTAGCATATTCAGTTGGTTTTAGGTATTCATAGAAATAGTTACCATCAACAATAAATGTATACTGTTGAATACCATCTGTTTGAGTTTTGGTATACGCTTCATACGCATCTTTGTCAATGATTTTGAATTCATCAGCAGCTGATACGCTTAGTACACTTGGTAGATACATTGCAGAAACAGCAACTAAAACTACAAGTGTGATTGCAAGCAATCTTTTAGTCATTTAATTCACTTTCCTTTCAATTTAGAGTATTGCGTATAGGATAATCCCAACACAACCTCAGTATGTTTTTTACGGCCAACCCGATTACATTAAATAATTGGCAGTTACAAATGCTCGTCACTAAACAGCGTTAGTCAGATAATAGCAAAAATAAAATAAAATAAATAAATACTTCCCTAATATGTAGCTACCAAATACTGCTATAAAGACAGCCACACTATTATCTTTTCACAGCAACAATAGATATCCAAACGGAGCTTTAAAGTTTATCCTACATCTTTTAATATAGTTTAAACTTTAAGCATAGCCTAACGACTACCCCCTCTAGCTTATCTATCCCCTTAGTTGCTTTGCTTAGGCACTCACACGAGTAACTAACAACCATTCATATGTTTGTCAACCGTGTAATATGATTATACACTATTTTTTCTGTTTTGTAAAGTGTTTTTCAAAAAAATTTTAATAAAATTTTTGTATTTTTTTTTGCTTTGTTTTTACAAGGTAATTTTATATACAAATTTCACAGTTAAAGAGTTTTTAACTTAAGCTTATTGCATAAATAATATTTTGTATCGTTAATATTGTTAGTAAAATTAGTGTCATTTCTTAATTTTATCAAAATTTTTTACCAAAATAACCTTGTAAAAAAACTTATCTAGAATTGTATTTTTTAAACCACAAAATCCGATGATTCTTAAGAAATATCGCTATTTTGCTATTTCTGGTGCTCTTTTAATAGCTGATTAATCTTCTCGTGAGGATCGATTATAGCACTGATTGAGGTATTATGATTAATTGCCGCAATAAAGTACGCAATATACTTAGATACATCAACCTCATGAAACCATTCACGTTTTTTAAGCTCGTCGGTTCTGTATGTAAGGTTAGTTCCAAACACACCGTCGATTATCCCATCATTATACGCCTTATCAAAGCTTTCAAGACCATTCGTAAAGATGGTATAGGTAGCATATGCATAGATTCGCCCTGCCTTACGCTTTTTAAGCTCATAAGCTAGATCAAGCATAGATTCGCCCGACGCAATAATATCGTCTGCTATAAATATATCCTTGCCCTCTACAGAGTTACCAAGGTACTCATGCGCTACAATAGGGTTTCTGCCGTTTACTACCTTTGAGTAGTCACGACGTTTGTAAAACATCCCAAGGTCAACCCCTAATACAGAGGCATAATACATGTTACGGTTAATAGCACCTTCATCAGGGCTTACTACCATAAAGGTATCCTTGCTAATAGAGATATCCTTCACGCTTTTAAATACAGATTTAAGCACTTGATATGTCGGTATAACGTTATCAAATCCCATTAGCGGTATTGCATTGTGTACCCTTGCGTCATGTGCGTCAAAGGTTACAATGTTTTCAGCACCCATCCTTTCAAGCTCCTGCAGTGCCACTGCGCAGTCAAGCGATTCACGGTAGTTACGCTTGTGCTGACGTCCGCCGTAAAGTATCGGCATTATTACATTTATACGGTGAGCCTTACCCCCTGCCGCTTGTATAATACGCTTTAGATCCTGAAAATGATCATCGGGTGACATAGCATTCTCAAATCCAAACATGTTATACTTGCAGTTATAGTTTCCGACATCAACTATAATAAAGAGATCATCGCCCCTAATTGTAGATTTTATAAGACCCTTACCGTCCCCTGATGAAAATCTGGGACACTCGGTTTCTATTAAGAAACTATCTTTTTGTGAGTCAGTCCCCTGTGCCCATCTTACAAGATGACCATTAATCTTCTCACCTAATTCAGTTGCTCCGCTCATCGCTATTACCCCTAACGGTGCAACACTGCTTTTTGCTCCAAATACGTTGGTTTTACTCTGGTTCATTGTAACATCCTCTATTTTTTAATTTATTTAATACATGCAAAGCACGTATACCTACCTTATTAGTCCTAACCGTCACATCTTTGCGAGAAGAATCCCTCAATTGAAGATACCGTCCTCGATGTGTCGCTTACAAAACGAAGCTTCTCTAACATATTATCATCAATGCTTTCTAAAAAGCTAGCCTTATCAATACCGCCCGCCTGCATAAACGCAAGAACCGCCCTTACAACTCCGTCAAAAAGGCTAAGCTCCTTTGTGTTTACACACTGGATAACCCCCATATCCCCCTCTATAGAGAACAGACAGTACCCTAAAACCTGCCCGTTTTGCAGAATGGAGTATCCATAGTCCGAGGTCTGGTTTTGCTCCTCGTTGTACCTTTGCAGTTCATTACGGTCGGTAATCGGTACTATTCTTAACATATAAACTCCCCCTATCTTGCCTTTGTGGTAACCGCCGCCCTAATAGCTCTTAGCTCGTCCGGTTTTAGCTCTCGACAGGTTCCCGGCTTTAGCATTGAAAGCCTTAGCGGCCCTATTGCGGTACGTTTTAGCCTTGCTACCTCTAGACCCACCGACTCGCACATCTTACGTATCTGTCGGTTTCTGCCCTCACGTATTACAATCTCCAACACAACCCGCCCAGGCTGTTTGGTTAGCACCCTAACCTCTGCCGGCGCGGTCTTTCTGCCATCAATATACACCCCTGCCGAAAGCTCCGCCGCCTTCTCATCGGTAATATCAGGGCGCACAGTAACACGATAGGTCTTTGACACGTGACGGCTCGGGTGCATTAGCTCGTTTGCAAACTCACCATCCGAGGTAAATAGCAGTAATCCTTCCGAATTTACGTCAAGACGTCCTACAGGGTACACCCTCTCGGTAAGGTTCTTTGGCAGAAGATCCATTACACATCTTCTGCCCTTCTCGTCCGACGTTGTGGTAATATATCCACGTGGCTTATGCATCATTAGATAGATCTGCTGTTTTTTCCTGTGTACAACAAGTCTTTCGCCATCGATGGTAACAAGGTTTCTGGCAGGGTTAATCTTCTGCCCAATATATGCGGGATGTCCATCCACCTTAACCTTTTTTTGCGCGATAAGCTCCTCGGCTTTCCTTCGTGAACAGTATCCACTGTCCGCTATAACCTTTTGTAGTCTTACAATACTCATTCTTTATCCTTTTCTATCTTACGGTAACCCTTTAATCATCAAGCTAAGAGGTTGCCGTTACAAGCTTCTGCGTTGCAATCACTCTATCCTTATAAATATGTAAAAGCTTACCCACTACCGCCCCCTTCTCTATCGGCGCATAGTAGAAGGGTAGTAGCTGTACCTTTTGTTTAATATCCTTTTTGTACTCATCGGGAAGATAGGTTACAGCTATTCCAGATGGCTGTACCTCTAACTGTGTTTCGTTGCCTTCGCTATCAACTGTATTTATGTAGATATCCTTTTTATCCGTCTTTATTATGTCAGCCTTACACTTTTTAAATCCCTCATTTAGCAAAAGCGTATGATCGCTCCAGTCACTTGGCGCGTTTAATGTAACACAGATGACCGTCTGGTTATCTCGCTTTGCCGCAGACACTAGGCATCTGCCCGCCTTTTTGGTAAACCCAGTCTTTAGCCCGATAGCTCCGTCATAGCTCCATAACAGCTTGTTATGGTTTTTTAGGTAACGAGTATACGGGGGGTTGCCATATAATAGCTTTGCCTGCTTTGTTGAAGATATGGTAACGAAATCGGGGTTTTGCAGCGCCGCCCTAGCAAGCTTTGCCATGTCCTCCGCAGTGGAGTAGTGCTCGCTGTCAGGCAGTCCCGATGGATTTGTAAAGTGTGTACTATTCATCGAGAGCTCCTTTGCCTTGTCATTCATCATCTGCACAAAGCCTTCCTTAGTCTTTCCAATCCGCACCGCCGCCGCATTTGCCGCATCATTCCCCGAAGCCAGAAGCATACCATAGGCTAGGGTTTTTAAGGTAACCTTATCACCCTTGACTAGCCCCATGGATGATCCCTCTGTCATAATTGCTAAGCTGTCTACAGTAAACTCCTCGTCCTGCTTTGGCTGTTCTAGAGTGATAAGGGCGGTCATAATCTTAGTCGTGCTCGCCATAGGAAGCTTTACATCTGAATTTCTCCCCATAACTATCTGCTGTGAGTTATACTCCATCACAGCATAGGACTTCGCTGACAACCCCGCTGATTTCTTCTTTGCCGCCGTCGCAGCTAAAGCAGCGGGACTAACATTTATAACCACCGACAGAACTACCACTAACACCACAAAATATTTAAGCCTTATCATATACATATACTCCATTTCTATCATTATAGTCTAAGTATATTAAAAGACTTAAATATTCATACGTGTTTTATTCTTTTTTAAACATAGCCGCAATCTTATCTATCACATCAGGCACAGTATTAATCGCCTTTTCAATAGAGTTGTTGCTTTCGGTAAGCTGTAAAATTCTAACATCATCGCCGTTTATAACTAGAAAACCTTCAGGTTTAACGGTAACGCCTGCACCGGTACCTCCACCAAACAGATCCTTAGGCTGTTTACTGGATATGTCTGATCCTCCCGAAGCAAAGCCATAGGATATCTTCGAGATTGGTACGATAACTACCCCTGTTTCTGTAGTAATAGGAGTACCTACCACAGTGTTGGCATCCACCATCTCCTTAATACGTGCTAGTGTTGAAGATAACAGTCCTTCTATTGGGTGCTTTTCCATCTTTACACTTCCTTCCTTATATAATACTATTTTATACCCTTTGCTCTTTTTTATTCCTTGACGATAATACCACCTTTAGCGTCCTAATCGCTACACCGATTACAACAAACAACGTCGCCGCCAGATAGGTTCTTATCCTAAGCTTTAATACAAAAACCCTCTCCATCTCAAAAAACGCAGGGATAATTCTAATATCTCGATTTTTAATGCGTATTACTAAGCTTAAATACTCTATTGCATTCTGTAATGCTGTTTGGATCAAACCATACTTCTTTGCGGTATCCGCCGCATCATTGCCAAAGACATTCATCATAAGACAAAGCTTTGTTATGGTAATGCTACGAAGTATTGGTCGATAGTTTGAACTTCCTACTACCTTTAGTATCTTAAAGATCATCTGCTTTGTGTCAGCTTTGTCCTTTGGTTCTTCATCTACCGCTTGCTCTGGTTTTGGAGGTTCTGGCTTTGGTTTCTTCTCCTTATTTACCTTTTTTGGTTTGTCCTTCTTCTCCTTTAAAGGATAAATTGTAATAGGTATAAAGAAAAGATAAAGTTTTACCATTAATCCTCTGTCGATATCAACCAAGATAAATATTGGCGCATAAAGGATTAATAGCAGTACCCCGATTATTACAATCAAAACAACCATCTATCCATCCCCCTTACAGCTATTTTCCAATACTAGGCAGATCATCTAAAGATTCAAGCTTAAAGCTACTTAAAAATAACGGTGTGGTTTTATAACCCATAGGCTTTCCAATCATATCAAGCCGACCGTACTCCTCTATCAGTCCCTTTTCAAGCAAGGTTCTTACCAGATGAGAGCTTTCAACCCCTCGAACCTGCTCGATATAAAGCCTTGTACAGGGTTGGTTATACGCTATTATAGATAAAACCTCCATAGCCGACTTGCTTATAGGTGTCTTTTTGTCAACCTCTAATGCCCGCCTAATAGGCTCTTCAAACTCCTCAAAGGTAACCAGCTGATAAAAATTATCAATCCTTACCACCCTAATCCCCCTATCAGCCTCCACAAGCTGACCTTGAAGTATCTCTATAAACTCTGCCGCCTGCTCTATAGTAAGCTGGGTGGCTTTGGCAATAGTATCTATCTCTAAAGGCTTCCCCGACGCAAATAGGATCGCCTCTATCATGCTCACATAGTTGTAGTTCAATACCCTTCTCCCCACTATCTACCCATTGCTAACCGTTTCCTTAACCTTAGCAATTGGTGTAAACATTATGTATCTATCATCATTAGAGATCCTAACCCGTTTAGACCGTATAAGCTCTAACATAGCTAAAAATGTAGCAACGTTAGCGCTCCTTTTGCTATCGGTAAAGAACTCTTTATATAAAACCTGTTTTTCGGTATAAAGCTTTCTAAGCACATAGATAATCCTAGAGGACACCGAAACATATTCAGCCGACACAAGCGGGGTAAAGCTTTCCTGCTTTGGAGGTTGACGCTTGTCCTTTTTACCCACTAGCTCCTTATAGGTTTCATATATCTCCCGTTTCTCATGGATACACTTATACTCCGTTTCACCTTTATATCGGGTTCGCTCTCGGTAAAACACCTTACCAAAGATCGACTGCTGTAACAAAGCCTCCCCCGCCTGCTTAAAGAGCTGATATAAAAACAAAGCATTCTCAAGCTCTCGCTTTAAATTAGTAATCTCCTCCGTCTTAGGGAGCAGTGACAGAGTTTTAATATAAACAAGCCTTGCCGCCATAGCTAAAAATTCGCTAGGGATATCACTATTTATAATTGCGGCGTTCTCGATAAAATCAAGATACTGCTCTAAAAGCTCTGAAATCTGTATATCTATAATGTTAAGCTTATGTTTTGAGATTAAATGCAGTAGAAGCTCTAGCGGCCCTTCAAATACCTCTGTCTTAAACCTAAGCTGTCCATCATGCCGCCCGCCTTCCTCGGAGGATATATCGATAACATACATTTTATCATCCATATTAAGTACCTACAGTATAGACCGTGCGATAATATCAACAAATCCTGTTAAGAAGTTAATCACTCCATAAACGCCCTTGCTAATAATATTTATAGGAACAGAAAGTGCACCACTTACCATTAAAACAATTAAACCCAAAAACACATATCTCTCATAATGATACATAAGCTCATTTAGCCGAGGTGAGAGGAAATAACCGATTATCCTAGACCCATCAAGCGGAGGTATAGGTATAAGATTAAACACCGCAAGACCTATATTTGTGGTTATCATAACAGAAAGCCCAAGTGCAATGGTTTCGACTACAGTTTCATACCCTATACCGGGCACAAAATAAAAGATAACCTTATAGATAAGCAGACATACAAATGCCAAAAACACATTAGATAAAGGCCCCGCCGCCGCAGACAGCGCCATACCGCCCCTTATCCCCAGCCTACTTCCAAGCTTAGTGTATCTAAAGTTATACGGATTAATAGGAACAGATTTAGCCCATCCAAACCCTGTAAGTATTAACGCTGTTGTCCCGATAAGATCAAAGTGAGCCATAGGATTTAGGGTAAGTCGCCCTTGATTTTTAGCGGTGGTATCACCTAGCTTTAACGCTACATAACCATGTGCAAACTCATGTAACGGCAACGCCGTAAACACTACCAATACCCTCACAAGCATGCTAAAGAAAAATGTACTCATGTCAAACATTAATGCTGTACCTCTCATCCTACCAATCTATATAATTATAGTCAAATCATAAAATCATATACCTATATTATATAATATTTACAGACAAATTACAATACCTTATTTAAAATTAATTGTTAATTTTAAAATTCTAGGATTTTACCATTAATATAGAGCCTATCAATCGCATTTTATATATTATTACTTTTTATTATTCACAAGGATATTTTTATTATCTATTTTAAAATCAATTATATAGGCAGATAAATTATTGACATTATTAACTAAAAGTAGTATAATAGGCTTATAAAAGTTAATATTTTAGTATAACACTAGATATACAAATTTAGGAGAACATTTTGAGAAAAACACATGTCTTGACACGACTGCTGTCATTTACTAAAAAACATATCGGTATTATTATCCTATCCTTTATTACAGCACTAATTAGCGTTGTAGCTACACTCTTTATCCCTGTATTAATAGGACGAGCGATTGATGGCATGGTAACTGGCGGGGTGGATTTTAACTTTCTGTCCGAGCAGTTGTTATACATTCTAATCTGTATCGCTGTTAGCAGTAGCTTTAGCTTTATTATGTCGTACTGTAATAGTATTATCTCCTACAAAACTGTAAAGGATCTGCGGCTTGTTGCTTTTAAAAAGCTACACACCCTTCCGCTTAAATATATCGATCAGACTGCACATGGTGACATAGTAAGCCGACTGATAAACGATATAGATCAGATATCCGATGGACTGCTGCAAGGTGCAACCCAGTTTTTCACAGCTACTATTACTATTATACTTACCTTAGTATTTATGTTTACTCTAAACTGGTGGATAACCTTAATAGTAGTGTTTCTGACCCCACTATCCTTCTTTGTAGCAAGCTTTATCTCTAAGCGTACTAATGCTATGTTTAAAAAGAGCTCTGCTATCCAAGGAAAGCTTAGCGGTTATGCCAGTGAGATGATAGTATCATCTTCACTTGTTAAAACCTACGGAATTGAAAAACAAGCGATAGACAGATTTGAACAGATTAATGGCGAACTGCTTAAATACGGCACAAAAGCGCAGTTTTATTCCTCCCTTGCAAATCCCTCTACCAGATTTGTTAACGGACTGGTGTTCGCATTTGTAGGACTTTTTGGGGCAATCGGTGCGATAAACGGGGTTTTGACAGTAGGTCAGATCAGTAGCTTTTTAGCCTATGCAAACCAGTATACAAAGCCGTTTAACGAGGTTGCAGGGGTAGTAGCACAGCTACAATCCGCCTTTGTATCCGCCGCTAGGGTGTTTGCCATAATCGATGAGCCTAGTGAACCCGAGGATATGCAGAACAAAGAACTGCCACAAAGCAGCCGATACGACATCTCATTTAACGACGTATCCTTCTCCTACAGTAAGGATAGACCGCTTATAAAAGGATTTAACCTGCTAGCGGACAGCGGCAGTAAAATTGCAATAGTCGGCCCTACAGGGTGCGGTAAGACCACCTTAATAAATCTGCTTATGAGGTTTTATGATGTGGATAAAGGTTGTATATCGGTAAATGATAGTAATATTGCTGATGTTACAAGACACTCCCTTAGACGAAACTTTGGGATGGTGTTGCAAGACACCTGGATCTACAAGGCGAGCGTATTTGATAATATATCCTACGGTAACCCTAACGCTACAATGGAGGAGGTTATCGCCGCCGCAAAGGAAGCGTACGCACATAGCTTTATTAAATCCCTGCCCGATGGATACAATACAATACTAAGCGAGGACGGTTCAAACATCTCTGCCGGCCAAAAACAGTTAATCTCTATCGCAAGAGTTATGGTATCTAACCCTCGTATCCTAATACTAGATGAGGCTACCAGTAGCATTGACATTTCTACCGAAAGGTACGTTACAAAAGCATTTGACAAGATGATGAAAGGAAAAACCACCTTTGTGGTCGCCCACCGCCTGTCCACAATACTATCCGCTGACCTAATACTGGTTATGGATAACGGTAACGTGGTCGAGCAGGGCACACACCATGAGCTTCTAGCCGCAAAAGGATTTTACTACAGTATCTATAACTCTAACATATAGGTATAGATACTATTACCCTATCTTAAGCTATAGCTTAAGAGCAATAAATATCCCACTATACCCCATGAAGCTTAAACCTATCTACTATATACGCTGACTGTAACCTCCGACCGCCGAACGAGGTCACATCAGATTACCATATTCGGCGGAGAGACGGAGTGTACTTATGTTAGTTGAACTTGATATCTCAACAGAGGAAAACACATTCTATAACATTACCGCAAATGTTCGCAAGGCAGTCTTTAAAAGCGGCGTAAAGGACGGTATCTGTGTAGTTTTCTGCCCACACACCACAGCGGGTGTTACCATAAGCGAGAACGCCGACCCGTTTGTTACAAAAGACATGCTGTTAGGTCTTGAAAAGGCGTTCCCATATGACAGCGAATTTTTGCATGCAGAGGGTAACTCTACCGCGCATGTAAAATCCAACCTTGTTGGATCAAACCATACTATTATAGTAAACCACGGAGAACTCCTACTTGGTAAATGGCAGGCAATCTATCTATGTGAATTTGATGGTCCACGTGAACGAAAGGTGTATGTAAAGGTACTGTAATAGTGTTACTAGTAATGCTATAAAGTAATAACAGAATATATAATAGGGCTGTGATTCTACGTCACAGCCCTATTATAATTATAATCTAGCCAAAAATCTCTCTACATTAACAACCACCCTGTCGTGGCTACTGCTTCCAATCTCCCCCTGCTCATCCCTTGCTGTAACGCTAAAGGATACCTTTTTGCCCTCTACCACCGTAATTGTCGCTACAGCGGTTACCTTTACCCCTATTTTTGAAGCTTTGATATGAGCACAGTCTACCTTAATCCCTACCGAGGTTTCCCCCTCATCTAGAAAAGGTTCTAGACAACTAGCCGCCGCCCCCTCCATTAGCGCTATCATCATAGGTGTGGCAAAAACCTCAAGATCCCCACTTCCTACCGTTACCGCTAAATTCTCTTTTGTTACCGTTACTGCCTTTTCTTTACTGCTGTTTAGTACTATATCCTTCATATCTAATTCCTCTCTTAACCTATCTATTCCTTTAAACCTATTAAACCCTGCTCCAAGCAGTATCTAAGGTTAATGCACCTAACACCATGATCCTTAAACTTTATGGTTGCAATATCCTCCTCTAGCTTTTTCACAATACCCTCGCCAAAGTTGTTATGTACCATTCTTTTCCCTTTGTATCCCACAAGCGAGGGTTTTTCTGGGGGTTTTTCTGTGCCTCTTTGTGGAGCAGGCTGTAGCGACCTATCCTCTGCCGCTTTATCCTTAGCTAGAGCCAAAAACCTTGTTACAAACCTCGATGGCTTTACAGCTGTGCCGTGCACCTTGTTAGAGCGAAGTATCAAAAGCTTCTGTCTTGCTCTAGTTACCGCTACATAGAATAACCGTGCTTCGCTCTCCATGCTGTCAAGGTTGCCGTCCTCGCCCTCATCAATAGCTTCCTCCGTTGGGATAACTCCGTCTATCATGTCTACCATAATTACAGTGTCGTATTCAAGACCCTTTGAGGAGTGTATGGTGGTTATGGTAACAGGACAACCTGTATCCATCCCTATATTCCCCCGAAGTCCCGACTCTATCGCCTTAATCCCCGCCATAAAGGAATCCACAGTCTTATGCTCACTGGCTATCTCCTTTAGGATATACAGCTTTTGCAGGATGTTTGCCGAGGAATACCCGCTTTCAATCCGCCACCTTAAAAACCCGCCATACCCTAACTCATGCTCAAAGGCTTCGATAATCTTAAATGGCGATTTCCCCTTAACCCGCTTTAAAACATCCCTTACCACCACTGCATGATTTACCTCCGACTGCTCAATCCCATCCTCTTTTAGCACACAATCAATAATGGTGGGATAGTTTTTATACTTTGCTTTAACAATATCAAAAGAACCTTTTGAAAGCTTAAACCTCTTATACAGCTGTTCAAACAGCTTTATATCGTTAGGGGAGTTTACAAACATCATAAATGCTAAAACAGGCCTTATCGTCGCCGCCCTAAACAGCGTCACCTTGTGATCCTTTACATAAAACGGGATTTTATTCTGCTGTAACATCCTAGAAACCAGTATCCCTGACTCGTTGTTTCGATATATTATCCCAACACTCCTACCTTTTGGAGTATTTTTTATCTCCTTGACTATATGGGTGTACTGATTTTTATAGTCGGTTAGCACCAAGTCAACTACACCACGCTTTTTCTTGCTATCGGTGTACATCTCCTTGTCGTACCGCTTGCTGTTTATCTTAATAAAATGATTTGCCCGTGATACAATATCCTTTGACGAGCGGTAGTTCTGCTCTAGCTTAAGTATAACAGGGTCACTATACCGACTGTTAAACCCCAGTAGCTCCTCCGCCATAGCACCCCTAAATCTATAGATACTCTGATCCTCGTCCCCCACCATAAATATCTTACATCGACTAGATAAAAGCTTTATTATCCTATGCTGTAGCACCGAGGTATCCTGCGCCTCGTCCACGTTAATATATCGATATTTTGACTGATAGTAACCTAAGATATCGCCACACCGCTTTAGAATGATAAACGCATGATCCAGCATGTCATCATAATCCATGAGCCCGTTATCCTTTTTATGCTGTTCATACAACCTAAAGATATCGGCAATATTCTCAACCCCGCACTCAAGCTTTTTAATTGCTACCTCATCCATACATACATTCTTTATGTAACCGATAGTGTTAGATAACTCCTCTAACACATCCTCACCGATATAGCAATGGTTAACCCTGTTGTTAATCCCGATAAAAATCTGGTTACGCTTATCGCTTTCAATTAAGGTAGGCATAGATCTGTTGTATCTTTTGCAATAGCGGTATAGCACACCATAACAAAAGCTATGAATCGTATAAAACTTAGGTAAATCCTCGCTAATATCAGAAAACAGCGATTCGTATCGTGCCGCCATATCCTTTGCAGATTCACGGCTAAATGTAAGGGTTAGAATCTCATCGGGCGCTATCTTGTGGTTTATAATAAGATTTGCAATCCTCGCCACCATTACAGTAGTCTTTCCCGATCCGGGCACAGCCAAAAGCAGGGTGTTTTTGTCAACGTCCCAAACACCCTGTCGTTGCTGATCATTAAAGATTATATTGTTACGCTCTGCTAAAAGCTCACATACATCAAGTATAAAATCTACCACCCTTACTTTGCGTCATACCAGTTGTCCGCCGCCTTAGCTTCAACTAAAAGCCGTACCTTAAGATTAGCGGCGTGTTCCATCTCCTCCTCAACCAGAGCGATAACCCTATCCTTAATCTCTGCTCTACACTCCACAATAAGTTCATCGTGTACCTGTAGAATAAGCCTAGCGTCAAGCTTCTCTTTTAGCAGTCGTGAAAACACCCTATTCATAGCAATCTTTATAATATCGGCGGCAGTTCCTTGGATAGGGGTGTTAAGCGCAATCCGCTCCCCAAATCCTTTTGTCACCTTGTTAGAGGAGTTTATGTCCGAAACATCACGTTTTCTTCCATAAAGGGTGGTAACAAAGTTATCCTTTGTAGCCTGCTTTATTATCTCCTTCATATATCGGTCAACACCCGAATACTTCTTTAGATACTCGTTTATATAGGTCTTTCCCTCCACAAAGCTAACCCCTAGATCCTTTGCCAGTGAGAATGGACCGATCCCATACACAATACCAAAGTTAATCGCCTTTGCCCTACGGCGTAGCTCTGGGGTTACCTCATCGACTGGGACGTCAAAAACCTGTGCGGCAGTGGTGGTGTGGATGTCCTCGTTATTGTTAAAGGCTTGTTGCATAATCTTATCGTCCGCAATGTGGGCGAGCACCCTCAGTTCAATCTGTGAGTAGTCGGCATCCACCAGTACAAACCCTTCCTTAGCAATAAAGAATTTTCGTATCTCACTGCCTAGCGGTGTGCGCACCGGAATGTTTTGAACGTTCGGCTCGGTGGAGCTTATCCGCCCTGTCCGTGTTAAGGTCTGGTTAAAGGTGGTGTGTATCCGTCCTTTGTCAGACACAAGCTTTGAAAGACCTACAACATAGGTTGAATAAAGCTTACTAAGGGTACGGTACTCAAGGATAGCAGGTACTATATCATGCTTATCATATAGATCATCTAGCACCTCTGCATTGGTTGAGTACCCTGTTTTGGTCTTTTTCTTCGCCGGAAGCCCTAACTTTTCAAAGAGTATGTTACCAAGCTCCCTTGTGGAGTTTGGGTTAAACTCCTCACCCGCTAGGTCAAACACCGTTTGTTTAATGACGTTTATCTGCTCCATTATCCTGTTTCCAAAGGATACTAGCTCGTCCTTGTCAATCTTAAACCCTACCTGCTCCATATGTGCTAATACCTTACAAAGCGGCTGTTCAATCTCGTACATTACCATGTCAAGTCCGTTTTCTTTTACTAGCTGCTCAAACCTGTCAGATAACATGCTAAGCAGTACCACATCGATAAACTCGTCCTCAGTATCATAGTTAATCCCTGTAAGGTATTCGAGTGCTAACGTCTTGATATTATAGCTCTTACTGCTAGGTGAGATTAGGTATGCCGCAAGCTCTAGGTCAAAGATTGTGCCCTCACAGCAAGCATCACGTAAAAACAAAGCCTTGTAGCTATCCTTAGCCATAAAGGTGCGTAACCTTAACCCCTCTTTATCCCATAAAATATCGGTAAATAGGTCATATATATCGGTAAAAACCTCCGCCTTGATGATATATACCCTATCGATATTTACCATTAAGGTATTGCCAGAGATAATATAATCCGCACACCCGCCCTTTAAAGCGGCCTGCTTAACCGCCTGCCTAAGCATAGCTTCATCATTGCAAACCTCATACGACAGCCTCTCACTACTCTGCTCGGTAGACGTTACCTGTTCACTGGTTACGTTAAACTTATCAAAGAAGCTAAACATCTCAAGCTTTGTCAGTATATTTGCAAGCCCCTCGGTATCTGTATCTCTCTTAGTATAGTCGGATAATGTTTCACTAATTGGCACATTCCTAAAGATGGTGGCGAGCTCACGGCTAAGATATGCCTGCTCCTTGCCGTCTGTGAGTAGCTTTTTAATCCTCGGGGTGGCTTTGATGGTGTCAATATTTTCAAAGATTTTGTCTATAGTTTTGCCCTCGGCAATAAGTGCAGTTGCGGTTTTCTCTCCAATACCCTTAACCCCCGGGATATTATCGGAGGTATCACCCATTAGTGCCTTTAGCTCGATAATCTGCTCTGGGGTTATGCTGTATTCCTCTAAAACCTTACCTGGGGTAAACATTATCGTTTCCTTTGTCTTAGCAAGCGAGATGGTTACATGCTCATTAGCAAGCTGTAGACAGTCACGATCCCCTGTAGATATTACGCACTCTTGATTCTGCTCTGTACAAATTCTTGCTATCGTCCCTAGGATATCGTCCGCCTCATACCCTGCTTGTTCTATAATAGTATACCCCAGATAACCTATTATCTCCTTTATAAGCGGCATCTGCATAGCAAGCTCGCTAGACATTCCGGTTCTAGTACCCTTATACTCTGCAAACCGTTCGTGGCGAAAGGTTGGTGCTGGCAGGTCAAACGCAACTACTGTATAGTCGGGTTTGTTTGTCTCTTGAAGCTTTAATAGCATGTTTAGAAATCCAAAAACCGCATTTGTAAAGACACCATCTTTGTTAGACAACAAACGTACACCGTAAAACGCCCTGTTCATTAAACTGTTTCCATCTATAGCAAGAACTTTCATACTTTCCCTTTCAATTAGATTATCATATTGCCGAACACCATAAGCATTCCGATAATAACATTTGCTACAACGCCTAGCACACCTCCGATAATAATAATTATCTTAGCCGTATTAAGCCTATCCATTGCCATTTCGTAGGTAGGTTGCTTGTTTGCATTAAGCGCCACTATTAAACTCCATATCCCAAGCGGTACGCAACAGCATGCTATTAATATTACCGACCAGACAACATATGGCGTTGTGTTAACAAATTGCGGTGGATACTCATTCTGAATATTGTAGTTTTGCTGTGTATTATAGTAACCCTGCGGCGGCTCAAAGCCGTTTAATGGATTATACCCAGTTTGGTTGGACTGTGAATTATACCCCTGTTGTGCTGACTCATTACTACTATGAGGGGTGCTATCTTCCATAGTATTTGAGGTTAGTGGTTCGTTTTTATTCTTATCGTCAATTAACTTTGTCCCACACATTGTGCAAAACGAGGCCTCATCATTTACTAAGAAGTGGCAGTTTGGACAGTTCTTCATTGTTTAACTCCTTTTATATCTAGATCTATGGGCTTAGCAGCGTAAACGGAAATACCGGTATGTTCCTTAAGACGGTAAAAACCACTATCAGAACAAGTAATGCTATCCCTACCTTCTGCGATATAACAAACCTCCTTACTAATATATCTTTACCAGTTATAATGGCAAGATACCAAAGCAAAGCGTATACCGCAATAAACGGCAGAAGGATGGTAAACAACAGATTATGACCTAACGCTTCAATAATGTTAAAATGCATTAGATCATACGCCGCTCTGCCAACCCCGCACCCGGTACAGTATATCCCGGTGTATTTATAAAAGATACATAAAAACGGACTTCCGTTAAAATACAGATAAACCCCGCCAACTAATAACACCACAGGAACTACTATACCTATTATCACTCTATATCTTTTATCTAGTTTCATTATCTTTAGGCTTCTTCATGGTAAGCGATATCCTGTTTTTTACTCTATCTACATCTATAACCCATACCGTTACAACGTCACCAACATTTACAGCCTCAATTGGATGTTTGATAAACCTGTTGCAGATTTGAGAGATATGAACAAGCCCATCATGATGTACCCCAATATCAACAAAGACACCAAAATCGATTACATTTCGCACCGTACCCTTAAGCTCCATACCCTTTTTAAGGTCATCCATAGAGAGTACGTCACTTCTAAGTAAAGGCTTTGGTAGCTCATCACGTGGATCGCGCCCTGGTTTAATCAGCTCATTTACAATATCTACCACAGTAGGCTCACCTACACCGATCTCCTCGCTAATGGTGCGAACTCCGATCCTTTGTGCCTTCTCCTTTAACGCCTTAATGTTATCTGTGGAGAGATCCTCTACACTATAATCGCAGATCTTTAGCAGTTTTTCCGCCGCCTTGTAGGATTCAGGGTGAACTCCTGTGTTATCCAGTAGGTAATCCCCACCCGAAACCCTTAAAAATCCCGCACATTGTGTATAGGCCTTAGGGCCTAGCTTTGCTACCTTTAGTAGCTGTTTTCTATTCTTAAACGCACCGTTTTCCTCTCTAAAGGTTACGATATTCTTAGCAACGGTGCTGTTAATCCCGGAAATTTGGGATAATAGCGGTGCTGACGCAGTATTAAGGTCAACCCCAACCGCATTTACGCAGTCCTCCACTACCCCGCCTAAAGCTTCGTCCAGCAAAGCCTTTGGCATGTCATGCTGATACTGACCTACCCCAATCGCCTTTGGATCGATCTTAACAAGCTCTGCTAGCGGGTCTTGTAGCCTTCTAGCGATGGATACCGCACTACGAAGCGATACATCATAATCCGGAAACTCCTCTGCCGCTAGCTTTGACGCAGAGTAAACCGACGCTCCCGCCTCGGATACTACCATATAGGCAATATCATCTTTACCGCTATCCCGAGAGATCTCCTTGATAACCCCTGCAATAAAGCTTTCTGCCTCTCTTGAAGCAGTACCATTACCGATAGCAATTGCAGTAACAGCGTGTTTTTTGATAAGCCCTTTAATAAACGTACTCGCTCTGGTGGTATCCGCATTAGGTAGCGTTGCATGAATAACCCCTGTATCCAGCACCTTGCCGTACTCATCCACCACCGCTATCTTACAGCCAGTCCTAAATCCTGGGTCTACCCCCATAGTAACCGCGCCCTTAACGGGCGGTTGCATTAAAAGCTGCTTAAGGTTTAGCTTAAACACCTGTACTGAAGATATAGCGGCGGCTTGGGTTAGGTTGTTTCTAATCTCCCGCTCAACCGAAGGAAAGATTAGTCTATCATAGCTATCCCTACAGGCGGCTATAACAACCTCTGCTGATGGGGTTTGGTTGATGACATACTCATTTAGGATAAAGTTTACCGCAAGGTAGCTGTCTATCTCAATAGCTACCTTTAACGCACCCTCTCGCTCTCCTCTGTCAATTGCAAGCACCCTATGCCCAACAACCTTGTTAACCGCTTCGTTGTAGTCATAATACATGTCATACACGGTGGAAACCTCTGGATTAACCGCCTTGCTAACCACCTTACCATAGTTATAGATAAGCTGTTTTAACTCTTTTCTTATTAAAGCGGAATCAGAAACATCCTCGGCAATTATGTCGCTAGCACCAGCTAGCGCCGCCTGCTCATCATCCACCCCTTTTTCAACATCAATATATCCCTTAGCTTGCTCTAGCGGGACGATATCCGCCCTTTGTTCCAGTATAAGCTTTGCTAACGGCTCTAAGCCGCGTTCCCTTGCAACCGAGGCTCTGGTTTTACGCTTTTGCTTGTATGGGCGGTAGATATCCTCTAATTCAGAAAGAATCTTAGCGCTGTCGATTGCCGCTACCAACTCATCGGTTAACTTACCCTGCTCATCTATAGATTTTGTTACCTCACCCTTACGCTTTTCAAGGTTTCTAAGATAGGTAAGCCGTTCATTTAACTCACGTAACACTTGGTCGTCCAGCGACCCTGTAACCTCTTTTCTATACCTTGCTATAAAGGGAATTGTATGATCCGCATCGATTAACTCTACGGTACTTTTTACCTGATTATATGTTATAGAAAGTTCATCTGCCAGTATCTTTAGAATGTCCATCCTTTGTTTTCCTTTCAGTCTAGTTGCTACCTGCCTGCCATACTAACCATCTCTCTTAGCTTATCTATGGCTGATAACCTATTAATTCCTGTAGTCACGTATATATTATGTAGATTAGATCCTTCAATAGTTTCGCCTATTCGCTTACCACCCAAACGAACGGTGACATGCATCTTCATTGATGTTGTAAAGATCTCTGGGAACAGATAATACATTACCGCAGTGGCATCATGTACAATGCTCCCTTCATCCCCTGCCGCTACATTGCTGTGATAGTTTGCGGTTAGTATCTGCTTCATTATCGTGGCGACTTCGTTGTCAGCTACACAGATACCCTCAATCTCCTCTAAAGATAACGCTACCTGATGGGTGGTGTTAAGCGGCACTAAGGTAAAGTGTAGATCGCTGTTAAAACATCGGCTTGCCGCCGCCGCATCACAGTAGATGTTAAACTCCGCATGTTCGGTGACATTTCCCATACCAAACGCTCCACCCATTGAAACCACACGGCTTATATGTGATACCACATCAGGGTAGCGGTCTATTAGTGTGGCAAGGTTTGTCAGTGGGCCTAGTGTTATGTAATCCACATGGTTATGCTTTATTATTACCTCATAAAGCGATTTTACCGGGTCGGTGGTTATAGCCGCTTGGTCGGACTGCTTAAGCGTTGTTCCGCCTAGCCCGTCCTGTCCGTGGATGTGTGGTGCATCTTCATACTTTTTAGTACTAAGCGGGTGCTCACATCCCTTTATAACATCGGTTTTAATGTTGTACAGGTTTACTAAGTTTAACACGTTCTTTGTGGTGGTATCCACATTAACATTACCGTAGCTTGAGATAATTGCGGCTATGCGTTCCTTACAAAATGCCGCTAAAACCCCTACAGCTATAGCATCGTCTAACCCTGGATCTGTGTCTAAAATAACTGGTAGCTTATTCATATTACACTCACCTTTCCTGACTTTTCGCATACTTAAAAGTATGCGACTCTATTAAATTTTCTAGCCTAACCGTGTCGGTACAATCATCTATTCTGCTCTGTCACCAAACGGCTATTGATAAACAATAATTAAGTAGCAAAACAACAAGTACCTTTACCCTATTATACCATATATCCATCCAAACCACAATATTATTTAACGTATATTAATAAAATTTACATACTTATGCCTACGTTACAAAATAACATAAAACGGTAATAACATCCACATGGTCTTGTATTCTTTTAACCAATGCTAAAAAATATCTATATATTAAAGAGATACAATGTGACTATAACGCTATAATAGGGAATGCGTCTGCATTCCCTATTATATTGCAATTAATCTATAACTATATTATTTATTTGGAATATCTTCTTCCAGAATAATGGTGATATCCATCTTGGTCTGCGACTTCTCGGTTACCCTAAATACCGATAACACCGCCGTATCCCCTGGCTTTTTATCCTCAAAGATTTCACGGATATTTTTATATCCGGTAACCTCTTTACCATCTATAGCATAGATGATATCTCCAGGAGTAACACCCTTTTTGTATGCGTCGGTCTTGTGGTCGATCTCTACAACCCTAAGCCCTACAGGGATATCGTTTAGCTGCGCTAACATTGAGTTAACAGGGGTAAAGGTAATACCAATACGCACTCTATCTTTAACATAGCCATACCTTACTAGGTTATCCACCACAGGCTTTGCGGTGTTAATAGGGATGGCAAATCCCATACCTTCAATGTCCTGCGAAGCAATTTTAGCAGAGTTAATACCAATTACCTGACCATACTCATTAATCAGCGGACCACCAGAGTTACCAGGGTTAATCGCCGCGTCGGTTTGCAGAGTTTTCATGGTATAGTTGCTAGTGCCAACATTTATAGTAGTATCCACACCCGAGATAATCCCACGAGTAGTAGTACCCGCAAATTCAAGGTCATATGGGTTACCGATAGCGATAACATCCTCGCCTACCTCAACCTGGTCGGAATTTCCAAACTCCGCCGCAGGAAGGTTAGTTGCCTCAATCTTAATAACCGCTAGGTCGGTTTTAACATCATACCCTACAAGTGTAGCGTCGTATTCGGTTTTATCCTTTAGCACTACCTGATACTTACCCTTTAGTTTACCGTCCTCAACAACGTGAGAGTTTGTGATAATATATCCGTCTGTCGAGAAGATAATCCCTGTCCCTTGGCTAATCGGTTGATAATCCCCGCCCTCAACACTAGCGTATGAAATTATCCCAACAACCGAAGGGGATACCTTTTTATAGATAGCTTTTGCCGATAACGGCTCATCGCTAACGTTACTAGGGTTTAGGATTGGTACATCCTCTACCTTTAATCCTGTGTCGGTATCATCCGGTTTCTCGTCTTTATTTTCCTGTGTCTGCGAAGAGCTTGCAATCGTTGTCTCTGCTTGGTTACCTTTATTGGTAAGAAACCCGCTGTTGTATGCTACATAGAATCCAAACCCACTAGTAACAAGCACAAAAGCCACGGTCATTACAATCGCTAAAGCCTTCATCCCGCCGTTACCCGAATTTTTTGGAGGTGGCGTTTCATTAGGGGTGGAGTAGTGCCACTGCCCATTATCATACTGATAGTTTGCGGACTTATCGTAGTTTGAATTGTTATTACTGCTTTGTGTCTGGTACGGTTGATTAAAGCTATTATGATCACCGCTGTATATGGTGTTGTAACCGTCCTGACCTTGGGTGGTGTTGCTACCCATATCTGTGCCATTATGCATGTTACCGTCATCTTTGCTTACGGTGTCAAAGCTTATATAATCATCTTGATTTTCCTTGTTTTTGTTTTCATCATTAAACATAATCATGACCACACTCAAAACGTCTACAAAACGGCAATAAACACCGTGGGGATTCGTTTAGAGTTTCCTTTCTTCTTAGTGTTTTAAAGATTTACACATCCTTAATGAATTAAATGTTTGTATGCAGACAGTAATGTCTTGAATCTCTATTTATATTATATAATATAGTAGTTACCTCATAATAGATAAAATGCAAAATTTAAGTGAGAATTATAAAAAATTTGTAAACATCTGCATAATCCTGTTACCCGATATAAACAGCAGTATCTTTAGAAGCTTAAAAGCAAACATATTGATTGGTTATAAGGCAATAAAACCTATTCATCAATAAAAGGATTTAAGACACATGGAATGGTAAACTTAAACTCGGTATAGTCATAATGCACACCATCAACGCTAATCTCTCCGCCATGCTCTAGCACAATCGATCGCACGATATAAAGCCCTAATCCAACACCGTTTTTGTCAAGCCCCCTAGAACGGTCGGATTTATAAAACCGTTCAAACACCTTCTTGCGATCCTCGTCTGTAAGTCCTTCACCTGAATTCTTAATCGAAATTACCAGATAACCATTAGTATGCTCAAAAGCAAACTCTATATAACCGCCTTCGTTTGTAAATTTGACTGCATTCTCAACTAGGTTATAGATAACCTGTGTCATAAGCTCAATATCTGCGTCGATGATAATGCTGTTATGCTCTAGACCTAATATCTCTATATTTTTTGCAAAGATATCCTTCTCAAAGCTGATTAAAACCTGTATTACCACATCTAAAATATCAAAGGAAACTGTATTAATCTTCATCTGACCTGCTTCAATCTTGGAAAGATTTAGCATAGTTTTCACAAGCCTTGATAACCTTTTAATCTCATCCGATACTAACTTTAGATAGTACGACTGCTGTGACGGGGCGATAGTTCCATCTAGTATTCCATCAATAAATCCCGCTATTGAGGTCATAGGAGTTTTAAGCTCATGAGAAACGTTGGCTGTAAAGCTTCGCTGTATCGATTCAAGGGATGAGATAGACTTCGCCATATTGTTAAGCTCCATAGCAAGCTGTCCAATCTCGTCATTCGTGGTAACGCTCGCCCTTGCAGAAAAGTCACCGTTACCAATCTTTTTAGCTACAATTGCCATCTGGCGAAGCGGCTTTACCATCCTAACCGCAACAAGATAGGCGGCAATAAAGGATATGATTATTACCGAAACGGAAGAGATAACTATCATTCTAAGTATCTCCCCTAAAAAAACCCCTAACTCATTCATAACGTTTGTAGACGCAAAGATATACCCTACAGGCTTATCATCAACAGGCGAGATAATTGCCGCACCATAGGTATAGTGCTTTTGGGTATACGCCTCCGCAAAATAGCTTACATCATAAAGCTCCCTTGTAGGACTTGAGTGTATCCGTTCAAGTATCGCTACAGGAATTTTTTTAAAGCTGTGCTCCGATCTTGGTTCATTAGCCACTATGTTTTTTGACTGCAATAAAATATCTCCATTAAGATTGGTTAAAAAGAAGGTAGAGTTTATCGAGTTTGACAATAGATCCAATACCGAGGTCATGGTTATCCTCTCAACAAACCCATACTGTTCATAGCTGTCCGACGCAACGGCAGTAGCCTTTTGGATGTTTTTTCGTAAAAGCCCAATCTTATCATTTGTAAAAAAGCTAGCAGCAAACAGCATTATCATTACCCCAAGCACAAGGATACTACATCCTATTAGCGAGGTACTTGTCATAAAATATCGTCTTGCTATACTTTGATTTAGTCTTTTCAATCTTCTGCTCCTTCGCCAAAGGTATACTCGTTTTTTGTAATAAATACACAAAGCTGTAACAAAACCAGTAGGATAATACGCATACAATGCGTTCCCGAATATATCTCGAAGCTACATATAAAGCCGCAGGATATAGGGGTTGAATTGTCTGCAAACCGTGTTTTGTTACAGCTATAAAAGCTACTTAATAAATTAACTAATCTTCCCACTAAACAGCCCTTGAAAGACCAAACCAAAGATTATTGTAGGTCTAACATAAGGTGAATGGTATAAACTAGTTTGCCTCAAACTTGTATCCAACACCCCAAACGGTTTTAAGGTTCCATTTATCGGATACACCTTCAAGTTTTTCACGAAGCCTCTTTACATGCACATCGATAGTACGTGAGTCACCGTAGTACTCAAATCCCCAAACCTCATCAAGCAGTTGGTCACGGGTAAACACCTTGTTAGGGTTAGAGGCTAGGTGGAACAACAGCTCTAGCTCTTTTGGAGGGGTGTCTACCACCTTATTATCTACCTTAAGCTCGTATTTAGTCATGTTAACTACAAGTTTATCATAAACAACCTCTTTTGCGTCCTCACCCATAGGTTTTCCTATACGACGAAGCACCGCTTTAACACGAGCTACAATCTCCTTAGCATCAAACGGCTTAACAACGTAATCGTCCGCACCAAGCTCAAGCCCTAACACCTTATCAAAGGTTTCACCCTTTGCAGTTATCATTATAATCGGAATAGAGCTTTTTTTACGGATCTCACGACAAACCTGCCATCCATCAAGTCCAGGAAGCATTATATCAAGCAGTATTAAATCCGGCTTGTTTATCTCAAATTTAACGATAGCATCCTCACCATTATGAGCAAGTATTACAGTATACCCTTCCTTTTCAATATAAAGCCTTATAAGCTCACATATGTTTTTATCATCATCGACAACTAGTATTTTACCTAAAGACATGGCAAAATCCCCCTTACTATATATTAACTACTGTTACTCACACCTTAAAGTCAGCAAAACAAAATAAAAGCCTGTCCACCATCCGTTTAACAACGCAACCAGCCTATCCTGTTCACAATTATAGATATGTATTACCACACTATATATACTATTATACATCACTAACAGATAAATAGGTGAACAAACTATAAACGAATATGAAAAATCTTGAAAACTTTTGTTTCCATTTTTGGTATGTAAAGCTTATTAAAGGTACTACCATAACAACTCTAACTTCTCTTCCTACAAGATTATATTATTATATTATCTTTATTAGATAATTTTATAAGTATATATCTTGACATTTATCTAAATATATGTTATTATATCTTCAACAGAAATTGGAGGTAAATAATATGTCAAAATCATCATCTTATAAGGAACTATTGACCCAAAAAGACTTTCTAAAGATAACAGCCGCAAACATTGTAAACCGCTTTGGTGATTCTATCGATACCATCGCTCTTAGCTGGGTTATGTTTGAGCTTACGGGAAGTGCATCATTAATGGCATTTATCTTTGGTATAAACTTTATCCCTACTATTGTGCTACAACCTATCTTCGCAGTATTTGTTGAGCGGATTAGCAAAAAGAAGGTAATGGTGCTCACAGATATAGGTAGGGGGTTATTGATGTCCGCTATGGCTATATTGTTTCTGCTCGGAAAGCTTTCCCCTCTTATAATAGGTACTGTTACAGTGTTAAATTCAACGCTAGAAGCATTTAGAGTGCCGGCAGGCACTGCGATTCTACCAAAACTGCTTCCTGTAGAACAATATACAACAGGCAGTGCGCTAGGTAGTACTACCAGTCGAATAGCCGAAGTAGTTGGGTTTGCGGTTGCCGGGATAATTATGGCAACATTAGGTGCGGCAGGTGCGCTGTTAATCGATATGGCAACCTTCTTTATCTCTGCGCTCTTTATATCTCTTATCAAAATAGAGGAAGAACGTCAGAGCGCTATATCCAGTGTGAAGGATCTAAAAACCGATTTTTTAGATGGAGTTTTGTACATATTTAAAAGTAAGTTATTAATTGCTATCTTTTCTCTTGGTTTAGTGTTAAACTTTTGTATAGTTCCTATTAATGCGATGGGTGTGGCTTATGTTTCAGAATATCTTGGGCAAAAGGCGGAATTTATGTCATATATCCAGATTTGTCTGGTGCTTGGTGTAGCTGTTGGTTCTAGTGTAACCCCTAAATTAAATAAGATAAAAAACGTTACCTTGCTTACCATAAGCGGTGTTGTTATTAGTATGACGCTAGTGTCTTTATTGCCACTTACATATGTAACTATACAAATTTTAAAGTTAATCCTAGTGCTACTCACGCTCACCCTTTTAGGAGTTGGGATTGGCGTCCAAACGGTAATCTACATCACCTGCTTTATGGAAAAGATAGACAAAACATTTTTATCAAGAATAACCGGCTTGATAAATTCATTTTTATGTGCCGCAGTACCTATAGCCTCATTTTTATGCTCACTAGGCGCTTATCTTCTGCCTGTCCCTGTTATTATCTGCATATTTGGTGTAACTTTACTTGTATTCTATCTAACTATTAGCCGTCTAAAAATTTATAAACAACTATAAAGGGGAGATAATTATGTCATCATTTAAGCTGTTAAAGCCTAACTACAACTACGAAGCACTCTGTATCCTTGAAAAGATAGTTACACCTAACGGAAATCCATCTAATCCGTGGCAGGATATGTCAACTGTCTGTGAAAGCTTACGAAATAAGTTTACCCTTTCAGAGCAGGAATTTGAAAGAATGTTTGCACCGCTGATACAGATATATAATTACGTTAAAGACAAGATTGGTTCTATTCCCGACAGCATTAAACCGTATTTTGAACAGTTAACAAACAGCGACACAAGTATCGCACGAATCTGCTTGGAAATCAACCGTTATACAGAAAACCACCCAACCACCTCAATAGAACAAAAGAACACTATTATAGCACAGATTATCTTGTTAACGCTTGAAACAGATGAGATATCCTCAACGATTGAATACTGTAATGACTCAGAAGGGTTATTAAGACTAATAAACCTTTGCAAGATTTCTGATAGTGAAAAGTTTAAATGCATGCGTCTTTTAAATGATTTTAATACCGTTAGCGATGAGATTTATAGATATATAAAGCTAGCCGCAAAATTTATGATGGAAAAGTCTATGCTAGTTGACCCAATAATAGCTGAGTATGAGCAGTTTTACGCAGATAAAACTCTACCCGAATTAGTCAATTTCTTTAAATTACTGGGTGTTGGCATTGAAGAAAACGAATACCTTGTCTACCCGTCAATTATACACTTTGCGGTATTCTCACTCTATAGCTATCCTGTCCGCCCCCCGTTCTCCCAAGACAAGCAGATAATTCATATTGGTATATGGGTACACGTTATAACTCGTCTAAAAGATATTAAAAAGGATACCTCCCAACTGCTTGTTTCCACTCTAAAGGCTATGAGTGATACTAATAGGCTAAATATACTGCTATATCTACGTAGCGGTAGAAAATATGCGCAGGAACTGATGCAGTTTACCGGTCTTACCTCTGCCACTATTTCACACCATATGTCAGAACTCATCTCGTCTAAACTAGTGTCGGTAGAAAAAATCGGTCAACGTGTATATTATAGCTTAGAGCATAATATGGTAATAGAGATTACCAAGCTGTTAAATTCGATGTTTAATATGTAGTACGTATAACAACTACCACTTAAAGTATAATTCAATACAGCTTGTCCTGTGTAGTTTTACATATAATTTCTGATTTTTGTATAAATTTTATTAAAATCAATAAATTTTTCTTGACATATCGATTTTGTAAGTGTATAATCAAGGTATACTGTAACATTTGCGGTATATCTTGATTTTTATATGAGAAAAGAAAAGCTATTTGTGCCCAATAGCACAAGGAATGGAGATTTATATGAAAGAGAATAACAACCTAGCCATTATGTCCTATTCGTTTCACGGGCTTCACAACTGCGGAGCTATGAATATCTTTGGGTATCTTGAAAGCATGAGATACCGCTACAATCTAGTTACAGCGGATATCTGGAATGGGTTTCTAGACAGCTACGAGGACGACTATATAGATATGGTAGCTCAGCATATTAAGGATCGTGGTCTTACCGTGGTAAACTTCTGCTGTGATGAAGCACATCTATGGGACAACGATCCTGTTAAACGAGAGGAAAACGAAAAGAGGGCAAGATTATTCCTAGAGATTGCAAGAAAGATCGGCGCAAAATCCATCCGTATGGACGTAGGAGTTCGTGAGGAGGTAATGTCACAGGAACAGTTTGAGTATGTTGCCGACAAGTATGCCCAGTACTGCAAGATTGCCGCTGAATTTGGTGCAAAGCTAGGTCCTGAAAACCACTGGGGTGCGGCTAGAAATTACCCAGAGTTTAAACGCTTTGTGGAGTATATGATACATGATAAAAAGGTAGAAAACTTTGGTATACTTCTGCATGTAGGTGGATGGAGCAATGATGTTAGTGAAGAGGAGAAGAACAGCTATGATCTGTCACTAATTAACTACGCAATGCACATGCACCTTGACTACGAGCATAGCTTAAAGGCAAGCGATATAATCCCTCCGCTAAAGGAAAAGGGATACTACGGCTGTTGGACTGTAGAACATCATACCTCTACAAATGAATACAACAATGTAGCAATACAGCTTGCCTGTCTAAAGAGCGTGCTACTTCCGTTAAACTATGACGGCGCTTGGCCGGATGCCCCTCCATCTGTAAAGGAATAGATACATACTTTTACTATGGCACTTAAATATAGCAAGTTTTCCTTTAATAGATAATAGCATAAGGATTACTAAGCATAACTTCTACTGCTAAGTGCCTAGGCAATAACAATAAAGGAGATCCATATGAAAGAGGTTAGAATAGCAATAATCGGCACTGGTATAATTGCACACACCCATCTACAAAGCTATAAGGATTTAGAAGGGGTTACCGTAGTAGCCGCTTGTGATATACTAGAGGATAAGCTTGATAAATTCTGCGATAAGTATGACATTCCCGATCGATATATAGACTACCGCGAACTTCTTAAAAGGGATGATATCGACGCTGTTGATGTCTGCGTACATAATAATCTGCATACCCCACTGGCTGTTGCTGTGTTACAATCGGGTAAGCACTGTTACTGTGAAAAACCGCTGTCGGGTAGCTATAAGGATGCTGCTGCTATTGTTGAGGCGGCGAAAAAATATGATAAAATGCTACACATCCAGCTAGCATTTTTATATTCCCACGAAACCCATGCCGCCAAAAAGCTTATTGAGGACGGTGTGCTAGGTAACATCTACCACTCTCGTTCCTACGGCTATCGCCGCCGTGGCAGACCTTTTGTTGACGGATATGCCGAAAAGGAGTTTAACAGTAGCTACTGGGCGGCGGGCGGTGCGCTTTATGATATGGGTGTCTACCATATCTCATGCTTACTTTACCTGTTAAACCTACCAAAGGTTAGCAGGATAAGTGGGGCTGTCTACCAAGAGCTCTCTATGGATACCTCCCGCCAGAAGGAGTCGGGCTTTGATGTTGAGGAGCTAGGTGTAGGACTTGTTAAGTTTGAAGGCGGTAGTACCCTTGATATCCTAGAATCATGGGCAATTAATGCTGTGCAGTTTCCACCTAGCATGATCTGTGGATCTAAAGCGGGGATTTCATTGGCTGCAGGTAGCAAGCTAGAGCTTATAAGCGAGCAGTCGGGTTACCCTACCGTATCAGCACTGGATATAGGTGCTGAGGTTTACCGTACCCATCAGATTAACCCTGCCCTTAACTCAATGGATTCCTCTCAAGCGCACTGGGTTGCGGCACTTCGTAAAGAGGTACCGCTACTTAACACCGCTGAGATAGCGTTACAAACTATGCTAATATCAGAGGGTATCTATATGTCCAGTAAGCTAGGTCACGAGGTATCCTCCGAGGATGTAGTAAACAACTCGGTATCTACCGCAATCACAAAGCAGGAAACCTGTTTTGGAATGCTAGAGTATAGTTGGTAGAAGATATATAAGCATTTAGCAGAATCTGCCGATATAGGTTATAAACACTTATAGGGAGGTGGCTAAAATATGTGTCCTGTTGGATTTAATTCAGCGCCATTCTTGTCGGGAACACTCTATTCAAGTATGAAGAATGATGAGCTTAAAGCTAAATTTATGCAGAGAAAACAAAACCTAGTAGAGCAAAATAACGGTGAGAAAACCGCTCGTGAGCTACAGATTCTCCAGATTAGTCAGGATATGGTGGATATACGTGAAGGTAATGTTATATCAGCGTTAGACACAAAGCTTCGTGCAGGCGGGGAGCTTTCCGATAAGGAGCTTGAATACCTAAAGGAGAAGAACCCCGAGCTGTACCAAAAGGCAATGGAGATAAAGCGCGAGCGTGAGGCGTACAAGAAGGAGCTTGAACGCTGTAAAACCAAGGAGGACGTAGAAGAGCTTTACGCGCGAAAGATGCAAAGCTTTACCTTTGAGGTAAAGGCGATTAGAAACAACCCTAACATTACAGACAGTAAAAAACGAGAGCTTATGGAGCAGATGATCCGCCGTGTTGCGGGGATTATGAACGAGCATGTTAAGTTTATCACCTCCCCAAATGGCGAGAAGGTAATGCAAGAGAGTAGAACAGACGACACACTATCTAAGCTTGACGCAAACAAGTCCCAGCTTGACGATTTAACGCGTCAGGTTGAGGTCGGGCAGGAAAGCCTAAAGGCGCAGATGAATCAGATCGAGGTTAGACGTAAATGCATGACCATCGCAATTCGTATAATGAACGGCGACAACGTGCCAAGGCAGGACTACAAATACCTTGCGAAAAATGATATGGGTCTATATTCCACCGCCATCACCTGTCGTATGCAGAAGGAAAATCCGAAGGATCACAAGCGTGTGTCCACCGAGGATAATCCTGATAATGCTATAAACGGTGCCAAATCCTTGACAGAAGTGGATATATCATCCGCAGATGAAGTAGTAATCAATGTTGCTTCTAACGGTGAGGCAGATATCCCTGTGTTAGACATGTCAGAGTTCTCGTTAGAGAGGTAGATTATTTAATTTATAAATTGCGTAAAATTTACAATTTGTTAATGAAATATAGCAGTAAAAGGTGATATAATTACTTTAGTCTGTGTGATGTTGTCTTTGTGGACGGTCAAAACAAATGCAGGCTGTATTTAGAATGATTGGAGTTGAAAGGATGAGGCACATTTCTTGCTAGAATAAATGGTTGTAACATAGCTTTTGTTTTGTTGCGCCTGTGCAAGAAAGTGTATTAACCTTTACTCATTATATATCTGCGCTACGGCTATATTATCATAGTCTTGCTGTGCTTATATGGGTTACAAGGATTAGCTTTCTTGTAACCCATTTTTATTACAGGAGGACAATATATGTCATTAATTAACATTACAAACCTAACCTTTGCCTATGATGGCAGTTACGATAACATCTTTGAGGAGGTGTCCTTTCAGATAGACACCGACTGGAAGCTAGGGTTTACCGGCAGAAACGGACGTGGTAAAACCACCTTTTTAAATCTGCTACTTGGAAAGTACCAGTACAAGGGCAGTATCTCTAAAAGTGTAACCTTTGAATACTTTCCTTTTGAGGTGCACGACAAAGATATCGATACCATCTCGATTATCGAGGGTATCTCCCCCGACTATCAACACTGGGAGCTAATGCGGGAGCTATCCCTACTCGAGGTGTCAGATGATGTGCTATACCGCCCATTTAACACACTATCAAACGGCGAGCAGACAAAGGTCTTACTTGCGGCTTTGTTCCTTAAAGAGAACAGCTTTCTGTTAATTGACGAGCCCACAAACCATCTTGATATAGACGCAAGAGAGATTGTAAGCCGATATCTTAAGAAAAAGTCGGGATTTATACTAGTGTCCCATGACCGAACCTTTTTAGATGGCTGTATCGACCATGTGCTGTCGATTAACAAAACCAATATCGAGATTCAAAAGGGTAACTTCTCCTCATGGCTTGTGAACAAGGAGCGACAGGACAGCTTTGAGATAGCAGAGAATGAAAAGCTTCGCAAGGAGGTTAAACGCTTAGAAAAAACCGCTAAAGAAAAGGCAGCATGGTCGGACACCGCAGAGACCCGAAAGATAGGCTTTAACCCCAGCCAAACCGAAAAATCCAAGGGACGCCGTCCTTATGAAGGGGCAAAGTCAAAAAAGCTTATGAAACGCTCAAAGGCTATTGAGGAACGTCAACAATCCGCAATAGAGGAGAAGTCAAAGCTTCTTAAAAACATAGAGAGCGCTGAAGCTTTAAAGCTTGTAGGGCTTCCCTATCATACAAATCGTCTTGTATCGATGGATAACATCTCCATCTTGTACGGTAATAAAACCGCTTGTAGTGGTGTTACCTTCACTATAGACCAAGGGGATAGAATTGCACTTAGAGGTAGAAACGGAAGCGGTAAATCCAGTATCATAAAGCTTTTATGCGGCGAGGAGCTGACCTATAACGGGGAACTACTAAAGGGTACAAGACTGGTAATATCCTATGTATCACAGGAAACCTCCCACCTATACGGAAACCTGACCGACTACGCTAAAGAGAACGGTATAGATGAGAGCTTGTTTAAAGCTATCCTTAGAAAGCTAGATTTTTCAAGGATTCAATTCGAGAAGGACATTAGCGACTTTAGCGGTGGGCAGAAGAAGAAGGTGCTTATCGCAAAAAGCCTTTGTGATAAAGCACACCTATATATCTGGGACGAACCTTTAAACTACATTGATGTTATCTCACGCATACAGATTGAAAACCTTATACTAGAATACAAACCAACCATGCTGTTTGTAGAGCATGACAGCGCTTTTAGCGAAAATATCGCTACTAAAGAGGTATTGCTGTAACACCATACCCAGTATAACAAAATAAATATGTGAGAAACTTTTTACATCGTTTCTCACATATTTATTTTGTCGAATTACTATAGTGTTAATCAAAGGACACTAACATACCTTGCAAGCTCTCCTATTACTTACCTTTGAGAGGGTTGTTTTATACACGCTTCTAGAACGTGCAAGGGTTCTGCATGAGCCGGTAGAATGGTAAACCTTAGCGTTAGGTACGCAGTAAACCGTTCTGTCCTTTGTCGCCGCCATATGTACCTTGTAGTGTAGCTCTGCATTATGGACGTTTACATCATGGTCTAATGCATTTACTATGGGTGCTGTTGTGAAACAAATCACGAGAGAAACAATGATCGCCGTTAACCCCTTAATCTTCATGTTGTACCTCAATTCACATGTAAATTTAATTCCTACGATCCTGTAACTCCCTTTCTATCTAGCTTGATAATACCACAAAATAAACAAAAAGTCAATACAAACTTAAAATTTTTATACCAATATCTGCATATTTATCTATTAGGATATATAGCTATATCCCTAATCCAATATTACTATTCACCATCAAACAGCTTAAAGAAGTTTTTCTGCACCTTTCTTTGGTTATATCCACACCTTAGATAAAATTCATGCGCATTAACCCTGTCACTGCCTGAAACCAGACGCACCCCAACACAGCCGTCCTGCTTTGCCCAGTCCTCAATAGCCTTTAGTAACGCTTTGCCAACCCCCTTACCTCTGCACTCCTCAAACACCGCAATCGCCATAATATTCTTAAGCGAACCTGAATAGGTGCATTCATAGTCACTACCATGGATATATCCTACAACGTTGTTATCCAGTTCTGCAACGTACAGTCTATCACTACTGCGCTGTAGTATAGTGTAAAGCCGTTCTTTTGTCTTATCTAATGGATAATCGTATCCAAAGGCTAGGGTGTTTAGTGCGTGTATCCTTTCATAATCCTCTGTGGTGCAAACTCTAATAATCATAGTACCTCCTAATTATATATAGTAAAGTTATTCTTATTGTATTTTATTAAACCCTCCTCCTGCATGCGGCTAAGTTCCCTTGAAAGCGCGCTGCGCTCGGTGGATAGATAGTCCGCTAGTTCTTGGCGGTTGTAAGGAATAGTAAAGGTGACCGTGCCTTCTTTATCTTTATATCCGTTTAGAAAGATTAAAACCTTCTCACGTATATTTTTGCCTGCCATTACCTCTATCTTTTGCGAAAGCATAACACTCTTTTTTGCAGTAATATAAACCAAATTTTGCAGTAGCTTCATGTGCGCATTACAAGGGGCGGTACAACCACCGTTTATCCTTGAAAGGTCGATGGATAACACAGTACACCTCTTAGACGCCTGCACCGTTACAGGGCTTCGCTCTATACCCGCACATACAAATGACTCCGCAAAGATATCCCCCTTTGTTAGCTCGGTTAGGATGTTTACATCGCCGTTTATGCTCTCCCTCATAACTTTAGCACTACCCGATAGCATAATCCCGATATCCCTTACCTTAGACCCGCTTAGGATTATTATATTATCCTTTTCATAGCCTACTACCCTAGCTGACAGACATTTTAGCGTGACCTCTAGTTCCTCAATCCCCTTAAAGAGTGGATTTTTTGACAGCTCACTAGTATAGTTGTTAATTAACATGGTCGCCCAACCCATTTCAATATAAAAATTTATTAAGTTGCATCCGCAACCGACTTAATAACTATATTATAGTATAATAGTTACATAAAGTCAAGTAAAGGAGTATTATTTTATTATGATTAGAAATATTATAAAGATTGATGAGGCTAGATGTGTAGGTTGCGGACTTTGCGTGTCAGCCTGTCATGAAGGAGCAATTGGAATGGACAACGGCAAAGCAAAGCTACTTCGGTATGACTACTGCGACGGGCTTGGCAACTGTCTGCCTGTCTGTCCGACAAATGCAATTACCTTTGAACAAAGGGAAGCCTTAGAGTTTAACGGCGTGGGCGCTGATGTTAACAAAAACTCTGCTGACACCAACCTACCGTGCGGATGTCCTAGCACCCATTCAAAAAGCTTTAGTCGAAATAATCCAGAGTATCCCACAAAGCAACGTACCGAGCAGATAGTTAGTACACAGCTTAACCAATGGCCTGTACAGATAAAGCTCGTCCCTGTAAATGCCCAATACTTTAAGGAGGCAAACCTTTTAATTGCCGCTGACTGCTCTGCTTATGCATACGGAGATTTTCATAATCGTTATATGAGAAACAGGGTTACCCTTATCGGCTGTCCAAAGCTGGATGATGAGGACTACTCCAAAAAGCTAACAGCAATACTAAAGGAGAACAGCATTAAATCGGTAACGGTAGTTCGGATGTCCGTCCCTTGCTGTGGCGGGATTGAAAACGCTGTAAAAACCGCCCTTTCCGACTGTGGCAAGCTAATACCGTGGCAGGTGGTTACCATCTCCACCGATGGTGAGATTCTAGACTAAATAAAAAGGAATTAAGGTAGGACATTCGTCCTACCTTAATTCCTTTGCCAAATCGATAATCTTCTGCTCAATTAGCTTAATGGTCTTGATAAACTCCTCATCAGACTTGCCTGTAGGGTCGTCTAGTCCCCAATCCTCACGGCGCTTACAAGGCAAAAACGGACAATCTACATTGCAACCCATTGTTATAACAACATCGACAGATGGAATTTCATTAAGCAATTTTGAACGCTGTGTCTGCTCCATATCAATGTTGTAAAGCTGTTTCATCAAGCGCACAGCATCTTGATTAATCTGCGGCTTTAGATGTGTTCCCGCCGAGTAGCTCTCAAAAACGTCGCTAGCAAGGTGCTTTCCGAGTGCTTCGGCTATCTGGCTTCGGCAAGAATTATGAACACAGATAAAGGCTACTTTTGTTAGCATGAACATCCACCTCCGTTTGTGCCAACTATACGACTTCGCTTTTCCATAAACACTATATTATGCCAATTCCCAAAGCAGTCACGGCCAATGTTTTCTCTGTAACCAATCCTGCGAAATCCGCATTTTTCATGTAGACGAATGCTTGCTGTATTCTCCTCCATGATTCCCGATTGCAAAGTCCAAAAGCCTTGTTGCTCTGATTCACAGATAAGCTCAGTTAGCAATATTCTTCCCAATCCTTTACCGGAATAAGCTGAATCCATGTAAACACTTACCTCTGCAACACCGGCATAAACACAGCGGCTTAATACAGGCGTAAGTGCGGTCCACCCTACAATAGCCCCACCTACAGCGATTACCAACCGGCAATTTTTATGGTGAGATATGTCCCATTCTTCATAGGTTGGACAAGAGGTTTGAAATGTGGCAAGGTTTGTATCCATGCCTTGTTGGTAGATTCGACTTACCTCACTCCAATCCTTTTGTTGCATAGCTCTAATCTGATAATCCATTAACTTATAAACCATCCTTTCGTCTTATTGGTAAACTTTACAAGCATAAGCATAACGGGTACTTCAACAAGCACACCAACTATTGTCGCAAGTGCCACAGGACTCCCAGTACCAAACAACGCAATTGCTACAGCCACAGCAAGCTCAAAAAAGTTTGACGCACCGATCATTCCGGCAGGGGCGGCTATGTTGTGTGGGAGATTTAGCAGTTTGCAGGCAAGGTATGCGATAAAAAAGATAAGAAGAGTTTGTAGTATCAATGGTACGGCAATCAGCACGATATGGAGTGGATTTTCAAGTATGACATTTCCCTGAAACGAGAAGATGATAACCAAAGTTAAAAGCAGACCACCCACAGTTACATTGTTAAACTTCGGAATAAAGGTTTGCTCAAAATAATCCTTGCCTTTTGTTTTTGCCACAATGTTCCTTGTCAGGATACCTCCGACAAGAGGGATAACAACGAACAACACCACCGAAAGCAAAAGTGTATCCCATGGAATAGCTACCCCACTAACTCCGAGCAAAAATGCTACAATCGGCGTAAAAGCCACAAGGATAATAAGGTCGTTGGTAGCAACTTGCACTACGGTATATGCAGGACTTCCCTTTGTTAAATGCGACCACACGAACACCATCGCTGTGCAAGGAGCAGCACCAAGCAAAACAGCTCCCGCTAGGTAATCTTTGGCAAGATCTGGCGGTATGAAATACTTAAATATAACGTAAAAAAATAGATATGCAATACCAAACATTGTAAAGGGCTTTATTAGCCAGTTAGTAACCCAAGTAACAAACAATCCCTTTGGATTTTTTCCAACATCCTTAATGCTCTTAAAGTCAACCTTCATCATCATAGGGTAAATCATCAGCCATATCAGTATCGAAATCGGTATCGACACGTTTGCATATTCAAACCTACCCAATAACGAAGGAATCGCAGGGATATACTTACCAATGAGAACACCCAAAACCATACAGATAATAACCCATATAGTTAGATATCGTTCAAAAAAGCCTATGCCTGAGGATTGTTCTTTACTCATTGAGCTACCCCTGCCTTCGCAATCAGTCCCTTAACCTCGTCGACACTAAGTAGCTTGCCATAAGACACCACCCTAGAATTAATCACAAGCGCAGGGGTCTGCATAACACCATAGCTTGCAATCTCAAGGTTATCACCAATGTTAACCACCTCGTCCTTTAGTCCCATCTCGGACACCGCGGTTTTAACATTTGCAAAGGTATCCGCACTCTTTTTGCAACAAGCACCAAGCACAATAAACCGTGCGTTTTTTACATTACTATTACCACAGCTCCCCCCACAAGAACAGGCAGCTTTAGCCTCTTTCTTCTTACCAAAGTTAAATAGAGCCATCGTTATATCCTCCTATATAAATAAATACTGAAAAGCATTAAAGCTATATCCTATAATAATAATCCCCACAGTCACAATTCCTACAAAAATACCAAGTAGCTTTGGCTTAACCGCCTTTCGTAGCATAATAACCGACGGTAGAGAAAGTGCTGTAACTGCCATCATAAAGCTTAGGATTGTACCAACCCCCACGCCCTTTGCAAACAATGCCTCTGCTATTGGAATTGTGCCGAATATATCAGCATACATCGGGATACCTACAGCGGTTGCAAGTAGCACGGAGAATGGGTTGTTTTCCCCTAGTACGCTCTGGATAAGCTCTTTTGGTATCCAGTTATGGATTATCGCACCGATACCTACCCCAACGATTACATACCAAAACACCTTTTTAACGGTAGCCAAAACCTGATCCCTAGCATAGATAACCCTATCCTTCTTAGTAAGGTCGGGCGATTCTATATTAACCCCACCCACATTCTTGATGTATTGCTCCACATATCGTTCAAGCCCTAGTTTATCGATAACCGTACCCCCGATAACCGCAAGCACAATACCAACCAAAACATAAGCAATCGCAATCTTCCCGCCAAACACGCTCATCAAAAGGATAAACGCGCCAAAATCAACCAGTGGCGAGCTTATAAGAAACGAGAAGGTAACCCCAACAGGAAGCCCCGCATTGGTAAACCCGATAAACAGCGGTATAGACGAGCAGGAACAGAATGGTGTTACCGTTCCAAGCAGTGCCCCCATAAGGTTTGCTACCACCCCTTTATACCTACCTAAAATCTGTTTTGTCCGCTCCGGTGGGAAATAGCTTTGGATGTAGGATATAATAAATATTAAAACCGAAAGCAACCAGATTATCTTTATGGTGTCATAGATAAAAAACTGTACACTCGCTCCAATCCTTGTGGTGATATCCACATTTAATAAAGTCAGTAACGACCCTACTAAATCGTTAACCCACTTCATGCCTAGTATCTGACCACTTATAAAATCCCAAACTATCTGCACCTGCAACCCCCGTTATCACTATCTTCGCTACCTACACCTTCAAGCAATGCTTTTAATAGCGCCTTCGCACCCTCTGCTCCGCTTGTATCAATGGAGTAATGTGTCCATCTACCATCCTTTCGAGCCGAAACTACCCCGCTGTCTACGAGTATCTTCATATGATGGGATAACGTTGGCTGAGAGATGTTAAGCTTCTCTAACAGCACACAAGCGCACTGCTCACCACCTTGTAGCATATCCAGTATCATTAGTCTATTTTCATCGCAGAAGGCTTTAAATACCTTTGCGTCCTGTCTAAAATCCTTCATTAGTACACCTCATATTGACATTTATCTATATATAGTATATACTTCATATAGATAAATGTCAATATGTAATCTGGAAGAAATTATAACTTTGTATAGATAAACAAAATCAGCGGATAAAAATCCACCGATCCTGTTTATCTGTATATATCTACTATTTTTTCTCACTAAGCGTCGCCTTAACTATCTGCACCTGACCATCCCGAACTATGGTAATAGAAACGGTATCTCCCGCAGAATAACCCTTTAAAGCTGACTTAACATCCGCAGACGACTCTACTGCCTTATCCCCAATCTTCTGCAAAAGGTCGCCACCCTTAAGCGCTTGATTTGTGGATTCATAGACATACACCCCTAGCTGTGATACCCTGTATCTTCTAGCTGTAGCAGTGTCGGATATATCCACCAGTGTTACACCAAGGCTTAGCCTGCCGCTTACATAACCATTATTCATTAACTGTTGTATAACCATCTTTGCGGTATCTATCGGGATAGCAAACCCTAAACCTTCGATATCCGACCCGCCAGACTTTGCGTTAACCACACCGATTAACTCTCCCGCAGAGTTAAATAGTCCACCGCCCGAGTTTCCTGGGTTTATCGCCGCATTGGTCTGTAGTAACGTCATCTTCTCACCGTCAATGGTAATCTCTCTGTCTAACGCGCTAATAATCCCGTCGGTTACCGTACCACCAAGCTCTCCTAGTGGATTGCCGATCGCTACCGCAAGCTCTCCTACCTTTAGATTGCCGGAGCTTCCCATTACAGCGGGGGTAAGGTCTGTCCTTGATATCTTTATTACTGCAAGGTCTGTTTGAGCGTCCTTGCCGATAAGGGTTGCATTAGCAGTCTTGCCGTCAGAGAGTCGTACCGTTATCCTGCTTGCCCCATCGATAACATGGTTGTTCGTCACTATATATCCATCGGTGGATATTATAACTCCGCTACCCGCACCCTCCGATACAAACTGCCTAAATCTGCTGCCTGTCTGTACAATCTCGGTGGTTATCTCTACCACCGAATCAGCGGCAACCTCGGCTATCTCGGCAACCGAAAGATTAGCCTTCCCTGCTAGATTTGTGCTGACAACCGATCTGTATGACGCCCCATTCGCCCAATTCGAGTTATCCCCATCTGCCGTAAGCCTACTACCTATACTGCTTCCTATAACCGAAGCTAAGAAAGAAAGACAGACACAGACAGCAACTAACGCTACCTTTCCTCTGTTTAAAAGTGAACTCCTCCTTTTTGTTGGCGCGGTTACTATCTCCCACTGTATCCTCTCTTCCCCATTAAGTTCATCCTCAACTTTAGAAAGGTTAGTTAAGCTGTATTCTTGATTACCAAAGTTATTATTCATAAGTTTATACCCCCTTCATCTTGATGATCTAAGTATATACCTATTGTGTGATTTTTAATTGATAGTAAACTAAACAATAGCCAAACATTATCTGAACTTTAGCTGAAGATATTATTAATTGTTAGATTAAAATTTAAGGACCGATATAAAATATCAGCCCTCTAGTAGTGATCTTAGATATAACAGTATCTTCTTCTCCTTCCTTGACACCTGTACCTGTGTCATGTTAAGCAAGGAGGCTACTTCATTTTGGGTTTTTCCTTGAAAGTAGCGAAGTATAATAAGCTGTCTGTCCTTATCCTGTAGCTTGTCTATTACATTCTTAAGGTCAAGCTTCTCTGTAAACTGCACCGATGGGTCCGGTACAACTACATCAATCTGCCCATCATCCGATTCATCGTACGACTTTGTAAGGGATACCACAGGCATGCTCACCGCAATTGCTTCAACTATCATGTCGGGGGATACCCCCATAATCTGGCTAAGCTGTCCTACTGTAGGCTCGACAAAGTAACGGTTGATATAATCCTGCTTCTCCTTAACCACCTTAAGCGACAGCTCTTTAATGCTTCTAGACACCTTAACCGCCCCGCCGTCCCGAAACAGCTTTTTAACCTCGCCTAGTATTACAGGCACTGCATAGGTCGAAAACCTAAACCCCAGTTCGGGTTTAAACGCATCCTTAGCCTTAATAAGTCCGATACAGCCTGTACTAAACAGATCGTCATACTCAATACCCTTACCCTTAAATCTGCCGATACAGGAATGTACAAGCCCTAGATTTTCTAGGATAAAGCTATCCTTCTCTATCTCTTGTCTTTCTAATGTTGCATCTGCATAAGCCATAACTATTCATCATCCCGCTGACTGCCAATTATCTTTGTAAACACTATAGACGTTCCTTTTCCCACCTTTGAGCGCACCTTTACCTTATCCATAAAGGATTGCATTACTGCAAACCCTAACCCTGCACGCTCCTCATGTGGGGCTGTAGTATATAACGGCTCCATCGCCTGTTTAACATCCGGTATCCCACAACCCTTGTCCGATACCTTTATGTAAGCTTTTTTATCCTGTAGTATCTTCATCTCTACTACTACATTCCCGCTTGTTCCGCGATAGCCATGTACTATAGCGTTTGTCACCGCTTCGGATACTGCCGTCTTAATATCCACTAATTCCTCCACAGTAGGGTCAAGGCAGGTAAAGAACGATGCTACCGCCACCCGTGCAAACCCCTCATTCATTGAGTTGCTTATAAAGCTAAGCTTAGCCTGATTTATAACCTTATCCTTCATCTTACTCTCCTTTACTCTCCTTCATTAACAAACTTTACAAGCCTGTCCATACCTGATAACATCATTACCTTTTTTAGTCTTTGCGATGTGTTACAGACATATACCTGTGCACCAATAGATTTTGCAAGCTTGTACCGCCCCATTACAAGCCCTATCCCGCTGCTATCCATAAACATTACCTGTTCAAAATCAAGCCTAATCTCTTTTGGTTGATTTGTTTCGATAGCAGTATCAATCTCCTGCCGTATCTTAACACAGCTGTGGTGGTCGATATCTGTCGCAAATTTAACGGTCATAACATCACCGCTATGCGTTATATTAATCATCTAATACCCCTTTTCTCTATTAATTATATTTTAGCGCTCCTATTCATCTACCTTTATAAGTAGAACCTACGTAATAATATAATTATATCCTAATCACTTCAAAAAATTTGTTACTGTATGTCGAGGAGAAAAATAAATCTTAGCGAAAAAGTAAAGCTTCTCCTTCACTGTATTTATGTCTATTGTATTAATATTTATTTAAATATTTAGATTTGATTGAATTTTGTTGAAAAATGTATTACAATATATATTGTTAAAACAATTTGTAAGGAGAACAATAATGAATTTTGAAGTAACTAAAGATACAATAATCGGCGATATCCTAGATCATGACAGCAGTACAGCTCAGTTTTTCCTAGAGATGGGTATGCATTGCCTTGGTTGCCCTGCTTCAAGAGGCGAAACCTTAGAGGAAGCTTGCCAGGTGCATGGTGTTGATGTAGAAAACCTACTAGAAAAGATTAAAGCTCACATCAGCTAATGATTGACAAACGTTTAAGAACCATTAGCACCCTTATCAGAAAAGGTGTCACGGTTGCGGATATCGGTACAGATCACGGGTATCTGCCTTGCTATCTAGTTCAAAACCAGATAGCTCGTCTTGTCTATGCCTGTGATGTGAATAAAGCACCTCTCCTTTGTGCCAAAAACCACATTAAGTCCTTTGGTTATACCGATAGCATTAAAACGGTACTAACCGACGGGCTTAAAGGTATTTACGAGGATAGTGTAAACGACATCGTTATTGCAGGGATGGGCGGGGAGCTTATCTTTCGTATCCTTACCGCTGTACCTTGGACTGCAAGGCTAAACGATAAGCGATACATCCTACAACCCATGACACACATCCCATACCTTAGATCAGCACTCTATTCCCATGGGTTTTCCATTCAAAAGGAGGTCGCTGTATCTAAAGGTAAACATGTTTATACCGTTATGCAGGTTACATATACAGGTGATATTACCTCTACTACCGATCTGTTTAACTATTTTGGACAGATCCCAGAGTCAGAGGATACCGCTGACAAGCGGCTTTATATAAAGCATGTGTATAACAAGCTTACAAAGATATATAACGGCATGAGTCAATCTGAAGGTAATGAATTAGAAAGACTAAGAATAAAATCCATCTTAGAAAAAGCGAGGGATGAATATGATAGCTATATCAGCGATTGATAGCTTTATTGATGAATTAGCGCCATACAAGCTAACCGAGAGATGGGATAACACAGGACTAATTATAGGCGACAATGATTGCCTAGTAAAGAGCGTAATGCTAGCACTTGACGTTACCCTGCCTGTCCTTTTAGAGGCTACCGAAAAGGGTGTTCAGCTTATTATTACCCACCACCCTGTTATATTCGATCCGGTAAAGCACCTTACCTCTGGGGATATTATTAGCCGTGTAGTTAAATCGGGTATAGCAGTGCTCTCCGCACATACAAACCTTGATCTGGCAGAGGGCGGGATTAGTGACGTTCTAGCTAACCTTTTAGGTCTTACCGATATATCCCCGCTAATCAACCACAATAACCTAGGTAGAATTGGCACTCTAAAACAGCCGCTTTCACCGACAGAGTTTGCCTCGATGGTAAAAGAGCGCATTAACGCCGATAACGTAAGGCTTTGCGAGGGTAACAGGATGGTTAAAAGGGTAGCGATTATAAGCGGTAACGGCGGTGATGAAACGTTGGAGGCGATAGCAAAAAATGCCGACGGATACCTCACAGGAGAGGTATCTCATCAGCATTATGTAGCGGCGGTTAATAACGGTATGACTTTAATAGATGGCGGTCATTTTGCTACTGAAACGGTGGTGTTACCGATGCTTTTAGATAAGCTGACTTATACCTTCCCAACCGTGTCGTTCTTTATCGCTTCGCAGAATAAACCGTTATATAAAGTCTACTAGAATTACATTGTTGCTCCAGGGCGCACACCGTTATATTTATTCTTTAGGAAATTAACATTTTCTGGGGTATCCTCGTTATATGGTATACCAAAGTACCTTAAAATTCCCTTAGAGATAGCAACCCCTAGTTCATATGTATTGTCGATTATAAACTCTGCGTCTTGGGGATTGTCATGGAAGGCAACCTCAATTAGAACAGCGGGTGCTTTAGTTCTCCTTAATTCGTAGTAACCTTTGCCACCAAACTGGCTATTTCCTTCCTTTACCCCAAGGTCATCAACAGGGGTTACCTGTGATAGATAGAAGTAGATATCATCCGCTAGCTTTTCTGCTTTACCGCCATAACGGTATACATAGATTTCAGCACCTCTTGCTTGACCATTTGAGGAAGCGTTTGAATGTATCGCTACATGTGTTTTGGCATTTACACTGTTAGATTCTCTTACAATCTGTGAAAGTGTCATATCCGGTGTATTTCTCACATAGGTTAATCCATGGCGGTCAAGCTCATAACCTACTACGTCTGCGATTAGGTTCATTCTAAATTCTTCGCTTAGATAGTCCCCGTAACCAATGTTCATCTCCTGAACCGATGGAGAAAGATATACATCAACCATTAAATTTAAGTCCCCTTTCATATGTAAACCATAGTAACTGTAAGGTGTTTTCGCCTTATTACCTAGCGTTAAATGTAGCAAGCCGCTAATGCTCAAGAACTTCTTAGCATAGTTTTACCACTAATTAACTAAGTAATGGATACACATACTGTTACGTTAACATATAATATGCATTTTATTTAAATGCTGACACATAAACAGCTTCAAGAAAGGAACTATTATGAATATTTGGCATGATATCAGCCCAAAACGCATTAGCCCAGAGGACTTTATCGCTGTAATTGAGATTGAAAAGGGTTCAAAAAAGAAGTACGAGCTAGACAAAGAAACGGGATTTATCCTACTAGACAGGATTCTTCACACCTCTACCCATTACCCTGCAAACTACGGCTTTATCCCACGCACCTATGGTGACGACAATGACCCACTAGATGTACTGTTACTCTGCTCTGAGCCTATCGAGCCGTTAACCTTAGTGCGCTGTTACCCAATCGGTATGATCTCGATGATTGACAGCGGCAGGAACGACGATAAGATTATCGCAATCCCTTATTCCGATCCTACCTACAATAGCTACACCGATATATCCGAGCTGCCTTCCCACATCTTCACCGAGATGTCGCACTTCTTCTCGATATACAAAGCGCTTGAATCTAAAGAAACTGCGGTAAACGAGGTTAGCGGACGTGATAGTGCAATAAAGGTGGTAGCAGAAGCGATAGAACACTACGTAGAAAGCTTTTGCAGGTAACAAAAATTTAACTCAAGGAGCGGCTTTATGAGGATAATCGTTATTTCAGACACACACTCCGATCTAAGCGGTATGGAGATGATAATCGACCGATACAAAGATCGTGCGGATTACTTTATACATCTAGGGGACTACGATTCGGATGTAATCTCTATGAAAAGAGTCTACCCCTCCCTTAATATAATCGGAGTAAGGGGGAATGGCGATTATTTCTCAAAAGCTCCCGAAACTATCTATCGGGATTTTTGCGGTATTAACTTTATGCTAACCCACGGACATAGGTTTTTAGTGCAGTATACACTGGATAACATCCTAAGCGTGGCAAAGGAACACGATTGTCGCTATGTGCTATTCGGACACACCCATAAAAGTGTTGTAACTTCTATAGATGGTGTAACGCTTATAAATCCCGGAAGTATCTCTGCCCCACGGGATAGATCCTATTCCTTTGCTGTTATCGATATTAACGACAGGACACTTGAGGTTAAGACCTCTATTGTGGAATTATAAAGTAAATAATTAAAATGAAATGACTGTAGCATACACCATCCGCATTGATGGTTTGTATCCTACAGTCACTCTTATATAAGGATTAGTTCTATCTACTCTTGCTGTTTGCAAAGGTGTGTACCTCTGCGGTTGCTTTTTGGATTGGTATAATCGTTCCCGCTCCCGCTACACATCCACCGGGACAGGCCATCCCTTCAAGTAGGTATCCGTTACGCTTTCCAAGCTTTGCTAGTGTCATCATCTTTTTGCAGTCGGTCAGCCCTGCCGCGCCCGCTGTTTTATACTCTAGGTCAGGGGCAATCTGTTTGATATTTTCGGTAATAGCATGGGCTACACCGTCCGCTACCGCAAAGCCTCGCCCTAGCGGGGTTGCGGGGATGGAGGTAGTGTTATCCTCATACTCGGTAAAGTCGATCTCCTTTGCAACGAACATACCCATAAGCTCCTCAAAGGTTAGCACAAAATCCACCACATTAAGCACATCCTCACGACACGCCTCTAGCTTTTTTGCTGAGCAAGGACCGATAAACACCACAATTACATCAGGCTCTATCTCTTTAATCTTCTGGGCGGTTACAATCATTGGAGTAAGTTTTCCTGATACACATTCGCTTTGATCGGGGAAGAACTTCTCCACCATTAGCTTCCAAGCGGGACAGCACGAGGTTCCAAGGTATGGTAGATCATGCGGTACATGATTTATAAAATGCTCCGCCTCAAGCCGTGCCACTATATCTGCTCCATGGGCTACCTCTACTACATCCGCAAACCCTAAATCGGTAAGCGCTCCCTTTAGCTTCTCCCAGGTTGCCATCGGCCCAAACTGTCCTACAAATGAAGGGGCAACCGTAGCGATAACCTTACTGCCCGACTTCATAGATTGGATAACCTGTACAATCTCAGAACGGTCAGCAATCGCCCCAAACGGACAGTTTACAAGACACTGTCCACAGGCAACGCACCGCTCCTGATTAATCACCGCTCGCCCCAGTTCGTCGCTCTCAATAGCCGAAACTCCGCAGGCAGTGCCACACGGTCTTTCATACTTAACGATAGCAGTATAAGGGCAAGCAGCTACACACCGCCCGCATTTAATGCATTTATCCTTATCGATAACGCTCCTAGAGTTAACAAAGCTTACCGCCCTAACAGGACAGGCTGACGAACATGGGTGAGCCAGACATCCACGACAGTTGTTCGTTACAAACACATTGGTTTCGGGGCAGGCATCACAGGCAAAGGAGATAACGTCAACAAGCGGCGCACTAAGCACCTTCTTTTCAGATATCGCCTTCTCTGCCGATACCGATAGCGGGATATGGTCATGCTGATTACTCTTAGGCAGACCAAACCCACGCCGAAGCCTCTCGGTAACGATAGCACGCTCAACAAATACACTATCCCGATACTTTGCAATCTCACCGTCGATAATCTCAAAAGGTATCTCATCAAGCTTTGAGATAGGCTCATCATCATAAGCCATCTTTGCAAGCTTTGAAAACACCTCACGTCTTATCTTTGTTACAGGGGTATATACTCCTTGCATACCTTACCTTTCTCCTTTACAGTACGATACAACCATCGTCATAACCATATCGGTAGTCGCCGATACTATTATATCCTCTCCCACCTTAACAACAGGTGCGTCCTTCATATGCATCTTCTTTACCACATCAACATCGGCGTTGTCGTCAAGCGGGATATATTTAACGTGTTCAATCGTTATCCCTCTATCAAAATCAAGCTTTTTTTGAAGCTTTTTAAGGCTTCCTACCGCTGTTGCAATCCCCATAGCACCCTTCATAACGCAGTTAGAGCAGCTGCATATCTGCACAATAACCTTATCTCTATCCATATTTTCACCCCTCACCAACTATTTTAAACGAACACTAACCTCACCGCTGTTTAATGTTTTAACCGATCCATCTAATAGCTTAACCACAAGCCCCGCTTGATTATCTATATCAATAGCTGTTGCAAGGGTTCGTTGCTCACCATTTATAATATATATATCCTTCCCCAAAATATAAGAATGTAATCTATAATATTCCAAAAAATTTCGGTTAACTATCTCCTGCTCAAGGCTACTAACATAATCAGCAATCCGTGCAATTATTTTATTTCGGTATCCATTACTGTAGTTTGATATTACCCCCGCAACCGATTTAGCTTCACCGTCAAACCCCGACTTTGGCGGTGTAACATTTATCCCGATACCTAAAACCGCATGGCTTAAGGAGGACATCTCAAAGCTAACCGACCCTTCGGTTAGTATTCCGCATACCTTTTTATCCCCTAAAAACAGGTCATTGACCCATTTAATTAAACACTGTACACCCGTTATATCATAGATAGCCCTAGCGGTAGATACCGCCGCATAGGCTGTAATAAGCCCCACCTCACTGATGGGAATGTTTGGTCTTAGCAGGAATGATAGGTATATCCCCGTATCTTGAGGGGATGAGAAGGATCGGCTTAACCTGCCTTTCCCGTTTGTTTGGGAGTTTGCTAGAATTATAATATCTTTATTGTTACCATCCACGGCAAGTCGCTTAGCATAATCATTGGTGGAGTCAACGGTGTCTAGTATTATTATATCATTCCAGATACCTTTTTTAGACATATTATCTATAATACTGGTTTTAGATAGGTTGTCGTCATTCTCTTGTAGCATATAACCTCGGTTGGTTACCGATACAATGTTATACCCGCCTGCCTTTAGAGCGGTAATGCCCTTCCAGACTGCGCTACGTGAGATGTTAAGCCGTTTTCCTATCTCCTCACCCGAGATGTACTCTCCCCTATTTCGTGCCAGTAGCTCGATTACAGCCTCTTTAGTGCTTATTGATTTCATAATCTACCTACCTTTTTTCTTCTTTTTTGATGAGAAAGCAAAGGTCGCTATGGTTTTACCCAGCGCCTTGTACTCTCCATGCGCAAAAGCCAGAAGGTTACACCTTCCAATATCAAACTTCCCGCTCTTGTCTATACAAGCACTATCCACATTCACCGCTAAAACCTCCGCCACAAACATATCATGAGAGCCATAGCTTTTAACCTCCATTACCCTGCACTCAATATTAATTGGACATTCCTTAATTAACGGAACTAAAACCTTACTAGCAGTCTGCTTTGTAAGGTTTAGTTTTTTGAATTTATCATACTTCGCACCGGAATAGATACCGCAAAAATCCACCTCTCGCACAATATTAGTAGTAGGCAGATTTATGACAAACTCCCGGCTTTGAAGAATCTTCTGATAGGAGTATCTGCTAGGACGTACCGATATATAGGTTATAGGCGGGATGGTATTTATTGTACCTGTCCAAGCTATGGTTAGGATATTGGAATGCTCCATATCCCCACAGGTGACAAGTGCAGGCGGCACTGGCGACAGTATGGAGGTTGGCTTCCATACCGTCTTTTCTCCGCTTAGCTTAAATTTATTATCCATTACTTTAACTTTTTATTGTAGTAGCTCTTAAAGTTAGCTACAATCTTATCTGTTTCAAAATCTGCTACAAACAATACATAGTTTCCAAGCGTTACAATCTTAGAGTTAGTTGCATTCTCTATCTCGCTAGGATACCATGCAGCTTCCTTTACCGTACTTTGACGATACCTTGCGGCGGCTTGTGCCTTTTTAATGTCCTTCCTATTCTTAACCTCAAATAATGCAATCTCACGCCCACCTGGATTAATTTCTGTAATATACACTGAGTAAGATTTTAAATAGCTAGTTCCTGTCTTTTCCAGATCATACAGTATCTTTATCTCGGACGCTTTCTTCCTAGTTAGTCTGCCAAACTCTTTAGAAGGAGAGTATATGGCCTTTAAAATCTCGGCGGTGGTTGGTTTTTTCGCCGAATAGTTTTGTGCAACTAACTTTACGGGATTTTCCTTTGAGTCTGCCACTACTGTGGTAACAGGTGATACTGCGATAGCACCTGTTACCGATGTCATAAGCGTAATAGCTAATACAGTGGCTGTTATCTTTATACTTTTCATATCTGCCTTTCTTAGTCTTATCCTTTAAAACTGTCCTTTAAGGAAACAATTAAATTATAAACATTATCGTCCTTTGAGTCTTTGCAGAAGTATCCGTTTCTTACAAACTGATACCGCTCTCCCTTAGGGGAGTTTTCAAGCGAAGGCTCAATCTTGCAATGGGTTAGCTCCAATAGAGAATTTGGATTTAGATAGTCAAGGTAGGTCTTACCTTCCTCAATATCCTTTAAATTATCTATGGTAAATAGATGGTCGTACATCCTTATGGTGGTATCAACCGCATGTTTTGCGGATAACCAGTGGATTGTACCTTTAATCTTGCGTCCGTCAGGAGGGTTTACCCCCGCAGTTTCAAGGTCAGCGGTACATAAAAGCTCTACCACCTCACCGTTTTCATCGGTTACCATCTCGTTACATTTTATTACATATGCGCCCATCAACCGAACCTCGCCGCCAATCTTTAGCCTAAAGAATTTAGACGGCGGCTCCTTCGCAAAGTCCGCCCTCTCTACATAGATAATATTGGAGAACGGAACAAAACGTTTATCGCTGTCTGGATTATTTGGATTATTCGATACCTTAAAGTACTCCACCTTATCGGAATCGTAGTTAGTGATGGTTACCTTTAGCGGATCTAACACTGCAATCCTTCTATCTGCATGCTCATTAAGCTCCTCACGGATACAGTGCTCTAGCATGTTCGCATCCACTAGGCTGTTTGCCTTTGAAATCCCTGCACGTGATACAAAGTTAAAAAGCGAGGTCGGAGTATACCCCCTACGGCGCAGTGCACATAACGTCGGCATTCTAGGGTCGTCCCAACCGTCTACATAGTTAGAGAACACAAGCTCACGAAGATAACGCTTGCTCATTACAGTTTTGGTAATGTTAAGACGCGCAAACTCATACTGATGAGGCTTCCTCTCAAACCCGATGTTGTCCACAACCCAGTCGTATAACGGGCGGTTGTTCTCAAACTCTAGCGAACATAGTGAGTGGGTAATCCCCTCTAGCGCATCCTGTATAGGATGGGCATAGTCGTAAAGCGGGTAGATACACCACTTATCACCCTGACGGTGGTGGTGAGTCTTAGAGATACGGTAGATAGCAGGGTCACGAAGGGTCATGTTCGGACTAGCCATGTCAATCTTTGCACGTAGTACACGACTACCGCTCTCAAACTCCCCTGCCTTCATTCGGTTAAACAGATCAAGGTTTTCTTCAATAGACCTGTTTTTATAAGGGCTGTCCTTTCCTGGGGTGGTAAGCGTCCCACGGTACTCACGCATCTCATCAGGGGACAGGTCGCATACAAACGCTTTACCGTCCTTAATAAGCTTTACCGCAAACTCGTAACACTCCTCAAAGTAGTCACTTCCGTAAAACACCCCGCCGTTAGGGTTTGCTCCAAGCCAGAGCAGATCCTCCATGATTGCGTTTACATACTCGTCATCCTCTTTATCGGGGTTTGTATCATCATACCGTAGGTTAAATAGGCCGCCATACTTTTTAGCAGTCATATAGTTAATGTAGATAGCCTTAACACTTCCTATATGCAGATACCCATTAGGTTCTGGCGGGAAACGGGTGTGTATCTTAAGATTGGGGTTTTCCAAAAGATCCTTATCTATAACATCATGTATAAAATTAGAACTAATCTCTACCATAAATATAACCATGCCTTACGAATTTGATACTTAATTAGATACCGTAAAATTCGTACAAGGCTTCCTTTCATCCTAGTATTTGTAAAGCTTATCCGCTCTAAGCCTTAGCCGCTTCAAGCGCAAGCTCTAGTCGTTTTACCACCATAGCTTTTCCCATGGTCTTCATAACATCGTACATATCAGGGGAGTTTTGTCGTCCTGTAACCGCGACTCTAAGCACCATACTAACATCCCCCGGATGTCCTTTGTACTGCTCAGGATTTTGCTTGTACTCCTTAGTCGACTGGGAGAATCCTCGCTCCTTTGAAAGCTCACAGATATCATTAAACCAATCGTTTTGCTCCTTCTGGTCGTCATATACAGTTTTGTATCCCTCCAAAATGGCAATAACATCATCCTTAGCTACGTTAGAAGGATAGTCATACTCTGTCTTAAACAGATCATCAAAGAAGAAGGATAGATAGTCACCTACCCCACTCCAATAGGTAATATCCTTACGCGGCTTCTTCCCGCCCCTTCCAATAGATAGTATCGCCTTTGTGTAGCTAGGGTCAGCGGTAATTAAAGAGTATAGCTGTTGGTCATAAGCCTTTGCCCACTCGGTAACATAGTCATAAACCTGCTCTGCGGTCATAACTGAAATGGTGTTACGGCTTACATCATCAAGCTTGTTAATATCAAATAAACAACCTGAACCACTCATCTTTTTAGTGGTAAAGTTAAACTCCTTAACATCCTTTGTAGGATTAGCAATCCGCCATTCCTCAAAGTTAGAGTTTAACAGCGTCATTAGGTACTCTACAACAGAGGACACAGGATACCCCTTTTCATTGTAGTAGTCTAGCGCAAGCTCTGGGTCTTTTCGTTTGGACAGCTTTCGCTTTGAGTTGCCGTCCATCTTCATAAGCTGTGCGGTATGGGCGTATTTAGGGCGCTTAAACCCTAGTGTATCGAATAGCTGTAGGTGGATTGGCAGAGTAGCAAGCCACTCCTCCCCACGTACAACATGGGTAGTTCTCATGAGGTGGTCATCTATAACATGGGCAAAGTGGTAGGTCGGAATCCCGTCCGCCTTTAGAAGTACGATATCCATATCATTTTCAGGCATAGATACATCCCCTTTAATAAGATCGGTATGTCTTACCTTATTTTCGGTGTTACCCATACTTTTAAAGCGGATAACATACGGCTTACCCTCACCAATTGCCTTCTCTATCTCATCAATCTTCAGATCACGGTGGACAGCATAGCTACCGTAATATCCAAAGTTTTCCTTGTTTTGTTGCTGAACCTCTCTCATATCGGACAGCTCTTGTTCGGTGCAAAAGCACGGATAGGCAAGCCCTCTCCTTACTAGCTCTTTAGCATAGCATTTATAGATTAACTCCCGCTGTCGCTGTCGATACGGCCCGTACGCGCCGTTGTCCCCGCTAAGCGTTGCCCCCTCGTCGAAGTTTAGATTAAACTGTGAAAACACCTTAAGGATAGTTTCCACACCTCCCTCGACCTCACGTTTTTGGTCGGTATCCTCGATCCTTAGGTAGAACACACCACCGCTAAGATGTGCTAACCGCTCATCGGTTATCGCACCAAACAGGTTGCCAAGGTGCATAAATCCAGTAGGACTAGGCGCAATCCTTGTAACCTTTGCATCCTGTGGTAGATCCCTTTGCGGATATAGGTTTTCATAGTAATCAGGGGTTTTGTCAATCTCTTTAAATAAAAGCTCTGCCAAATAGTCGTAGTTTTCGTTCACTTGTTGCACTTCCTTTTTAGATATGATTTGCTTGTATTATGTTTCTAATAATACCACATTTTACCCACCATGTCAACATTTTACTCATTTTTGCTCGGTTATTTTGTAACGGCTTGCAAAGCAAGACGATTGCAATAGGTATTTCACGGAAGTTTTGATTAGTTTACAGTTTGGGTATTGATTTTTGCGGGGTTTTATGTTATAGTGAGTAAAACTCTAGTTTAGTAGTATGAGTTATGCGTATTACTTTGCAATACATATAAAAAGCAAGAGTTATATTTCAAATAAAAAAGCTGTGTGGTTTACTATTTTTTATCTAATACGAAGGAGAGTTTAAAGTGATTACAATTTATGATTGGTTTGGCTACGACTTAAAGGTAGAAGAACGATACAAAATGATTAAGGAAGCCGGTTTTGATGGCGTTTTGCTGTGGTGGAGTGAATATTTAGACAGAAACGACTATCGCAGTGGACCTAAAATGGTGAGAGAAGCAGGACTTTATATAGAAAATATACATACACCGTTTCAAGTCCAAGACTATATTTGGCTTGACAATTTAGACGGGGAATCATCATTAAAGTGCTACCTGCAATGTGTTTTAGACTGTGCAGAATTTGAAATTCCAACTATGGTGATACATCTACCTGATGATGACAAGCCATATAATGAAATAGGTCTTAATAGGATAAAAAACATTGCTGAAAAAGCCGAACAGCTTAATGTTAACGTTGCGTTAGAAAATTTACACAACCTCACAAATTTGTCATATATTCTTGAGCAAGTTGACTCCCCACGCATTGGATTTTGTTATGATTGCTGTCATCATCTGCGTTATTATCCAAACTATGACTTTTTGACAAAATATAGCCCTCGTTTAATGGCTTTGCATCTACACGATTATTCTGAAAATTCAATACATCGTTTACCTTTTGATAATACCATTAACTGGGCTAATACTATGTCAAGTATTGCAAGCACTAACTATAAAGGAAACATTGCAATTGAGGCAATGAACTGGGCTTATAAGGATATTTCAGCAACACAATTTCTATATAAAGCTTATGAAGGTGCAAAAAGACTTGAAGATCTTTTTATCCGTGCCAACCCCACCAAATGAGTAAGATAGCCGCAGCTTCTTGCTCTAAACAACCACCAATAGAATAAAACTTATCTCAAAGAAATGCCACCGCCGTACAAAAATACAGCAGTGGCGTTTTTACAGCAGTGGCTACCTCCGACCTTACCAAAATATATTTGAGTGATAGCTTGCCTAAGGATAGATTACTTATCAATCTTATGGTATAATAATACTATTAAAGAAGAAGGAAGGGATTTATATGTTTAGTAAAACCTATCGTGACAAGCCATATATCATAGAGCTTAAGCGGTTTATCGAGGAGGAATACGACATCTCGATAACCTCCATCACCCCCGCCGATCGTGGATACTACGGCGAAACCTGGCGGATAGACTGTGACGGCTTTAGCCTGTTTGCAAAGCTTATCTACTACAAAAAGCACACTATCCATTATATCGACAGCTTTCCTATCCTAAAGTTTATGAATGACAGCGGACTTACTAACGTCAGCCGTATTGTTAAATGTAAGGATAACAGGCTCTACACCCGCTTTGGCGAAGGGGTGTTAGGTGTATTTAAGTTTGTGGAGGGTATCCATACCGAGGATTACCCGCTTTACGACCTTTTCTACAACCTAACCCTTATCTATAAGCTAGACCCCTCACCTATTAAGATAAAACGTGAGGACTTTAACCTTGACTATCTCGATGACTACCTATCCATGACCCATACCCTAAACCAAATTAAACAGGATAAAACCGCCAACCAAACCCTAATAGACGACCTGTTACAGCTTCTACAGCAAAACTCCTGCCTTACCGACAGGTACGCTAAAAGAGCAAGACAGTTTGCCGACCTATGCAAGGACGACCATTCGGATTTTCGCATTACAAGCGGGGATGTAGGCGGAAACGTAATTGTAAACGGTGAAATCTTCACCATAATCGACTGGGATTACATCCTACTCGCCCCAATCGAGCGTGATACCTGGATGTATATGCAGGATTATAATCAGATAGTTTTACTTGATAAGGTGTTAGAGGAGCAAGGAATTAACTATAAAATAAAAAATGAACGATTAGCATTCTACTGCTATCGCACATTTTTTTACTATCTATGTGAGTATATTAACGGCTTTTTGCACCTAGACAGTGAAAAGCGTATATCCCTCTTTAAGGATGTCAAAGCAGTCTTTACCGATGAATACTGGATATACCGTTGTACCCGTATAGCTGACACATTTTAAAAGCTCTCCCTTTGGCTACTCCTGTACCCCCTGCTCCTTCCAGTAACTACTGCCATCCCTTGCACGTAATAACAGCTTATAGTCGATAAGACCACGACGAAGCAGAAAGTAGTCGTTGAAGGTATGCCATTCATTAATTATAGCATTTACCTCCTTTTCGGTATATACTACCCCCGTTTGAAACTTCTCTGACAGATACAAAACTACCGCCCTTTTCATCTCCTGCTTTGACGGCCAAATCTTTATCCTACCCTGTTCATCCAAAAATCTGCCTATTTCCATAGTTTAAACCCTCCTTAAACAAGCCAGTATTCCTTACAATCGGTGGTACGATCCATAAATCCATACTCGATTAAATAACGCCTAATTGTAACGTAATCGTGAAAGATATCCATAAGAATTGCGTTAACCTCTTTTTCACTGTAACGTCTGCCCTGCTCAAACTGTTCCGAAATTCTTTTTAGGATTACCACCTTCTTCTTCTGTTTTACAGGAAAAAGACTAAGCTTAAGCGGTGTTAACGAGGTAAATGCATTTTTAAGTATTACCTCGCTCTCTTTGTTTGTGGTAACATACCGATCGTCCACCATGGTCGCTGCGCTGTGGATGCTAATTAAGCTGTCGTCGCTTTTGTCCTTCTCGGTTGCAAGCTCATACACCGCAAGGTAAAGCTTAGCCTGCTTAGCCTTCTCCCTAAACATAAACTTTTGGTGGCGTATCGTAGAGGGTGACACCTCCATCTGCTTTGCTATCTCGTTATCCGAAAGCCCTTTTGCTATATAGGATAGTATCTCCTTTTGGTTGTCGGTAAAGGTTAGGTATTTGCTATTAGACTCTGTGAGTATAGTAAATATAGACTCATGCTCCTTTATCATATGAAGCTCTATCGCCTTATCGCTTTGAAAAAATCTATCCTCAAACCTATATACCTCCCCATCATAGAACACAGCATTACAGATACTGCACTGGTATCTGTAATTTTTTTCGTCGTATACGTAACCTTTTTTTATTTGATCTAACGTTTGCTCTGATATGTTGTTTAGCATAGTCTTAATCCTCTCATCTTACATGTTGTTACTTTTGTGTTACTAATTAAATAAAACCCTTTAATCTCATAAACATATTATATTATAGTTTATTGAATTTGTCAACACTTTTAAGAAAAATATTTTTACACTATTTTTATCCATTCGATAAAATATTACAAATAATTACGATTTAGAGTAAAAATAAACAAAATCAGAAAATTCTCTTGACAATACTATAGAATAGATGATATAATGAATATCCACATTAAAGATATAGATAAATAGGGGGTGGGATTGGTGTCAGATTTTCATAAGCTGTCTAAGGATGTGTATATCTATAAGGATAGCGTTTACTGCGGAATAATAAAAAACGGTGATGATGTACTGCTTATTGACTGTGGTGACGGCCTTTTCCTACCCTGTTTAGATGATATTGGTGCTGTAAACATTAAAACGGCTTTGTTTACCCACCATCATGCCGATGTAGCCTCCGGATGTTGGAAGCTTAATGCTGTAAATGCGGCGGTCGGTGTACCTAAAGAGGAAAAACATCTTTTTGCAGATATTGACACCTTCTTTACCTCTAAAGAAAGCCAGTATGAACGATACGACCAAAACCCTTCGGTTAACTGTATTAGAAAGTCGGTGCGGGTTTCCTTCTCTATTAACGACGGGGATGAGTTTAACGAATCGGGAACGCTAGTAAAGGCAATCTCCACCCCAGGTCATACTGCGGGATCTATGTCCTATATCGTTTCCACAAAGGAAAAAACCATCGCCTTTGTCGGGGATTTAATCTACGACTACGGCAAGATCCTAAACCTTTATTCCCTTCAACAAAAAGGTGGGTATAACACCGATTACCACGGCTTTCTGGGCGGATATCTACAGCTTATTAACTCACTTGATAGAATACTCGACTGTAACCCAGATGTACTAGTGCCATCTCACGGTCATATTATATATAACCCTAATAAAGCTATAATTGAGCTAAAACAGAATCTTATTGCCTGTTATTCACTATATAAAGAGGTTTCCTCTATAAACCACTGGTATAACGAACCAAATGCCGTTATAAAGGCGGATATCCGTCCTACCCCTAACTACATACTAGAGTACGATACCACTAGAATTATTGTATCAGAGGATAGATCCGCATTTGTAATCGACTGTGGCAACAAACAAGCGGTAGACTATATCGATAGCCTTATTGCAGATAAAACCATTACCTCGATTGACGGCATATGGGTCAGTCACTATCATGACGACCATGTTTCCTGCATAAATATGCTAAAGGAACGATACAACTGCAAGGTATACTGCCATGTCTGCTTTAGCGACCTGCTTACAAATCCAAACGGGTACATACTACCGTGTCTATACGAAGCTCCTATTCAAGTGGACTATCAGCTAACGGATTTTGAGGATATAATCTGGAAAGAGTTCGTTATGACAAACTGCTATTTCCCGGGGCAGACTATCTACCACGCAGCTTTATGCCTATATAACCAGCGGGCAAATGAGCGTGTGTTGTTTGTAGGAGATTCCTTTACCCCTACTGGGATAGATGATTACTGTTCCTACAACATTAATCCACTAAAGCTTTCGGACGGCTATTTTTACTGTATCGACCTGTTAGAAAACATGCCGATCGACTGCATGATAAATCAACATCAACCGGGAAGCTTTGTCTTTAGCGAGGAGTCATTGCATATCCTTAGAGACAATCTTATGAAGCGGTTTAATCTCTTTAGTAAGCTTTTGCCTGAAAGTGACGTTAACTATGGACTCTATCCAAACTGGATTAGCTCCTACCCATACAGCCAGACGATAAATAAGGGCGATTCCTTTAATATAAAGTTTTCTCTTGATAACTACACAAACGCTACCGATAACTATGTACTCCAGCTTCGATTACCGGTAGGGCTTGGCAACAAAACAAAGGACTTTGAGTTAAACATTACCCCAAACGGTACAAGACACGTATCCTTTACCGTAAAATCCGCTAAGAATATCGCAAAAGGTACCCATCTAATAGGGTTAGCTCTCTGGAAAAACAATAAATTTCTAGGGGAACAGTGTCATGCAAAGCTTATTGTAGAATAGGTATACTTCACATAACCTTTGCCTATCATAAAGCAGAATAACGGAGGTTTTAACTATGACTTTTCCAGATAAACTGTTAAAGCAGATCGATGATTACATCCAAAGAAACCGCAAAACCATTATCCAAAACGTTATAAAGCTTATTGATATCGACTCTGTCTACAAACCCCCTCAGCCAAACGCTCCATTTGGTGTGGGTAATGCAAAGGCGTTAGATACTGCACTCCAGATGTGCGAAAATCTAGGATTTATCACTAAAAACCACGAATACTACTGCGGCACTGCCAGCATTAACGACTCTGCTGCAACCGAGATATCGGTGTTAGCCCATCTAGACGTTGTCCCCGCGGGGAGTGGGTGGAGCACCGACCCATTTAAGGGAGTTGAGATTGACGGCTATATAACAGGACGAGGAAGCCGTGATGATAAAGGGCCTGTTGTAATTGGAATGCACGCAATAAACTGCATTAAAGAGCTTGGCTTACCGATAAAGAGCAAGCTTTCTCTATTCCTTGGATGTAACGAAGAGCTTGGTATGCAGGATGTAGACTACTACCTTGCCCACAACCCCTCCCCTGACTTTGCACTAACCCCCGACGCCCGCTTTCCTGTAGGATATGGCGAAAAAGGTATACTAGAGGGTGAGTTTATCTTTGCTAAGGACTGCTCTGATACCTCCTGCTTAGTAAATATAGGTGGGGGCGAGGCTTCAAATATTGTGCCAAACTATGCCTATGCGGATATTAAGCTATCCAGCGAAAGGTATGAACGGTTATATGGAGAGTACGAAAACTCTGCTGACATTAAGCTGTCCTTTGCGGATGGTATACTTCATATTGAAGCGATTGGGCTATCCACCCACGCCGCTCATCCAGAGGGTAGCGTAAACGCTATCTGGGTTTTGTCTAACTTCATCTGCGAGCAACGATTAGTTTCTGGGGTAGAACTTCGGATGTTTGGATTTATTAGAGATGCCTTTTCCGACAACTACGGCGAATATATCGGGATCGACTCCTTCGATGAGGATTCGGGCAAGCTTACCTGTATCGCAGGGGTGATTACCGCTAACGAGGACGACATACGGCTTAACATAAACATACGCTACCCTGTCTACGACAGCAGTAAAGGTATAATTAACCGTATTAATCACATGCTTTGTATTGTCGAGCCTAAATATGACTCTGAATGTATAGAGTTTCGTGTTATAAAGGACAGTCCACCTAGCTATGTTCCTAAGGATAGTCCGGAGGTTACAGCGGTTAATGCGATATATAACCTTCTGCGCACCGATATCGACTACGAAGAAAAGCCATTTATCATGCGTGGGGGTACCTATGCACGTAAATTTAAAAGAGCCTTCTCCTTTGGTCATCTAATGCCGGATGAGAGGTTTGATGAGTCACGCTTTCCAAAGGGTACCGGAAACCTCCATCAGGCAAACGAGAGCCAGAGTATAGAGGAGCTGAACTTTGGGATAAAGGCGTATGTCTTAGCGCTATTAGCACTGGATGAGATAATTACTTCGGATAAATAGATATGGACTTCAGAAAATACAAAAGAATAAGTTATAGGCAAACGCCTAATCTAAGGAGGATTGGGGCTGTTTAATACTAAGAAGTAAATAAAAACACTCTAAAACCATCCAAAGTCTATGTTTTGGGGATTTTTGCGGGTTTTTAGTCAGTGTTTTATTGTTAATTAGTATTACAGCCCCTTTAAAATACATGTTACTTTCACTTAACAACCTGTCTAAATCCTATGGTGAGAAGCTAATACTAAAAGATATTAGCGTCACCATCGAGGCTAACGATCGTATCGGACTTATCGGTGCTAACGGGATTGGTAAGTCTACACTACTTAATATCCTATGTAAAGAGCTGTCGCATGACAGCGGGGATATTAACTACCTTTCAAACCTAAAGATTGGATTTTTAAAGCAAAACAGCGGTCTTGATAAGCACAACACCATTATCGGTGAGATGAAATCGGTATTTAGCGACCTATTGCTACTAGAAAAAGAGATTAAAGCTTTAGGAGAAAGGATGGCAACCGTCGATCACCAGACTAAAGAGTATGAGCAGCTTTCAGCGCAATACTCTTTAAAGTCGAACCTATTCGAGCATGGCGGTGGTTATGATATAGACTATAAAATCAAGATGATTCTTAACGGGATGGGATTTTCGGATAAGGACTATGACTTTAACATCTCCGCCCTTAGCGGTGGTGAGAAAACCCGACTCGCCCTAGCTAAGCTTCTACTCGAGGAACCTGGGCTACTGGTACTTGATGAGCCGACAAACCACCTTGACTTTCGCACGCTATCATGGCTAGAGGACTACCTCAAGGAGTACAAGGGCGGACTTTTAATTGTATCACATGACCGATATTTCCTTGATAAGATGGTTGAAAAAATTTGGGATATCGAGGATAAGGGGATTGTTGCCTATAAAGGTAACTACACAAAGTTTAAACAGCTTCGTGCCGAACGCTATACACGTTGGCAGAAGGAATACGATATGCAACAGCTCCAGATTGCGTCGATGGAGGACTATATCCAAAAGAATATTGCCCGCGCCTCCACCTCAAACAGCGCTAAGAGCCGTGTACATCAGCTTGCGAATATGGAGCGGATTAAAAAGCCGGTTGATTATGTTAAATCCCCTCACTTCTCCTTTACAACAAATAAAAATCCAGTAAAGGACGTGCTTCAAACCTTTGATCTTGAGCTTAGCGTCGGTAGCGGTAGCGATAAGCTTACTTTGTTTTCTGGGCTTAATCTGGATATCAAGAGGGGAGAAAAGGTGGCGATTATCGGGGATAACGGGGTTGGAAAATCCACCCTGCTTAAATCACTCCTAGGGTATCAAACCCAAAAGGGCGAGATAGTTTGGGGCGGAAATACTAATGTTAGCTACTACGACCAGGAGAACACCACCCTAAACCCTAACAAAACTGCCCTAGATGAAGTATGGGATCGCTTCCCGCTTATGCCTGAATATCTGGTACGAAAGCTTTTAGGCAGTGTGCTAATAAGCGATGACAACGTATACAAAAAGATTAGCGTGCTAAGCGGCGGAGAGAAGGCTAAGGTTGGGCTTGCAATCCTCAAAAATGAGAATGGCAATGTGCTTGTACTGGACGAGCCCACAAACCATCTTGACCTCCAAAGCAAGGAAGCGCTTGAAACTGCTCTAAAGGAGTTCTGTGGCACCTTAATCTTTGTATCTCATGACCGATACTTTCTAAATGAGATCCCAACTAAGATTATCGAGATGAAAAAGCCTAACACTGTAAACATCTATAAAGGTAACTTTGATTTCTACATGGAGCAAAGAGCAGAGCATGCAGACGAGCCAAAGCCTACTAAACAACAAGAAAAGAATCATAACCCTGAAAAGAAAAGCTATCGTTCAAAGCAGCAACGAAGCGAGGACACAAAACGAAGATCAAGGATTAAAGCGCTAGAAGAATTAATAGAACGAATCGATAACGACATAGCGCTAACCCAGTCGGAGATAGAAGATCCTACTAACGCTTCTAACTTTGATCTACTTACCGAAAAATGTAACCTACTTGAACAGCTACGGCACGAACACAACCTTGCTATAGATGAGTGGTTAACCTTAACCGACGTAGACTAAAGCTATTAGCTGTATAGCAACCATTTTAACCATTATATTCGGTAGAATATCACGATTTTTACAACTCAACCATTGGTTGAGTTGTAGTTTTAAAAACTCAACGAGATAGTTATTGCTAATTTCCTTTGCAGATGATACAATTAATCAAACAAAACAGAAAGGAAGATTACAATGAGTACAAATTATATCGATCAAATATCCTCTACCATTAGCAGTCTACGAAAACAACAGAATATGACACAGGATTCTCTAGCGGACAAGCTAGGTGTTACCTTCCAAGCTATTAGCAAGTGGGAGAATGGTATCTCCTGCCCCGATATAGGGTTACTACCAGAGATAGCGTCAATCTTTAACGTTTCTGTGGACTATCTGTTTGGGATTAAAGGTGAGGGCTACTCACAAACCGCTCCTGTTAATACCATTACCACAAACACTAAGCTTCCATGGGAGGACGACAATACACTTCGTGCCGTACTATACAAAGGTAGAACGCTAATCGACTGTGATACATACCCTATGGATTATGAAAATTTTGAGTTTACATTTGTATATGACGGGGAGGCACTTAACGTAGAAAGCTATCTGTCGCTTAAATGTAATGATGTAGAGGGTAACGCTACTGCGGGGCATGGTTTAGAATGTAAAGATGTAAACGGTAATGTTACTTCGGGACATGGTGTTAACTGTAAGGATATAGGGGGCAATGTGTATGCTGGACATGGGGTTAACTGCCAGGATGTAGGCGGGGCTGTACAAGCCGGTCATAACGTCACCTGTGGGGAAGTAGGTGGTGGAGTAAATGCGGGGCATAGTGTCCACTGTGGGGATGTAGGCGGATCGGTTAATGGGGCACAGGGTGTTCATATAAGCTGCAATGACTAAGCAATAAAAAAGTCACGCTGAAGAGGAATTACCCATCAGCGTGACCTTTATTTATTCCTTAGCCTTATCTTTGTCCTTCTCTTTATCTTTGTCCTTTTCTTTATCTTTATCTTTTTCCTTATTGGTACGATCTACAATAACTGTATCATGATATACCGTAGCGTTTGAAGGGGCAAATAGCGGTTTAACCTTCGATTCAGTATCGTAATCATATCTATTCTGCCCGTTATCTTCATAAATTATGGTTAATTTATCATAATCAGCGGTATCAGTCTTTAGGTTTTTCTTGTTTAGGTTGTACTGCGCCCATTCCTTTACAATCTGATAGATAAGTGCAAACACAGGAACACCTAACACCATACCCGCAAATCCAAAATACCCACCTGCCAGAATAATGGAAAACATTACCCAGAACGAGCTAAGCCCCGTTGAATCTCCTAGAATTTTAGGCCCTAATATGTTACCATCAAACTGTTGAAGTGCTAGTATAAGTATACCAAAATATAGCGCTGTCATAGGGTTTACCAGTAGCAATAATAGCATACATGGTATAGCTCCAATAAGAGGGCCAAAGAACGGTATAATATTTGTAACCCCGATAATAACACTAATCAGCACAGCATACGGCATCTTAAAGATAATCATTAACAAAAAGCATAGCGCACCGATTATCATTGAATCCAGTATCTTTCCACTGATAAACCCTCCAAAAATCTTGTGCGCGTTTTTAGTATGTTTAATTATCGTATTTGAAAATTTAACTGTGGTAAATGCATAAAGCATCTTCTTAGATAGCGAGATTAGCGCGCTTTTGTACGCCATTACATATAGCGATATTATTATACCAATCAGTAGGTTCTTTAGCACAACAAACACCCCTACTACCCCTGAGGTAAGCTGTGAGATATATCCGTTTAGTTCTGGTACTATCTTTGTCAGAAAGTAGTTTTTAGTAAAGTCACCTATCTCACCAATCTGATCGCTTACAAAGGTAGCGATATAAGGGTAGCTGTCTAGCGTGGTGTTAATCCAGTTTGAGAAGTTTTTATAGTATGTGTCAAAATTATCAAATATCCCGACTAAGCTTGCTACAATCTGCGGAGCTATTAGCAATACCAACAGATATACCCCTAGAGAGAACAACAAAAATGTAGCGATAATTCCTAGCGCACGGGAGGTTTTCTGTGGTTTTTTAACCTTACCCTCCAGTAACGGCATAAAACATCTAAATTCAAAGAAGTTAAGTACAGGGTTTAAGATATACGCAAGCCCTAGTCCAATTAAAATGGGGTTTGCTACCGCTATTATCTCGGAAAGCACCTTAAAAACCGTAGTCTGATAGGTGATTAAAAGATAAAAGGCTATTGAACAGATTATAACAACAAAAGCGGTAACCCCGATATGCAGATACCTTCGATCCCATTTATATTTCATGGTCAAGCACCTTTTCTATCCATTTTTTAGCTATTAACCCGTGTCCTTCATCTGTCGGGTGCACTCCATCCTCTGACCAGTAGCTAGGAGGCTTGTTTGTAGAGTACTCAGCAAAGATACCGTCCATCGCAAGATACTTTGTACCATACTCCCTCGAAAGCCTTCTTACCGCCTGAATCTTGTCCGCCAGATCTTCGCTATACCAGCGATAAAACTGCTCGTTGGTCATAAGCAAAAACGGCTCTATTAGTATTATCTCACAGTTGGGTAGCTCAGCCTTAACCCGATCCAGTAGGCCTTTATAGCCGTTATAGTACATCTCGGTGGTAGTATGGTCGTTACTGTCATACCTTCGCCAGGTGTCGTTTACTCCAATTAAGATTGATAGATAATCGGGTTTTAGTGCGATACAGTCCTCATCCCACCGTGCATTTAAATCCACAACCCTATTCCCGCTGATACCCTTGTTTACTACCTTAATCTGCCTCCCCCGATAAAATGTGTCAAGGTAATCCTTTACCTTGCTAGCATACCCTACACCCAATGAGCTTATATCGGCAAAATCTCTGTCACAGTCGGTTATACTGTCCCCTTGAAACAGTATGGTACTCCCCTTACTTAACATGCTATACCCCCTTAACTTAGTACTTTTTTATTTTGTTAGCATAAGATAAGTATAGCAATATTTAGGAGCTTTTGCAATAGTTTTTGCTTTTTTATAAAAATTTTACAATTTTTATCTTTTCTATATCAACCTATACCACAGTGTATAGGTATAAATCTGTCTAGGCATAGTCTTAATAAAAATCAGTATTACAACCAAATATTATTGTACCATACATCCATCTCATCAGGTGATGGCGGTTCAAAAGGGTAATCTCTAACAAGAAAGCACCACCGCGCTTCGATCTTTGCAAAGCTCTTTAGCATAATGACTCTTGCCACTACATATCCTTGCACAGATTAATATTACAATACCTTTATCCATATAACCCCCAAAACTATTGCAGGGACACAACCTTGTTGAATCCCCACACATTAAATATAAACTACAATCCAAGCGCTTCCTTTAAGAATCTACCTGTATAGGACTCCTTAACCTTCGCAACCTGTTCAGGTGTACCGGCGGCTACAACATACCCCCCGTGGTTACCACCCTCCGGCCCCATATCAATTATATAATCGGCTGATTTTATTACATCTAAGTTATGCTCGATAACTAGTACGGTATGTCCGTTGTCTACAAGCTTATTAAGACATTCTAAAAGCTTTTGTATATCGGATAGGTGAAGTCCTGTAGTCGGCTCATCTAGTATGTATAAATTATGGCTACCCCGCTTAATCTTAGCTAGCTCATACGCAAGCTTAACCCGCTGTGCCTCCCCGCCTGACAGGGTGGTGGAACGCTGACCTAGCTTAATATATCCTAACCCTAACTCGTTCATGATGGATAGCTTATGCTGTAGATACTTTACATCAGAAAAAAACTCTAGCGCCTCCTCAATGGTCATATCAAGCACCTCGGAGATGTTCTTTCCCTTATACTTAACCTCTAGCCCCTCTTGTGAGTACCTAAGACCCTTGCATACAGGGCATACCGTTTCGATATCCGCCATAAACTGTAGGTTTGTAATAATTACCCCATCCCCTGTGCAGTTCTCACAGCGTGTACCGTTAGCATGGGTTAGGCTAAAGTCTATCGCCTTGTATCCGTGGGATATAGCAAGCTCGGTTTCGGCAAATACCGTCCTAATTCGGTCAAACACCCCTACATAGGTAGCAGGGTTAGATTTACTGCTTCGTCCTATCGGGGTCTGGTCGATGTTAATTACCTGATTAATGCTGTCGTATCCCAGTAGAAAGTCATGCTCACCCGCTACGATACGGGAGGATTTTTTCAAAACCTCCAACTGCTTGTACATCGTTTCGTTAATTAAGGTGCTCTTACCCGACCCCGACACCCCTGTAACACAGACAAATACTCCAAGGGGAACTTCAACCGTTACATTCTTTAGGTTGTTCTCCCTTGCTCCTTGTATCGTTATAGCCTGGTCGGTGGTATGACGACGTTTCTTCGGTGGGTCAATCTTGCGTTTACCCAGCAGGAAATCCCCTGTCACAGAGCTTTGCTTGATAAACTCGTCATAGCTCCCCTTCGCCATAATGTTACCACCATGGATACCGGGCCCTGGGCCTACCTCCACAAGATAGTCGGCATTCATCATCGTTTCAACATCATGCTCAACCACGATAACGGTATTCCCGATATCTCTAAGCTTCTTCATAATGTTTATAACCTTGTTTGAGTCCCTAGGGTGAAGCCCGATACTAGGCTCATCCATAACGTATAACATCCCCATTAGTTCACTGCTTATCTGGGTAGACATCTTAATACGCTGCATCTCTCCACCCGATATGGTGTCACTACGCCTGCCTAAGTTTAGGTAGTGTAGCCCAATATCGATTAGTAGCTGTATACGGGTTTGGATCTCGGTGACAATACTTTTTCCTACATCCTGCTTATCTTCCTCAAACTCTATCGAGGACAGAAAATCTAAGAGCTCTGGCAGCTGCATCCTGCAAAGCTCGTCAATATTTCGGTTTGATATAGTAACCGACAGCCTTTGCTTTTTTAACCTAGCACCGTGACATTCAGGGCATACCTTCTCGATCATGGTATCCTTAATAAAATCAGGCTCTATCGTTTCGGTACTAATAGACTTTCTTATAAAGTTTCTGTACCAGCTTTCAATATCGTGTACAAACCCTCCAAACGGAAACTCCCTACCGACTATCCAGTTCTTCTTTGTAGAGAAGGGTGGTTGCACCATCTTAACCTTTTCACCCTTAGTACCGTAGAAAAGGATATCATGTATCCTATCGGGGAGCTGATTAAAGGGGGTTTCAAGGGAAAAGTTGTACTTTTGTGAAAGGCTGTATATTATAGCCGTTCTGTAGCTATCCTTGCCTGCGGGGTTAAACATGGTATTCTTAAGCGCGCCCTTCATAATGCTTTTTTCAGGGTTTAGCACCAAAAACCTAGGCTCAACCACATAAGACCTCCCCACCCCAAGGCAGGTATTGCAGGCACTGGCAGGGGTGTTAAAGGAGAAGTGGAAGGGTTGCATTTCGCATAGCGAATACCTGTGGTTTGGACATCCAAACCCTTCATAAAAGCTTTCATCCACCCCGCCGATTACCTCTACCTTAATGAATAGATCCTCACTAAGCGACACCATCGCCGCCTCTATAGACTTAGCAATCTGTATGTACACATCAGGACGGATGGTAAATCTATCAACGATAATCTCCATCTCGTACTCCCGCTCGTCATCCAGCTCCTCTTTACTGGATAGATCATATGGCTTACCGTCCACAAGCAGGTTTTTATACCCCTTCTCCCGAACCTTTGTAAATAGATATTCATACCCCTCACCGTATATCTTGTATATAGGCGCACGTAGTTCCACCTGTGTACCTTTAGGTAGGTTAGAGATATGCTCCGCCATCTGGGCGGCAGATACCTGTTTTAGCGAATGCCCACAGACAGGACAGCGCCCGACCCCCACTGTAGCATAGAGTAGTCGTAGATAGTCATGTATATCCGTTACTGTCCCCACAGTAGAGCGTGGGTTGTTGTTACCCTTCTTCTGCTCAATTGCAATTACCGGTGACAGACCCCGCACAAAGTCCACCTTCGGTTTTTTAACCTGGCTAATGCGGCTCTTTGCAAAGTTAGAGATGGAATCTAAAAACCGCCGCTGTGCCTCTCCGTATATTACATCAAATGCTAAAGATGATTTTCCCGACCCTGACACCCCAGTAATAACGATTAGGTTATCACGAGGTATCTCAATAGATAGATTTTTTAAGTTGTTTTGCTTAGCTCCAATTACCTCAATTGTTGTTCTAACAGCCATTATCCACCTGTCCTTATCTACCGTGTTTATATTACTCCATAGTTAAATAGTTAAGCAGCAGTCATCCAAAGCCATAACAAGTAATAGAAACGTATTACATTTTATCTATTACTACTACCATCACTAAACAGAGTAATAGTCCTCCCTTTAGTCCTTTACATACAAGAATGCTACTTCCTCCACTAGCATCTTTCCCTTTGGTGTAATCCTTATCGTTTCACTTAACCGCTCAATCTTCCCCTTTTCATTTAGGTATTCAAAGATGTTAACTATAAAGTGCCCTTCAACCTTATAGTAGTTTGAGATCTGGGTTAACGTCTTTACCTCGCCGTCACCAAGACATTCTAGCGCTATGTTCATAATATTGTCTATGTTGCTCTCAAGGTATCGATCCATATCGTCAACCAGACTAAAAAGCTCATCCTTAGTCATGCTACCTTTCATAGGTGTTTGATAAAACCTCTCCATAAGCTGTGGGTTTAGCTCGGTTGCCTGTAGCACTGCCTCTCTTGTGGGTATCGTTAGGTTGCGACAAACCTCCATGCTAGCAATTACCTGCGCCGCCTTTAGTGCATACAGCCTTGCATAGGTAACATCGTCCTTTACCACAAGCCACTTTTGAACCTTGTTCATCAGTCCGAAAAGCTCTCCCGCCATGTAGAAGATTGAACGCTGCATGTCGGTAGTTCCAATCTGCTTTGCTTCCTCAAAGTATTCATTTAGACTTTCATCGGTGGTATACAATATCCGCCCCTTTAACAGGTATGAATGACCAAACGACCCTCCCGTCTGCCGTTCCAGATGCCGCTTAAACTGACTTCTCTGCACAATTTCCGCATTAAGCACTATATTGTCCTCATCAATACAGTAGCTTTTTGTAGTGATATTCTGATCCCTCACTACCACCGTCATATCCACGTCACTCTTCTCCCACACCACGTCATATGACAGGCTTCCCTGCACAATAACCGCAATTACGTTAACATCCTTCTTTATCTTTTCGATAAAGCTGTTCACCGCGTCCTCATACCGATTCCTTACCGCCTGTTTATCCATAGCTATACATCTACCCCCCTTTTTTATGTGTTGGATACTCATTATATCAGATTAATTTTTATTTGTCAATAGGTAAAAGATAATATGTTCAATATTT
>CAZAOY010000005.1:0-16211 GCA_964486925.1 uncultured Oscillospiraceae bacterium
TATACAATAACTCACGGTTTATGGTGTTGCTAGGTTTCTTTCTATCAATCGGACTGTTAACCATAACACCCGAGATGGTACGATGGTTTTTGTCTAGTGAGTATCATGAAACGGTCTATATCCTTCCTGCGCTTGTTATAGGGATGTTCTTTCAGTTTCTGTACCTGTTTTTCTATGACGTGGAGTACTTTCATAAAAAGACAAAATACATTGCGGTGTCCTCGGTAATGGCGGCAGTGATAAATATTGTGTTAAACCTACTTCTTATTCCACGGCTTGGATATGTGGCGGCGGCATTTACAACTGCATTTAGTTACATAGTGCTGGCAGTATCCCACTACTTCTTTATGCGTAGTGTGGACAAGCGCAGAATCTACGATATTAAGCTAATACTAATCGTAAGCCTTATGGTCATTGTTTTTGCGGGACTTATGTACCTATTAATTGATAAGTTGGTTGTTAGGTATCTAGTTTTGTTAGCGTTAACAGTTGTGCTTTTTCTGCTTAATAAAAAGGGTGTAAGGGCATTTATAGCTAACCTTAGGGGATGACGTTAAACGAGGAGGATGTAATGAAAACATTAATAATAATTCCAGCGTATAATGAAGCGGAGAATATCGAGGCGGTAATACGTAATATCACTAAGTGTGCCCCAGATATGGATTATGTGATTATTAATGACTGCTCTAAGGATAAAACAGCGGATATATGTCGGGAGAAGGGATTTAACTATGTTAGCCTACCAATTAATTTAGGCATTGGCGGTGGAGTTCAGACTGGGTATCTTTACGCACTGAACAATGGATATGACATTGCTATCCAGATGGATGGAGACGGACAGCATGACCCACGGTATTTAAAGGATGCAATTAAGCCTATTGTAGACGGACAAGCCGATGTAGTAATAGGCTCACGTTTTATTACTAATGAAGGCTTTCAAACGTCGGGGATGAGGCGACTTGGGATAAATTTATTAAGCAAACTTATTAAAGTTTGCAGTGGCGCTAAGGTTAAGGATGTAACAAGTGGATTTAGAGCGGTTAATAGAAAGATGATAGAACTGTTTGCAGAAGATTACGCGCAGGATTATCCTGAACCAGAAGCAATTGTTTCAGCAGCAATGCATAAGGCAAGGATAAAAGAAGTCCCAGTAATTATGCATGAACGTGCCACTGGTGAAAGCTCAATCACAGCATGGAAGCCTATCTACTATATGTTCAAGGTATCGTTAGCAATTTTACTCTATCGTCTAACGTTCAACAAGAAGAGGAGGATTAAATGGCAGTAACATTGCAGGTGTTTTTGGTATTAGGTATACTTTGTTACTTTGCGGCTATTATCTACTTCTTGAGAAATAAGTCGTTGACACTTAAATATTCATTGCTTTGGTTAATAACTGGTGTAGTGATGTTTTTAGCGGTTATCTTTCCTTCAACGATTGAGCAGCTAGCTAAACTTGTTGGAATTGCAAGTGTGACTAATGCGGTCTTTGCATTAGAATTATTCTTCTTAATGATAATACTTATGTCTATTACCTCAATAGTATCAAAACAAAATGAGAAAATTAAAAAATTAATACAACATGTGGCATTATTAGAGAAAAAGGTAGTAGATTCAGATCAAGCACCCTCAAAAAAGTTTGAGATCGATCTGTTAGCTAGCGAGTTGTCAGCTTGCGAGCTATCTACTGGGGAGCTAACACAGGAAACACAAACACATACATCAGCGAAGGAATAGCCTTGATGAAACAACTACAGCTTAGCATAATTATCGTAAACTTTAATACAAGGCAGGACACCTTAGAATGTCTTGCTTCTATTAAAAATACCGTTAAGTCAACGGAATACGAGATTATCTTGGTAGACAACTCTACAGATGAGGGTGAGATTGTCGGCGATATTACAGATAGTGAGGGTAACATTACCTTCATTAGAGCGGATAATAACGGTTATGCAAATGCTAATAATATTGGGATTAGGGCGGCAAGGGGGGAGTATATACTACTCTTAAACCCAGATACGGTTGTATACGCTGATACGATCGATCGGTGTATGGCGTATATCAAAAAGCATGGTGACATAGGAGCGCTTGGGTGCAGGGTGCTAAGACCATCTGGGGAGCTTGACCATGCGTGCAGGAGAGGATTTCCTACACCATTTAACTCACTCTGCTATTTTTTAAAGCTTAACAAGCTTTTTCCTAAAACGGAGAGGTTTGGTAGATACACCTATTCATATCTAGAGGATACAGCCTCATGCGAGGTCGATAGTCTTATGGGTGCATTTATGTTAATCCCACGAAGTGTACTTGATAGGGTAGGACTTTTGGATGAGTCGTTTTTTATGTACGGTGAGGATATTGACCTATGCTATCGTATTAAGGAGAGCGGGAAAAAGGTGTTTTACTATGCAGACTATACAATTCTTCATAAGAAGTATCAAAGTGGTATAGCCAAGGGGTCACCTTTTGTAATTAAATGGTTTTATAAATCAATGTTATTGTTTTATGATAAGCATTATAAAAAACGTTATAGCTTTATAGTTAATGCAATGGTTTATGTAGCAATATACTGCATAATGTGGTTAAAGCTATTTAAGAATACTTTACTAAAATAGTAGATCAGAGCATGCCGATAGCTTATCGGTATGGCTCTGATCTATTTTGATTATACTCTTATCTATTTAGTCCTATCCTCAACAGATAATAAATCCTGTCTATTCTTGCAGTTAACCGCAATTCCAACACCTAGCATTATCCAGAATACAGGTGCTACAGCTAGGATTGAATCGTTAAATATCCCCGCAAAGAAGTATCCAATAATACCTAGTGATACCGAAATACCTATAACCTGATCCTTGTTATATTCCTTCTTAAATGCATACAGCCTTATAGACTCTACAAAATAGGTAATTAGTAAAATTAAAAATGCTAGCAGTGCTACACCGCCGTAATTTATAAATATCTGGAGGAATAGGTTATGTGGCTTGTCCACGAATATCGTCGTGGTTTCATATGCCCAGTATTTACCGAGTAGATCGTTTTGTGGAAAATTAATCATAAAGGTGTCGGGGCCTGTGCCCAGAATTAGATTATCAGATAGCATAGGAAGTGCACGTGACCAGATGTATCCGCGGGCAGATCCTAGCCGCTCTTTACCTTTAAAGCCTATTGTTTTTGGAAACTCAAGATCAATTCTACGATTACTGGATATATTACAAAGATAGATAGAGTTATCACTGTCTATCCTAAATAGAAAGTTAGGTGCGCTGTTAAGGTATAGCACAAGTGCATCTCGGTAGGTGGATTTATCATTAAGCGCAAGGTGTGCGAAGGAGTATCCAGGGAATCTAGGGTCGGTAATAATATACATGTCATCAGAAAAACTAGAGGATACATTCTCCCCCTTGCTGTCGGTAAAGGTTATTTTATCTTTATCAGTAGCAACATTAATTGTATCAAGCTGACTGGTAATTGAAACACCTTTTTCAGTGTTCTTTATATCCCGTACAGGTATATGGTCTAGATAGTTAAAGTTAGAGGTGTCGCTAAAGACACTAAGTATATCCGAGATTAAAGATGGAATCCTTTCAAAGATCTTGTTGTTTGTTGCAAAGTTTAACCCTACCGCAACCACAATTACAGCAAGTATCGAGATTGCAAATGGCTTCCAGTACCTTATTATGCGGTTAAACATTATTACCACAGCGAAAAGCACAGCAATAGCAATACCGATTATACCTGCACGTGAGGTGCTTCCAAGCAACAGCCAGAGGGATAGAATAACTGATACAATCCAGATAATACGGCGTTTTAAAGATTGCTCAAAAACTGCCATCACACCAAATATCGGCACTGTGATTGCTACGAAGCTACCAACATAGTTGTAATGGAAGAATGTACCATATAGCTTTCCTGTTTCATATAGCAGATTAATATCCTCAGTTTTAGGAGCGTTAGCACCAAACACAAGATACTTACCGATATCCGACGCAATAAGGTCGTTTCCAAAGTACTGGAACACACCGATAAATGAGGTAATCGCAACAACCACCGTTAAACATGCAATAATATAGGTAAAATCTTTACTGGTTTTATAGGTAAAGGCTGTGTACAGGAATAGTACAATATAACACATAATCGAGATAAACCCTTCGGCACGATCATGCCAACCAAAGAATGAGATATCCTTATAGTCCGAGAATATACTTGACAACAGCGTAAAAACCAAAAACACTGAAGCCGAGATAAGATAAATCTTTATATAAATATTATGTTTAAAGAATGACAGCATTGGAGATAATCGTTTGAAGAAAAAGATAATAACTGCCAACATTATTACTGCTACAGCTATAAGTACATATGATTTTGCTCTGGAAAAAAAATCAAGATAGTCAGAGTAAGAGTAGTAGGGTAGCTCATCATACCTTAGTTTAACGTTTATTGTACGCACTAAAAGGGGGATTACGGTTATTGCAACTATTACGGGTATGAACATCATATTAAATGGCTGTTTTGCTGGTGTAGCACTGTTTTTTTTCATTAGTTAACTCCAATCATTTAGTTAAGACTTTCCTTATTTTTCAATCCTTTAAATATAGTTTTTAAGATAATATCAATATCTAAAAGGATATTCCAGTTCTCAATATATTTTATGTCAAACTCAATACGTTTTTGTATAGAGGTGTCGCCACGGTAACCATTAATCTGTGCTAGCCCTGTAATACCAGGCTTTACCTGATGTTTAACCATATACAATGGAATACTCTCTTTAAAGTTGTCCACAAAATGTGGTATCTCGGGGCGAGGGCCTACAATGCTCATATCACCCTTTAAAACGTTAAAGAACTGTGGAAGCTCATCTATAGAGAACTTGCGGATAAACGAACCAAACTTGGTTTTTCGTGGGTCAACAGGGGTTGACCATGCGGTGTCTTGAGAGTTATTGATTACCATTGATCTAAATTTATACATGGTAAACTCCCTTTTGTTAAGCCCAACTCGCTGTTGTTTAAAGATTACAGGTCCTTTTGATGTAGCTTTTATGGTAAAGGCGGTCACAATCATAACCGGAGAGGAGATTATAATAAAGATTATAGAAAGTATTATATCTATAAAACGCTTAATGAAAGCGTTACCTAGGTTGTCAAGTGGTATCCTTCTTATATTAATAAGAGGGATATCCTCAATCTGGTCGATATATGGGTTTGCAGGGATGTACTGGTAGCAGAATGGGATAATAGAAATTTTAGTCCCAGTTTTTTCACATGCTGAAACGATGGATTCTAGGTAGACAGCATCTGATATATCGATAGCACAGATTACCTCGTCTGGCTTTTTTGCTGAAAGTACCTGCGTAATATCAGAAAAACTGCCTAACCTCTCACCTTCAAAGTTGTCGTCGTCTGAGATATATCCGCAGTAGGAAAATCCTAATTTCTTATTGGTTTTAATGATAGAAAGATACCTAGCCGCAGTGCTTTTAGATCCTACTATAATTATGTTTTTTAGATTATATCCCTTTTGTCGTATCGTTGTTAAGGTCTTTCGTAGTATTAAACGCTTTAAAATAGATGTTGTACAGTTAACAAGGATAAATATTACAATTAACCAACGGGATATATCAACCAACTTGAAGATAAACAGGGTTGATAGCGAGATTGCTAGCATAATAAAGTTTGCGTTAACCACCGAGATTATCTCTTTAGAGAACGAGATTGACCGAAACGAGCCGTATAGGTTAAAGAGGCTGTAGGTCACAAACTGGATAGCAGTAAGTACTAAAGTTATGGTAACATACGTCTGCCCAGAGAAGCTGTTTACGCCGTTTAGAAGTAGACTAAAACGTATAATATATGCCAATAACATGGAAACTGCAAGACAGAGGCCATCAGTTAAGATATTAATTCTATTAAATAGGGTTTGATTCTCTTTAATCATACCAATATAAACCCTCCAAATAATTTGTTAGATCAATAGTAATTATACTACAATTAATAGGAAATTGCAAGCATATGCAGAAAAAAGAATAATATGTTAACAAAATGTAGCATTTCAAGCTATATTTGAATGTAATAGTTGCGAAAGCATACATAAATAGGAACGCAAACAATGCGTTCCTATTTAGCTACTGCATTAACATTTATTTTAACTAAAAGCTTTGCTAAAGCTACAGTATGTAAGGTTCGCATTGTATGCGAACCTAGCTAATTACCTGTACTATTCAGCTGTTTTACTCTTTACTATCGAGTTAGGATCAATCCATTTATCATCCTTTTTAGCGGCAAAGTGAACGTGAGGTTGTAATGCCGCCTCGATCTCTGCAGTTGTTCCTATGCTACCGATTACATCACCTAGCTTAATCTTTTGACCTTTTGTTACAAGTACGTTAGTTCCAAGGTTGTAGTAATGGGTTTCAACACCGTTTGCATGTGAGATTATTACACAGTTACCCCAAAGCGGGTCGATATAACTGTCCTTAACAGTACCAGCACCTGCGGATTTTACAGGTGTTCCTACTTCAGAAAGCAGGTCGATACCATCGTGTGTTCTCCACTCATTTAGAGTAACAGATTTGATAAGTTCTCCATTGCTGTAGCTGTTTATCTCATTCCCTTTGATAGGTAGGATAAACTTAACGTTAGTGGTGGTAGCTTTTGGAGTAGTGGGAGTTTTAGGTGTACTGTTGTTTTGGTTATTTTCTGTGGTTTTATTGTTCTCTGGTGCTGTCGTAGGTTGATCTTGGTTAACAGAATCCTTTGCAGGCTCGCTGGAAGAGCTGCTAAAAGGCGCATTGTTAACATCATTGTTAGCGTTTAGACTTGCCTCCTCTTGCTCTATAACCTTTTCAAGATTAAGCGAGTTTTCGCTAAGGTTTTCCTCTAGCTTTGCCTCGTTTGTAAGATTATTAACGGTCATGTTAATAGCAACATAGGTTGCAACGGTTACGGATACAACACTAAGTATTATTGCTATATAAAAACCTTTGGAGTTGAAAAATGATTTTTTAGTCTGCATAACTTATCTCCCTTGTAAATAAATTTATTAAGTGTAATTAAAGTTTTACCGAAATAAATTATTTTATACAGAAATTTATCTGGTAAAAAACTTTTGTAATGGGGTTTGGTTATGCTTGTGAAATATTTGTCAACATTTACAAATTATCTACATATAATATAAGGTTTTAGTTGAAACTATAAAATGTGTGTATTTACAGCAAATACTATTGACTTTTTAGAGAAAACACATTATAATAATAATTAGAAATAATAAATATAAACGGAGGATAGCTATGAGTAGAGTATATAACTTTAGTGCAGGGCCATCATGTCTGCCTGAGGCGGTTTTGGAGAGAGCGGCGTCAGAGATGCTGGATTATGACGGGAGCGGCCAGTCTGTTATGGAGATGTCACACCGCTCAAAAGAGTACGAAAAGATAATATTTGGATGTGAAAAGCTTTTACGTGAGGTTCTTAATGTTCCTGACAACTACAAGATTCTATTTTTACAGGGCGGGGCTTCTACCCAGTTTGCGATGGTGCCTACTAATTTAATGGTTAAAAACAAGAAGGCGGACTTTGTAATTACGGGACAATGGGCAAAGAAGGCATATAGCGAAGCCAAAAAGTTTGGAACTGCAAACGTTATCGCTTCGTCAGAGGATAAAACCTTTAGCTACATACCACAGCTGGATAGCGCTACCTTTAGTAAGGATGCGGATTATTTTCATATCTGCCTAAACAATACGATATTTGGTACAAGGTTTGCTACACTTCCTAACACAGGTGATGTTCCGCTCGTTGCGGATGTTAGCAGCTGTATTCTTTCCGAGCCAATTGATGTATCAAAGTTTGGCGTACTATATGCAGGGGCGCAGAAGAACATGGGACCTGCCGGACTTACTGTTGTAATTATCCGTGAGGATCTTATCGGCAACTGCCCTAAAGAAGCGGCTACAATGTTTGACTATAAGACTCATGTAGACAACGATTCAATGTACAACACACCTCCTACCTACAGCATATATATCTGTAAGCTTGTGCTTGAATGGATTAAGGACACCATTGGCGGGCTTGAAAAGATGAAGGCGATAAACGAAGAAAAAGCGGGTATACTATACAACTTCCTTGACAGCTCAAAGATGTTTAGCGCTACTGTACAGGGAGATGCACGTTCGCTAATGAATATTCCGTTTGTAACCGGCAACGATGACCTTGATAAAATATTTGTTAAAGAAGCGGCGCAAAAGGGATTTATTAACCTTAAAGGTCACCGTTCTGTAGGCGGTATGAGAGCTTCCATCTATAACGCTATGCCTATAGTGGGGGTAAAAGCATTAGTTTCGTTTATGGCAGAGTTTGAAAAGGCACATTCTTAATATATATAAGAAAGGTATCGAGTATAGTTAGTATTACGTTTTTTGGTTTAATTATTGCTATAGCGGTACCTTTAAGCTTATATAGCTAAATGTATAGGACGGTTAACAATAATAATTTGTAGGTGATGTCTATGAAAAAGATAATATCGTTAATATTTATTTTAGCAATGGTATTCTCATTCTCGGCATTGGATCTTTATGCTACTGCTACTAAGGAGCAACAGCGTAATTTTCCTAATACAGCGGTGTATAAATCCCTTAAGGCTGTTCGGATAGCTAATGACCTTGCGGATATGTTTAAAAGCACAGAGGGGTTACGTAAGCTTTATTCTGGAATCTCCTTTGGTTTTGTGGATAATAAATATGATATTTTCCTTTCAGAGTTTATACTTGCGCAGGATACCTTTAACGGATTGGATGAATACTTTAACAGAGAGCTTCCACTACAGATAGGGAATACCATTACTGCAATGATTGACTTTTTAAAGTTTATCCCTATAGATGACAAGGTTTTAGCGGCGGCAATAGCCGATAAGCAACGTATCGAGTTTATCTTTTCCAGTGCCGGTAGCATAGGAGCAGAGGATGCACAGTTACTTAAAAAATGCGATATAATCTTTGACAAGGCAATAAGGGACGGTTCGTTAGTGGCATTCCTTAAGTCTACAAAGCGTTTTGCAGATGTACTGTCTACGCTTAACAACCTAAACACCATTGTTAAGGGTGCTGTATCGTTTCGTGATTTTATGTCGGTGGCGATGGCGTACGCTAATACAACCCAAGCATTTAAGAAAAACTTAAGTGAAATGGGTAAAAAAGGTACAAAGGGGGTTAACCAAAGTATTACGCGTTATACTGAGCAGCTAGAAGGATTTATGCAGGGTGATATTTTTGAAATTGTCAAGCAAGCGCTAACTGGCGGTATAAAAACTGCATTTGAAATATATAAGACTAAGATAATTAAATCGGTAGGAGCTTTTTTGGTAAAGACGGCTACCTCAATGGGGGTAAAGGCGGTCTCTATAGGTGCTAAGGCGGGAAGCAAGGGTGTTGCAACTTCCGCAGGGGTGCTTTATGCCGGCTATGAGGTTGGTATCGCGTTAGGTAATCTGCTTACAGGAACTGACGAGTTAACCACAAGACTAGCGCTTATAGAGGTAGCGGGTGAGTTTGAGGATGCGGCGTACTCTGTAATGATCACAAAAGAGCAGGATATGTTAAAGTCTAAAGCGTCAAGCACTGTCTCAGATTTTAAAGCCGCGTTTGAAGCCTTTAGAAATATTGGGCTCTATTCGCAATATAAGTATAGAACTGTTCTATTGTTAATGCAGTCGAAAAAGGTTGCAAGGTCAATATTGTCTGTTATGTTTAAGCAGGATGTGGATTATGACAAGGCGATAAAGCTTGTTGATGATAGTATTAGCTATCATAAGACAGCGATATTCCCAGAGGATGACCCACCTCCTTCAAGAAAAACCACTATAGATGAGTTTACCCAGCAAAATAGTAGCCTTGTTGATATCGGGCGTTATTCTTACATACTTTCAAACCTTGAGGATCCGATTAGTAATACCGGTGGAACACAGTTTTTTTGTAGCGCTAACATAACTGCACCATCATACATCTACAAGGTTGATAACACCAAATCCGTAAGCAAGGTGGTAAAGAAGTTTCCAACCACAACAGCGTCAGGCAATCTTATAAATGTAGAGGATGAACTGTATTTTTGTGAAACTGTATATGATAAGAACTATCATTTTGTGTCTAATACATTAGTAAAGCTTAATACTAACACAGGAAGCAAAACCAGTATATATTCCCTCAAGGAGTACACAAGGGTGTATTATGTAGATGGATATTTTTACTGGATTGAGCATGACAGTGCAGACAACAAGGTACAGTATCTAGTCAAAGCTGATAAAAAATGTCAAAACCTTTCTAAGGCAAAGATAGGTGATGATGTTGGATATGTTTGGCTGCAGTATGATGATGGGTATTTCTACTTTGCAGAGTATGGGTTTGACTCGTCTGTAACGATTAAGAGGTTTTTAATTGCATCACCTCAAAAGGTTGAAAGGGTAAAGAGCTTTAAGGTCAATTATTCTGTATCAGAAGCGGAGCTTGAGAGATATGTGGATACCCTACACACTTCAACCTATGCAGTTGTCGATTTTCAGATATATAAGGGTGTTTTGTACTACACCGTCCTAGATTCTGATTCTATAAAAAGATTAACATATACCTCAACATTATATAGCTATGACACAAAGAACCAAAAGACAGCTACCATTACAAAGCTTAACAATGGGCGAGCCTTTAAAGTATTCAAGGATAAGATATACTACCTATCTCAAAATGCCAGCCTTTACTCTATGGGTAGGGATTTAACTGCTAAAACCTTGATAATGAATAACTGTATATCTTATTATATATCTCCAGGAAGTAGTATGTTCGTTAGTGAAATTGGAGAGGAAGGTCAAGTAACGGTTACCGTAGCGGACTATAATGGTAAGCGGGTTTATTAGATAAGACTTAATAATAAATAAAATATGTTAGGAGTATTCACATGTACAACATTAAAACATTAAACAAGATATCACCATACGGTTTAGATAACTTTAACAGGGCAAAGTATACATGGGGTGATGAGATCGAAAATCCCGATGCAGTATTAGTTCGTTCTGCTTCCATGCATGATATCCAGATTGAGGACAGCGTGGTAGCTATTGCCAGAGCGGGTGCGGGGGTTAACAACATCCCGGTAGAAAGCTGTACCGAAAAGGGTATTGTTGTGTTTAACACCCCCGGTGCGAACGCTAATGCGGTGAAGGAGATGGTGCTTCTAGGACTTCTTATGTCGGCTAGAAAGGTATCGGCTTCTATGGAATGGGTTAAGACCCTAAAGGGACAAGGTGCTGAGGTTTCTAAGTCGGTTGAGAAGGGAAAAGCGCAGTTTACAGGTCCTGAAATTATGGGTAAAAAGCTTGGTGTTGTAGGGCTTGGAGCGATTGGTGTGCTTGTGGCGAATGCGGCGATGAGCCTTGGTATGACGGTGTATGGATACGACCCATATATCAGTATAGATGCGGCTTGGGGGCTAAAGAGCGGGGTTATTAAGGCGGGATCTTTAAAAGAACTGTATGAAAATTCTGATTTTATCACCCTTCATGTACCGTATAATGCAGAAACTAAGGATATGGTAAATAAGGAATCTATAGCGATGATGAAAACTGGGGTTAGGATCATAAACTTCTCACGTGCAGAGCTTGTATCCACCGAAGATATCCTTGAAGCGTTAGGAGAAAAGAAGGTAACTGTATATATCACTGACTTCCCAACCGATGAGATGTTAGACTGCAAGGGTGTTGTAGGCTTCCCTCATCTAGGTGCTTCCACCCCTGAATCGGAGGATAACTGTGCTAAGATGGCGGCGCTTGAGGTGATTGATTACCTTGAAAACGGTAATATCGTAAACTCTGTTAATCTACCTAACCTTTCCTTATCTAAGGGGAGTGAGAAGCGTATCTGCATAATACATAAAAATGTTGTAGCTATGCTGTCAAAGATATCTACAGTGATTTCGGAGTCTGGCATTAACATTGAAAATATGGCAAACAAATCTAAAAAGGATACTGCATACACCATCCTAGATGTTACAGGCTCATTTAACGATGATGATGTAGTTAGCAAGTTAATGGATATAGAGGATATTGTAAGGGTTAGAGTTATCTAGTTAAAGGTAGAGATATCCAAGCGTTATGCGTTAACTAAGTGGTGCTTAAGGCATGATTAGACTTTACATAGTTAATCAAGCTTTCTTTATCATTTTTAAGTCTACCCTCTATAACAAGTGACAGCAAGGTTTGCAGAATCTCTTTAATTTGGATACCTTGTTTTATACCAATAGCAATTAAATCGTTACCGTCTACCGACAGCTCGGATAGGCGGTAACATTCTTTGCTTTTTAGGATTTTTTCAGTGATGTGCTTAATCACAGACAACTCCTCTACAGGCTGTAGCTCGTAATAACCCACATAGGACAGGGCGGATTTTAGGGTGAGTAGGTCATCGAATAGGGGAGGGGTTAGCTTGTTAAGCCAGTGTTTGATACAGGGTTTTGTAGGGAGGATAGTTACCTTGTGGTGATGTATAAGTGTTAGTACCTTTTGGATTGTTAGGTTATCAAGCTTTAGTTTTTTTAGTATCGACTTAACATATTCTATTGCTATCGATGGTATCATATTACATAACATTGCGGCTAGCCGCAGCTGGAATATAGGCGGGAGGTGTTGCAGGGCGGCATAATTGTTATGGTTTTGTCGTAGCTCTGGCAAGATTTGCTCGTACACGTCAGTGTAGCTTTGGAGTATAGTAGAGGGGTCTTTAGCAAGGATGGTTTTTGTAAGTTCGGTGGTTATCCGTTCTATCGATATGCTTTTTAATAGATGTTTTTTATCATGGACGGCAAGGTGTGTTTGTGGATGTATGGTAAAATCCAGTGTGGCGGCAAATCTAAGACAACGCAGTATACGCAGTGCGTCCTCCTCAAAGCGTATATCGGGGTTTCCCACAGCTTTGATAAGCTTTGAGTTTATATGATCGATACCACAAAATGGGTCGACTAGTCCTACCTTAGGATTATAGGCGATAGCGTTAACTGTAAAATCCCGCCTTGCTAGGTCGTGCTGTAGCTTTGTGGTGAAGGTGACGGTGTCGGGGCGGCGGTGGTCGGTGTAGTCGCCGTCTATACGGTAGGTGGTTATCTCTAGCGGGATTTTGTCGAGTAAAACGGTGATAGTACCGTGCTTTATCCCTGTGGGGATGGTTTTGTATCCGCTAAAGGTGAGCAGAATCTCCTCGGGCTTTGCGTTAGTGGTAATATCATAATCGGTAGGGGTTTTTCCCATAATAAGATCTCTAATCCCCCCACCTACTACATACCCCTCATAGCCGGTATCTTCTAGTAGCATGAGTGCTTTAGTAACATGTTCTGGTAACTGTATCATAATCTCTCCTAATGGGTTTTTGTATCTTATGTATTTGTAGTAACGCTATTTTAATAAAACAAGTGTTAACAAGATTGCACTTGAATTTTCATATTTTATGATGTATAATGAATTTATTTAGAGAAAAGGAGTGTTTCTTATGTTTAGCTTTGACACATCAAGGGCAGTATGGCTGAATGAGCCTACTACCAAAACGGTATCGCCTGAAAAAGTAACCATTAACACACAACCCGTTACCGATTTCTGGCAACGCACCTACTACGGTTTTAGAAACGACAACGCCCCCGCACTACTTTTACCTATCGACGAGAGGTACTTTAGCTTTACCGTAAAGACTAGGTTTAACAGCAAGAAGATGTTTGACCAATGCGGTGTTATAATATATCAAGATAGCGACAACTGGTTTAAGGCGTCGATTGAGTATCAAAATGAGAACTACAGTCAGCTAGGCAGTGTGGTAACTAACAATGGTTACTCCGACTGGGCGACAACAGATATAACCTCTGATTACCAAGAGATGTACTACCGACTAAGCCGCAGAGAGAGCGACTTTTTAATCGAAAATTCCCTTGATGGAGTTAAATTTAAACAGATGAGAATATTTCACCTGTTTAAGGGGGGAGATAGGATAAACCTTGGGGTATACGCTTGTAGTCCGTTAGATTCCTCCTTTACCGCGGAGTTTGAGGGGATGGCAATAACTGAATGTATCTGGCAGGAGCATAACACTAATCTGTCCTAAACTAAGCGATATGGAGGTACTAGGGCATGACCCACTATAATTTACTAAAGGAACATTTTGGATACGACAGCTTTCGCCCCGGGCAGGAGCTTTTGGTTAACAGCATACTTAAAGGGCAGGATGTTCTAGGGATTATGCCTACAGGTGCAGGAAAGTCCATCTGCTTTCAGCTACCCGCATTAATGCTAGAGGGGGTTACCTTGATTGTATCTCCGTTAATTTCATTAATGAAGGATCAGGTTAATGCGCTAACCCAAGCGGGGATTAATGCGGCGTTTATCAACTCCTCACTTACAGAGCGCCAGATTGGTATGGTGGTAAAGAGGGCGAGAAACGGCGAGTATAAGCTTATCTACATAGCTCCCGAGCGGCTTATGACCTATGATTTTATCGAGCTTGCAAGGGATGTTCGTATCTCCATGCTAACGGTGGACGAGGCGCACTGTATCTCCCAGTGGGGACAGGACTTTAGACCAAGCTACAGTACCATCCCTGAATTTATCGATAAGCTACCCACCCGACCTATAGTATCCGCCTTTACCGCAACCGCAACTCCACGGGTTAGGGAGGATATTATACAGCTACTAAACCTTAAAAGTCCAGAGATACTAGTTACAGGGTTTGATCGAGAAAACCTCTACTTTGAGGTGCAAAAACCTAGGGATAAGTTTCAGGCGCTAACGGAATTTCTAAAGGATAAACAGGATCGATGTGGGATAGTCTACTGTAGCACACGAAAGCTGGTTGAGGAGGTCTGCGAGAAGCTAAATGAGAAGGGTTACAGCGCTTCTAGGTATCATGCGGGGTTGTCGGATAGTGAACGACATGAAAACCAGGATGACTTTTTGTATGACCGTGCACGGATTATGGTTGCAACCAATGCGTTTGGAATGGGGATTGACAAGTCAAACGTATCATTTGTCGTTCACTACAACATGCCAAAGGACATCGAAAGCTACTATCAAGAGGCAGGGCGTGCGGGACGTGATGGCGGGGAGGCTGATTGTATCCTGCTATACAGTGGGCAGGATGTACGAACCAACCTATGGCTAATCGAAAACTCACGTGACCGTAGAGATGAGGATACCGACTTTGTGCAGGAGGAAGGGTTGTCCTATGAGGAACTGATCGAGCGTGACCGCAAGCGACTTAGGGAGATGACCTTTTACTGCACCACTACCGACTGCCTTAGGGGGTATATCCTACGATACTTTGGTGAAACCCCACAAAATTTCTGCGGAAACTGTAGTAGCTGTAACACCCATTTTGAAACGGTAGATGTGACGGTGGAGTCACAGAAGATTCTGTCCTGTGTCTACCGCATGAGGGAGCGGTACGGTGTTAATATGATTATAGCGGTGCTTCGTGGTAGCAAGAATGAGAAGGTTTTGCGGTTAGGCTTAGACAAGCTGTCCACCTACGGTATCTCACAAAGCGGGGAGAAACAGCTTAGGGATATAATTAACCATCTTATACTTGGCGATTATCTGGTAAAGACTGACGATGAGTATCCGGTAATAAAGCTAGGACAACATGCTAACAGTATACTGCGGGGCGGTGAAACGGTAGTTATGAAGCTTTCAAAGGAGATAGAACGCTCAGAGTCTACACGAAGGCAGGATAACACCCCGATTAGGCCGGTTGATAAAGGTCTATTCACTGCACTTAGAGAGCTTAGAACGAGGCTTGCAAAGGAGCAGGGTGTTCCGTCCTACGTTGTATTCTCGGACAGCTCGCTTACCGATATGTGTATGAAGCTTCCTAAAACTCAGACCGAGATGTTATCCGTCCTAGGGGTGGGAAAAGCAAAGCTAGAACGATATGGGGACTTGTTTATCGCCGAGATAGCAGGATATCTTAAGGATAGCCCTATCGATAAGGTAGCCTATATTGATGAGCAGGCGACAGCAGTAGCCGCCCACCAAAGCACCATTGAGCGGACGGATGAAGCGGTAACAATTAAGGTAATTGCCGACAGGATAAGCAGTCTGTTAATCCAGAGAGGACAAAAACGGATAACCGCTCAAAAGCTTAATGACTGGCTGATACTTAAAGGTTACCTAACCAAGATAACAGAGAACGATAAAAA
>CAZAOY010000005.1:16311-67162 GCA_964486925.1 uncultured Oscillospiraceae bacterium
ATGACTGGCTGATACTTAAAGGTTACCTAACCAAGATAACAGAGAACGATAAAAACCATAAAATACCCACACAGATTGGAAAAAATATCGGTATCACCTGTGAAGAACGTAGCTTTCGGGGTGAGGTGGGGATGTTAAACCTCTATTCTAAAGCGGCGCAGGATGTAATAATTAGCAGTATAGATGAGCTTTTGGAGTTTTGTAGGTAACATTAATCTATCGGTAAACTGCTGACAAACTCCACCTGATCCATATTTGGTAGTGAGTTATCCTCCACATTCCAGCTGTTAGCCATGCAGGTTTCGATATACATAAGTCGGTTAATGTCATTTTGTGGGATAGCTAATCTTTTTGATATGTAGGCTACTATATAGTGATAACGCTTGACAAACTCATCGTTTATCCCATCCCCAAACTCGTTTAGGATAAACCTAGGGATGTCAAACACACGGTCGCCCACAACCCCCTTTGGGTCGATAACGTAGTAGCCATCACTTCCTAATAAAATATTATCGTGGTGCAGGTCGCCATGTAGCAGTAATTTCCCGTTGTACCGCTGTACCATGCTTTGGCATAGCTTGCTAGCCTTGTCCATATGTTTTGCAAGGCAGGGGTAGTCCTCTCGTGTGGACATGTACTTAGCAATTCGTGTTACCCATCCAAGGTAGGTAGGGTAGGACTGTTTGTTTATTGGTGGCTTATGAAGTCCAGTCCAGACTTGGCAAAAGCCGTCAAGCCGTTTGTCTAAATCCTGTTCTGCTCTAAGCTGTTTACCTGGGATAATGCGCTGTATCAGCAGGATACCGTTATCGATATCTACCCTATAAGCCTTACAGAATCGTTTGGATTCATACTCTTTAAGCATATCATATTCCGTCTGGGTTTCCCGACACGGGCGCCCGATCTTTAGGATACACTCTGAAAACTCATGGCTTTTACAGCTAAAGATACAGTTAACAGAATAGTAATCAATCTGTTCGTATTCAGAAAGCCCCCACAGCGTTTCATATCTCTTTAGGTCGGATATCACTTTATCATAGAAATCTGCCCCAAAATGGGCGGTAATCTTATCTTTGTTGATATTCATAGCTACATAGTTACTCCTTAAAGTTTAATTTGCAATAAGTATACCACAATATTACGACACGGTCAATGGTAGCGAAGAAGGTATGGACGTATAGTGTAAATTTTACAGAATGTTAAAGGATATGCAGACTACTAAGTATATTTAATGAAAGGTTAATTTTAATGTACTCATATGATTTTAAAATAGATAGTGATGATAAAAATGTAGGTACAGTTTATCTGCCGATGAACAACTGTAAAGATATTCCCGTAATTATCTACTGCCACGGTTGGGGTGGAAGCCGAAAGCTGAATGACACTGTTATGCTGTTAAGGGATATGGCGATAGAGCGTAATATGGCTTTTGTGACCTTTGATTTCTTTGGTTGTGGCGAAACCGGCGGGGATTTTAATCAGATGACCTATAGACGCTGGAAGGAGAATCTATCTTCTGTGATAGATTGGGTTAGTAGCCAGTCCTTTGCGGATAAAACTAGGGTAGGGTGTTATGCCTTTAGCTCGGGTTCAACTGCGGCGCTTAGGCTTGCGGCAGAGGATGATAGGGTTTCGTTTATCGTTTCGGTAGGAACCTGTATCAGCGCACATATCTTTATGAACAATGGTAATCCTCCGTCAAAACTTCTTGCAGATAATCTCGAGAAGCTAATGGATGGTGCAACAGTAAACGAGCGTGGGATAGAGTTTTATCGTGATACCACCGCTAATGCTCCGATCTATTCACTAAAAAATATTAACTGCCCTGTATTGTTTTTACAAGGAACAGCCGATAACATTTACCGACAAACCGATGCAATAATTGCCTATAATATAATGAAGGACGCAGGGTTAAACGCAACACATATCGAGTACGACAAGGGCACACACGGGTTGGAGAATGTGATTAAAACTTCGCTTGAAGATATGTTTTTATGGTTGAGAAGGATAATATGATATGTAGTGTGCAAGGGAAACAACAGGAAATGTCATTATTTTATTTTAAGAATAGTTTCACATAAACCTTTTTTGGTTGTTTGTGGCATAAACTACCTAGTTATATATTGTCTGATAATATTTTTACATAAAAAATTTATTAATTTTGCAATTTACCCTTGACAAGCTGGCAAAACTATGGTATTATAGAAAAAACGAAAAGGAGTGACGCAAGATGAGATATTCAATAACTGCTATTATTATAGTCCTTATTAACATTATCCTCCTCGAAGATAATGGCATTTTGCGTTGCGCTGATTAATAAGGAATAGTAACACTCACTATATCCCTTACAGCTAACGCTGTAGGGGATTTTTGATTTATATGGAGGAAAAAACTATGCTACCATTATCATCGCTCGTACTCATAATTATTGTCAGCATTATCGTGATTCTCGGTAATGTTTTAGTGCGTTGTGCTGATTAATAGGTGTAGTATAGTAAAGTAATCTGCTTACTAAAAGCCTTACAGCATACGCTGTAAGGCTTTTTTTAATAAATTTGAAGGAGGAACTAAATTGAAATTAAACGGCGCACAGATATTGATTGAGGAATTGTGCAATCAAGGGGTTAAGACGGTGTTTGGTTATCCGGGTGGGGCGGTGCTTCATATCTATGATGAGCTTTATAAAAACGCCGATCGCATAACTAATATTATAACAGCGCATGAACAGGGTGCTGCCCATGCCGCCGACGGTTACGCACGGGTTACCGGTGATACCGGGGTGGTTATCGCTACTAGCGGGCCGGGTGCTACCAACCTAGTTACAGGGATAGCTAATGCATATCTTGATTCAGTGCCGCTTGTAGCTATAACAGGTAATGTAGCAGTACCGCTTTTAGGGCGGGATAGCTTTCAAGAGGTTGACATTGTAGGGATAACTAACCCTATCGTTAAGCATAACTTTGTGGTAAGGGATATCAATATGTTAGCCTCCACACTACAAGAGGCATTTAGACTAGCCAGAAGCGGACGTCGTGGGCCTGTGCTTGTAGATATCCCTAAGAGCATACAGGCTACAGAGTGTGACTACACTCCTACACCACCTAAAACTGAAACTAAAAGCTACCACACCGACATTGCTAAGGCGGTAGAGGCGATAAAAAGCTGTAAAAAGCCGTATATCTATGCGGGGGGTGGGATTGTCTGGAGCGGAGCAGAGCAGGAGCTGTTAGCTCTTTCAAAGAAGCTGTCTGCACCTATCGGGCTTAGTATGATGGGGCTTACCGCAGTACCAAACTCATACGAGCTAAACCTTGGGATGTGCGGAATGCATGGTAAATATGCCGCCTCAAAGGCGCAGTCAGAGTGTGACTTGATGTTAGCCTTGGGGGTTAGATTCTCCGACAGAGCTACAGGTAACGTAGAGGAGTACAAACGAAACTGCACCATTATCCATGTTGATATCGACCTTGCGGAGATCGGCAAGAATGTGTCACCGTTTATCGAGCTTTGCGGGGACGTTAAGGACACCATAAAACAGCTTATCGATGCAGTACCAGAATATAGAAATGATCAATGGCTTAACGAGGTGGAAGGGTATAAGCAGGTGGATATCCGCCCACAGGACAGCGAGTTTACCCCTGAAAATATAATCTCAATGGTAAACCAGTCGGTAGAGGAGGACACGGTAGTTGCAACCGATGTAGGTCAGCACCAGATGTGGACAATGCAGTATTACAAGTTTAGCAATCCGCGCACACTGCTAACCTCGGGCGGGCTTGGAACTATGGGGTACGGGCTTGGAGCGGCGATCGGCGGGTGTATGGCAAACGGCAACAAAAGGACGGTGCTGTTTACCAGTGACGGAAGCTTTGGGATGAATCTAAACGAGCTTGCAACGGCTGTATCGCAAAAGCTACCTATAGTGGTGGTGCTACTAAATAATGGGGTGCTTGGGATGGTAAGGCAGTGGCAGAGGATGTTCTATGAGGAACGTTACTCCCAGACTACCCTAAACCGAAAGACCGATTTTGTACAGCTTGCAAAGGCTTTTGGAGCAAAAGGGTTTACAGCTACAAACCTTTCCGAGCTAAAGACTGCACTAAGCGAGCTACCCCATAACTGCCCTGCGGTTATCGATTGTCATATTGATATGGACGAACAGGTGTTACCAATGATACCACCGGGGGGAGCGATAAAAGATATAATACTCAGCTAAACTAGAATTACCAAAGTAATTTTAAACGTGGGGCGACCCTCACGTTGCAACCCCAAAGGGGCGGCTTAAGATATATAGATAGTCAATTAACACGCTTTTGCATGTCGGCAGGTTTGGTTGACAACTAAAACTGCTATAGCAGTGTTAAGTAATTGATATTATTGTGAGGTGAAGAAATGGATAAGTTTACAATAGAATTAATTGTATCAAACCACTACGGCGTACTAAACCGCATAACAGGCTTGTATGCAAGGCGGGGGTATAATATCGACAGCCTAAATGTGAACGAAACAACCGACCCCACACTGTCTCGAATGCTAATAGTGTCAACTGGGGACGAATACATTAGGACACAGATGGTTAGGCAACTAAAAAAGCTTTATGACGTTAAGGAGATAACCTTGATGGCAAGGATCGACTAAATGTAGTGAAATATTAAAATGCAATAAACTCTAAAACCTAGTTTGCGTAATTATTTCAGGTGTTTTGAATTGTATTTTAGTATTCCTGCATTTTCAGATATAAATAAAAATATTATGACAGATTTAAGGAGAGAATGTAATGGCTAAGATGTACTATGATAAGGATTGTAATTTAGGACTTTTAAAGGATAAAACTGTAGCGGTAGTTGGATACGGCAGTCAGGGACATGCACATGCTAAAAACCTTAGAGATAGTGGGATAAAGGTTATAATCGGGCTTTATGAAGGCTCTAAGAGCGCAGAGGTAGCTAAAGCAGACGACTTTACCGTTATGGATACCCCTGACGCTGTAAAGGCGGCAGATGTAGTAATGCTATTAGTAAATGATGAGAAGATGAAGGACATCTACGATAACGGGGTAGCACCTAATCTAACTAAGGGTATGACCATCTGCTTTGCGCACGGGTTTAACATTAACTTTGGTCAGATTACCCCTCCTACCGACGTTAACGTTATCATGATTGCACCAAAAGGCCCTGGACATACCGTTAGAAGCCAGTATGAGGAGGGTAGGGGAGTACCATGCCTAATCGCTGTACATAACGACGCTACAGGGGACGCTAAAGAAATTGCACTTGCTTACGCTAGCGGTATCGGCGGCGGACGTGGCGGTATCCTTGAAACTACCTTTAAAGAGGAAACCGAAACCGACCTATTCGGTGAGCAGGCAGTTTTATGCGGCGGTGTTGCGGCACTTATGAAGGCGGGATTTGAAACGTTAGTTGAGGCAGGATATCAGCCTGAAAGCGCTTACTTTGAATGTATCCATGAGATGAAGCTTATAATCGACCTAGTTGTAAAGGGCGGACTTTCATTTATGCGTTACTCAATCAGTGACACCGCTGAATACGGCGACTACATGATCGGGGATAGAATTATAACCAAGGAAACCAAAGCCGAGATGAAGAAGGTGTTATCCGAGATCCAAAGCGGTCAGTTTGCAAAGGACTGGTTAAAGGAAAACAAGGACGGACGCCCAACCTTTACCGCAAGACGTAAAGCAGAGAGTGAGCTACTGGTGGAAACTGTAGGTAAGGATCTGCGTGAGAAGATGAGTTGGAGTGAGAGATAATGAACAGCGATAAGGTCAAGAGCGGGGCGCATAACGCCCCAAAGCGGTCATTATTTAAATCCATGGGGTATACCGATCGTCAGATGGGTATGCCACTTGTGGGGATTGTAAATTCCTTTAACGAGGTAGTACCCGGGCACGCACATCTTCAAGGGATCGCGCGAGCGGTAAAGGACGGTGTGTTAATCGGCGGGGGCACGCCTATGGAGTTTAACACTATTGGTGTGTGCGACGGTATCGCTATGGGTCATGAGGGGATGAGATACTCTCTAAGCTCTAGGGAGGTTATTGCGGACAGCATTGAATGTATGGTAAGAGCACACTGCTTTGACGCTTTAGTATTTATCCCAAACTGTGATAAAATCGTGCCTGCTATGCTAATGGCGGCCGCACGGTTAAACCTACCATCGATATTCGTATCGGGAGGGCCTATGCTGTCGATCGACGGTAAGGATCTAAACAGTGTGTTTGAAGCGGTGGGAGCGTACAAGGCGGGTAGGATTGATGATGGTGAGCTGTTAAAGGTGGAGTCCACCGCCTGCCCAGGTTGTGGGTCATGCTCGGGTATGTTTACCGCAAACTCTATGAACTGTCTATGTGAAGCGCTAGGGATGGCGCTGTCAGGAAACGGTACTATCCCTGCGGTGTATGCAGAGCGTATGCGGCTTGCTAAGGAGGCGGGGGTACAGGTGATGAACCTGCTAGAGCGTGGGATAAAGCCGTCGGACATCATCACTAAGGAAGCGTTTTACAATGCCTTAACTGTTGATATGGCGCTAGGTTGCTCCACAAATTCAGTACTGCACCTTCCTGCAATCGCTAACGAGCTTGACATCCCGCTGCCGCTTAGCATGGTAAACGAGATAAGCGAAAAGACCCCTAACCTCTGCCGATTAGCACCGGCGGGAGCGCACCATATGCAGGATCTACACTTTGCAGGCGGGGTATATGCGGTAATGAACAAGCTGTATGATAAGCTTAATACCGACATAATTACCGTAACAGGTAAAACTGTGGGTGAAAACATTAAGGACGCTGTTGTTATGGATAATAACGTTATCCAGACCTACTCCAATACAGGCGGACTTGCGGTGCTATTTGGAAACCTTGCGGCTGACGGAGCGGTGGTTAAGCGTAGTGCTGTAAAGTCGGAGATGTTAAGCTTTACCGGTACTGCAAGGGTGTTTGAAAGCGAGGAGGATGCGGTAGCGGCGATCTACGGCGGTAGGATAAACAAGGGCGACGTTGTGGTAATTCGATATGAAGGCCCAGCGGGAGGACCTGGAATGCGGGAGATGTTAACCCCAACCTCCGCAATTGCGGGGATGGGACTAGACAGCGATGTTGCACTCATCACCGACGGACGGTTTTCAGGGGCTACCCGTGGGGCGGCGATAGGGCATGTATCTCCGGAAGCAGCCTCTGGCGGGGCTATAGCCTATGTCCTAGACGGTGATAGAATCTCTATTGATATCCCAAACTACAGCATTACCCTTCTAGTATCGGATGAGGAGCTTGAGAAAAGACGACAGACCATTACACTTCGGGCGGGTAAAGACCTTAAAGGCTACCTAAGGCGGTATGCAAGGAGCGTGTCCTCCGCTGATAAGGGGGCTGTGGTATGCTAACACTGGATAGGATCTACCAAGCGGCACACCTTTTAAAGGGGGTTGTGCGAAAGACCGAGCTTATACAGTCCTCTAACATTGCCAGTAACTGTAATCTATACCTTAAGGCGGAGAATCTACAGGTTACAGGGTCGTTTAAGGTGCGGGGAGCGTACTTTAAGATGTCCACCCTTAATGAATCAGAGCGGGAGAAGGGGGTTATCGCCTGTTCAGCGGGAAACCATGCACAGGGGATTGCGCTATCCGCTAAGATGAACAACATTAAATCCACCATCTTTATCCCAAGCGTTGCGCCGATCTCTAAGATTGAGGCAACAAAACAGCTAGGGGCGGAGATTAGGATAATTGACGGGGTGTATGACGACGCTTATGAGGCATGTATTGCCTATCAAAAGGAAACAAACGGTGTGTTAATCCATCCATTTGATGATGAGGACGTTATAGCAGGGCAGGGAACTATCGGGTTAGAGCTACTAGACCAGATGAAGGATCTCGACGCGGTGGTTGTCCCTGTCGGAGGCGGCGGACTTATCTCGGGGGTAGGGTTTGCGGTAAAGATGTTAAACCCTAACTGTAAGGTTTATGGTGTTCAAGCGGTCGGGGCGGGTAGTATGTGCAACTCGATGAAGAACAAGAAACGCTCTGATCTTAAGAATGTTTCCACCTTTGCTGATGGGATTGCGGTAAAATGCCCAGGTCATATCACCTATGAGCTGTGTCAGCAGTATGTTGACAAGATTGTGACGGTGACCGACGATGAGATCGCAACGGCACTGCTAACGTTAATGGAGCAACAAAAGCTTGTAGCGGAGGGTGCGGGCGCTGTAGCGGTGGCGGCGGTAATGTTTAGAAAGCTACCATTAGAGGGTAAGAAGGTTTGTGCGGTTGTATCGGGGGGGAACATAGATGTTAATATACTCTCTCGTGTAATCGGGCGGGGACTTTTAACCACCGGCAGGCTATCTGAACTAAGGATAGAGATGATCGACAAGCCGGGGCAGTTAAAGGAGGTATCCGCTATTATTGCGGATTTAGGAGCGAATGTTACACAGGTAAGGCATAACTATGCAGGGGAGAACCGTAGCATTAACGGCTGTTATCTGCATATCTCTATGGAAACAAAGAATCATCAACATCTAGTGGATATAAAAGAGGCGATTCAAACCGCCGGTTATGTAATATGTGAGGAGGGTTAACTTGAAGAAGATAATCTATACGGATAAAGCGCCAACCCCAATCGGAGCGTACTCCCAAGCGATACTTGTAGGGGATACGCTGTACTGCTCGGGTCAAATTGCTATGGATATGCTGGATAAGGATGTAGTGACACAGACCCAGAAGGTTTGCGAGAACATTAAAAATGTATTGACGGCGGCTGGGATGTCGGTTAACGATGTAGTAAAGACCACCTGCTTTTTATCCCAGATGGCGGATTTTACAGCATTTAATTCGGTGTACGAACAGTGCTTTACCCATAAGCCTGCCCGCTCTTGTGTAGCGGCTAAGGAGCTACCAAGGGGAGCGTTAGTAGAGGTTGAGGTTATTGCAGTAAAGGAGGGGGACTAGTTTGAAGAATATTAAGATTTTCGACACCACCCTAAGGGACGGCGAGCAGTCACCGGGGTGTAGCATGAATCTATCGGAGAAGCTAGAGGTTGCAAGACAGCTAGAGCTTTTGAAGGTCGATGTTATTGAAGCGGGGTTTGCTATAGCTTCTCCCATGGATTTTGAGTCGGTAAAGGAGATTGCAAAGACGGTTAAGGACGCTACCGTTGCAAGCCTTGCACGTGCGGTTACAAAGGATATTGATTCGGCGTACCAAGCGGTAAAGTACGCTAACCGCCCACTAATCCATACCTTTATCGCAACCTCACCGATACATATGGAGTACAAGCTAAAGATGTCACCACAGCAGGTGTTAGACCAGATTGCGAAGATGGTAAAGTATGCACGTAGTCTATGTCCAAACGTTGAGTTTTCGGCAGAGGACGCAATGAGAAGTGATAAGGATTTTCTTGCAAAGGCTATCGAGATTGCTATCGATAACGGTGCGTCAGTGGTAAACATCCCTGATACTGTAGGGTATCGTATGCCGCAGGAGGTAATGGAGTATATTGAGTATATCCGCCAGAATGTGTCTAACATAGAGGGTGCGGACATATCGGTTCACTGTCATAATGATCTAGGGCTTGCGGTTGCAAACTCCCTTGCGGCGGTTAAGGCGGGGGCAACACAGGTTGAGTGTACCGTTAACGGTATCGGTGAACGTGCGGGGAATGCTTCGCTTGAGGAGATTGTAATGGGGATTAACACCAGAGCAGACTACTACGCAAGCGGTACAAACATCGATACAAAGCAGATCTACCGTACTGCAAAGCTTGTATCCTCCATTACAGGGGTAGCGATCCCACCGAACAAGGCGATTACAGGGATGAACGCTTTCTCCCACGAATCGGGGATACATCAGCATGGTATGCTTGCAAACAAGCAGACCTACGAGATTATGACCCCGTCCTCCATCGGTATCCCTGATCAGCAGATGGTGCTTGGAAAGCACAGCGGACGTCATGCATTTGAGGATAGGCTAAAGACCTTAGGTTATGACCTTGACGCTAACGAGCTTTCTACCGTATTTGAGCAGTTTAAGATACTAGCCGACAAGAAGAAGGTGGTATCCGACCGTGATATAGTAGCGCTTCTAAACAATAAGGTAAGGGAAGAATCCCAGACCTATACACTAGAACGCTTTGTGATAAACAGCGGGAATACCATTACTGCAACGGCGATAATTACAGTAAACAACGGTAAAGAATCCATAGAGGAGGTAGCGCTTGGTGACGGCCCAATAGACGCGGCATTTAAGGCTATCAACAAGATTGTAGGCAATGAGTTTACCCTAGATGATTACATAATCCATGCGGTTACAGAGGGTGAGGACGCGTTAGGTGAGGCGGTTGTAAAGCTGTCACTCTCTGGGGTTCAAAACACAGGACGTGCAATCTCAACTGATATTGTGGAGGCTAGCATTAAGGCTTATCTAAGCGGTGTAAACAAGCATGTTGTTGAGGTTTCGCAGGTTACTAATCAGTAATAATTTATGATTTATTACATCTAGTATACTGTTATAAGCTTAAGGCTATTAATTGGTTTTAGGCGTCTAGCACAAAGGAATGTAAAGGAGGAGTTATTATGACGATGACCCAGAAGATACTGGCTAAGGCGGCGGGTCTTTCAAGCGTAAAGCCAGGGCAGTTAATCTCGGCGGAGTTATCTATGGTTTTAGCCAACGATATTACCGCTCCTGTTGCCATCGATGAGTTTTCCAAAGCGGGCATTACCGAGATCTTTGATAAAAGCAAGATTTCTTTAGTAATGGATCACTTTGCACCAAACAAGGATATAAAGGCGGCAGAGCAGTGTAGGTGCTGTCGTGAGTTCGCTAATAGATATGATATCGAGCATTTTTATGACGTTGGCGAGATGGGGATTGAGCATGCTCTACTCCCTGAAAAGGGGCTTGTAAAGGCGGGGGATGTTATCATCGGGGCGGACTCCCACACCTGTACCTACGGTGCAGTTGGTGCGTTTTCCACTGGGGTAGGCTCTACCGATATGGCGGCGGGTATGGCTAGCGGCAGGGCATGGTTTAAGGTGCCTAGCGCTATTAAGGTTAACGTTACAGGAAGCTTTAGCAGTCGTTATGTTAGCGGTAAGGACGTTATCCTTCACCTAATCGGGTTAATTGGGGTGGATGGTGCGCTCTACCAGTCGCTTGAATTTATGGGGGATGGAATTAAAAACTTAACCATGGACGATAGATTCTGTATCGCAAACATGGCGATTGAAGCGGGTGCGAAGAACGGTATCTTTATCGTTGACGAGCTAACCAGAGAATATATGGATGAGAAGGGACTGGACTACATAGTATATTCTCCTGACGAGGATGCGGAGTATGAGCGGGTAATCGACATCGACCTATCCACCATTAAGCCTACCGTTTCTTTCCCTCATCTACCTGAAAACACCCGCACCCCAGAGGAGTTTGGGGATATCAAGATTGACCAGGTGGTGATAGGCTCATGTACTAACGGCAGACTTTCTGACATGAAGGCGGCTTACGAGATTCTAAAGGGGCAGAAGGTGCATAAGGGTGTTCGATGTATCGTAATCCCTGCAACCCAGAAGATCTATCTGGAATCGTTACGGCTTGGTTACCTTGAAGCGTTTATCGAGGCGGGAGCGGTGGTATCCACCCCAACCTGCGGCCCTTGCTTAGGCGGTCATACAGGGATACTGGCTAAGGGTGAGCGAGCAGTTGCGACCACTAACCGTAACTTTGTAGGACGTATGGGGCATGTCGAGTCGGAGGTATACCTAGCCTCCCCTTATGTTGCGGCACAAAGCGCAATTACAGGAAAACTATCTGCGCCGAAAGGAGAGTAATGTAATGAAAGGAACTGTTATAAAATACGGTGACAACGTGGATACCGATGTTATAATCCCCGCAAGACATCTTAATACCTCCGACCCAAACGAGCTTAAGAAGTATTGTATGGAGGATATTGATAAAACCTTTGTACAACGGGTAAAGCAGGGTGACGTTATGGTAGGGGGCAAAAACTTTGGTTGCGGTTCATCAAGAGAGCATGCACCTATCGCAATAAAGGCAAGTGGGATATCCCTTGTGGTTGCAAAAACCTTTGCACGGATATTCTATAGAAATGCGATTAACATAGGGCTACCTATCGTAGAATGCAGTGAGTTTGTGGATAACGTGCAGGAGGGGGACACAGTATCCTTTAATCTTCAAGAGGGGATTCTAAGGATTGAAAACCGCTCACTAGAGTATAGCATACCGCCATTCCCAAAGGAGATACAACATATTATAAGTAGCGGAGGGTTACTAAACTCTTTAAAAGGCGGTGAGGTAAAGTGAGTTTGAATAGTACTAAGAAGATAGCGGTACTAAAGGGTGACGGGATCGGCCCTGAGGTAACCACCGAGGCGATTAAGGTTCTAGATAAGGTTGCGTACTGCTTTGGTCTTACCTTTGAGTATGAGGAAGGTTTAATCGGCGGCTGTGCATATGATGCGGTAGACGATCCGCTACCGGAGCAGACTATCGACATCTGTAAAGCCAGTGACGGAGTACTGCTAGGAGCGGTAGGCGGGAGCAAGTGGGATAATCTACCGGGTGATAAGCGCCCTGAAACTGGGTTACTTAGGATACGAAAAGAGCTTAAACTATACGCAAACATCCGCCCTGCGGTACTGTTTCCGTCGCTTGTGGCTGCTTGTCCGTTAGCGCCGTCCATCGCTAGTCGTGGTATCGATATCGCTGTTGTAAGGGAGCTTACAGGGGGGATCTACTTTGGCGAGAAGGGCAGACGTCAAACCGATGATGGCATAGAAGCCTACGATATCGCTAAGTACAGCGAGCTGGAGATTCGCCGAATTGCTGTAGTTGCCTTTAATCTGGCTATGAAACGAGGTAAAAACGTTATCAGCATAGACAAGGCGAATGTGCTTGAAAGCTGTAAGCTATGGCGGGAGGTGGTTGCCGAGGTCGCAAAGGATTATCCAGAGGTAAGTGTAAGAAACATGCTAGTTGATAATGCGGCTATGCAGCTAGTAAAGGATCCGTCACAGTTTGATGTAGTGCTTGCGGACAACATGTTTGGGGATATACTATCGGACGAGGCGGCGATGATTACCGGATCTATCGGGATACTACCGTCCTCCTCAATGGGAGATGGCACGTTAGGTCTATACGAGCCAATTCATGGATCAGCGCCAGATATAGCGGGCAAAAATATAGCAAACCCAATCGCCGCTGTACTCTCTGCCGCAATGATGTTACGCTACTCCTTCGGATACGAGGATGCGGCGACAAGCATTGAAAACGCAGTTAACACTGTACTAGAAAGCGGCTACAGGACAGCCGATCTAGACAGCAGTAACCCTATAAGCTGTAGCGACATGGGTGATAGAATCCGTGACGCTGTGTCACGTTAAAATATGTAGTTTTGCTGTTCTTCGCTTAACGCCCCTGTGGGGGCGTTAAGCTTTTTTGGCTGTCGCCGATATTTTTGTGGGCGACCGTGAGGGTCGCCAGTAAATTAGCGTGAAACGCACAAACAACCGTAGGTGCGACCCTCGCGGTCGCTCGAATTGGTGCGGTAAGACCGCACAATAAAGCGAAAACGCCCCGTATGGGGCGTTATTACTTCGGCACTTAGTGGTAGCAACTGTGATTTGTGTTTCTTTCGGTATTTGCTGTAAAATTAAAGCATAAACTAGCGACATTTAAGTGCCGAAGTAATAAGCAAATACAAACCTAGCTAACAATTTTGTAGTAAACCCTTGCAGTTATAGAGTATACTAGGGTGTATAGCAGAGCAAAGGTTATAAAGCAAGCTATGGTGCATACCATAAAGAGTGATATATTGGTAAGGTTTAGTATGGCTAGTAATCGGGTTATTACCGGGAATGCAAAGATTATGTGAACCCCCGCAGTAACAAGTGGGAGGAAGAATACAGTTAGAACCTGTGAGCCGATGGATTTTTTAATCTCATCCTTGCCCATACCGACCTTTTGCATGATGTCAAAGCGATGTTTGTCGTCATATCCTTCTGAAATCTGCTTGTAGTAGATAATTAGAATGGTCGCCATTATAAAGAGTATACCTAGGAAAATCCCAATAAAAAACAGTCCGCCGTAGATAGCTAAAAAATCATTCTTTGCCTCGTCACGACATTCAATTGTTCCCTCAAACCCAAAACTCTCCAGGTTTTCAGAACTTACAATCTCGTGGTATATAGCGGTAATCTTCTCACTGCTTGTGTCAAGGTCAAAGCCGTAGTAAAACTGAATGTCGGCGGATCTTTTGCCGGACGCCACACGCTGATTTTTATATAGCTGATCTAATACGTCCATATCCTTAACTATAATAAAGTGACTGCTAATGATGTTAGAGGCGAAGAGACCGTTTCCAACAAACTCATCTAGCTTTTCCTTGACCTTAAAATTCATGTCAAATATCGAAAGGATGTCATAACTATACTGATCTCGGTTAGAGAAGATAGCGACCTCGCCATCGTTAAGGTGTATTTCTTTGTCCGAATGTCTGTTATAGTCGGACAGTGGGATAAAGAGTAGATTTGTAATGCTGTCGCTTGTGGATAAAATCTTTGTAGTTTTCATGGTATCAAAAGAGCCGTTTTCATCTACCGCTACAAAGTCAAGATAGTTGTATGAAAGCTCATTCTTGCGCGTTATCTTATTTTTATCCAGAGTTCCATTTACCCATTCTTTCAGCCTGTTAGAAGCAGATATAGAGCTGTTTTTTGTGGAGATTAGGATGTTTCTGGGATACCTAGTTAACATGATATCCTCCATACCGATAAACATTGATAGAGTGGTCGAGATCATCACAAGCACCGCTGTGGAGAGGATACAGATGTTAGCAAGACCTACAGCGTTTTGCTTCATACGGTAGATCATCCCTGATACCGAGATAAAATGCTTTGTTTGATAGTAGTAGCCCTTGTTCTTTCGTAGTAGCTTTAAAACAGCGATACTACCTGTCGAAAAGAGTAGATAGGTACCGATAATTACCAGTACAACCGCTATAAAAAATAGGTTTATTGCAGAGATTGGGTTTGTGGTGGTGATCGAGATGTAATACCCCGCTCCAAGGGAAATTAACCCTAATAGAGCAAAAAGCCACTTTGTTTTAGGTTCTCGCTCTCCTACTACACCGCCCTTTAAAAGTTCAATAGGGTTAGCTAGATGAACCTGTGCAACACTGCGAAGGAAGGTTAACAGAAAGATTGCTAAAAATAGTGCTATAGTTACTAGCACTGGAAAGAGTGAAAGTTCAAACCCAAAGGGTATATCGTAGCTAAACATGCGGATTAACGCTAGAAACATTAGCTTGTCTAAAAGTATCCCGATTAAAAGTCCGCCTACAATGCTGACAGCGGAAACTATCACCGTTTCGCAGAGGATTACCTTTGCGATATGCCGTTTCTCCATACCCAGAATGTTATACAGTCCTAGTTCCTTCTTTCGTTGCTTTATTAAAAAGCTGTTTGTATAGAATAGAAAGATTGCTGAAAAGATGGCAGTTACCATTGTTCCAAGGCTAAGGATGGAGGTAAGGGTGTCGCTGTTAAGCCCCTTGTTCTGGGATAGGGAGATAATCATGTAAAACATCGCTACCATCCCTATGCAGGTTAGGAGATAGGGAAGAAAGTTTTTACCGTTCTTTTTAATGTTCATCTGCGCAAGCTTAAGATAGAAAGCATTACTCATCCTTCTCACCGCCTGTCGCTATCATGGTAAGGGTGCTTGAGATCTTTTGGTATAACTGTTGGGATGTATTATTTCCACGGTATAGTTGGTGAAACACCTCTCCATCCTTTATAAATAGCACCCGCTTTGCATGGCTTGCCGCCTTTATACTGTGGGTTACCATTAGTATTGTCTGACCTTCGCTGTTTATCTGGTCAAACATATTTAAAAGGCTGTCTGTGGCGTGGGAGTCTAGTGCTCCGGTTGGCTCATCGGCTAGGATAAGCTGTGGATTTGTGATAATCGCTCTTGCCACCGATGCTCTTTGCTTTTGACCACCCGATACCTCGTATGGAAACTTATCCAATAGCTCGATAATACCTAGCTTTTTAGCGATAGGTACTAATCGCTTCTCCATCTCGCTATGACCTCTACCTGAAAGTACAAGTGGGAGTAGAATATTATCCTTTAGTGAAAAGGTATCTAATAGGTTAAAATCCTGAAACACAAACCCAAGATTATCCCGCCTAAATGCGGAGATCTCTCTTTGCTTTATTTCTGTTAAGCTTTTGCCATTTAAAAGCACCTCGCCGCTTGTAGGCTTGTCAAGTGCCGCTAGCATGTTAAGCAGGGTAGTCTTACCAGAACCCGACTCACCCATTATTGCTAGGTACTCCCCCTCCTCAACAGAGAAGGTTACATTAGATAAAGCTAGTACAGTATTCGATCCAAAACGTGTGGTATACACCTTTTTAAGGTTATTTACCTCTAAGATTGACATTTTTTTATTCCTCCTTTGGTTTTCTATACTATAAAGTATATCACATAGAGGAACAACATCGCCATAGATTAGCCTTACATTTCCTCTGTAAACCTTACATAGATGTAAGGTTAGTCCATAACATAGATTTACGGTGAATGATTATTATTCATTAATACCATCTGCGCTGTCAAGGCGGATACTAACCTTTGTGTAGCTACCTACTATAGAATCAATAGTTATGCTGTGGGAAAGCTTTTTTAGGATTCGTTTGGATAGATATAATCCTATCCCTGTTGCTTTTTTGTCAGCACGTCCGTTATATCCAGTAAACCCCTTCTCGCCAAGTCGGGGAAGATCCTCCTTAGCAATCCCCATACCTGTATCCTTTATAACTAGGGTTTTGTTATCACAAAGATGGATAGATACCTTACCCTTACTGGTGTACTTAATGGCATTAGAAAGTATCTGCTCTATCACGAATAAAAGCCATTTTTCATCGGTTAATACCATGCAGTCAAGAGGGGAGAGTTCAAGCTTTATCTTCTTTCGGATAAATAACGGTGCGTATTTGTGCACAGCCTGTTTTACAATGCTATCTAGTGGATATTCCTTTATAACATAGTCAGTAAAGCTACTGTCAAGCCGTAGGTAGCATAGTACCATCTCGACATACTGCTCTATCTTAAAAAGCTCTGATAAAAGCTCCTTGTTATCGCTGTCATTCTGGGACATCAGCAGTAACCGCATAGCGGAGATAGGGGTCTTTATCTGGTGCACCCATAAGGTGTAGTAGTCCACCATATCGCTGTTTGTGCTTTCATATCTGTTAATCATCCGAATTTTATCATGATGGATAATGCCTATTAAGGTGTTGTAATCCTGCTCTAACAGGTTATTAGCTTTTGGTAGGTCATCTATCCCTATGGTTATCTTGTGTCTAAGCTCTGATAAAATCTTGTGCTGTCTATAGAAAGAGATAAAGTCAATTGTGATAAATATTAACCCTACCACGCTGCTTATTAAAGCGGCGTATAAAACCGCCTCAACAGCAAGCTTATATAGGTAGAATACCATAGTAAATATTATACTAAAGATACAAAAAAGAAGGGTATCCCTTCTTTTTTGCTTAAGGTACTGTATTAATATACTTCCGATGTAAACCTTTTTCATCTATTCCACCATATATCCAATCCCTTTTTTTGTGGTGATAAAACCACCTAGTCCTATAGGTTTAAGCTTTTGTCTAAGTCTTGTTACATTTACCGTTAGGGTGTTTTCGTCTACGTAGCTGTCGGTTTCCCAAAGCTTTATCATAAGGGTATCACGGCTTACCACCGCCCCTTTGTTCTCCAAAAGTACTAGTAGAATCTTCTCCTCGTTTTTAGTTAAGGTAAGCTTTTGATCGTTATAATGCAGTGTTGCGTCACTACAGTTTAGGATTACACCCTTATGCTCTATTAGGTTTGTCTGCCCCGAAAAGTCGTAGGCACGACGAAGGACAGCCTGCACCTTTGCGGTTAGCACCGCAAGATCGAAAGGCTTTGATATATAGTCATCCCCGCCCATGTTCATCGCCATAACAATATTCATGTTATCCAGTGCGGAGGAGATAAACACTATCGGAACTTTAGAGATCTTTCGTATCTCACTGCACCAGTGGTATCCATTAAAGAATGGGAGGGAGATATCAAGCAGTACTAAGGTAGGGGAGAAGGATACAAATTCTGCTATAACACCGCTAAAATCGGTCACACATTTCGCTTCGTAGCCCCATGTAGTGATATGGTTTTTTACAGCGTTTGCTATTGTTGTATCGTCCTCTACAATTAAGATTTTATGCATATATCCCTCCGTCTTTTGTTGTATTTTTATCTAAACATACCCGTTATTAGGTCCACAATCCACCGCCACATGGTTGGAAACTGCTCATTGATTAGGGTGCGTACCTGCTCCCTTGTTACATCGATAAATATACGGTTTGAGTCGCTTACGGTAAGGGTTTTGACCCCATTAGCGATTCTACCTATAGCTATATGTCCGTTTGCATGGTCACCTATAGCTATATGGCTTGCAATCGATATTGCGCCTAGTGAGAAAACCCCAAAAGATATTGCACCGATGGTGAATATCCCGACAGCTATCGCTCCTATAGCTACAGTGCCGATAGCCACAGAACCTAGAGCCAGTAGCAAACCAACGCTAAATACAGCAAGGGATAGTACACCTAAGCTAGCAAGCCCAAGCGACAGCACCCCGATAGAAGCTAACCCAATAGAGATAATCCCAGAAGCAACGTTACCGATAGCTATAATACCCTTTGCTTTGCGAATCCCAAGACCTATATTGACATGCACTAGCGGCAGTCCGAGGAAGGTTTTAGTGCTTTTATATTCATAGTGCCTTCTTCTGCGTGTCCATGGATTAGCGCTTTCTGTATTGCTCTGGTTAGGGTTAACCTCACCGTCCTTGACAAGCTCATCAAGGGTAGTATTAAACATCGATGATAGCGCTATCAGCTTATCCATCTCGGGATAGCTTAGCCCCGATTCCCATTTGGAGATTGCCTGACGCGATACATTAAGCACCTCTGCCAGATCCTCCTGTGACATACCTTTTTCTTTGCGTAATTTTTGTAGCTTTTCATTAAACCTCATAATAACACCTATCCTATTAATTGGTAAGCTAAATACTAAATATTTTGCTCTTTTCAATTAATAAATCAATATTTTGCTTTGGTATACACCATAAGCAATAGAATGATTTTAACATTCTATCTATAAAAAAGCCACCAACCAATACTTGCATTTTAGCAACTTTAGGTTGCAATTTTAAATTAGCAACTTCAAATTGCGAAGATGTTTAGATTCTATATATTTAAAAATTTGCTTTTTATTTAAAATATTGCTAATTGTTACTGCATTTTATCGCGTCAATTGCAAGTACCACCATTAAAGCCAGTAGTGAGTCGTTTTCATTCGCTACATCTATTATGTAGGTGTCGGTCCAGTTGTAAAGCTGTTTATGTATGGTAGCTACGATACCGTTACCTATAATTCGATAGTCCCACTGCCAGAAGTCACCCTCTACCCGCCAACCGTTGCAGTTTACAGTAAAGGAAGGTTTAAAGAAGGTAAACTCCTTGATAATCTCACCTACTAATTGATTGCCGATATAGATTGTGAACTTTGGTAGAAAGGTCAATATCTGTTCCTTTAGAGTAGCGATATGATTACCAAAACGGTCGTATATCTCTAGCTTATGCCCCCAAGAAGGTCTGCCACGGACGGTAAAGACGGTATTTTGCTGTTCATCGTAGATGTCGTAGCTGTCAAACCATGAGAATAGTCGTTGTTTGAATAAAAGTCTCATAAAACCTCACATATCTGTCACGTTATGATTGCTAATTAATATTACCTACTCTATTTTACTATCCCTTATTCGTTTTGTCAATACCGCAGGATAAAATACTTGACAGGATGGTGTAAAACATGATAGTATATTAACAAGATAATGCGTTTAGTACATAGATAGTTGAGGAAGATGATGGACAGAATTAATATTGTTATCTGTGACGATGAGCCGACACAGAATGAATACCTAAAATCCCTTGTTCTAGTCTGGGCGAAGGGTGGTGATACCCTAGTAAATATCACCTCGTATAACAGCGCAGAGGAGTTTTTGTTTTGGTACGCCGAGGATAAAACGGTTGACATACTGCTACTAGATATCCAGATGGGCGGAATGGATGGGGTACAGCTTGCCCGAATTATCCGCAGTCAGGATGAGCGGGTACAGCTACTATTTGTTACAGGTATACCCGATTTTGTAGCCGAGGGGTACGAGGTATCGGCGCTTCACTACCTGATGAAGCCAATAAATCAGGACAAGCTCTTTACAGTGTTAGACAGGGCGGTCAGAAATCTAAACCGCACAGAGCAGTCGCTCTTTCTAACGATAAACGGCGAGATGAACAGAATCCCCATTAGCGAGATACGCTATATCGAAGCGCAGGGGCATTACATAGTAATTAACACCACCAAAAAGACCTACAAAACCAAGATGAGCCTATCAGAGGTTGAAAGATCCCTAAATAACGCATTCTTTCGTTGTCAGCGTTCCTTTATAGTGGGGATTAGGTATGTAAAGAAGGTCACTAAAACATCGATAATACTGGATGATATGACTCAAATCCCGCTATCTAGGGGGCTTTATGACACCGTAAACCAAGCGATTATTAGCTATTTCCCATAGAAAGGAGCTGTTATTATATTCAAGCGAAGAATGGAGAAAAGGCTTATAAAGTATCAAAATGAACTCCTTTTAAAGCATTATGATGAGGTAGAGAATATCTATCGTCAGATACGTGGATGGCGGCATGACTACCACCATCACATACAGGTCATAAAGGCTTGCTTAGCATTAGGGCAGATAGAGGAGTTAGACCGCTACTGTGATCGTTTAGATCAGGATCTGAAAACGGTGGATAATGTGATAAAGACGGGGAATGTAATGCTTGATGCTATCCTAAACAGTAAGCTTTCCCTTGCTATACATAAGGATATCAACATTACCTGCAAGGCGAACGTATCAAAGGAGCTAGAGATTTCCGATGTTGATCTATGTATCCTACTGGGAAATCTGTTAGATAACGCTATGGAGGCATGTACCGCTGTCGACATAAATAGTGGCGGGCAGGAGAAGCTAGAGTTTGACCATCCCTTTATCCGTGTCTATATCGGGATGAAGGGGAAACATCTGTATATCTGCGTGACCAACGCTGTCTATGGAAGGGTTAACAAGGTTGGGGGACGGTTTATCTCCACAAAAAAGAGCGCTTCCCATGGGTTTGGGCTGGCTCGTATGGAGAAAATCTGCAAAAAATACGACGGTTACTGTAAACAAAACAGCGAGCAGGGGGTATTTACCACCGAGATACTGCTTCCGGTTGCGACAGGATAATACATTTCGTGTACGTAGAATGACATTCTACGTACAAACTTTATCTATGGTAATTTTTTATGGTATAATCTACACAACGATAAACAAAGGGGGATTGTATTTGAAGAAGGCAAATAAAGAAAAGCCAATCTATAATGTCTGGCAGAATGTCGTCTATGTGGTGGGTAACGCTTGGGAGAAGGAAAGGCGGGTTATCCTTGTGATACTTGCACAGATATTCTTAACGGTAGCGGCGTCGGTAGCGGCGATGTATCTGCCTAAGACGGTGGTACAACAGATTATGTTAGGGGCTTCTATTAACACTCTGGTGATAACCGCGCTTGCATTTACCGTTGTTATAGCGTTGTTACAAGCTACAAAGGTCTACTTTGACAGCGCCGCACAGCCTAGGCGGGTAAGCCTTAGGATAGAAAACTGTCATGATATCCTTGTAAAGGCGATGACAACCGACTATGCTAACCTTGAAACAAAGGAGTTTAGCGATGCAAAGCAGAAGGCAAATGATGTAACCAATAATAATGGTGCAGCCACAGAAGCGATATATACCTGCCTTTCCACACTTGGTACTAACATATTAGGGTTTATAGTTTACATTGCACTGCTAATATCGGTTGACCCGCTTATCCTTCTGCTTACCGCAGTTACTACGGTATTTGGGGTTATCGTAAGAAGGTGGGCAAACAGATGGCAACATGACCACGAGGAGGAATCGGCCGCGTTTAACAAGCGGATCTGGTATATAAATGATATCGGCAGTAACTACAAGCTTGCAAAGGATATACGCTTATTCTCAATGTTGGGTTGGATTCAGAGTATTCATGCCGCTAACATGAAGCTACATAATAACTTTGAGCGGCGGGTTAAGTTAAGACATCTTGTTGCGGATGTAGTGGACTGTGCTGCGACCTTTGCCCGTGAGGGTGTTGTGTATGGATATCTAATCTGGCAGGTGCTGAATGCGGGGCTTGCAATCGACAGCTTTATCCTGTTGTTTGCCGCAATCAGTGGATTTTCGGGATGGATTATGGGGATATTAAACGACTATGCCACCCTAACACGACAAAGCCTTGATTTTTGCCTACTCCGACGCTATCTTGAATACCCTGATAAGTTTAGGTATGAGGACGGAGAGGAGATAAAACAAGAGCCGAACAAGGCTTATCAGCTAGAGCTAAGGGACGTTAGCTTTAGATACAGTGGTGCGACGCAGGATACATTAACGGGGGTAAACCTTGTGATAAAACCCGGTGAAAGGCTTGCAATAGTTGGCTTAAACGGTGCGGGTAAGACTACACTGGTAAAGCTGTTATGTGGTTTTTACGACCCGACAAAGGGAACGGTACTACTAAATGGAAAGGATATAAGGATTTACAACCGTAAGCAGTACTATACCCTATTTACAGCGGTATTTCAGGAGTTTAACATCCTGCCCATTACTATAGCCGAGAATGTAGCACAGCACACCCTTGATACTATGGACACACAGCGGGTGATGGATAGCCTTAAATTAGCTGATATCGATAAAAAGATACTGTCCTTACCTGATGGGATAAACTCACTGTTACTCAAAGAGGTTAACGAGGAGGCGGTAGAGCTTTCAGGCGGCGAAACCCAAAAGCTAATGCTTGCACGGGCGTTATACAAAAATTCTCCAATTCTGCTTTTGGATGAGCCGACAGCGGCGCTAGACCCGATAGCAGAGAGTAGCTTGTATGAACGGTATAATGAGCTTTCAGCGGGTAAGACCTCAATCTATATCTCTCACCGATTGGCTTCTACACGGTTTTGTGATCGTATCCTACTGGTTTCTGATGGAGCGATAGCCGAGTGCGGGACACATGACGAGCTTATTAAACAAGGTGGCGGGTATGCGAAGCTTTACGAGATACAAAGCAGATACTATAGCCGTTCCGCTTGACATATAAAATGTCAAGAAGATAGGCAAAGCCTATCTTGTGGGCTGAAAGCCCACCGGAACTTGCTAAATAGCAATTCCATCGCACTTTATGTGCGATAATTCGCCCGCAGGCGAATAGTTGACATTATAAATGTCAACTGGAATTGCTATATAAAGAAGGTAAGGGGGATAAGATATAATGAGAAACGATAAAAAAAGGTATACCTTTAAACAGAATATGTCGCTAATACTGCGTGGACTTAGGATATACAGCTCATTCTCTAAGCCGATACTACTTTCTAAGACCTGTATGTGTATCGTTAATGCGATAGTGCCGTTTATAAACATCTACTTTTCAGCACAGATTATTAATGAGATTGCGGGTAATAGAGATAAGGAAAGATTAACATTTTTAGTGCTTGTTACCATTGGGCTTAATCTGTTGGCAATGCTGCTTAAAAGCTTGACCACACGCTGGATGGAGTACTGTGATTCAACTACCTGGGTGTCTGTACAAAAGGTGTATTCGGATAAGCTCTTGTCCATGGATTATATTGACGTTGAAGATCCATCGGTGCAACAGCAGTTTTCGGATATTCGTCAACATCACAATGGAATGGGATTTGGGTTAATTAGGCTAAACTGGTCTTATTCTGAGATAATTACAGGATTTATCCAGGTGATATTATCGATTGTGATGTCGGTATCTATGTTTACGTTTGTGGTTACCTCTAGTTCATCCTTGTCCTACCTTGACTCGCCGATAGCAATGGTTATAGTGGTGGCGGTTTTACTCTGCTCGGTTCTATTAGCGCCATATCTATCATTAATAGGCGGTAAGGTATGGGCGAAGGCATCAGAGGATAACAACAAAGCCAATAGAATCTTTGGGTTTTATTTTTTTCAAATGATTAATAAAAATGACAGGGCAAAGGATATCAGAATATATGACCAATATAAGGTAATTGAGAAGGCTACTTACGGTGATTCCCAGATAGCGGCATTTTTAAACTATGCTAGTTATGACGCAAGGTATAAAGCGATTAGTACCGCTGTTTCCTATCTTTCGAACGGGTTGATCTATCTGTTTGTTGCGTTAAAGGCATTTGCAGGGGCGTTTGGGGTAGGTAGCATAGTGCAGTATGTAGGTGCTATTACCCAGTTTGGAAGCGGGTTTGCGTCGGTTCTTACAGGTATTGGGTCGCTTATAAATAACAATGTGTTTTTAGAAAACATCTTTAACTATCTTGATATCGAGAACAAAAAGTATCAAGGTACGCTAAGTGTTGAAAAGCGGGACGACAACGAGTATAGTATCGAGTTTAAGGACGTTTCCTTTAAGTACCCTTCAAGTGATAGCTATGCGCTTAAGGACTTTAACCTTAAGCTAAAGGTTGGTCAGCGGATGGCGGTGGTTGGGTTGAATGGTAGCGGTAAAACCACTATGATAAAGCTGTTATGCCGACTGTACGACCCTACAAAAGGAATTATCACACTAAATGGGATTGACATTAAAAAGTACAACTATGACGAGTACATTGCGCTCTTTAGCGTGGTATTTCAGGACTTTTCGTTACTGCCGTTAACGGTGGGACAAAATGTAGCAGCGAGCGCGGAGTATGATAGGGATAGGGTAACAAAGGCTATTAAAAAAGCGGGATTATTAGAACGTTTAGAGGAGATGGACAAAGGGTTAGATACCTATCTCTATAAGGAATTTGAGGAGGAGGGTGTCGAGATTTCGGGCGGGGAAGCGCAGAAGCTTGCACTGGCTAGGGCACTATATAAGGATGCTCCGTTTATCGTGCTAGACGAACCAACCGCCGCACTAGACCCAGTCGCCGAGTTTGAGATCTACTCAAAGTTTAACGATATAGTATCGGATAAGACCGCGATTTACATCTCCCACCGCCTATCAAGCTGTAGATTCTGCGACGACATTGCGGTATTTGACAACGGTGCACTAATCCAGCGAGGAAGCCACGAAGCACTAGTAGCGGACGAAAACGGTAAATACTACGAGCTCTGGAATGCTCAAGCACAGTATTACACCAGTGGTAAGGATTAGTTATTAAGGATATTATGTAAAACCAGAAAAATCTCACCGTCTGTTTAAGAGGGTGAGATTTTTTATGGTTGGTATAATGAAATAAAAGATTAATCGGGAAACAGGCCTGCCATTATGTACTCATCAAAGTAGAGGGTAACAACGATATCGCCTATCTGTTATATTTTATCTGACACCATGAAACGTCACATCCTTATGTAAATAGATAATGATACATCTGTAGTTTTTATTAGTATACTAAAAATGTATCAAAATGTCAATCATATTAGATGCATTTCGCTAAAATTGTGCTAGTACCTAGATGGAACATTAATAGTACCGCCAAAATTAGCAAGGTTTAGGGAGATGTTTTTGGCTTTATCAATAACCGAAAAGTCGTCTATGTCGCTGTCTATTAGCAGGATATATCCCTTTTTATCCGCCATAGCGGTGCTATAAACCTTACCGCTTGCGGTCTTAATCTGCAGCTTGTCGCCATACAGGGGCTTTGGTTTAACCTCACCCTTTGGGGTGAATCTATTGCTGAATGTGCCAAAGGCGATTGCTCCATCTTTAAGGTATACCATGTTTATCGAGATACCCTTGTTTTCAGCGAATCTACCCGAGGCTACCATAGTAAAGGTGTACTCTACCTCGCTAATCTCACTGCTGTTTGAGCTGTCGGTGTTACTACTGCTGACACTGCTACTGCTTGAGGAGTCGGTGGTTTCGTTTAACACAGCAGAGTATAGCGCAAGTAGTGGTTCGTTAGCGGCAAAGGATACCAGTATGTAGGTTGAATCTTTAGCTTTAGCAGTTGAAATAACGGTGAGATCACCTAGCAAAACAGCGCCGCTATTGCTTTCCACAATATGGTTAATTAGCCTGTCCTCTATCGTAAGAGGTTTTTCTATCTGCTTGTCCAGTGACTTACAGGCGCACAAAACCAAGCTTATAACAGCAGTCACTAATATTAGTGACAATAACTGGAAATATACCGTTGCGTTTGTAATACATCTTTTCATATCTTCATCCTTTTACTCATAACATATTTGTTTTATAACCTATATTATTGGGCAACAAATATTAAACGCTGTCTTTTGTTTCTCCCACAAATGCAACATTTGATTGCCAAATTAATAGAAGGTTTGTCTATAATACATGTTATGCGAGGGTGGATGAAGATATGACAAAGCTTTTGGTTATCTAAGGTTAATCCAGTATCGCTGTACCACGTTACCGCTTTTTTCGGTAAACTCATCCTCAAGTATACCGCCGTTATTTAGGATGGTCTTAGCCGAGCCGATGTTTGTCTTGTCGCAGGTTACCAGTGCACTTTTTATACCCATCTCACGGCAACGCTCTAGCGCTAACGCTAACATCCTTGTAGCATAACCGTTTCTTCGCTTTGACGGTGCAACACCGTAGCCGATATGCCCGCCGACATTTATTAGGCTGTCATTTAATGCATGTCGAATATTCGCCGCACCCAGTATGACATTCTCGTCCTCATCCATCAAAAAATAGGTGGTGGAGGGTACAAATTCAGGCGGGATATCCTCTCCACTTGCATACTGTCGGGTTAAGGCAAGAAAGCTTTCAAATGTGCCATCTCCGCACCTTGCCGCCCAAGGGATAATCTGCTCATTATTTTGTACAAATTCGTAGATAAAATCTAACCAAAGCGTTTTATGACTTTCGGTGGGGAATACAAGCTTTAACTCTTTCATATTAATTATAAATCCTCCATACATGGCTCATCCGGGATAAATTCGCAAGGTAAGCCTAGGTTTGAAAAGTATTCTTTTAACTTAATACAGGCAAACTTTTCTGTTGAATAATGGGTTCCTGATAGGATGTTAACACCCTTAGCCATCGCCATGTTATGCGCGTCTACCGACGGTTGGAAGGTTTTTCTAAGACTAGCGATACCTGTTACAAAGGTATTAATACCCCTTTCCATAAGGTATGGGTAGACGTCAGAATCGTTACCCCCGCCCGCTATTAACGCAACCTTTGAATCTTTAATGCTCTCACCGCCGTATGGGTAGAGCTTAACGTTATGTCCGACAGCTTGCTTAAAGGTATATGCAAGCTGTGCGGTGGTAATGCAGTCTGTCTTGCCGATTATACCTACCTTTACCCCGCCGTAGTCGTAAAATTCGTCGATAATATCGATACCTAAGGCATTAGCTAGGTTTTGGGTCGTTCCGTAAACTCCGTTTGCGTCAAGCGGAACATGTAGGTTATAGATAGATATCCTACGTTCCTTTAGGGTTTTTAGGGTGGAAACAGGGATTGAGGTGAATACCTCATCTTTAGTTATATCCCAGATCATTGGGTGGTGAACGAACAGTAACGCCTCCTCTACCCTGTCATCAAGGATTTTATCAAAAACAGCCTTTGATGGGAATACCGCTGTGTACACCTGTCGTATGGTATCGGTGCTGTCTGTAACAAGTCCCATGCTTCGCTCTTTAAATTGACTGGTAATATACTCGTAGTTATCTAACCGCCAGTCGTCGTGGCAGATTGATAGCTTAAAATCAACCTCTAATTGGTTGTATAAACTCTGCGATTTCATCTATTCTACTCAACTTTCCATTCAAATATGTTCAAATACCGCTGACCCTCTTGGTACAGCTCTGACCATTCGGGAAGTCTTGCCACCCGCAAAAACCGTGCAGATAGCTTCTCGCAGGCTCGTTTTGAGGGGATGTTATCCCGCTCGTTTGTGATTAACAGATGGGTCATGTTATGCGCCTTTGCCACAGGGGCGACCAGTTGGCACGCTTTGGTAGCATAGCTGTGACCTCGATACCGCTCATCCACACCATATCCAATCTGTCCACCGAAGTACAATCCCGCAGTGTACCCGACACGCAGGTTAAGGAATCCAATCCGCTCGCCCTCTTTGCAGATGATAAAGTCGTATACCGGTACGTATTTTTTTTCAGGGATAGCGGGTGTTTTTTTAGTACAAACTAGATAAATCTCTCCGTCTGAAAGGGTAGGCACATCGATAAACCCATCAAAGGTGCAGGGTAGGGAGTTGTAATATTCGATCTCCCTTAAAACCTCCCATTCGGACTTTGTCATAGCATAGCCCAGTCTATCCTTCATAACACCATCATGATACTGTGCGTTTAACATTGTGCCCTCAAGACGAAAACCCACCTTTTCCATAACACGTCTACTTGGAAGGTTATCGCTGTAACAGCCTGTGGTTATACGGATACAGTTATCACTTGTAAAGGCATAGGACAATGCTTCCTTTGCGGCTTCGGTGGTGTACCCTTTGCTATGAAACTTTGGTAGGATAAAGTAACCTAGGTGAGCTACCTTTCCTAGAGGGTTTATATCAGAGTAGGTGTACCCGATCTGACCTATATACTCACCGGTTACCCTATCCTCTATGCAAAAATACTGTCCGTCACTGTTTGACATTGCGAGGTTTAGATTTTCACTGGTCTGCTCAATGGTGGTGGTACTGATATCATCTAGAAAGTACATGTTATCCTTGTCGGACAGCAGTGTGTGTAGGTTTTGTAGATCGCCTTTAACGTTGTGTCGTAGGATTAGGCGGCTTGTTTTAAGCTTCATATTAATCTCCATTCCTTGTGCTATTTGGCACAAATAGCTGTGTGAAAAAAACTTTTAAGCTATCTTCCTTCCAATATACATTAGATGCTCGGAGTAGCTAAGCAGATCCTCACGCTCTGCTAGACGTTCGCAGATATCCATCCACCCATCCACAACCTCCTGTGGTTGCGATATAATGGTTTCTTCACATGGAGAAGCGATCCCTTCCTGACCGATAAGGTGAAGCTTTTGTAGCGGAAATCTCTCCATAAACGGTAAAACCTGATCCTGTGCGATAAAGAACGCACGGGTGAAGGCATCCCCTCCAAAGCTTTTGTTATCCAGTACGCATTGTTTGTACTCTACTTCGCTCTCCACCACCGAGTTAATAATCTGTGGGTCGTGTTTCATTGCATATATCATCCCCGCAAACAGGTTAATGAACGAAGTGTAGAGTACTCCGCCAGACTTAAGCAGTCTAAGGCTTGATTCCACCGCCCTTACCCTGTCGGATTCTTCCAGCAGGTGGTATAAAGGCCCCATAAGCAGCACATGGTCGAACTCCCCGCTTACAAGAGTGTCAGCCACGCAGGCATTCCCACAGACTGTTTTAATCGAGAGGTTTTGAAGCTTAGCCTGCTCTAATGCATAGGATATGTTCTTGCTAGATAGGTCAAACAGAGTGACATCACATCCCTTTTTAGCAAGATACAGCGAATACCGTCCAGGTCCTCCGCCGATATCCAGTACCCGATCTCCTTTTTTTATATATCGATCCAGAAAGCGGCAGGTTATAATAAATTCGGGGCGGTTAGCTATCCTGTTCCATTCTGATTCATATTCTTGGTCGTACCATGCTTTTACAATCTCTGTATCGTTTGTCATATTAATCTCCTTTTAAACTAATTAAGATAAAATAAAAAGCGGCTAAGGTTTGATCTACACCTTAGCCGCTATCTGCTCATTATAAGTATTGTGGTTGTACTTCCCACTAAACCTCATAAAAACCAAAAAGGACTAAAGCCTGTGACGAATGATCGGCTTCAGGCTTGTTATTGGGATTAAATTGTGTAAAGTTAAATATTCCGCTCACAGTGCAATACCCCTTTCAAATAGTTTTAACAATTATATCACAGCTAAAGTTGGTTGTCAAGGGTTTTTTTACGTTTCAGAAATAATTTTTTTACAGATAGATATAATCTTCAGTTAAAGTTCAGATAGACTACAACAGGTGTTCAGCGGGGGTGCGTATAATTTATACTATAGATTAGGAAGGAAGGGCAGGTATGTTAATAACGGCAATGCTTGTGGTAGCTAGCAGGAGGAGATACTATTAACTATTGAAATACTAGCTAAAATATGGTAGAATAATGCTATAGTAATAGGGGGGATTTATGTGGCAAGGATATTAATATGTGATGATGAGGCGGGACTTCGCTCGGTAATAAAACGGTATGCAACCTTTGAGGGGCACACCGTTACCGAAGCGGGGGATGGTATGCAGGCTGTCGAATTATGCCGTGAGATGGAGTTTGATATCATCATAATGGATGTTATGATGCCCGAGCTTGATGGATTTTCGGCGGTAAAGGAGATTAGAAAGGGATGTGACACCCCTGTAATAATGCTCTCTGCAAGGGGTGAGGAGTACGATAAGGTGTTAGGCTTTGAGGTTGGGGTGGACGATTATGTGGTAAAACCCTTCTCCTCAAAGGAGATTATGCTTCGTATTAGTGCAATACTTCGACGTACCGCAAAGAGCGGGGATACACATGTAGGTGCAGAGGATGAGGGACATGTTATCTTTGAAAAGGACGGATTTAAGGCGGATATAACCGCCTACAAGGTGTTTGTAGATGGTGTTTTGGTGGATATGGCGCCTAAGGAGTATGATCTGTTGTTCTTCTTAATACGCAATAAAAATATAGCAGTACCTAGAGAAAAGCTACTCACCGAGGTGTGGGGGTACGATTACTTTGGGGACGATAGGACGCTAGACACCCATATGAAGCTACTACGGCGGCATATGGGCAGGTATGCACACTTTATAACCACGCTTAGAGGGTTAGGGTACAGATTTGATGGATAGATTAAAGTTAAAGTGGAAGATTGTAACGTATCTGCTTGCGTTTTGTGCACTGCTGTTAGTGATACTTTGGTTGTTTCAGACGGTATTTTTAAATGATGTATATAAGCTTATCCGTAAGGGTGAGATTATCAAAGCTATGGCGGTGGTGGAGTCAAACATCGATAGCGATAATCTGCAATCGGTGCTGTCCACACTTGCAAAGGATCATGATATACTTGTTACCTTAACAGACGATTTTAAGCTTCCTCAGGTACTAAAGCCTGACCGCAGGGAGAGGAGGTTGTCTACAGAAGCGGTTACCGAAACCAAGGAGTTTGTGACCCAAAACGGTAGTAAGGTATCGCTGACCTTCTACGCTATCATCACCCCTGTGACCGCTACTGTTACCACTATACGGTATCAGCTTTATATTATTACAGGGGTTATGGTAATACTTTCTGTATTAATTGCTATAATAATTGCAAAACGTATATCAAAGCCTATCGAAAAGATTAATGATAGTGCAAAGCTTCTTGCAAGCGGTGATTACAACACAAGCTTTTCAGGGCGGGGATTTTTGGAGATATACGAGCTTAGCCAGACCCTAAACACCGCCGCAACAGAGCTTTCAAAGGTGGAGGGCTTACGTAGAGAGCTAATGGCAAACATCTCCCATGACCTTCGCACCCCGCTAGCGCTAATCTACAGCTATGCCGAGATGATGCATGACTTTCCAACCGAGATAACCCCTGACCAGACCCAGCTTATAATAGACGAAACTAAACGTCTAACCTCACTGGTAAACGATATTATGGATATCTCAAAGCTGGAAAACGGTAGGATGACCCTAACGCTTAAGGAGTATAACATTACAAAAAACATCGACCAGACGGTAAATAGGGTGTTTAACCTAGTTAAGAATGATGGCTATACCATAACATTTGAGTGTCATGATGAGGTTATGATAACCGCCGACGAGGTAAAGATAACGCAAACACTCTATAACCTTCTTATCAATGCAATTAACTATTGCGGAGATAACAAAAAGGTGGTGGTTAGACAGCGAGTTACGGATAGCGTGGTGACAATCGAGGTAATAGATTATGGTGAGGGGATTTCAGAGGAGAATCTACCATATATCTGGGACAGATACTACAAGGTGGATAAAGCTCACAAGCGTGCTGTTACTGGAACAGGAATCGGGTTGTCCATCGTAAAACGTATCGTAACCCTACACGGCGGAAGCTGTGGCGTAAGCTCAAAACTGGGAGAAGGCAGTACCTTCTGGTTTTCGCTTAGGCTGTAGGGTAGGGTAAAATAATATTGAGAATAGAAAGAAGGATTATGATAGGGTTCACATGCAGTGTAACCCTATCTCTACGATTGAATTGTAAACCCATTGTAGGGAAAGCGTTGCATGCGTTCATATAAGTATGAATTTAAAGCTATAAAAGAAATGCTACAATTTAATTCCATAAATCCCCACAGTAGATAACGATACCACAGTCTAGTAGTGTGTCACCTGCACTAAGGATGGACACCCCATGGTATCGAGCAAAATCGATGAACAATTTTTTATCTGTTAGATTATCTACATTTCCTGTCATTAGTAATGTGTTTTTGTTAATTAACCCACCGCAACCGCCGATAAATCCATGCTCGTAGGGTGGCAGAGAGATACCTATAGGCGAGATTAATAAACAGTCGATAGCGTGGCTTATCGCCGCTTTGTGGATTGAGGGGTCGGTGGTAACAAATGCGTTATCCCCAATCCTAAGACAGGAGCAGTTTGCATACCCTTGTGGTACATCCGCTATGGTGTAGCTGTTATTATGGTAGTAGGATAATACCTTACTACTGGTATGTTTTACGTTACAGAAAACGACATTTTTAACGAAAAAACTGTTTAGTAGGATATCCTGCGGGTAACGCCTACCTAAAGGGGTGTCCTCGGTAATTACGTTAAAACCTGCGATTTCTAGCGATGTTTTGAGGTCTATACAGCGGTGGTATACCACCACGTCACGACTGTTTGCCAGAAAATGACAGAAAATGTCGGCGTGGGTTGAGATAGGGTACGGCAGATCAGAGTTAGGAGTAAAGGTAACTACCTTTACTCCTAACTCTTTAATATTGTTAACGATATGGCTGTAGTTGTCACTTTTACAAATGACAACGTAACAGTCTTTAGTGTTCATGCTTAACTCCAAGGCGGTCACATACCTTAATGTAAGCGTTAATCTCCTCGGTAGTTTCTGGTCTTAGTGCAGGAGCAGGGGTAGGTCTAGCATGCTCGTCAAGTGCTACAAAGATTAAGTTTGCGGTGTTAGTTACCTGTCTAGCACCTGTAGAAAGGTTTTCGGAAAGTACCTCCACCTTTGTATGGATAGAGCTAGTTCCAACGTAGACAACCTTAGCGTTTAGGATAACCATCTCACCCATGCGTACAGGATGTTTAAAGGTTAGGCTGTCCACCGAAACGGTAGCTACCGTCTTGTTAGCGTGACGGGTTGCGGCTAGCGCTCCCGCAATGTCAATCCAGTGCATTAGACGTCCGCCTAGCAGATTGCCTAGTAGGTTTGTGTCGTTTGGCAGGACAAGCTCGGTCATAGTAACTGCGGTTTGAGATGGGGTTTTACTTATTATATTCATAGGTTTTTCCTTTCATTTTGCATACATTGTCAAGATTTGTAGAATTATGTTATCTTGCTGTATATCGGCTGATTAGTTCCTTTTTAAGGTCGTATAGGCTATCTGAGATATCCACCTTGTACTCCTGTGGGGTGGTGATACGAAGGTGCTCCTCCCAGAAGTCGTTTATGTTTTTCCTTGTATTTTCCCGTGCCTTTTCCATATTTGGAACCTCCTTTACTACACCGTTGTCGAAATAAATCGATAAAAGGTTTACAAAGTAGATGTTTTGCAGAGTAGTTTTCTTCCAAGTTAAGGTAGGGTGGTAGATGGTTAAAGGTTTGGTTTCATCAAACGTTTCGTCGGCTAGGGAGATTAGATCGGCAACCGCCTTTCTGCTGTTTTTATCAAACAGCCTATACACCGTTTTAGCGGAAGGGTTTGTGGTCTTTTGGATGTTTTCGGACAGCTTCATCTTCGGCACACCCTCTAGCTGTGACAGCTTATACACCCCGCCTAATGCAGGAGAGTTAAAGCTTGTGATAAGCTTTGTACCCACACCGTACACATCAATCCTAGCACCCTGTAGAATAAGACTCTGGATTGTATATTCGTCAAGGTCATTTGTGGCGTAGATTTTAACCTCTGTGTGACCGGTAGCGTCCAACATGGCTCGTGCTTTTTTGCTAAGGTATGCTAGATCCCCGCTATCAAGGCGGATTCCGATAGGGGTTTTACCAATTGCCTTTAGCTCGTTAAACACCGTTATAGCGTTAGGTACACCGCTCTTTAATACATCAAAGGTATCCACCAATAGGATACATTTATCGGGAAACTCCCTTGCGTATGCTCTAAAAGCTTCCAGCTCGCTGTCAAAGGACATAACCCAGCTATGGGCATGAGTCCCGCTAACAGGGATTGAGAAAGCCTTACCCGCTAGCACATTGCTACTGCTAGCCACCCCGCTAAGGTAGGCGGCACGTGCTCCGTATAGCGCCGCGTCTGAACCCTGCGCCCGCCGAAGTCCAAAGTCCGACACAGCACAAGGCGTAGCTACCCGTACAATACGGCTAGCCTTAGTGGATATTAAGGTCTGGTGGTTTATTATATTAAGAAGTCCGGTTTCGATAAGCTGACCTTCAAGTAAACCGCCCTCAACACGAATCATAGGTTCATGAGGAAAGGCGATTGTACCCTCGTCCATAGCGTAGATCCTACCTGTAAATCTAAAGGCTTTTAGATAGGACAAAAAGTCCTCATCAAATAACCTAAGTGTGCGAAGATACTCTATATCGGAGTCGGAGAATGAAAGGTTTTGAATATATTCAAGTAGTTGTTCTAACCCCGCAAACACCACAAACGGGCTTTCATCATGGCGGCGGTAGAACATATCAAATACCGCTCTCTGCTTGTGTTTGCCCTCTTTAAAGTAGCCATATGCCATGGTAAGCTGGTATAGGTCGGTTAGTAGTGACTGATCCTTGTTAATCATCCTTATTCTCCATATTAATAACGTTAATATGACAGCTTTGCATTACCTCTAAAGCACTTTTATGCTTCTCAATTGTGACCCCACTGCAACAGCGTGCGTCCACGGTAATATCAGCGCTTGGGATAAAGGTCTTAAGCAGTAATGCATTTGTCACAACACATATATCAGTAACTAACCCCACAAGCTCGATACTAACCTCGTTACCATACCGCTCCATAATTGTATCTGATAGGGCAAGGCTTCCGAAGGTATTCTTTTCTATTATATGCGCTTCCTTTAGCGAGGGGATAACAGCGTTAATCTCGTCGGGGAAGTCGTGACCTGTAGTATCCTTAATGCAGTGGGGGACGGGTAGAAGCTTACCCTCGGGGGTGGAGAGGTAATCTGAAAAATGGGTGTCCTTTGTAAGGTATATAGGGTTATATCTATACTCACTAAGCTTTTCTAGCACAGACGGAAGTATCTCCTTAGCCTGTGGGGTGGATAGCGAGCCGTCTAAAAAATCGTTTTGCATGTCAATTACTATTAAAATCTTCTGCATTTGTATCTCCTTTTGGGATCTTTACATATTATGTACCAAATAGGTTTTAAAGCTTATAATTAAAAATTTTGATAGCTTAAGCTTTATAACTTTGTACTAAATGCGTAAAGGTGGTATTTTTATTATGAATAAATATCTTAAAATGCTTTCATACTGTGGGTATGCCTATCTTGACGACCAACCAAAGCTAACTAGCGAGGAGGTCATAGTCATAGATGACAAGGGAACAGATGTGCAGTGCTATATAAGGGTAAGGGCGAAGAAGATAATTATAACCTTTAGAGGTTCAGAATCAAAGAAGGATTGGGACGCTGATCTAAACTTTAAGAAGATGGTAATGCCATACGATAACATGGCTGGCAAGATCAAGGTACATTCGGGGTTCATTACCTCCTACAAGGACAAAAATATTCGGGATAGGATAGCCCAGATTATACGTCAGTATAATGATAGACAAAAGATATACATTACAGGTCATTCTTACGGAGCGGCGCTTGCTATGCTGTGTGCGGTTGATCTACAGTACAACTTCCCTAATAAATACTATGAGGTGTATCTATACGGTTGTCCTCGTGTAGGGAACGCGGCGTTTGTTAAATCCTATAATAAACGTGTTGTAAACACCTTTAGGGTGGAGAACGGCAACGATGCAGTAACAAAAGTTCCCTTTAATCTAATGGGATACCGCCATGCAGGGGTAAAGATACGTGTAGGCGGGGTACGGGTAATGGGGCTTTATGTTAAGGGTAGTCACGCAGTAAGCTCCTACTGGAAGTCAATTGTAAGGCGGCAGGATCTATTATAACTAATAAAGTATAGTATCTGCCTTAAAACAAAGTATACTATTATTCTATAGTTTTGTCAATAGCTTAGATAAAAGTTAGCATTTAACGAAATAATTAAACTGTTTTTGTATGATAGCATAGTGATTTGTATGCATAATAGATAAATATATATTGTAGAATTTAATCTGTAAATGTTAAATCTTAAGATTTGTTAAGGATTTAACGTGTTTTATAGGTGAAACAATAAAAAATAATATAAAATAGACAAAATAAGATGGTATTATTATACTTTTTCGTGCATTGAAAAATTATCCATAATGTGATATAATATATATAAAAATTAATCTAGTTTTAGATTATTATTGTGCAATAACTCAAAGAGTTACTAAGCATATATCTAGTTGTTATGTTACGTTACAGAAAGAAGGATGTTAATGTTTGCGACAGCGATTAATAATGATTGGGACAGCTTTTTCAAAAGGGAGATGAGTAAACAATACTTTACCCGCCTTAAAACTCAACTCGCCCTTGAATATAAAAACTTTAGTGTGTTGCCGAAGTCAGAGGATGTATTTAAAGCCTTTAAACTAACGCCGCTTAAAAGTGTTAAGGTGGTAATACTTGGTCAAGATCCATACTATAACAAGGATAAATCCACAGGGCTAGCCTTTTCGGTTCCTAAATCTGTAAAGATTCCACCAAGTCTACTTAATATATTTAAAGAATTAAATGATGATCTTTCGGTACCCATCCCAGATCATGGATGTCTAGAGGGTTGGGCACGTCAGGGGGTACTTTTACTAAACTCACTACTTACCGTTAGGGAGGATCACCCTAACTCTCATGTCAATCTAGGTTGGGAAAGCTTTATAAGCAATGCATTAGCTGAGGTTTCTAGCCTTGACCAGCCTGTGGTATTTATCCTATGGGGCAACAACGCAAAGGCAAAGGCAGGGGTACTTACAAATAAAAACCACCTTGTACTTACAGGATACCATCCAAGCCCTTTATCCGCAAAGCGTGGATTCTTTGGATGCCGTCACTTCTCTTTAGCAAATAAATTTCTGGTTAATAACGGTGTAGAGCCTATAAATTGGGATGTAAATGCAATTATAGAACACAAGCAGCAGTTTTTGTTTGTGTAGGTTTTGATATTGCTTGCTATCTTTACATATTAAATGATTAATACAGCATGAGCAAAACAAAGCATTTGAGCGTAAAATAGATTATACCTTAATAATTATAGCCGTATTTTTAGTAAAATAAAAATATCTGTATAAACTATTGACAAATTGTGTTTTTTAATGTAGAATTTAGTTGGGGTTTTGTGCCCATACTAATACTGTAGGACTTTAATGGACTTCGCTATTAGTATGGGCATATTGCTTACATATTATTAAAGGAGCGTTGATAAATGAAAACAAACAAAGACATATTAGTGGATTTAAAGGGTGTTACAATGTCTTATGAGGATGATCTTATCCTTGACCACATCGATTTAAAGGTGTTAGATAAAGAGTTTGTTACACTGCTAGGTCCATCAGGTTGCGGAAAGACCACGACATTAAGGGTGATTGGTGGATTTATATCACCAGACAGCGGTGATGTCTTTCTTGAGGGCAAGCGGATTAATGATATCCCCCCACATAAGCGGCCAATTAATACTGTTTTTCAAAAATACGCTTTATTCCCACACTTAAATGTGTTTGAAAATGTAGCTTTTGGGCTTAGGGTAAATAAAGTTCCAAAAGATGAAATTGTAACTAGGGTAAAGAAGATGCTTGAAATTGTTGATCTTAAGGGCTTTGAAAGACGAAGGGTTACAAGGCTTTCAGGCGGTCAGCAACAACGTGTGGCGATTGCACGTGCTTTGGTAAACCATCCTAAAATCCTGCTTTTAGATGAGCCGCTTGGGGCGCTTGATCTAAAGCTTAGAAAAGAGATGCAGCTAGAGCTTAAAAAGATACAAAAGCAGCTTTCCATTACCTTTATATATGTAACCCACGACCAAGAGGAAGCGCTTACCATGTCGGATACCATCGTGGTTATGAAGGACGGTGTAATTCAGCAGATCGGTACGCCTGAAGATATCTACAATGAGCCTAAAAACGCATTCGTTGCTGATTTTATCGGGGAGAGTAACATCTTCGACGGCACAATGATAGATGACTACCTTGTATCCTTCTCGGGGCAACAGTTTAGGTGCTCTGACAAAGGGTTTGATAAAAATCAGCCGGTTGACGTTGTAATAAGACCGGAAGATATAACGCTATCGTCTAAGGAAAACTCCTCCCATCTATGGGGTGAGGTAACTGGGGTAGTGTTTAAGGGTGTGCACTATGAGATGAACGTTGTCTGTAACGGTCTAAACTGGATGGTGCATTCCACAAAATCTCAAAACATCGGTGACTTTGTAGGGATAATGTTAACCCCAGAGGATATCCATATAATGAACAAGCTGTTTAAGGGAGATACTAACATTGTAAGCGGTGTTGTCACCGAGGAGAATACAATAGAGTTCTTTGATATTACCTTTACAAGGGATAACCTAGGACTTGATGTTGGTACGAAGGTAACCCTTAACATATCACCTAAGGATATCGAGGTTGTTTCCCTTGATATTGCAGATCTTAGGGTTTATCTTGAATCCCTTATCTACAAGGGTGCGTACAACGAGCTTATCGTCTTTACAAACGATAAGAGCATTATGCTGCATTCACAAAATGATGAACAGGTTGCAACCGACATCGGTATTAAATTTAACTTTGACAATATTGTCATAACTCCTACAGCAAAGTCGGAGGTGTAGCGGATGTTAAAGAGTAAAAATTCAGCACTCCCTTATGTTATCTGGAGCGGGGTGTTTATCGTTGTACCGTTAATACTAGTGGTAATCTTTGCATTTACCACTAGTGACGGACAGTTTACCATAAAGAATATTACCGCTATCGGAAAGTATTCCCCTATCTTTATAAAATCCTTAAACCTTGCTCTAATAGCAACGGTTATCTGTCTGCTACTGGCATTTCCGTTAGCGTTTTTGTTAACACGTATGGAGGAGAAGAATCAAAGTCTTTTGCTTATACTACTTATGCTTCCTATGTGGATGAACTTTTTGCTTAGGACCTATGGTTGGATGACCCTTATTGAGAATGAGGGGATTATTAACAGCTTCTTTAGGTTTATCGGGATTGGAACAGTGCAGATGATCAACACCCAAGGGGCGGTGGTACTAGGGATGGTTTATAACTATATCCCGTTTATGATACTGCCACTCTATTCTATTATGGTTAAGATCGATAAATCCACTATAGAGGCGGCGCAGGATCTAGGCGCTAACTCTATCAGTATCCTATTTAAGGTGATAATACCACTAAGCACACCTGGGATTGTTTCGGGTGTTACAATGGTGTTTGTGCCGTCGGTTAGTACCTTTATCATCTCTAAGATGTTAGGTGGCGGTAGCAACATGTTAATCGGTGACCTGATTGAACAGCAGTTTTTTGGAACCTACAACCCAAATTTAGGTTCGGGGATTGCGTTAATCTTAATGATTATCATGCTACTGCTAATGGGCATTATGACCTCCCTTGACGACAATGCAATGGAGGGTATGATTGTATAGCTTTTTAGCTTACAATACAGATGGATGAAAGGAATTAACCAATGAAGAAGTTAACCTCTAGGATATACATTACTATAATATATATCTTTTTATATGCGCCTATTGTTGTGCTGATTGTGTTCTCCTTCAACGAATCTAAGAGCCGGTCAAACTTCACTGGGTTTACCCTTAAATGGTATAAGGAGCTTGTTTCCAATGAGCTTATATTAAACTCCTTTAGAAACACCATAATTGTGGCGGTGGTAGCCTCTATCCTAGCGACCGTTATCGGGACGATCGCATCACTCGGGATTAGCAATATGAACAAGCGGTCTAAGGGGGTTGTAATGAACGTTACCTACCTGCCTGTTATAAACCCCGAGATCGTTACAGGGATATCCTTAATGCTTTTGTTTGTATACATAAGCCAGTTTTTAGGGATTGAGTTAGGGTTTTGGTCGGTAACTATTGCGCACATTACCTTTAGCCTGCCTTACGTTATACTAAACGTACTCCCTAAGCTTCGGCAGATGGATATAAGGCTTTATGAGGCGGCGATGGATCTGGGATGTAGCCCAAACAGAGCGTTTTACAAGGTGGTTGTACCGGAGATTTTACCTGGAATTATGTCAGGATTTTTAATGGCATTTACCTTCTCGATAGACGACTTTATCATAACCTACTTTACCAGTGGAAGCGCATTTCAGACACTACCGGTTACCATCTACTCTATGATGAGGAGAAAGGTTAACCCGCAGGTAAACGCACTTTCAGCTATAATATTTATGGTGGTGCTTGTACTGCTTTTACTGTCGCATCAAAATGACCTTAGAAAGGCTAAGCGATAAGGGCGATAAATCTAGTCAAAATTATGAAAGGAGTCTTTGTACAAAGTAAGACGGCATTAGTGCCGTTTCTTGTATGGAGCGTGGTCAAATATGAAACGAATTGTGGCTATTGCTATAGTCTGTGTGCTGATACTTGCGGTAATACTGCCTGTAATGGTTAATGTGTTTGCTGTAAAGGTATCTGCAAAGGAAGCGGTAACCGAGCTTCGGGTGTTTAACTGGGGTGAGTATATCGCAAACGGTGAGGACGAATCCTTAGACGTTATAAAGGAGTTTGAGAAGCAAAACGAGGATATAAAGATAACCTACACCACCTTTGCAACCAACGAGGAGATGTACGCAAAGATCGCTAACGGCTCAGCTAACTATGATGTTATCATCCCGTCGGATTACATGATTGAAAAGATGATAAGCGAAAACCTTTTAGCAAAGCTTGATAAAACTAAGCTTGATAACTTTAAATACATCGATGAGGATGTAAAACATCTAGGGTTTGACCTTAACAACGACTACTCTGTACCATATACCTGGGGGACGGTAGGGATAATCTACAACAAAGAGCAGGTTACCGTACCGGTGGACAGCTGGGATATCCTATGGGATATGAACTACACAGGGCAGATACTGATGTTTGACAACCCGCGCGACGCCTTTGCTATCGCCGCTAAAAAGCTGGGTTACAGCATTAACAGCACCGATAACAACGAGATTAAGCGGATGGGCGATGAGCTTAAGCGTCAAAAGCCTGTACTTCAAGCCTATGTAATGGATGAGATATTTAACAAGCTTTCAAGCGGGGAAGCTTTAATCGCACCGTACTATGCAGGGGATGCAATCACCATGATAGAGGATAACCCTGATCTGGACTTTGTTGTGCCAAAGGAGGGGACTAACCAGTTTGTGGACTCTATGTGTATATTAGAATCCTCAAAGAACAAGGACGCGGCGCATAGGTTTATTAACTTTATGCTAGACCCCGAGATAATGGCGGAGAATATCGGATATATCGGTTACTCTAGCCCATCGACAGCGGCAAGAGAGCTACTGGATGATGAGATGAAGAACAACCCGATTTCATACCCTCCAAAGGAGATTATCGAAGCATGCGAAGCGTTTGTAGCGCTACCAAAGGAAACGCTAACCTATATGCAGGATATCTGGATTGAGGTTAAGGCAGAGGATAAGGACAGCTCCTCCACACTGGTGCTTATTATTATAATACTGGTGGTTATTATAGGGCTAGGGGCGATATACGTAATAAGACTTAAAAAGAAGGAACAGTATTAATCTAGTAGTAATATATAAAGATAGATAAAAATGGGGGATTAATATGAAATTTACGTTAGGACAGTGGATGGCACTAAAAAACCATACAGTTAACTATCCTGTACAGGTGTATGACCACAGCTTTGAGGACGGGATACTCACTATCTACGCACCAATTCGCCCTGTACAGGGCAGAGCGAATACCATTGATCAGGGGATGATGGTGCTACGGTATTCTGGGGCTATGGAGGATGTAATCCGAGTGGAGGTAAAGCACTATATCGGGGAGAGGGTTAGAAAGCCCGAGTTTTCACTAAACATGGATAAAAGCTGTAATGTCAGCTGTGAGAAAACCGATAACAGCATTATCTTTACCGCAGGTAAAACCAAGGCGGTTATATCGCTAAACCCATTCACTACCGCATACTACTACGAGGATAGACTACTAACCACCGCACCGCATAGAGCAACCGCAAACATCATAAACGACAACGAGGAGGTGTACACCAGAGAACAGCTATCCCTTTCTGTTGGGGAGTGTGTATACGGACTAGGCGAGCGGTTTATACCGTTTGTACGTAACGGTCAGGTGGTGGATATGTGGAACGAGGACGGCGGAACATCCTCCCAGATATCCTATAAAAACATACCGTTTTATCTTACTAATAGAGGATATGGTGTATTTGTTAACAGCAGTGGCAACGTATCCTACGAGGTGGCTTCAGAGCATACACAGCGGGTGCAGTTCTCGCTAAAGGGTGAAGGACTTGACTACTTTATAATCGGTGCTGATGATATGAAGGGGACTTTGGCGAGGTATGTACAGCTTACAGGGCAGGTAGCAATACCGCCTGCATGGTCGTTTGGGTTATGGCTGTCTACCTCCTTTACCACAAACTATGATGAAGCTACCGTAATGAGCTTTATCGATGGGATGAAACAGCGTGATATCCCACTCCATGTGTTTCATTTTGACTGCTTTTGGATGAAGGAGTTTGAGTGGTGTAACTTTGAATGGGATAAGGATGTCTTCCCTGACCCGCAGGGAATGCTTTCTCGTATAAAGGAGAAGGGGTTACAGGTTTGTGTCTGGATTAATCCGTATATTGCTCAAAAGAGCAAGCTTTTTAATGAAGGCATAGAGAGAGGGTATCTGCTAAAAAAGCCAAATGGCGACGTATTCCAGTGGGATCGTTGGCAAGCGGGGATGGCACTGGTGGACTTTACAAATCCCGATGCTTATAGGTGGTATCAAGATAAGCTAGCAGTGCTTATGGAGATGGGGGTTGACACCTTTAAGACGGATTTTGGCGAAAGAATCCCTACCGATGTGGTGTACCACAATAATGCTGACCCCGAAAAGATGCATAACTACTATACATACCTATATAACGAGTGCGTGTTCTCGCTGATTAAACAAAAGAAGGGTGAGAACAAGGCGGCGGTGTTTGCAAGGAGCGCTACGGTTGGCGGGCAGAAGTTTCCCGTTCACTGGGGCGGGGACTGCTGGGCGACCTATGAATCGATGGCGGAGAGCCTACGTGGGGGACTATCACTCTGCATGAGCGGGTTTAGCTTTTGGAGCCACGATATCGGCGGGTTTGAAGCTACCGCCTCACCCGACGTATATAAACGCTGGGCGGCGTTTGGACTACTCTCCTCCCATAGCAGACTGCACGGAAGCACCTCATATCGTGTACCTTGGGTGTATGATGATGAGGCGGTGGAGGTACTGCGCTACTTCACAAAGCTAAAATGTACCCTTATGCCGTACCTGTTCGCTAATGCCAATAACTCCCACATAAGCGGGATACCGATGATGCGGTCGATGATACTGGAGTTTCCAAACAATACCGCCTGCCGCTATATCGACACCCAGTATATGCTAGGGGATAGCCTAATGGTATGCCCGATCCTAAACCCACAAGGGGAGGCGGATTTCTACTTACCAGAGGGAGTTTGGACAGATTTTATCACTAATGAAACGCTAATAGGCGGACGCTACTACAATAGAAGCTGCAACTTTACAGAGATTCCGCTCTACGCAAAGCAGAACACTATTGTAGCGGTAGGGGATAAAGACAGCGAGGTAGAGTACGACTATACGAATGGTACAGAGTATCATCTATTCAACCTACAGGACGGATGTACCGCTACAGCTAAGGTTATCGATACCGAATGTAGCTTAGTTAATACCATTGCCGCCACTAGAGAGGGTAATGTTATAAGCGTTACTATAGATGACATAAGCAAACCATTAAGTCTACTTATACGAGGTAAGGTAGAAGTAACGGCTGTAACATACGGTAGCTTTACCCAAACTGAATTAGGGGTTAGAGTTATCCCAACTAAGGGAGAGTTTACTATTACGATATAGATTATATAAAGGTTATCTTAATCAGCAAAGCCTAATAAAAGGGACATCGGATACTATATGTTGTGGTAGTATCAATAGTTTACCACAGCATATAGGGTTCGCATTTTATGCGAACCGTGTTTCGTTATATTACCTCGGCACTTAAATGTAGCAAGTTTTCTTTTTGAATTTACAGCTAATAGTGCAAGGACTTCTTAGCATAGCGTCTACCGCTAAGTGCCTAGGTAATAGACTTTATTTTGATAGATGTGTAAAGAAAGAGGTTGTACTATGGATTTAAAGGGATACTTTAGGGAAAACCAAGAGCTTGCGATTGCTTTTTCGGGTGGGGTAAACTCCTCTTTTTTACTGGTGCAGGCGGCTAAGTATGCACGGAGGATGACAGCATATCTAGTTAAATCAGAGTTTTTGCAAGAACAGCTTCTAACTCTTGCAAAGCTATTAGCACAGCAGATTAAGGTAGAGCTTGTGGTAATAGATCTGGATGTCTTTAAGCTAAAGGCGGTGATCGAAAACAAAGGTGAGCGTTGTTACCACTGTAAAAAAGCGATACTGGAGAGCATTACAAGCAGGGCGAAATCAGACGGATACAAGGTTATAGCTGATGGTGATACCTTGTGTAATGCAGATAATAACAGCAGTAAAGCACAAAAGCTAGCAGCAAAGGCAGAGTTTAATATAAGCTCACCCTTAGCCGACTGTGGCTACAATTCATTTGAGATAAAGGATCTTTCGGTTAGTGAGGGAATAATCAGAGCGGATAGCTTTAGTTATTCCTGCCTAGGCGCAAAGGTGGAGCAAAAGACTAGGATAACCAAAAAGATTTTAAAAGAGATATACAAGGGTGAGGAGATACTTAAAAATATCGGGTTTACCGACTTCTCGCTTGTGTATAACAATCGCTACGCAAAGCTACAGCTACCAAAGGATCAGATGTTTCGTGTTGTGGAGATTAAGGACAGGTTACTCGAATATCTGTCGCCCTACTACAATGAGATTTATCTTGATCTAAGGGGTAATGTTACCTCTAGATAGCAAGGTTTAAGGGATGGAGAATATTATGAGGTTAAACAGCACAGTACAGAATACACGTCTTACAGGTGGTACACCGTTAGCTAAGCGGGAGCGAAACACCGCCTATCTAATGGAGCTAAAGAATGAAAATCTGCTCTTTGCCTACTATCAGGAGGCGGGGATAAACGGAAGTATAAACCGTAGGATTATCGACTGTCACGGCGGGTGGGAGTCACCAACAAGCCATATTAGGGGCACCTTTACAGGTCACTGGCTTAGCGCCGCCGCAAGAATCTATGATGAAACAAAGGACACACAGCTTAAAGCTAAAGCGGACCACATCGTATCAGAGATTGCCCGCTGTCAGGAGCTAAATGGCGACGGATGGGCGTTCTCCATCCCGCAGAAGTATCTGTACGCTATTAAAAAGGGTCAGCGCTTCTGGGCGCCGCAGTATGTCTGCCACAAGCTTATGATGGGGTTACTTGACATGTATCTCTTTGCTAAAAACGAGCAGGCATTTGAGGTGATACTAGGGTGTGCCGACTGGTTTTACCGTTTTTCATCTGATATTACCCGTGAGAATATGGATGATATGATGGATTTAGAGGAAACGGGGGGAATCCTTGAGCTTTGGGCGGATCTTTACGCTATTACCCAGGATGAACGTCATAAGGAGCTTATCAAGAGATACGAACGACCACGGCTATTTAACCCTTTATATGAAGGTATCGACGTAATAACCAACATGCACGCAAACACCACCATACCCGAGATACACGGAGCGGCTAGAGCCTATGAGGTGACGAAGGATGAAAGATACCGTTTAATAGTCGAAAACTACTGGAACTTTGCGGTAACAAGCCGTGGAACATATGCAACAGGCGGGCAGACCTGCGGCGAGGTATACTCTCCGGCAGAAAGCCATGCAGAGCGTTTAGGGGAAACTAACCAAGAGCACTGTACTGTATACAACCTGATCCGCCTAGCGGACTACCTCTACCGTTGGACAGGTGGTAAGGAGTATGCCGACTATATCGAGCAAAACATCCATAACGGAATCTTTGCTCAAGGATACTGGCAGGGCAGACGTCAGGATACCTTATGCGAGTACGGTGCACCTCCGGAAGGATTAATAGCTTACTACCTACCTCTTGCGGCAGGTTCGCAGAAGAAGTGGGGGAGCAAGCTTGATGATTTCTGGTGCTGTCACTGCACCTTGGTTCAGGCGAACGCACGTATCAACGAGTACATCTACTACACAGGATGTGACGAGCTTGTGGTAGCCCAGTATTTCCCTAGCAAAGCCGAGCTACAGTTTAGCGGGGTTAATGTATCGATAGACCAAACCGAAGTATACCTAGGTGGCCCTGGCTTAGACGCAACCAAAACCAACAAACCGCTACCTCATCGCCCTAACTTTACAAAGCATGAGATTAAGATAAATTCCGAGTCGCCTGTAACCTTTACCTTAAAGCTACGTATTCCATGGTGGATTAACAGTGATGCTGTTATAACCGTAAACGACGAACAGGTTAACGCTAGGGTTGTAGACGGCTATGCAGAGTTAAACCGAGAGTGGAAGGATGATACAATCGTTATAACCTTTAATAAAAAGATACGCAGTGTGTCGCTGGTAGGAGCGAAGGATACCGTAGCATTTATCGATGGTCCTGTGCTGTTAGCGGGTATTACTCCGAATGAATGCTGTCTATATGGCGACATCTTAGACCCAACCACCATGCTAGCACCACATGATACCAGAGAATGGTCAGCTTGGAAGAACACCTACAAAACAGTTAATCAGCCGATAAACTTTGTGGTAAAACCGATTAACGAGATAGGGAATGAGCAGTATACCGTGTACTTTCAGATTTTAAAGCCTAGGTAGTACGCTGTTGCAGTAAAACGGCTTTACAATAAATTGACATACAATAGATTCGCATACAATACGAACCCTGCGTCAGTGTAGCGTTGTAACCGCTTCCGACGTAGGGGACGCATTGTATGCGTTTAGTTTTTGTGTGTTTAAGCAATCTCATTTTGCACGTTTCATTTAATATAATTATACCAAAATATCACTCTAAATCAATGCCTTCTACCTTGTGGTAGCTCTAATAGAGGGGGTAGATCTCCCGAGATAACCGCTTGGCTAAGCGCATTGTTTACTGCATTTATTATACCAATCGAGGTGAAGGTCGCGCCTGATACAGTATCCACCGATAGTGATTGATTATCAATAATCTCCTGTGGGATTAGCGCTATCGGTCTGCCGTAAAACTGCTCGTTTCGTTCGTTGTGGCTTGTTACCACAATGGATTTTATCCTGTTATCCTTGACAGTAACCGATACTGCAAGGTCCCTTCCATATCCGTCCGCTACCCCTGTGTAGCTACCGTCCTTTAGGGTGACACCCTGCAAACCATCGTTATAATCCTCAAGGGTGCTACTGCTTTGTTTAGACTCATTAGTGGAAGATTGACTGCTGTTTTGGTCGGTACTTTCGTTATTATCATTAGATTTAGCTAAGCTTTTGTCACCTATTGTCGTTTTTGGATTACTATTAGACGCACCCTTGTCATCTATTGTCGTTTCCTGTCTGTTATCGGATTTGCTATCATCGGTTACCTCATAGATAATGCTCTCATTAGGGAATAAAACGTTAAACATCCGTATCCCGCCTACATCTATTACATGTATCACGATACAGCAGATAAAGATAACCGTAAGTGACCTATGTAGTACCATCCACACCGCCCGCCACCGAAACCAACGACGTATCGCATAACATCCACCTAGCAGTATTGACAGCACCCAAGTTAGAGTACCAAGGTTAACGCTCCATACCGTTACCGAGGAGTATAACCCATGCAGTAGCCCTGTAGCGATTAAAACCAATCCAAGTGGTATGTGTATTAACCTCATTACCTGATTAATCCCCTTAAAGCCTTTGTCATGTTGGTATAGTTTCCTAAACAGATACTTTAGAGATAGTACCAAGCCAAACAATACACTAACCCATGCTAAACCATAATCTAAAAAAATCTCAAACATATCATCATCCTTACATTAATTTTACTGGTGTATTCTACTTTTTAAGCATAACATACTTGATTGTTTGTTTTGTGTTTTTTATCTGAACACTATCTGATTTTACCTTTTGCACTATATAAGGTTAAAAAGTTAAAATCTACTATTAAATATGTTAAAAGTGAGGTATTATCTAAAGAAATTCCCGTTTATGGTGGACTTTAATGTAAAGATAGTGTATAATTACTATATAGAATACCTATGTTGTTTAAAGGGTATGTTGCCTTTAATGCGACTTTTATGGTATAATGGACTGAATAAACTTTAGAAAGGTTGTGAGATGGAGGTATTGTATTGTTAACTTAACTGTACAACCCCCCTTTTTGTTATGAAAGTAAAGAAATCCTATGAGATGAATATGAGCGAGGGTAATCTATTAAAACAGATCCTTATATTCTCCGCACCTTTAGCGCTTACCAGTGTGCTACAGCTACTGTACAACGCCGCCGATGTTATCGTTGTCGGCAAGTTTGCGGGGAAGGAGGCGTTAGCGGCTGTTGGGTCGACAGGGCCTTTGATAAACCTGCTTATTAATATATTTATCGGGTTATCCATAGGTTCGAGTGTGGCGGTATCTAAGGCTTACGGTGCTAGGGATTCAAAAACCATGTTTGAAACGGTACATACCTCTATTGCGATAGGACTATTGGGCGGGATTCTGCTTGCGGTAGTTGGGTTCTTTACTGCAAAGCCGTTACTGTCGCTTATGGGAACACCCGCTGATGTACTGGATCTATCCTCTGTCTATGTTCAGATCTTCTTTATTGGTATGCCTGCTAACCTTTTATATAACTTTGGCGCGGCGATACTGAGAGCGGTGGGGGACACAAAACGGCCGTTATACTTTCTTACCATCTCGGGTATTGCAAATGTTTTGCTAAACCTATTGTTTGTGGTAGTATTTAAGATGAGTGTGGTTGGGGTTGCGTTAGCGACTATAATATCACAGATCATCTCCGCTGTCTTTGTAATGGGTGCGCTGATTAATGCTAACAATGACCTTAAGGTATACCCACGTCGGTTAAAGATATTTAAGCAGTCGTTAATCGATATCGCAAGGGTAGGGATTCCAGCAGGGGTGCAGGGGTCTTTGTTCTCAATCTCGAATGTGCTTATCCAGTCGTCGGTTAATTCCTTTGGATCGGTTGTTATGGCGGGGTGTGCCGCGGCAGGTAACATTGATGGGTTTATCTATGTTGCGATGAACGCTATCTGTCAGGCGGATCTTGCCTTTGCAAGCCAGAATATCGGGGCAAAGCAGTACAAGCGGGTGCGCAAGGTGCTCTGGGTTTGCCTACTTGTGGTTACCGTTGTTGGACTAACTACAGGAGGAATTACGATTATCTTTGGGCGAAGTCTACTAGGACTTTATAGCAGTGATGTTAATGTTATAAACGTTGGACTGGAGCGTATGCTATACATCTGTCTACCATACTTCTTATGCGGATGTATGGAGGTTTTAGTAGGACAGCTTCGGTCTCTTGGATACTCCTTCCTACCGATGATGGTTTCGTTAACAGGGGCGTGTATCTTTAGAGTTATCTGGATATTTACCATCTTTAAAGCGTCCCCTACGATACCTACACTATTTATCTCCTATCCAATATCATGGGGAATGACCGCGGCTATCCATCTAATCTGTTATCTAATTCTGGTAAGAAAGCTTCCACGAAAGGATGAACAGCTTGCTACTACTACATAATTCAGGGAGGTTAATATGTTGTTTAGTCTAGCGGTTATCCTGCTTTGCGGTATAACCCTTGGAGGATTATGCAAAAGGCTAAGGCTTCCTCCTTTGGTAGGGATGCTGGTCATCGGGATTATTATAGGTCCGTATAGCCTTAATCTTATAGATGGGTCGATACTTAATATCTCTTCACAGCTTCGACAGATCGCACTCGTCATAATCCTTACCCGCGCGGGATTAGCGCTAAACCTAAAAGACCTAGCTAAGGTTAAGCGATCGGCTATACTGCTCTGCTTTGTACCTGCCTGCTTTGAGATTGTAGGGGTAATGGTAGCGTGTAAGCTGTTGTTTAACCTGCCGTTACTCGACGGGGCGATTGCGGGGGCGGTGCTCGCGGCGGTATCTCCGGCAGTGGTTGTGCCTAAGATGTTACAGCTTATGGAAGAAGGGTATGGTACTAACAACGGGATACCGCAGATTATCATGGCTGGTGCATCGTTGGACGA
>CAZAOY010000006.1:0-13641 GCA_964486925.1 uncultured Oscillospiraceae bacterium
CTTACTACGGTTTATAGCTGTTTTGTGATCTAAATATAATATTAATTATTATCTACTACTTGATTATTTACAATTTTTTTGTTATAATATAACTATTAATCAAATGCTCATTATTATACGAAACGGAAGTGATTTCATGCAAAAAAAGATTATATCCTGTTTTATACTGCTTATCTCTACCTGTATTCTACTATCTAGCTGTAATAGCGGCCCTATCACAGAGGAAAAGGCAAAAACTATTGCACATAGGTTAATTGCTAAGAAGGAGATAGTTAACATCCTCAACTATGATGACCCTGTTGTGGAGAAGATTGAGCAAAAAGAACCCCATAGCGTTTATAACGCAGACAATAAGGGGGAGATTATTGAGGTTCCCATTAAGGGTAAAACCGTTTATAAGGTTACCTTTCACACTATACAGGATGATTATCTCGGCCCTATCGTCATCTACATTGACTATAATAATGGTAAGCTTTATGGCTTGGACTCACGAAAAAAATAACAAAAAAGGCATGTTACAGCGTTTGCTGATAACAAGCCTTTTTTGTTTCCCCAAGTATATATTTTTTGAAGTATGCTAGTTTGTTGCAAAGATTTTATCCCATGTTTCATAGGCTTTTCTTGCATTTTCAGGCTTTCCGCCCGCGCTAAACTCTAGCTGTGCTATACATCCGCCGTTCTTCCAAAGCTTTTTATGTACATCGATAACTGCCTGCTCTACCTCCTTTGGTGTTCCAAAGGATAACAGATACTGCCTATCAATCTCTCCCCAAAAGGTTATCTTTCCTGCAAACTGTTCTAGGTTATCAATCCCCATACAGAATATCTGGGAGTTAACAGCGTCAACACCAATCTCTATTAAATCAGGATAAATCTCTAGGATATTCCCATCCGAATGCATAAATATCTTTTTACCGTTTCTATGAGCTATGTCACAGTAATCCTTATACATAGGCTTGAAAAATTCCCGCCATAGCTCTGGATTTATTAAAAGTGATCGTTGTGTACCCCAGTCGTCCATAAAGTTCAGGCTGTCAACATCTGTTTTAGCCCAGATCTCTAGCATTTCACAGTAAAACTTATGTAGCCTTGCAAAAAACTCTATCATCTTTTCTGGCTTTAACATAAGATCCATATATAGATTTTCAGTCCCTCTCATATACTGTAGCTGTTCAAACGGTCTAGGACAACAGCCACATGAGAAGAATTTATCAGATTGCGCTACCTGCTTGTTAACCTTTTCGATATCTACGGTAAGTAGCTCTATCGGAAACCTTACATTGTCGGCAGTTTCCCACTCGTCATCGGTTATTATAGGATTTTTAACCTCTCCAATAACTCCATCATGTATGTTTGTAAATACACAGCCCCATTCGTCTATATATGTACCAACTTTATATGGATCACCCTGTGTTTTAGGGTACTCTCTTAGGCAGTCGGATGGCCCGTCAAAGTCGGATGGAAAATCTTTATTTATACTCTCTATCTCGTCTTTATAGTGGGTGTAAGCCCATGGTAATGTCCACATCTGGCGTGGTGCACGCGGTGGATTTTTAAACTCAAGCGTTCTTATTACTATCTCTCTTGAAGTCATCGTTAGCTTCCTCTCTAATCTATAATGTACTGTTGTATCTATCTACAAGCTTTCCTACTAATCTAATCCGTTCGATATCCCCTGTTGAGGATATCTCGTCCGATATACCTAAGACTAGGTTTGGCGCAAAGAGTTTTATAATCTTTTCGGTACACTCTATTAATACATCTTCAGAAAACTCCTCGTCAAAGTATACCGCCGGTATTCCATCTATTAAGAACATATCATCCCCTAGATGTTGTTTTACCTCCTCTAACGTTACGTCGCCCTGTGGCAGAGGGGTTATTGCTTCTATTCCGTCTAGACCTGTGGCATGGTAGTATTCCATCAACCCTTTATTATCACCGTCATAATGTGAGTAGACAAACTTACCCGCTTTGTGGAGTTCTTTACATCTTTTCTGGTACTCCTCTAGTACGTACCTCTCAAACAAGCTAGGTGAGAGCGTTCCCGAATGGATATTATCCCCAAAGTTTATAATGTTAATTGGCGATTTATTTATGACCTCTATCATACGCATATGGCTTTCGCCTAACGCTTTAAAGTAGCTTTCCACCGTTTCAGGATAGTCCATTACCGCATAGACACTCTCCTCTACCCCCATAATGTCAATGTATAGACTTTGCATTGAGGTTCTAGGCATAAAGATACAAGGTGCTCCAAGATCTCCCCATTCCTTCTCGGTTTTGTCAAAATGCTCTTGATCGAAGCTCCAGACACGGTTTTCTTCCACATACTGCATTAGCTTAAGATCCTCTTCGCAGGTCGCCCACTCCTTTGCAACTAGTGACGTCCAACTGCTCTTTGTAGTTTTTGTAACCCTTGTTAAGGTGCCTTTTTTTGTCTTTATGTAGTGGGTGGTAGTGTCGTCGTTGGTTTCGCCGTACTGCTCTATCCCGCCTATAAACGAGGATCTATAAGAGCCGTTATACTCGTATGGTCTTGCGCTACACCCTAACTCCTTGTAGATTTCTGCTTTGGTCATCCCTTCGTATCTACCCGGCAGTTTACCATCAGCAAACATTCTGTCACTGATCCAACAGTCTATACGTGGTTGCCAAATTATCTTGCCGTTAGCACGCTTAAAGACTACGTCCTCATGAAGCTTTCTAAAGTTTTCCATTATGATTCTCCTTGGACTTCTCACCCTGCAATTATACGGTAGAGATTAATGGTTGTTATTACTGTAATAACAGCTACCATATAATACAAGGCAATAGCTAAATTTGCTATTTTTCAATAGACAAATTGTTTTCTATATGTTATACTATCATTATACTACAAATTCAAGTAGATTGCATTTAATTTTGTGCGTAGCATAAAAATCCTGTTTTAACTATTATGAGAGGAGGGTATGGTCATCCATCACATTCCGCAGGAAATCGTAGACACATATTTAAAGGAACGTTCCCGTACCGTCCTTACCGGGGATCAAACCTGGCTTCCGTCACTTTCGGTATTCGGTCATTCACGCTTTTTAAAGGCAAGCTCTCCGCTTTTCACCCACTACCACAATGAAACAATTGAGTTTGTTTTAGTTCTAGACGGTGTGCAGAGCTACATAATTGATGACACCGTTTATACCGTTAATAGCGGCGAGGTGTTTGTTTCCTATCCAAATGAGCTGCATGGTACAGGAATCTCACCCCAGCATGTAGGAGAGATACTTTGGTTTCAGATTAACCTCTCATCGGCCCATAACTTTTTAGGGCTTGGGGAGCAGTGGGGCGCTCATCTATATACAAAGCTATCAAACCTAAAGCTACGAAAGTTTACCACTGAACCTACCTTAGCAAAACAGTTTCTAAAATCACTAACCTATATTAGCAGTGATTTAATCGATGATAAGCTAAAGGGTGGTAGCCTATTTATCCACTGCCTTAGCAGTTTGATAAGCAAGCAGTCAGACAGTATGCCACCTATTAGTGACGAGATAGGCGCTAGCCTTTTATACATTAAGGAAAACCTAACCGAGATTGATTCACTAGATGAGATTGCAGGTGTTGCGGCGCTATCGGTTTCAAGATTCTCTCATAAGTTTAAGACAGAGGTTGGTACACCTCCTAGAGAGTATATTAACCTGTTAAAGATAGAAAGGTCAAAACAGCTGTTAACCACCACCCTACAGTCGGTTACCGATATTGCATTTAACCTTAGCTTTACCTCTAGCGATTACTTCTCTCGTGTGTTTAAGAAATATACAGGAAGCACCCCCTTAGAGTACCGCAAAGCTTATAATACTTCTGCGCTTAAATAAAGTATTTATCATTAATCTCACAGCTAGCATTGTAGTATTTTACAGTATACTTCTATCACTAAACTAGGTAATACAGACAGAAAGGATTTACACAATGATAACCATTAGACCAGTCAAGATAGATGACGCCCAAAGCCTTTGTTCCATCTATAACTACTATATCAAATATACCACCTCAACCTTTGAGTATGAATGCTTGTCCGTTTCGGATTTTGCCGCGCGTATCTCACAGATTAGTGAAAGGTATCCATACTATGTGTGTGAGGATAACGGTATTGTAGTAGGATATGTTTATGCAACGGTACATAACCCCCGTCCTGCATATGACTGGAATGTTACCCTATCTGTCTATGTTGACCATGAGTATACCGGAAGAGGGGTAGGTAGGAAGCTATATGACCACATTATCTCTACGCTTAGGGGGTTAGGATATATTAATGTTTATGCTGTTGTTACCAGTCCTAATGAAAAAAGTGAGCAATTCCATAAAAACTATGGATTTACCCACTTTGCTACCTTTGAAGATACCGGGTTCAAGTTTGGTAGCTGGCTTTCGGTTATGTGGTATCGGTTAGTCCTTACCGACACACTACCTTCTAACCCGTCCAGACCCATCTCCCCCTGCGAGCGCTAGCACCTCATTTACATTAACATGGTTATAGTCCCCTTCGATAGAATGCTTTAAACAGCTAGCTGCAACCGCAAACTCTAAGGCTACCCCGCTATCCATGCCGTTTAGTATGCCATATATCAGCCCTGCTCCAAAGCTATCTCCGCCGCCTACTCTATCTACGATATGAACGCTATACTGCTTTGAGAAGTAATACTCTGACCCATCATACAGCATACCTGCCCAGTTGTTGTCGCTTGCTGATATAGAGCCTCTTAGGGTTATCGCTACCTTTTTAAAGTTAAACCGCTCCATTAGCTGTTTTGCCACACCTTTATAACCGTCATGACTAATTGATCCACTAGTTATGTCGGTTTTTTCTGCGTGTATCCCAAAAACGTCACTTGCGTCCTCCTCATTGGCAATACACAGGTCAACATATGGCATTAGCTTTGACATAACTTCACCCGCTTTCTGCTTGCTCCATAGATTTTTGCGGTAGTTAAGGTCACAGCTAACGGTAATCCCCTTTTCCTTCGCCTTCTTTACCGCCGCAAGACAGATTTCGGCTACATTATCCCCTAAAGCGGGGGTGATTCCTGTAAAATGAAACCAATCTACGTTTGTAAAGATACTATCCCAGTCAAAGTCCTTCTTTGTGGCTGTAGCTATTGAGGAATGGGCTCTATCGTAGATAACCTTAGAAGCACGTTGTGACGCACCCTTTTCTAGAAAGTAGATCCCTACACGATCTCCTCCCCGCACTATCTTGCCTGTATCCACACCAAACCTACGCAGTGAGTTTATCGCCGCCTGCCCAATATCATTTTTCGGAAGCTTTGTTACAAAGGCGGCATCCACCCCGAAGTTACTAAGAGATACTGCCACATTCGCCTCCCCCCCGCCATATGTAGCCTGTAGTTCATCCGCTTGTACAAAGCGGTAGTACCCTGTTGGGGCTAGTCTTAGCATTATCTCGCCAAATGTAATCACCTTTTTCATCCTTACACTCCTCCTTATTGTTACCTGGGCACTTAAATGTCACTAGCTTTTACTAAAAATTTACTGCTAATATCGAAAAAAATACAAAGCACATTTGCTACCAATAAGTGCCGAAGTAATATTTATCTTTGCAGTAGATGGACGGCGAACCCGCCAATCTCCTGCTCTAGGTATACTGCCACAAGCTTACCCTTGCTGTCAAACTTTTTGCTCTGTTCGTTAAAGCTATAGCCCTTGTTTGTTAGGAAGTAGATTGCCCGCTCGATATAGTTTGTGCTAAACGCAATATGTCCCTTCTCGCCAAGATATCCGCCCTTCATTACCTCGATACCATCCCCTGCGAATATAGAGCTGTCGCCATCCTTTTGTGTTGTATTAAATATATCGCTAAACTCATTTGCTACTGTGGTAGCAGTGGCTGTATCAGCGCAGTTTATCCCTATATGGGCTAGCTTAAACCCTAGCATTAACGCAACCGCCTTTTTGGTAAGGCTTGTTATCTCATCAAACCTCTGCTCCTGTATCAGCTGATCCTTAACCATAAAGCTACCGCCACAGGCGACAACCTTATCAAAGGAGAGGTAGTCATTTAGGTTTGTTTCGTCTATTCCCCCTGTTGGCATAAATGTGACATTTCCATATGGGGCGGACATGGCTTTAACCATCTTAACCCCCCCCGCCGCTTCCGCCGGAAAGAATTTCACGGTATTTAGTCCTAGCGACAATGCTGTTTCAATATCTGTAGGGGTACTACACCCCGGTATTACCGTTATGTTGTTATCAATGCAGTACTGCACCACGGTAGGGTTAAGTCCCGGGCTTACAATAAATTTTGCACCCGCTTCTTTCGCTTGTCTTGCCTGCTCGGTAGTAAGCACCGTACCCGCCCCCACTAGCATATCGGGCAGGATATCGGTAATACGCTTTATAGCGTTTGCGGCGCATTTTGTCCTAAAGGTTATCTCAGCGGCTGGCAGCCCACCTTCGCAGAGCGCTTTAGCAAGCGGTACTGCATTTTCCTCGTTTTCAATCTTTATAACTGGGATTAACCCTATACCTTTTATCTGATCTAATATCTTCATTCTTCCTCCTATAACCATAATGCTGGTTACCATACTACTATTATATCTGATTTTTTTGAAACATGTATGTTAAAAATGATATTTATTATTGTAAATAATGACTTTATAATCTGTCCTTTTAAATTAGGGGTTGACAACCGCGGTTAACTATGCTATACTATCTTAAAATCTATAGAAGGAGGCAAAGCTTATCATGTTAAATAGTTACTCTATTATTATTATGAATATCTCTTGTAGACAACTCGTAGCTAAATTAAGTGACGGGCTTTTGCTGTTGTATTCATAGATAGTGCGCATTCTTATAACTATTTTGAGTATACGGTTAGGGTCGAAGTTACGATCTTAACCGTTTTTTATATTGTTTAATTATGAATGGAGGAATCAATATGCCTAAACTAGTAATAATCATGGGGCCACAAGCGGTTGGAAAGATGACGGTTGGTCAAGAGCTTGCAAAGCTAACGGGACTAAAGCTATTTCACAACCACATGACCATCGATCTTGTATCAAACTTTTTTGATTATGGCACAGACACCGGAAAACACCTTGTGGGGTTATTTAGACGGGAGATCTTTAATGCGGTAGCAAAGAGTGATCTATACGGATTAATCTTTACCTATGTCTGCGCATTTGATGTGCCCGCTGACTGGCAGTATCTAAAGGAACTGCAAAAGCAGTTTGAATCAGAAGGATCAGAGGTTTACTTTGTAGAGCTTTCAGCCGACTACAATCTACGGCTAGAGCGAAATCAAACCCCAAACAGGCTAGAGCACAAGCCTACTAAACGTGACGTTAAGCAGTCCGAGTCAATGTTTATATCGCTAGAGGCAACGTACCGATTAAACTCCTATGAGGGGGAGATAACAGAACCAAACTATCTTAAGATAGATAACACTAACCTATCTCCAGAGGCGGTTGCAAGCCAGATAAAATCACATTTTAATCTTTAAGAAAGGAAAACCATTATGAAATTTACTCACTACACTAGCGCCAAAGCGTTTCTAGCAGATAATCTATCGGCTATTAAACGAAACGAGATTCAGAATAATCTACTGCTTAAAAATATTGGTGACGAACCATCTAAAACGATGATTTCCGTAAAAGATGATGAGGGTAACCCACTTCTTATCGCCACCCGTACCGATTCGTTTCCTTTAACGATGTATGAGGTGGATAACATTAGAAACGATAATGTAGTTAAATTCTTTGCACAGTCGCTAGCAGAGCATAATATCGAGGTAGACCTGCTACTTACCGAGAAGGAGCTTGCTAGGAGCTTTTGCGATAACTATCCCCCGCTTGTTGGAAGGACGGCGACAAAGACTGAAAGTCTTGTGCTTTATTTAATTGACAAGGTAGCAGACCTACCTGTAATAGATGGGGTTTTTAGGGAAGCCACTTTAAGTGACCTGTACTATCTACCTTACTGGTATGCTGACTTCGCACCTTCTTGCGGACTTGGTGATTATAATTTAGAGGGTGGCATAAAGGGGGCGACTAACGCTGTGGAGAACCACATTATCTATATATGGGAGGATAAAGTCCCTGTATCTATGGCTATGAATACACGACAGGTGGCTGATTGCGGATTTATAGGTCACGTCTACACTCCACCTAATCTGCGGGGTAAAAGCTACAGCACCGCCTGCGTTGCTAGTCTTACACGAAGGATGTTAGAGGATGGGTTTAAATCTGTAGCACTCTATGCGGACTGTAACAACCCTTACTCAAATGCGGTGTATCGCAAGGTAGGATACAAGGAGATAGGATGGGTTGACCAATATAGGATAGTATAGGATAATCATTAGAACGGTGTTATACAACCTTAATAAGGAGATATAACACCACTCTATAATTATACTTATTTTTCTATCTATTTGGTTTCTTCTTTCGTGGTTTAATCGCTTTGTGTAGTATTGGGGAGGTCTTTACTAGGCTTAGCAGTGCTGTGGCGTTCTGTGCGTCCGCAAGCGCGCTATGGCGGTTGCCGACTAGCTCCAACCCTGCCGAGCTCATAGCATTCCCTAGCGATAAAACCTGTTCGATACCCAGTATCTTTGAATATACCTTCTGAAAATCTATCCAGTTAACAAACGGGTTTGGGATCTCATCATCGAATACGTTTTTAAGCTCACATTCACCTAACAGCTGCCGCTTATCGGTATTGCTCCATGAATAGATGGTAAAGCAGTCGTCATCACCAATCCACGAGATAAAATCCAGTATCGCAACATTAAATGGTGGAGCGGAGGATACCATCTCATTTGTGATACCAGTAATCATAGTGCAGTTTTCTGCAATCCCGTTAATCTGGGGTTTTACATATGAGATATACTCGTCTATTATGTTAAAGTCGTTATCAAGCTTTACTGCTCCGATCTCTACAATCTCATGCTTAACCGCTTGATCGGGTTGACGATTCTCCTTTTCGATGGTATTCATCTCAAGATCGATAAAAATATGTGTCATGTTATATGGATACCTCCGTACCTGTTTTGTTGGGCAAAAATTCTAAGTCGTTGCGTTTTCTGCATAGAGTAAGTTAAATTGCCCAATTAATTGTGAAGATGTCAACCTTTGTAACGACTGCTATAGAATAAGTATAGTAATACCGGGGTTCATGGAGATAACCTTACCCTTAATCTTTGTATGCTTTAGTCGTTTTCTTACCATATCCCTAAGCGCTGTGCCTGAGGTGTATCCATGGATTATCTCTATCTCCTTTATACTTCCGTTTACCCTGCTTAGGTACTGTTCTATCTGTCTTTTTGCGGTATCAACCGTCATGTTATGTATGTCTATGGAAGCTTTTTGGTTTGATTTATATTCAACTTGTATCATCTTTATTTATTCCTTTTTATCTCGGCTTCCAATATGACCCGACATGGGTTATTGTACTGCTGACCGCTTTGCTGTAATCTAAACTATTCGGATCAAGGCTATTTATCGAAGTCCCGCTATAGGTTTGGTTTGAATGGATAAACTGACCGCCCCCTAGATACAAAGCCATATGTCCTGGGCAGAATATTAGATCCCCCGGCTTTGCTTTGTCTAGCGGTATTTCATAGAGGTGGTTTTTCTCAAAGACTGCGTCACGATAGATTATAATACCGTTTAGCAGATACGCCATAGAACAAAGGCCAGAACAGTCTATCCCCATAAAGGTTTTCCCTCCCCAACGGTAGGGGGTGTTTAGGTAGGACAGCGCTGACAACACCACCCGCTCTCGTAATACATCCTCATGTGAGTCGATATATTCTTTGTTATAGTTTGGTAACGCTGTAATATGTTTTTTTACACAGTACCCCTCTCCCCCGTTATAAAGCTGTACCTTTGCAAAGATCTCATCCTCAAAGGTTTCATCTATTGTAACAAAGCTCCCCTTTGGTAGGGTGATGATAGGATTTTTTCTGTATTTTGGTGTCGGAAGTACATCCAGAAAGCTAATATTTACCATGCTTGTAACAGGCATAGCTGTATCTATTAGCTCATTTCTTTTTACGTATCCTTCATAATTATAGTAGGTATTTATCTGTACCCAACCATTATCCTGCTCCTGTGTTATCCCTACAGGCATAGCGTAGAGCAGTTCATCCGCAAGGTTTGCGGTTTCATCAGGTGATGAGTAAACTGCTACAATAGGATTGTTTGCAACGAGCATAGCTTCCCCCTATATAGATTATTAAGGTTAAAGTTACACGCCCGCATAACGCGAACGTGTAACTGTCTGCATTACTTTGTGGATACCGCTCCCTTGATGATAACTGTATCCAGTGATAGATCATGGTTTAGTAAAACTATATCTGCATCCTTGTTAACGTCGATTGAACCAATGGTATCCGCCATCTTAATTGCTGTCGCCGGTATGTACGACGCTGATTTTACTGCTGTTTCCAGCGGAATCCCAAAGGATACAGCCTTTCTAACGCAGTCCATTAGATTTGTAGATGACCCTGCAATAGTTCCATCCTCTAGGGTTGCTTTTTTATCGACCACTATAACCTTCTGCCCGCCTAGCTCGTACTCACCATTTGGCATTCCTGTAGCACTCATGCTGTCGCTGATTAGGCATACACGGTCGTTCATTAGCTTAAAGGTCGCTCTAACCACCGCTCCATCAATATGAATACCGTCCGAGATAAGCTCGGTGGTAACATTTGAGTCGGCCGCCGCTCCTACTACCCCTGGATCTCTATGGGTAAATCCGTTCATTGCGTTGTAAAGGTGGGTCACATGGCTAGCGCCCGATAGCATTGCGTCGGTTGCTTGCTTATAGTTGCATGCGGTGTGGCCTATTGATACGGTAACGGTATCCTTTACAGCTTTGATAAACTCTTGCGAGCCCTCTAGCTCTGGAGCTAGTGATACAAGCTTTATATTGTTTCCGCTTGCTTCGTTTAGCCTGTTGTATACCTCTAAGTTCGGGTTTAACAGGCAGTCACCTCTTTGCGCACCCTTTTTAGAGTGGTTAAAGAATGGACCTTCCATGTTTATACCAATAACGGTCGCCGCCCCTTGTACAGGATTTTCAATATATTCCTTAATTGTTGACATTATCCCTACCAGTTGCTCCTCCGGTAAGGTCATTGTTGTAGCGCAAAATGAGGTAATCCCCGCCGCGCCTTGGGTAGCCGCTAGTGTTTCTATCGCCTTTCTAGTGCCGTCGCAGGCATCACAACCCCCGCAGCCATGGGTGTGGACATCTACAAGCCCGGGAATTATGTACCTTCCTGTTCCATCCACTACCTGGCTGTCATTAATATGTGATACATCCCCAATATGGGTTATCTTGCCGCCGCTTATATGTAGGTCTGCTTTTACAAAGCGAAAGCTTTTGTCTAGAACCAGTCCACCTTTAATAATCATATCTTTTCCCTCTTTTCTTTTTATATCTTTATGTAGCTATATACCATCTTTCTCCTCTACTTTTTATATACCTCATGTCCCTTAGCTTTACATAATAAGCAAGAAAAAGCACCATAGATAATTAGCCACACTATTATTCTACTACAAACCATCTGCTATTTCAATAGTTTTTGCCAACTTATTTAAACTTTTTTCTATTAATATACTCTACAGCGTTTATAATGCGCCCATTTTTTATATATACCCGCGGCACTCTCCTACCTATTACACATACTACCTCATAGGATATAGTCCCCGTAAGCTGTGCTACCTCATCAAAGGTAATGGTTTGGTTTCCGTCGCTTCCTATTAACGTCACAATATCACCTGTCTTAACCTCAACGTTAGACACATCAACCATTAGCTGATCCATACATATATTCCCCACAATAGGGCACGAACAGCCATTTATTAGTACCCTTCCGACCTGCGATAGCCGACGTGAGTAACCGTCTGCATATCCGATAGGGATAGTTGCAATTGCGGTGTCACTCTCTGCTACAAACCGCCTACCGTAACCTACACTAACCCCCGCCTTTACCGTCTTTACCATAGCGACAACGCTCTTTAGCTCGAGTATTGGTTTTACCTTTATCCCATCCGCATATGGACAGGGGTCGATACCGTATAGTATTATCCCCATCCGTGCATAATCACAGTGGTTGTTATCAGATATAGAAGGGTAGCATGAAGCGCCCGCACTGTTTTGAATATGAATCTCCCCTACGTCATGCCCGCATTGCCGAATTTTATCAACAGCTTTAAAGAATGTATCTGCTTGGTATCTTGTATAAGCGGTGGACTCCTCATCGTCCATATCTGCACTTGAAAGATGGGAGAAGTAGCCTTTGATATTAATCCCCTCTAGGGAGTATAACTGCTTAATCTCATCAATATTTATGCTACCTAGATTATCCAGATCATCCACTGTAAAACCTAGTCTGTTCATACCTGTATCAAGCTTTACGTGGGCTTCTATTGTTATCCCATGGTTAATGCATACCTGATTTACCGCCTTTGCATACTCTAAGCTATAAATGGTTTGGATAAAGCTATACTTTTTAACAAGCGGAACATCCTCTATCGGGGTGTAACCGAGTATTAAAATCTGTGCATTACTTCCGTCACTGCGTAGCGATATCCCTTCCTCAAGGTTTGACACTGCAAAGAAGTCTACCCCCAGATCCTCTAGAGATTGTGCAATTACCCTATCACCATGTCCATATCCGTCTGCCTTTATAACCGCCATGACCTTTGTTCTGCTTGATAAACTTGACTTTATACTATATAGATTCTCCTCAAGAAGGTCTAAATTTATCTCTGCCCAAGTTCGGCGCTGAAATTTATCCATGAAGTTACTCCTGTTAGCGTTTTTTTGTATACATTTTGTAATACTTTTGTAACCATTTTGCAATGTTTAAACTGTTTCAACATGGTTTTAAACAGTTGTTAGATATTTTTTAAGCCTTTTATCAAGGTTATAAACATTCTCAACATGGTTTTAAACATGTTTTCATCCCATTAATGTTAAAAATATCTCTATACTTTCTGTATCAACGTTGAAAACTACGATATAAATGTTGAAAACCCATTGGAAATGTTTAAAGTTCTACTTTTTTCGACGAAGTTGTTTAAAGAAGTCTGTTAATAACTTTGAACATTGTTCCTCCATTAAACCGGGGGTTATCTTAACATTATGGTTTAAACCAAGGCTGTTAATATCTGTCACCGATCCCGCACATCCTGCACGTTTATCAAACGCCCCAAAATACAGATTATCAACCCTTGCATTAACAATCGCCCCCATACACATAGCGCAGGGCTCTAACGTTACATATAAGCTACACCCGGTAAGCCTCCACCGCTCTAGATATTTACAAGCATTGGTTATCGCCTCTATTTCGGCATGTGCTATAGCGCTATTTGTGGTTTCACGTTTATTATATCCTGTAGCAATTATCTCATGGTTATGCACTATAACTGCGCCTATTGGCACTTCGTTGATTAGCCTTGCAAGCATAGCTTGTTCTATAGCTTTTTCCATATATAAACGGTGAATCCCGTTAAACCCGCTATCTACTGTATCTATCACAACTGCTCCTTATAACTTTATAATTATTCAGTTATTTATAATTGGTAAAGCGAAGCTTTACTTCCTTTATTGTGTTTATTATAACATAACATGAAAGTC
>CAZAOY010000006.1:13741-22789 GCA_964486925.1 uncultured Oscillospiraceae bacterium
AAGCTTTACTTCCTTTATTGTGTTTATTATAACATAACATGAAAGTCGTCTAGACTTTCTTCCTTTTTAGTTTCAATAAACACTTCTGTAGTAAAGCGAAGCTTTACTTCCTTTATTGTGTTTATTATAACATGGATATGCGTAAAAATCAAGATAAATGTATTGTTGTTAACATGTAAAGGTATTAGAGTAACAATGTAAACTCTGCTGATCATAAAACAACACCTTGCAAGGTTGTTGACAAGGTGTTGAATGTATTGTTGAAAGTTTAGGCTAGCTGTGATGTGTATAGATTGTAATAATCACCTTTTTTCGCCAGAAGTTCATCGTGTGAACCGCATTCGGTAATACCTTTGTTTGATATGTACATTATCTTATCACAGTTTTTTATTGTTGAAAGCCTGTGGGCTATTATAAAACTGGTTCTCCCTTTAAGCATTGCAAGCAGTGCTTGTTGAAGCATTAACTCGGTCTTTGCGTCAATAGAGGAGGTTGCTTCATCTAGGATTAGTATCTTTGGGTCAGCTATTAACGTTCGTGCGAAGGATAAAAGCTGTTTTTGCCCCTGCGATAATCGAGAGCCACGTTCGTTTACCTCTGTTTCATATCCGTTATCCATTGCGGTAATAAAGTCATGTGCGTATACCGTCTTGCAGGCATTCACTACCTCTTCATGGGTAGCGTTTAGGTTTCCGTATTTAATATTATCCTCTATTGTGCCAGAGAAGATAAAGCTATCCTGTAGCATAATCCCCATCTGTGACCTAAGGGAGTGAAGCGTCACATCCGACACGCTGTATCCGTCTAGCAGTATCTTACCTGCGTTAATATCATAAAACCGTGAGATAAGGTTTACTATGGTGGTCTTTCCTGCTCCTGTTGGCCCTACCAGTGCAATACTTTCACCCGCCTTTACCTCAAAGCTTACGTTTTCTAGGATGTTAACCTTATTATCATACGAGAATGTGACATCTTTAAAGATTACATCTCCAGATATCGGAGGCATTGTTATAGCACCCTGTTTATCATCAATATCCACCTTTTCATCCAGCAGCTCAAATATCCTTTCAAGATATGCAATGGAGTTTATGAACTGGTTATATATGTTGGAGATACTTGATATCGGTTGCCAGAATCTCCATGCGTAGCCACCCATTGTAAGGAGTACCCCAAAGGAGATGCTACCGGAAAGGAAGATAACCCCTATTAGGTACATACATCCAACTACAATAGTTGATAGGTTATCAACCGTCACCCAGATTAGGTTACCTGTATACTGCGCACTTAACCATGCTTTTTTTGCATCCGTGCTTAACCTATCGAATATCCTTGCGTTCTCTTCCTCCCGTGTAAACACCTGTGTAATATTTGTACCGTCGATACTTTCGCTTAGGTATGCGTTTAGGTTGGAGTTTTTGTTGGAGATCTTCTGCCAAGCACGACGCTGATGGGGTTTTAGGATAAATGTAATTACCGTAAAGATGGGTACTCCCGCTACAATTACAAGGGTAAGTGATGGACTGGTCAGAAGCATGTATACTAAAATTATTGCAATGTTTATTAGCTCTAGTATAAAGTTAATAAGTCCGTTTGAGAGCATATCCGACACGTTGTTTGGGTAGTTTACCACCCTTATTAGTATCTTACCCTGTGGGCGGTCGTCGTAATATTTAAACGGAAGCCGTTGCAGGTGTTCAAAGATATCCTTTCTTATATCAAAGATTATATCCTGTGAAACCACAAGCATTATCTTTGACCGTGCTACCGACAGCGAAACACTTATTACTATAGTAAGCGCCAGTGATATAGCTAGGATGATAAGAAGTCTATAATCCTTTGCCGGTACAGCCTTATCAACCGTCGCACCTAGTATCATTGGGGACGCTAGACCGATTACAGCAGACAACACCGATAGTATAAAGGCGGTAACCATCTTTTTTGTATGCCGTTTTATGTAGACCAGCGCACGCACTAAATTTTTAAAGCTAAAGGGGGCTTCTAGGGTTTCATCAATATCAAATTTATTTCTCGCCATATATAATACCGTCCTTCTTGTGAAATACTACTCATCACCATGTTGAAGTTTATAGACGTCCTGATAGTAACCCTTGACCTTTATAAGCTCGTTATGGGTACCCATCTGTTTAATCTCGCCGTCCTCCATAGTTATTATCATATCAGCATCCTTCGTTGAGGATATCCTTTGTGCAATTATAATCTTTGTGCATTCAAACTCCAGATTGGAAAGCCCCTCTTGTATATGCTTTTCGGTTTCTAGGTCGACCGCAGAGGTGGTATCGTCAAGGATTAGTATTGAGGGCTTTATCGCTAGTGCTCTAGCTAATGCAAGACGCTGTTTTTGTCCTCCCGATAGCCCTGTGCCACGTTCCCCAATAAGCGTATCAAACCCCTCCTGCATTTTGTATACAAAGTCCGCCGCTGCAATATCAGCATACCTTCTTACCTGTTCCTCTAGCATTGAGGAGTCACCGTAGGCGATATTGCTGTCAACGGTATCGGAGAATAGAAATACCTCTTGGGTGGTAAGACCAATGCTATGGCGAAGATCCCTAAGGTTATACATCCTTACAGGGATGTCATTGATTAGCACATCCCCTTTTGTACAGTCATAAAGCCTTGGTATAAGGCTAACCAGAGAGGTCTTTCCACACCCTGTAGGCCCCATTATTGCAACGGTACTACCTTTTTTAATGGTAAAGCTTATATCCTTTAGTATCTGCGATTTATTCAGTGTAAGCGATACGGATGAGAAGGTGATATCCCCTGTAATCTTTTCTTCACCCTTATCTATACAGTCCGGACGGCTGGATATAGTTGATTTTGCATAATATACCTCAATAATCTTGTTAGCACTTGCAAAAAAACGCTGGGTATCGTTTAGCAGCATACCTATCATCCTCATTGGATTGGTAAGAAGCCACGCAAGTGAGTTAAACGCTAGGAATGTTCCCGGAGTTAGTCTACCGCTAATCATAAAGATTCCGCCAAATAATAACACCACCACTCCAATAGATTGGCATAGCATATCTATATAAGGAAAGAAGCTTAGCCACGCAAGGGTAGCTTTTAGGCTTTGTTTTCTATAGCTATCATTCTTTTCCTCAAACTTTTCGCACTCATACCTTTCATTTGCAAATGCCTTTACCACCTTGTTACCTGCAATGTTTTCCTGCGCCGCTGTGTTTAGCTTCGCTTGACGATCCCGTAACTCAACATACATTGGTCTAATCTTAGATGAAAACTTTTTGGACAGCACGGCTATTACTGGGGTAATAACCAGTAGACTTAAGGTAAATAATGGGTCTTTTGACATCATATAGGCAATTACGATTACAAATATAAGAATATTTTCTATAGCCATCCTAGCTATCCAGCATACTGCATGACGAATAAGCTCAAGATCCCCCGTTAATCTTGTCATAAGATCACCTGTGCGGTTTTTGGTAAAGTAATCCTTGTCTTGTGAGGCTATATTTCGGTATAGCTCGGTTCTTAGCTTGTGTAAAAGCCGTTGGGAGGTTTTTTCATACTGAATTATCCCAAAATAGTTTATACCAGTCTTGATAAGTGAGAAGGATATCATCCCTATTACAAGTAGTATTAAACGATTGACTAGCTCCTCCTTCGGGATTATCCCCTTTGGTAACTCCATAACCACCTCATCCACAATCTTTTGGTAAAAGACTGAGTTTGAGAGTATCATTACGGAAAATATGCAGGTCGCTACTATCCCCATTATATAGCGTGTGCGATAGCCCTTCATATGACTCCATACAAATTTAAGCTGAAACAAATACGCCACCCCTTTCTTTGTATTGTCATCACATTACCACAGTAAATCATTACTACATAGGTTGTCACACGCATTTCGCGTGTTTACAACTTGGATTATTTATTTAGTGTCTTTGATAATGCTTTGACACAATAGGTTTTAAACATAAGGCTGTCACCTTTGAATAGAGTAACAGCTTGGTTAAAATGTACAAATACTATTATAATACTATTTTCTAAAATTGCAAGCCTTTTGAGAAAAAAGATATATAAGCTTTTGGTCAAAATTTCACCTTTTTTGTTAATGTTAACAGTCTGTTATCCATAGTCTACTTTTATAGCTATTCTGTATACATTCAATGTACATCTGTAAATATTTGTTGACTTTTTTAGTTAAAAAAGTTATAATAGGTAGTAGAACAGATAAAGAGCTTTATAACGACTTTTTTAAGTTGTAACATATATAATAGGAAAAGAGTTGAGTGCAGTGTTTTCAAAAGTGTTTAGCGTAGGTATGTTTGGCATAAGCTCGCATACCATAACAATAGAAGCGGACATTTCAGGCGGACAAAATGTGTTTGATATTGTGGGGTTACCGGATAATGCAGTAAAGGAGAGCCGCGACAGGGTTCGTTCGTCTATGCACAACTGTCGGTGCAGTTTTCCTTCGGGCAGGGTACTTATTAATCTTGCGCCATCAGATTTAAAAAAGACGGGGTCGGTTTATGACCTACCTATCCTCGTAGCGATACTACAAGCTTCAAATCAAGTTAATGTTGACTTCTCCACAAGCGTGTTTATCGGACAGCTATCTTTAAGCGGTGAGGTAACTAGTGTGGCGGGGGTGCTTCCTATGGTAATCCATGCTAAGGAGCAGGGATTTAAGAATGTATTCGTTCCATATGTTAACGCTAACGAAGGTAGCGTTGTTGATGGGATAAATGTGTTTGGGATAAAAGATGTTCGACAGCTGTACCGATTTTTGATTGGCAAAGAGGATATTGTCCCTTTAAAGACTGCTGTAGACCTGTCTGCTAGCTATGGCAGTTACGCTGATTTTGAGGATGTAAAGGGTCAGTATGTTGCTAAACGTGCATTAGAGATAGCGGCGGCGGGAGGGCATAATGCACTTTTAATAGGCCCTCCGGGTTCAGGCAAGAGTATGCTTGCAAAGCGACTTCCCTCAATCCTTCCTGACATGTCCTTTGAGGAGGCTATCGAAACCTCAAAGATATACTCGGTTGCTAATGAGTTAAACGCAACAAACGTTCTAATTACCACCAGACCTTTTAGGTCACCTCATCACACCATCTCTACAGTAGGGTTATCGGGAGGGGGGACTATTCCAAAACCCGGTGAGGTATCTTTATCTCATAACGGGGTGCTTTTTCTTGATGAGCTTCCCGAGTTTAACAAGCAGACCATTGAGGTCTTGCGTCAACCTATAGAGGATGGTGTGGTTTCCATCTCACGAGTAAACGGTACCTTCACCTATCCTTGCTCGCTTATGTTAGTAGCGGCGATGAACCCTTGTCCATGTGGTTATTTTGGGAGTAACGTTCACAAATGTACCTGTAAAGAGGGTGCTGTAGGTAAATACCTTTCAAAGGTATCAGGGCCTTTACTGGATAGGATAGATCTACATATCGAGGCGGGAGCTATCGAATATGATAAGCTAACCTCTACAGAGAAGGGCGAAAGCTCTGCCGAGATTAAAAAACGTGTTAACGCCGCTAGGGTTATACAACAGGAGAGATATAAAGGCGAAGATCCTTCTGTTACCTGCAACGCACGGCTTACCCCTAGCTTAATGGACAGATACTGCAAACTATCGGATGACGCAAAAACCATAATGAGAAACGCTTTTGACCGATTAGGGCTGTCCGCACGTGCATATGATAGGATACTAAAGGTTGCTCGCACCATTGCAGACCTAGACAACAGCACGGATATTGAACGCAAGCATATCTCCGAGGCTATAGGATACAGAACCTTAGACAGGAAGTACTGGAAAACCTAAAACAGCTACATCAAACTCATATATATTGACAAAAGGAGCAAAAATAATGTTACTTACAGTAGATATTGGAAATACAAACACCGTATTTGGCGGGTTTGATGGAGATAAACTAAAGTTTGTTTCCAGGATAAACACCGATAAAAGAAAGATGCCTGATGAGTATGCTATACAGCTAAAGGATCTACTTCGCCATTACGATCATCATCCTGCAGATTTTGATGGAGCGATAATCTCCTCTGTTGTGCCGCCTTTACATCTCACCCTTAAGCTAGCTATCGAAAGCTTGCTTGGATGTCCCGTCCTATCTGCGTCACCTGGGGTAAAAACCGGACTTAACATTAAGATTGACAGCCCTGCAATTCTCGGTGCCGATCTAGTATGTGGGGCGGTTGCCGCACTGAAAAAATATCCTCTACCGTGTATAATCCTTGATATGGGTACTGCTACAAAGTTTTCAGTTATTGATAAGGATGGCGGATTTTTGGGGGTATCGATCCTTCCCGGTGTAGGAATCTCAATCGACGCTCTATCCTTAAAGACTGCACAGCTTCCACATATTAGTCTTGAGAATGCTAGCAAGGTCATTGGGACTAATACCATCGATTCTATGAAGTCCGGGATAATATTCGGTACAGCAAGCATGATAGATGGGATGATTGCGCGTATTAAGGATGAAATGAAACAGGATAATTTCACCGTTGTAGCGACAGGTGGCATTGCACGTCTTATAGTTCCATACTGTAACAGTGAGATAATACTTGATAACAATCTAGTACTTGACGGATTATACCATATCTACAGAAAGAACACTACCAAAAGACAAAATTCCTAGTGATTATATTGGTTGGGTATTTGGATGTTAATTTATTAGAGCGAATAACATACGTAAAGTTAATAAAACAATAACTCACTTCAGTTTTATAATCCAATTAATATCACTAGTTTATATATACATTGGCATGACGGATTCTCTGTCATAAACTTACGATATGCATCATATCAGAACGCAGTTTAACTGTTAGTAGGAATGGTAGCAAGGAGATTTTATGAGTACAGTTCAAAGCAAAACCAATGTCAAATTTTTAGCACAAATAGCATTACTTATTGCAATTGAGGCTATTATAGCGTTCACGCCGTTAGGATCAATTCCTATTGGCCCCGGAATAGTTGCTACTATAGCACATGTTCCGGTAATAATCGCTACTGTGGTACTTGGGCTAAAAGGCGGATTAATCTTAGGTGCAACCTTTGGTACGCTAAGTTTTATTATCTTTTCAACTACACTACTTGCTTCACCACTCGCATTTTTATTTACCCCGCTAGCCGCTGTCGGTGATGTAAAGGGCAATTTTCTATCGCTTATTATCTGCTTTGTTCCTAGAATGTTAATTGCAGTGGTTTGTCATTATCTTTTCAAGCTTATTAGCAAGTTTGACAAGCTTAACATAACAAGTTACTTTGTTGCAGGGTTTCTAGCTTCTGTAGCACACACACTACTTGTTGTTGGTTTAGGATTTTTATTCTTCCCACAAGCTAAGGGTATTCTTCTATCAGTATCTACTGCGATAATTATTACTAACGGCATTCCAGAGGCAATAATTGGCGGTTTGCTGGCACTACTGGTTGGTAAGACTGTTAAGAAGGTTGTTAGCAGATAGATCTTAGTTGGTGCTATATATCTTTACTAGACAACCGGTAAGCTTAAAGCATGTCTTTTATATATTTTTGTAAACGATTCACCTATTGCTAGTACGTATATATGCTATATCTCCATAATGTTTCACGTGAAACATTGTGGAGATACTTTTATACTAACGAGTAAACGTTACCCCCACTCCCCCATCCAACGCTATGTCCACTCAGTTACCTATATACATAGATGTTTCACGTGAAACATTTATTACCACTTAGCCTGTCACTGGGGAGTAATTATTGTGGTTAAATTTTTATTAAGCTGTATCTTTTTTCTGCAAAACATGTTATAATAGATGTATAAAGGTAAAACAATGGATAATGTGGAGATAAATATAAAGGAAGTGATGTAAAATAGGTAAGATAATTGCCATTGCCAACCAAAAAGGCGGGGTAGGAAAGACAACTAGCGCTGTTAACCTAGCCGCATCTATTGGTCGCAGAGATAAAAAGGTACTGTTGATCGACTGTGACCCGCAGGGTAGCAGTTCAAGTGGATTGGGTGTAAGCAAGAAGAAGTTAGAAAAGACTACATATGAGGTCATAATCGGAAAGGCAAGGATACAGGATTGTACCGTTGAAACTAAATTTAAGAATACATATATAGTTCCATCAAATATGAATCTAGCAGGAGCGGATATCGAGCTCGTAACGGCAGATGAGCGTGTGCATAAGTTAAAATCAGAGATTGATACTATCAAAGGAAAATATGACTACATACTGATAGACTGTGCCCCATCCTTAGGACTTATCACCCTAAATGCTCTGACCGCCGCTGACTCGGTGTTAGTTCCTATGCAATGCGAGTTTTACGCTCTTGAAGGGCTTAGTCAGCTTGTTAACACCATCAACCAAGTTAAGAAAACCTATAACCCTGCTTTAGAGATTGAAGGTGTTCTTTTAACAATGTTTGATACCAGACTTCGCCTGAACGCACAGGTATCAGATGAGATCAAGAAACACTTCGAGCAGAAGGTATACGAAACCAAGATCCCTAGAAGTGTACGGTTATCAGAAGCTCCTAGCCACGGTAAGCCTGTATACTACTACGACAAGTCAAGCAAGGCCTCGAAAGCTTATATGGATGTAGCTAAAGAGATTATTAAGCGCCAGAAAAAGCTTAACCAGAAGAAGGATAACTAAAGCAAGAATCTACCGTTAAAAAGGAATAACCAAGTAGCAGTAGCTACACTACAGTTATACTGTAATGTAGCTACTGCTTTTTCTCTAGACCTCGTTGTTAACAATTGCCTTAATAAACGGTTGAAAGCTTGTTATAATCTAAAATCATATCCAATTTGCTCAATTAAACTGTCGGGCTAATCTGCTTATTCTCGTCATTTTTGTAAGCTAGATATGAGTATATTATAGAGATTATAGCGTCTGCAATAACAATTCCAACAATTACATAAGAGGATATAATCCCGACTACTATTAGAGTAAGTGTAATTATAATAATTCAAGAAACATTCATGGTAATACCGCCAAACCTAGTACTCCTTGCCCTTACCCTATTATTCTTCATACTCCATACCGTACGCACC
>CAZAOY010000006.1:22889-42105 GCA_964486925.1 uncultured Oscillospiraceae bacterium
TTAATAAAACTGCCATCATTAAATCTGCTATAGTATATCTGTCGGTAAAAAAGCATTCCAGTACCTACTTCAACAGATAAGTCGTTAAATAGCATAACACACTGTATCACCCCAAGCAAAATCAACATCCATTAGTTAACCATTGTGATAATCTTACCACTAACCTTTATCTTTTGAACTACCCTTCCATCAACCATTGCTGTCTGACTTTTTGAAAAATACCTAAGCAATAATTCCGCAAAGAATGTTACCTTTATTGTAACTAGCGGTAGAATAAAAGTATGCAATTTCAACAATGAATTGTCAAAAATCAAAACAACTACTAAAGTAACAACAGCAGGAATAAAACTAACAATCCCCAAAGCTTTACTCTTAATCGCTGCTCCCTCCGAACTGCTTAAACCAGATGATCAATTCATTAAATATTGTTGTATTAATTTCGTAATAGATGAAATTTTTCTGTCGGTACTCCATTACTAAATCAGCTTCCCTCAAAAGCTTTAGATGATACGACAATGCGGCGGGTGTAATATTAAACCTCTCTGAGAGCTCCCCTGCACTTAATCTCCCCTCTTTTAATGAAATAAGAATGTTCCTTCTTAGTGGGTCTGACAAAACCTTAAAAACACTAGCTACACCGATACAAACCACCTACTAAAATTTTATTTAGTAAATTATACCACACAATAATTAAAAACCAATAACTATTTAAAAATATTTTTAAATAGTTATTGTTCTAGCAGATACAACACAAAACCACTGTCATTACTAGTCGTAAGACAGTGGCAATATATAATAATACAAATACTATTTAGAGAACTGAGGAGATTTACGAGCCGCTTTAAGTCCGTATTTCTTACGTTCTTTCATTCTAGGGTCACGGGTTAGGAATCCTGCCTTTTTAAGCGCTGGACGTAGGTTCTCGTCATACTTAAGTAACGCACGAGATAATCCGTGACGGATAGCACCAGCTTGACCGGTTACCCCTCCGCCAGATACTGTACAAACAATGTCAAACTTACCAATTGTATCTGTTAGCGCTAAAGGCTGTCTTGTAATCAGCTTTAGGGTTTCCAGACCAAAGTATTCTTCAATATCTCTATTATTGATTGTGATGCTACCTGTTCCGGCATAAACTCTTACTCTTGCAACAGAGGATTTTCTTCTACCGGTACCGTAAAAATATGGTTTAGATTGATACATATATGTTATCCTCCTTTATTATAGTGGGTATACTTCAGGCTTTTGAGCCGCATTTTCATGGGTATCACCTTTGTATGCACGAAGACGAGTAAGCGCGCTTCTACCTATAGTAGTATCAGGAAGCATTCCGCGAACAGCGTACATCATCGCTCTATCAGAGTTAGTCTTCATTAGCTTAGAGTATTTGATCTCTTTTAGACCGCCAATCCAGCCTGTATGCCAGCGATAGTACTTTTGTTCAAGCTTTTTACCTGTTAACACAGCCTTATCACAGTTAAGGATAATTACATGATCTCCACAATCAACATGCGGAGTGTAGGTTGGTTTATGTTTACCACGTAAAATATGCGCCGCAGTTACTGCAACTCTACCTAGTGGTTTATTGGTAGCATCAAGTATATACCATTTACGTGAAACAGTTTGTGCATTAGCCATATAAGTTGACATAGATTATTCCTCCTATTTATTTTATTCAACTTTATTATTATACATCAGTTGTATTCATATGTCAACAGCTAAATTGCCGAAAATTTAATTTACATCTTGATATCTCTTGATATCTCTCTAATTTGCTCTATTTCTCTTTAATTCTCATCTTTCATTTCATTTTTGCAAAAAATTACGCTCTGAATACAACAGAGCGTAATTATATAGCTTTATTTAGAATTTTGACTGAATTGCATTATATACATCATCAACATTCTCTGACATTACTAAAAATACATAATCACCCTTTTCTACGTACTTTGCATTTTTAGTTATCTCATATTGATCCGGTAGATAGGTTTCAAAATTCTTTCCGGTTTGGGTATGATACTTCTCTAGCTCTTTTTTAACCTCGGAAGCCTTACCAGGTTTTGCTTTCGCACCTATTACTGCAGTTGAATGAACGTTCATCATCGGCACTTTACCGTAAAACTCTTCGATATTATCAAAGTTCATACCGTAGGTTTGTGCTAATGCTGTCTGGTCGGTATCTGTTAGCCAGTTATCAGCACCATTCATCTTGTCATTGTAGACACTCGTAATAGTATCTTTAATGTTTATATTTGCTCCTGTGGTACTACTACTGTTATTAGGGCTACATCCTACAAATAGTGAAGCTATAATAACAGCAGATACTAACGATAATAAAATCTTTTTCATCGTATCTTCCTTTCATTTTGTAATCTTAAACTACAATCTCTATGCTAAGTAGCATACAGTAAAATATTATCATGCACGTTTAGACATTCCCTAAAAAATAGGTAGTCATAATCTTTATGCACAGTTTATTTTATGACAATATTGTTTAAATATTTATAGTCTTTGTAGGAAAAAGATGATAGATTATTATACCCATAAATGTAAAAAACATCATTAATATAAAAACCACGCTGTGCATAGTATCCATATTCAGAGAACGGAAGTCGCATTGAACCATAATCTGAAATGCCAAAATCATCCTTTGAAATGTTTGCTTCAAACTTTTGTTTTAGCTTAATGGTATCATCCTTTATCTCGTACAGAACATAACCGTTAAAGGTTTGGGTACCGTTACCATCCTGTGCTAAGAATGGGAAACCTACTAGCTGTTTATCCTTGTCAAAGAAGAAAGCTTTATGTGTAGCGTCAACTAGCGACATACTGTTACCTCCCACAATTGTTTTGCTAATTTCCTTTGGCTTGGAGGGATCTGTAACATCAAAAATCGCCATCTTAAATCCATTCATAAATCCGTTATCATCGGTATTTCTACCTATTCCTAGAAGCTTACCATCTGAAATCGGATGAAGATAGTTGCTAAATCCGGGTATCTTTAGCTCACCACGAACCTGCGGCTTAGTAGGGTCTTTAAGGTCTATTACAAATAGAGGGTCGGTCTGCCTAAAGGTCACAACATACGCTGTATCCCCCATAAATCTTGCTGAATAGATCCTCTCACCTTTTGCCAGATCAGCTATCTTTCCAAGTTCTTTAAGATCCTTATCAAGTACAGTTATGTAGTTAATCGAATTACTAGGGGCAACCATCTTGTTAGCCGCACCCGCAAACGGCATAACAGGGTTAAGCCACTTTGTGGTAGCTACTCTAAAGTTACCGTTGTATTCATCTGCAGAAAACTGATTTAAGGTAGTTCCTTCCACCGTTCCATTAGCTTCGAGGGTTATTTCCCCCTCATCAAGAGCAAACTTTAAGATGTTAGTTCCCTTCTCGTCTGCCCCTAACACATATAGATTATCTTTACTGCAATACACCGTATTACCTGTACCTAGCACTGCCTTAGACGAGAATCCGTCCCCTTTATCCTTTAGATTTATCCCTGTTGCTACCACAAAGCATGGTAATGTAGGGTATGGAAGGATGGTTATGTCACGTGGTTGTATACAGCCTGCTGTGCTGTTTTTGCCTACAACCGGCACAAAACCTTCTGGTAGCTTTGGATCTGCATCCACAGGGGCGTACTTCGTGGTTATGGTGTAAAGGCTGTCGCCAGTCACACGTGAGGATAGATAGTATCCATCCTGAGAATATTTATCCAGTATGGTTAGCTTTCCTTTATTGCTTGAGAAGGTATTTACATGTACCTTTTCATTACCCTGCATTACCACCGAAAGGATATCTCCTGTTAGATACATCTCTAAAAGCGCTGTATTCTCTTGATCGGTAACCTTAAGGCTATCCACGATGGACATCTTCCCACCTTTTCCTGGTTTTATTGAGGTTAGCATTCCACTATTGGTAAGTGCATAGATATATTTCCCGTCAGTCTTAATAATATCCCCCTCACTTACCCCTTCAACCTGCTCATTAGTAGGAGAAAAGTCCGCAAGTGCACTAGAGTCACTCTTTGCCATTTCAACTCCCCCGGCCATTGATGACGACATCCCCATATCCATATTAACTCTATCTCCCGCTAAAGTTACTATCTTTTCAAACACAGTGGTATCGTCCTTATGCTTAATAAAGTTTAGCGCATCTGCAACCTGCTTATAGCTAGACGCACTCTTAACTAAGCTTGCGTCATAAAACATAGAAGGCTTGTAATACCCTAACCCCAATACCAATACCATACAGGCTACTACAGCAACTGATATACTACGCGTCATCCTAGCGGCTCTGTTTCTTTTATAGGAAGCGGTGTATTCTATCTGCTTATGTGCACTTAGAAGGGTGTTAATGCTAGTGGGTTTATGTACATATTTATCAGGGTTGCTAAGGTCCGTGTTGTAAGCACGGTTTAAAATCTCGCTTTCATGCTTATTTCTTGTATCAAGTCTGTTAGCCATAATATAACCTCCTTTTACGAAAGTATCATCTGCAATTTTTTCAGCGTCCTAGCCAGATCCGATCTCACTGTAGAGGGATTTTTACCTAGGATCTGAGCAATCTCCTTACTTGTGTACCCTCCTAATATTGAGAGGGTGACAATACTTTTTTTCTCTGGGTCTAGCGTGTCGAGTGCGGCTTTAAGATCGGTATTTACAGCATACGCAGAATCATCTGATATTAAGGAATGCTCTGAAACTGTTGCGTTTGCTTGTGTTGCGTATGCTTTTAGCTTCTTTCTAATCTTCGCTAGAAGGATACTAAACAGCCAATACTTAAAACTCTCATTCTTTCGTACTGATATAATGCTTTTATAGGCGTCAACAATGGTATCTGCAATAACATCCTCTACGTCATCAGCATTTCTAAGCATATAAAGAGCGTATTTATACATCTCCTTATAGTAATAGCTATACAGCAAGCTAAATGCATCTTTATCTCCGGACTTTGCCTGTTCCACCGTGACAACCAATGATTGTATCATGAAATCACCATCCTTATTACAAGAGTTCCTATCCTAACTTAGTAAAACTCCGACTTAATACCTGCCATTAATAGCAATTTAAGTATAGCCTTTTACTAAAGCAGTTAATAGGATTACATTATAATATCAGTATATCATATTAGTGTGGAATTTTTGTTAATATGTTGCAAAAAAAAGGGATTTTATAAAAAAATTTTTTAGTAAATTTTTGTAGCTAACAATGCTTTTAAAGATAAACAAAAATCTTATAAAAGCCTCTAAAACTCATTGACATCAATAGTTAGTTATGCTATTATATAGCTATAGAAAGATATAAAGCTAAGAATAACCAGACCTACAGATAAAAATATTGCCAGCAGTAATGAAAAGGAAGTACGCCTATGGAAACGTTAACAGCAAAAGACAGACAGATTATCCGATCAATTGCAAGCCGTCAACTTGAGTATGCAAACTCTATCCAGAATAAACAGATAGTTAAGCGTTTTAGATCACTTGCTAAAGGGGAAAAGGACACCCCAACCGTTAGACTTCTCTTCTCAAACTTTCCTCACGAGGTAATAGAACCACGGCTTCAATGTGAATCCCCTAAAGCCAGAGCTTTAGAAGCTTGCTTACTAGGTGGTTTGGTAGGTAGAGAACTATTTAACGATGATACCCCTATCCCACCATACCATACCATCTCGCTAAATACATATGTAAACCCTTTTGGTATCTCACCTACCATTGAGCACTCAAAGACTAAAAACTCCAATGCTTTTCATATCGAGCCTGTTATAACAGATCTAAGCCAATCTATAGAGAGCCTTAAAGGCGGTAGCTTTTCAGTTGATATCCAAGGAACACAACTTGAAAAAGAGTTTGCAGAGGATGTTTTTGGGGATATCCTTCCTGTAAATATCTCTATGTCTAGCCTATGTGGGGCTATGACCAGTCCGCTTGTCTATCTTCTTGGGATGGAGAACTACTACTGTTCAATGTATGATTGCCCTGAACAACTGCATGAGGCTATGGATATGGCTTGTAGTGTCTATGAGCAGTATTATGATTATCTTGAAGATAACAAGTTACTGTTCCCTACAAACGATTTTAACAGTCTAGGACAGGAAAGCTTTTGCTTTACAGAGGAACTGCCGACCGATAACGTAACAAAAACTACCCAGTGCTGGGGATTTTTAGAATCTCAAGAAACCACAGCGGTATCTGCCGACACCTTTGGAGAGTTTGTATTCCCTTATCAGGACAGACTGGTTAAGCGATTTGGGCTACTTTCCTATGGGTGTTGCGAAAGGGTGGATGCTATATTCTTACAGTATCTATCAAAATGGGATAAACTAAGAAAGCTTTCTGTATCTCCTTTTAATAACAAAGCCCAGATTGGGGAATTTCTTCGCGGAAGCAACACCATCTACTACAGCAAGCCTCGGGCAGAGTATGTTACAAATTCGGGCCCCATGGATGAGGAAGCTGTAAGGGAGTGTTTTAAACAGATCTCTATCGCCGCAAGCGGTTGTCTGCTTGAGGTAGCGCAACGAGAGGTTGGCACAATCTTTAGCGACTTTAACCGTGGTAAAAGATATGTTGAGCTTGCAAAACAGAGCATAGAAACTTACTGGAAACCATAAAAAGGTATGGTTTCCCAAAGAATATACCAATCAAAAGCATATAAACACAAAAAGTTATAGGGTTTACTCAATACGAGTAAACCCTATAACTTTTATTGGTGAGCCACCGGAGGCTCGAACTCCGGACCCTTTGATTAAAAGTCAAATGCTCTGCCAGCTGAGCTAGTGGCTCGTTCAACTGCTTGATTATTATACCACACTTTTATACCGTTGTCAACAATTATTTTTTATTTTCCCTTAAATTTTTGCTTTATTACTTATTAAAGTATCACTTTTTCGGGAGTATCATCATTATTTTTAGATTGTACATAAATATTATTGACTTTATTTAATATAACATGTATAATAGTTATAAATTTAAGATAAGCGAGGTATTGTAAAGATGGATATAATAAAATCAACTGCTGCAAGTTATGACGACGTTGTAGCATTTGGAAACCGCATATTTAACGAAACATTTCAGACACTACTGCCTAAGCTATACTCTAGTAGTGATTATGTAGTAGATAATCATTACATAATCCAGAAGGATAATCAAATTGCGGCTATGGTAGGTAGCTTTAAGAATACGTTATCAGTGCTTGATGAAACCCTTACCTATCATGGTATTGGTACAGTAAGCTCCGATCCTTCTATCCGTAATTCTGGCTTTATGAAGGAGCTAATGAACAAAGCTGTTAACGATTGTAAAGACAACAATGTGGACCTGCTTGCACTGGGCGGGCAACGCCAACGCTATGAGTACTACGGCTTTACCACCTGTTCTACCGACTTTAGCGCTAGCATGGGTAAGCCTACCATTAAGCATTCCACGAAGCATGCCCTACCCGGTATAACCTTCTCCCCACTCGCTGATTGTAACGACCATCTATCAGACTGTGTGTCACTCTATAATAGCCTTGCAGTGCATGCGGTTAGGGATAACGAAAACTTTTTTAAGGTCTGCCAAAGCTGGCGGTCTATGCCTTATGTGATCTTTAAGGATAACTCCTTTATCGGGTATGCAATTACCGGCGGGGATACTATATCAGAGCTTGTTTTAACAGACTATAGCTATGCTATCAGCGTAATTATAGAATGGTTTAACTCCCATAACCTCGAAAATCTAAATGTAAAAGCAATGTTCTTCCAAAGCGAGCTTATATCTGCACTTGAACAGTTTGCTGAAGGGGTGGACATATCCCACGGGTACTGTTTTAATGTGTTAAACTACAAGAATGTTATCCGTAGCTTCCTAAAGCTTAAAGCAAATCGTTCGCCGTTACTCTTTGGATCTCTTGTAATAGCTGTAACCGATATTGGTACATATGAAATTACCGTTAATGAAGATGGTGTTACGGTGGAGGATAGCGATAAGACTCCTGATCTTTCATTGCCACATATTGCTATGATGAGATACCTTTTCTCTCCGGCAGGTTCTCTCGCCACGCCACTATTAAAATCTAACCTAGCCCAAAGTTGGTTTCCAATACCTATCGCAATATCAGGTGCTGATAGCTATTAGTTTTATAGAATATAGATACTCCCTAGTCGCAAACATCGTGACTAGGGAGTATCTATTTTTAAAGCCTATTCTTCACTCATATCCTTGGAAAGTTGTTTAATCTGTTGCACCTCTTCCTCTGAGATGTTAACGTAGTAGATATAGGTTTTCTGCACCATCTGCGTTTCATTTACTTCTTTGTCCTTATACTCATAAACACCTTCCCACCAGCCATACTCTCCATTAGGGAAGATAAACTTTGGAGCATATGCATATACGTTAAACCTTACATAAGGCTTTGATAGATCTACGTTGGTTTCACCTTTATAGCATCTTTTTAAAAGGTTTAAGCTTTCCAAAACATCAAGCTCGTCAGGTCCCTTCTTTCTACTCCATTCATCTAAGCTCATCTTATAATTGTAGTCTGCGTAGGAGTTATACTCCATCCTCTCCCGATTCGAGTCAACTACCAATAAGTTTAGATTAAAGCGGACATTACCTCTTAGTATCGCGTCGTATACACTATTACCAACACTATTATCAGTATTATTGTTAGCATTATCGCTCACTTCCTTTGCCGCCTCGTCAATTTTGTTGTACAAGCTATTAGTAATATCTGTAATATGGGTGGACTTGCTATTTACAGTTTTAATGTATAGCGCCGAGGTAAGCGGTAGCTCATCAGTAATAGGTAGTGTAATGTAATAGTTGGTAATTCCTTCAGCAATAGTTAGGTGCAAGCTTCCTACTATATTGTTACTATTCCCATTTAAAATATTTGAATATTCAAATACCGATAGATTTACCACCTCTTTTTTATAGCTTTCCCAGATAGCTTTGTTCTCATCATCCTTCAATGTCATCTCATTTATCGACATTGTATAGATGTCTTTATCTTCTGGTAGCTTTTTGTACGCCTCTTCAAACCCTGAAACCGAGGCTAGAGATGAAATAATCTCTAAATTATCACTTTGAGAAATCTCAATTGATCTTGTATACGGGCTCTTTCCCTTCTCCTTGAATTCTACCGTTACCTGTACTCTACCTAAATCACCTGCATCAAAATACTTTTGGTCGACATAGTCATTATACCTTTGAGATAGTTTAGCAAAGATCTTCTGGTCTGATACCTTAATCTTAGAGATGCTGTCCCTTGCATATGCATTTGAGAAGTTGCTTTGGATCCCCGAATAGGAGTTTTTATTGGTGATAAATCTTACATATTCTAGCTTATCACCATTAACCTTAGTCCTGGCAATGGACGAAGCTGTTTTATTGGCAACAAAGCCTAATCCAAACACAAATAGTATAGATACCACAAATAAAGGCAGCGACTTTAACACATTCTTAAATCTGCGGGTGGTAATCAGTTCGTAGACAACATTTATCACTAATGCAATAATTATAATCGCTATATAAATCGACCTGCTTACCCATCTGTCAGTAGGTGCAGCACCTACTATCATAGATATTAATAGTAACACAGGTAGCGTTACCCCTATTCTGAATAGGTGCTGCATTGCTCTGTTCGGCGCTGATTTTTCCGCTGTTTCGGATTTACGGCGGTTAAAGAGATAACAACCGATAACTAGATATATTAACGCTAACACAGTTGTATATATCATCGCTCCTGCTGATGAGAACATCTGTATAACTGGATCACCATATGACCCTTGGGCATTTACCGCAATTCCAACACTAAGCCCATACGGGATGTTTATCGACTGATCAAAGAACATATTCAGCGAGTTGGGTGGTACTAATCTGGTTAGGGTTAGTAGTACTATTGTAAACACCGACATTACTATTCGTGGTACATACAATATAATAAGCGTAACCGCAAAGGTCGAGATTCCGGTTCCTGTAATTGCCGAAGCAAAGATTGCGCTAGCCGCCACTAGGGTGCTCCCCGCAAAGAAGGTTGCAATTAGATACGGCACATGAAGCGGATTAAAAGGAAGTCCTAAAACTGTATATGCTAGCCAAGTTATAAGTATTGTACCTAAAATTATTGCATAAATCCAGGTTAGTACTGCTGCTGTTACCGAAGTAAAGGTGGCGGTTCTGCTATTCGGCAAGCTGTGGTAAAAGTCAGACGCGTTTCTTTTATTCAAAAACGAGAATGCCACCATTACAAATACTATAGAACCTAAAAACATTACGATGTACAAAGACGGTACCGCAAAGGCAATATGCGGTGCTTGAGCCATCCTACTCCCTGCACTACCCACATATCCATTTGATTCTGTAAAATATGCTACACCGCTACTTATCCTTTCAAAAAACATAACCACCGGCAGTATTAAGGATATAAATACACTGGCTATGGAAAAGATAACCCCTATAGTCTTTAACTGCACAAGGCTGTCAACGTACAGCTTTTTATTTATTATTGATCTACTCATTCATACCCCCCATTACATTAGCACATCTTTAAAGGCGTACCCTAAGGCTTCCATCTCATAGATAAATACCTCCTCTAAAGAAAGAGGTAATATCTCATACAGTACTGGTGATTTAGCTTTTAGTATTGTTGTTACCTCGTCCTTATCGCCTTTAACGATTACATTGGACACGCTACCCTTTTTAGTAATATCAAGGGTTGTAATATCACTAAATAACCCTTCATCATAGTCATAGTCAAACGCTACCTGTATCTTAAAGAGCGAGGTTTTAAGGTTTTGGATGTCACTCTCAAATATAATTCCGCCCTTATGAAGCAGTGCAAGCTGGTCACAGGTATCCTCTAGCTCCCTTAATGAGTGGCTTGTAATAACCACCGTTGCATTACGGTCACATACATCAGCATAGATAACCTTTTTAACCAAGTTTCTGATTACAGGGTCTAACCCGTCAAAGGTTTCATCAAAGAAGATATATTTAGTTTTACAGGATAGCGCCAAAATGGTAGATGCCTGTCTTTTCATCCCCTTTGAAAAGGTATTTATATTTGAGTTTGGGCAAAGCTTAAACAACTCACAAAGCTTATTAAACCTCTCCATATCAAAGTTACTGTAGCTACTGCTATACACTTTTGCCATCCTGTTCATGTTGGAGTTAGGTAGGAAAAACAGCTCGTCAGGTACATATACAAAGCTATCCTTTGCTATTGGGTTATCCCATACAAGCTCCCCATCAATCTCTACATACCCATGATCAGGCTGATACACTCCGGTTATTAACCGTAAAAAGGTAGATTTACCCGCTCCATTCGATCCAACAAGACCGTAGATACAGCCCTCAGGTATTGTACAGGTCATATCCGAAAGCGCCTTAAATCCATTAAACGTCTTGGTTACGTTGTTTGCTACTATCATGTCAATTCGCCCCCTTATCATCTGTAATACGCAGTGCGTTTACCCTTATTCGTTCAATTATCCCATCAACTGTCCACCCAGATACTAAAAGCTCTGAAACAAGTTTGTTTATATCGTCGAATAAACCCTGCTTGCTTCTACTTATAATCTCCATAGCATCAGGCGACACAAATCTGCCACTACCGATTACCGAGTTACTAATGCCCCTCCGCTCCAGTTCTGCGTAGGCTTTTTGTATCGTGTTGGGGTTAATGGATATCTCCTGTGACAAGGCTCGTATCGACGGCAACGGATCGTTTGCTTTTATATCCCCAGTTAACACTGCGGTTTGTATCTGCTCGATCACCTGCTCGTATATCGGAACCTTAGAGTACCTGTTTATATTTATCACCATATCCCTCCTTGTATAGACATCACTAAGTGTGCTATCTCATATAGTACACTTAGTATAGCATATTAGATTTAGTTTGTCAATGGTTTTAGAGGAAAAATTCTTAATAATGTATAAAAAATTAATTTTATTAATTCACTGTTACTACTAAATTACAAACGGTTACAAAACACGTATCTTCTCTCCATCTATTTCCAATTTGCTTGACAATATAAAGCACCTGTGTTAAAATAAACTAAAGTATACCTACCGATAGAAAGGGGTGATATTACTGTACTAGCGGAATACTTGGTCAGATATTTATTTTAACGGTAGGTGCTTATAATTAACTTAACTTTATAATCACAAAAAAGGAGGACATATGAAAAAGATATCAGTCTATATATTAGCATCCATTCTATCCATTTCCTGTCTATCGGCCTGCAACAATATTAGTACTGCACAAACCTCTAGTAGTATAGACCCCGAGGTTTCTAGCAGTACCCTATCGGCTACATCTGGTAAAATAGATATATCTAATGAGGGTTACAAAAAATTATCGGAGTTAAACCTAGATTACAACCAGTATTATAACTTTATCACTAATGATGTTCCTGTTTTTCTCTCCGGATATAGATTGCTTACTATCGATGAATTTGCGGGTTACTACAAATATATAAACACCTCTTTATTTCCTAAAAATCTTTTAGATAAAAAGCTATCATTTGTTGCCGCTGAGAGCGAAAATGTGTTTAACAGCGTTAGAATAGGTACAAGTACTAACGGTATACCCGACAGTACCCTTTATAATAAGATTCAAACTGCTGACCTTTCTAAAGAAACCCCTAACAAATTACAACTAGTCTATACAGCTAAAGACAACTCCGCAATTAGCGTATCGGTTAGCAGACGCTCTATCTCAGGTTATAACGCTAAACAGGTATATATTGACGGTAACCTTTACAACCTAGTTAATACAGTGTACGCCGACGGATACTCCGGTTTTATCTATAAAAAGGAAAATTTCACATTTTATGTTGAAAACGGTAAGATTGATGACATCAATGGAAGATCAACCTTTTTACCCGCGGATAACCCACTAACAGAGGATGAAGTGACGGCTATTATAAAAAACATCGGATTTTCACCGTTTAATAATGCAGTAAAGCTACTTAGTTAATAAATATTGGGGATGTATCAAAACACATTTGATACATCCCCATCTTTTATATATTCTACCTACCGAAAAATTCGTCCGCAAATCTATCTGTTCTGCCTTTTATCGCCTTTAATACCTCGACAGATCCGTTTATCTCGCCATATCCTGTTACGCAGTCCTTCATTGCTCTTCCTTGCTCGTAGCACAATTCCTCATATAGCGGAAAGTATTCGTTAATGAGGAACATACCATACTTCACCATGCGGTATGTGCCTTGTACCCGCTTTTCTTCGGTAGGATAGTTTTCAACCGCAACGCTGTATAACCCTTTAATAGCGTCTTTGAAGTTTTCAAGATCGTCACCCTCGGAGAATGCAATGGTGTAGACTAGCTCAAACCAATGCGCCGGTTCTGTACCATGGGAGTCGCTTGATCCCACAATCGGGATTACTCTGCCCCTAGCACGTTGTTCGTTATACATCGCTATCTGCATATTGTTCTCAAACACCGTCTGCCCGCCTAACACCTCAAAGGCATCGTATATCCCCTGTTCAAAGATATATTCACTGGTTTTGTCTGGCACGTTGTAGGCATTGTTCATCCAGTGCGGGTGTACAAATATAGCTAGTCCGCCACTCTCACGGATTTTATTTGCAATCCAAACCCGCTTAGCGTAGTCTAAGAGATTAACCCCCTCCGGTACAGTTAAGGCCTTGGCTAGTTCGTTTACCTCGTCGGTGCAGGTCTGTTCGTTTGCGTAGTAGTAGTCGTTTACGCTGTGAGTCCCGCCAAAGTTAACTGCATGAATATACCGCCCGTGCACGTGGATCTCCTCGCCGTAGAACAGCTTTATATCGGTCGGGATGTCTTTATATCGGTCAATTGCTTCCTTTGATGGAAACCATTCGTTATGATCGGTAATCGCCATAAAGTCGTATCCTTTTTTGCGATAGTTTGCTACTACCACCCCTGGGTCCTCCCTACCGTCGGAATAGTAGCTATGTACATGCAGATCTCCCTTATACGGCCGTCTTGCATACAGGTCGGGTAGTAATGAAAACACCGTAAATTCTATGGTATTGCTTTCACCGATAACACGTATTAAATGCATCTGCTCCCCGCTAAAGCTGTGGGTAAAGGTAAGTATTCCATCCTTTGGAGTAACGTTAACGCTTTGGTATGCTTCATCGTTTAACGGCTCTACCGACTGCTCCATTGGTATAAACCGTACTAGATAGCTTTTAGTATCATCGAACCTTGCATGATTACCACGTGGTCGAATAGTTACCGTGGTGCTAACATCCGCTTGAAACACCTTTGGGGTAACCTTGTAGTTTGCTAATTCTGCCTTCATATAATATTACCTCCTGTCAAATATTTATCTCATACTATAGATTAATATTACCACATTAAATCACATATGTCAACATGTGCATTTTGTTTTATATTGACTTTTTTTGATTTCTAGCATATAATAGTAGATATCAAAAATATATAGGAATTTAGTAAATAAATACAGAAACATTAAATGAAAGGGATACTCTATACAATTCTAAACATATGGAGATGGTTATAGTTATGCTAGCTAGCGAAAGACAACGATTAATCTGTGAACGTGCCACTCGTGACGGTCAGGTTTTAGTTAACCGCCTAAGCGCTGAGCTTGGGGTTTCCGCCGAAACTATTAGACGAGATATCCAATACCTAAGCTCTGTTAATGCTATTATAAAGGTTCATGGCGGGGCTTTGCCCATTAACCGCAACCAACGTGAGGGGGCGTATAACATCCGTGCACAGATTAACCCTGCGGGTAAGGATAAGGTCGGCAGATATGCCGCAACCTTTGTACAGGACAACGATGTGATAGCCTTAGACTCAGGCGCTACCATTGACTGCCTTGTTCGCTCACTGTATGGGGTAAAAAATCTAACAATAATTACAGGCTCTTTCTCTACACTTAACATCCTTATGGAAAAGCACTCATCCTCCCAACTTAATGCAAAGGTAGTATTCCTTGGGGGTGAGGTTAATTTCTCTAACCAGTGCAGTAGCGGAGGACTAACGAATGAAATGTTAGAGCGATTCTCTGTTGATAAGGCATTTATCTCCTGCACAAGCCTTAACGAGAGCGGAGTAAAGATGTATGATATAAACGACGGTATCTTTACCTCGCTTATTATAAAAAGAGCGTCAATCGTGCATTTGCTATGCACCAGTGAAAAGCTTAACAAGCAAGCACTCTATCAGATCTGTGAGCTATCAAGCATAAACCATATAATCACCGACAATGAAGGCTCTATACCACCAAAGGTTGAGCGATACATCGAACAATCGTCTGCGACACTTCATATAGCAAAATAGGAGAGATATATTGAACAAAAGAAAGATCACCAACCAACGTATAACACATATGCTATTCTGGCTTTGCTGGTTTATCTATTTCGTAACATATCTAGGACGTCTTAACTACTCCTCGGCAATGCCCGAGATTATAGGAGAAGGAATCTTAACGAGATCCAGTGCAGGACTCATAAGCACCCTATTCTTTACCTGCTATGCTATAGGACAGCTAGTAAATGGATTTTTAGGTGATAAGGTATCCCCTAAGGTTATGATCTTTATTGGTGTTCTGCTATCGGGGATATCCAACCTATTTATGGCAATATCCATAAATACTATCATTATGGATATATCTTGGGCTGTTAACGGATATGCGCAGGCAATGGTGTGGCCGCCTATCGTTAGAATCTTCTCTGATATGCTACCTAAAAAAACCGTAATAAAGTGCCTTACAAACCTCGCTTCTACCATTGCACTCGGCACACTCGCTTCATATCTTATCTCGGCGGCCATGATATCCTTATCTGGATGGAAGGGCGCTTTTATCCTTCCCTCCATTATCCTTGTAACTGCGGCTATAATCTGGGTTGTAGCTTTTAGTAAAATCCAACTACATTGTAACCTACATGGAGAGTTTGAACATTCTGATGTTAGTACTGTTAAAAGCTCAGGCCCTAAACCTCCCTTCTTTGCTCTCCTTATAAATCCCGCTGTGCTGATAATTCTTATTCCTTTGATAGCTCATGGTGTGCTAAAGGATGGAGTCACTGCATGGGTTCCTACATATATAAGCGAAACCTTTAATACAAGCGCAGTATCTTCAATACTAGCTACCACACTACTTCCTGTGGTCAATGTTTTAGGGGCATATGCCGCACAGCTTGTAAGAAAGAGCTTTAGAGGTAGCGAGATAAAGACCGCTTGTCTATTCTTTGGAGTAGCGTTAGTATCGTTACTTTCTCTCTATCTATTCTCCGGAGTTAGTATTATCCTTACAGTTTCACTTTTATCACTTATTACCTCATCAATGCTAGCGGTTAACACTACCTTTATAAGCTTTGTTCCGCTACATTTTGCAAAGATTTCTCGTGCGTCTACAATGTCTGGATTCTTTAATTCTGTATCCTATATAGGAGCGGCGATATCCTCCGTTTCTATTGGTATTCTTGTATCTACCTCTGGGTGGGGGGTAACGATAGCTAGCTTTTGCGCTATTACCTTAACTGCGGTAATCCTCTGTTTCTTAGGGAGAAAAAGGGTATTTTAATCAAAACAAAAACATACCATGAGAAGCATACTGCTACCTATGGTATGTTTATCTTTATAATAATTGTGACTAAGCCGATAAGCCGAGTTCTGTAAGCGTTTACACGCCCTATAGCAATCTATCTTGTTAACATGTCGCCATGCTAATCTTTGCCACCCGTCAAGACCGTCGGACCAACGAATACATCTTAGTCGGTGTTGCATCGGATAGGGTTTACATAGCCGTATACTCTCGTATACGCTGGTGAGCTCTTACCTCGCCTTTCCACCCTTACTAACATAAATATTAGCGGTATCTCTCTGTTGCACTAGCCCTAAAGTCGCCTTCGGCTGCCGTTAACAGCTATCCTGTCCTATGATGCTCGGACTTTCCTCACCTATATACTATAGTATACATGCGCTGCTATATAGCTTACTCACATCTTATCCTATTATAATTCCCCTGAAAAAGCTATCCTTACAGATACTTAGTTACGCACTCAGGAATTGCCTTTAGGTCGGCAGAAACTGTTATAATAACCTTAACATCATCGGTAATTAAAGCGTTAATTCTATCAAGCAGTGTTCCAAGACCGATTAAATCCTTCTCACCAATCTTTAGGATACCATCAACATAGATCTCTTTTACATCATAATCTGAAGCTAAAAGACCTGCGATAAATCCGTAGAACATATCATAACCCTTTAGAGAATAATCATCAGCAGTAACAAGCTTTATCTTATGGCTAAGTTCAAATGTCAGCTTACATCCTTTTTCTACGCAAACGATATGACCTGTGGTTGTTTCAACTGCTTTGTTCGCCATGTCGATTAAGACTTTAGTTTTTCCGGATCCCTTATCACCTGTAATTAGTTTAATCATAAGTCTACCACCTTTAATTAATAATATATTTAGCTTTATTTAAAGCCTTTCCTCTGTTATCCATCCAGACTATTATAGCTTAGCTTCAAGCTTTGCTTTTTCGTCCTCATATCCTGGTTTTCCTAATAATGCAAACATATTCTTTTTATAGCTTTCAACGCCCGGTTGGTTAAATGGGTTAACCCCTAGAAGGTAACCGGATATAGCACAAGCCTTCTCAAAGAAGTATACCATATATCCAAACTCATGCTCATTAATGCAAGGCATCTCAAGCACGATATTTGCAACTCCGCCCTCGGTGTGTGCAATAATAGTACCCTCCATCGCCTTTTTGTTAACGATTGACATATTTTGGTTTGATAGGAAGTTTAGTCCGTCAAAGTTATTTGGGTCATCCTTTAGGAAGAAATCCTGCTTTGGCTCTTTTATGTCAATTACTGTTTCAAAGATAGTTTTAGTACCATCTTGGATAAACTGACCTAATGAATGAAGATCGGTGGAGAAGGTTGCGGATGTTGGAAAGATTCCCTTACCGTCCTTACCTTCGCTCTCGCCAAAAAGCTGTTTAAACCACTCCGCCATCATAGTAAAGGCAGGGTCATAGCTGACAAGCATTTCGACATTCTTGCCCTTGCGGTAGAGTGCGTTTCTGTATGCAACGTATCTATAACAGTCATTCTTCTCAATATCATCACATTTAAGCTCGTCAACCGCCGCTCTAGCACCAGCCATAATCGCGTCTATATCACATCCGCTTACCGCTATTGGAAGTAGTCCTACCGCAGTAAGAACCGAGTATCTTCCACCGATATCGTCTGCAATTGTAAAGGTTTCATAGCCCTGTGCGTTGCAAAGTTCCTTTAGTGTTCCTTTTTGTTCATCGGTAGTGCAGTATATTCTTTCTTTAGCTTTGTCCTTACCGTACTTTTCTTCTAGGTATTCTCTAAACACTCTAAACGCAAGTGCCGGTTCGGTAGTCGTACCCGATTTTGAAATTACATTCAGGGATACATCCTTACCTTCACAGATAGACAAAACCTCATTTAAGTATGTAGGATTAATGTTGTTACCTACATAATAGATAGAAGGGGTATCCTTCTTCATGTTGTTATAAAAAGGTGACTTTAACAGATCGATTGCCGCTCTGGCCCCTAGGTATGATCCTCCTATACCGATAACTAACAGTATATCTGTATCCTTTTGAATCTTTGCTGCCGCTGCTTTTATACGATCAAATTCTTCCTTGTCATAATCATAAGGAAGGTTAACCCACCCTAAAAAGTCATTACCTAAACCTGTTTTTTCATTTAATAATCTATCCGCCGTGCTTATAAATGGTTGCATTGCTTTTAGTTCATCTGCTACAACAAAGTTCTTTAGGTGCTTATCGTTTATCTTTATCGCCATAAAACCCTCCTTAGCTGATTTGTGCTACTTTCTACTTCTTTGGTTTGCTATCTAGCATTAAATATTATCCCATAAAAACAAACCAAGATAACACAGTATCTGCTGATTATCTTGTTTTAATTTTACATTAAATTTTTGTATTTTGCAAGTGTTTTTGAATAAGTTTATAAATCTTTAACAACGTACACAAAAAAACAGATAATCCTTACCAATTTATTATCATACTTATTCTTCAAACAGTTGATTTTAATTTAAAGTTATGGTATAATAAACACCAAAAGGAAATTTATGTGTTTATTGTACCTTCTAAGGTAGAAAGTCTAGACGACTTTCTCTTACGGTATAATAAACACCAAAAGGAAATTTATGTGTTTATTGTACCTTCTAAGGTAGA
>CAZAOY010000006.1:42205-64371 GCA_964486925.1 uncultured Oscillospiraceae bacterium
AATTTATGTGTTTATTGTACCTTCTAAGGTAGAAAGTCTAGACGACTTTCTCTTATGGTATAATAAACACTAAAAGAAAATTTTCGTGTTTATAATTATTCCTAATAATGGTAAACACAAAATTATATAAAACATCTTTACAATTACAAAGGAGAAACTTTAATGGACGAGGTCGGGCGACTTACTTGGAGTATTGTTTTACTCTCTTTACTTTTAATTCTATCATTTTTTTTCTACACCTGTGAGATTGCAATTGTATCCATCCCAGAGCACAGGCTAAAGAAGCTAATCGACGAAAGAAAGAAAAACAATGCTAAAGCTAAAAAAATTCTATCTATAAAACAGAATGCTACAAAATTTATCCTTCGCACAAACATGATAGGAACGCTCTGTGTGTGTGCGGGGATTGCAGTTGGTACGAATGTATTATCAACGCTTATTAAACCTATCTTCTCAAACGAGAGCTTGCCATCACTAGCGGGGTGGTATATATCATATATAATTAGCTTTTTTATCTGTGCTTTTGTATTTTTGGTGCTGGGACATCTGCTACCAAAACGGCTTGCGAGCCATTATCCTGAAAATGTTGCATTCTTATTTGTTGGGCCGTTTACCATCCTAATCTCGCTATTTACACCATTTATCGTTATCTGTGCAGTAGCTACACGTGCTATCATGCGCCTTTTCTCTTTAGACCCTGATAAAGAATCCAGCGAGGTTACCGAGGAGGAGATTCGCATGATGATCGACGCGGGAAACGAAAGCGGCTCAATTGAAGAAACCGAGAAGGAGATGCTTTACAACATCTTTGAGTTTGATGACAAAACCGCCGTTGAGATAATGACCCACCGCACCAACGTTGTTGCGGTAGAGAAGAATCAATCGCTAAGCGACATAACCTTTATTGCGATAAACGAAGGATTTTCACGTATCCCTGTATACGAGGATAACATCGATAACATTATCGGTATTATTAACGTTAAGGATCTTCTATGCCTTGTTGGAAACGAGCATGCTAAAAGCTATAATATATCACACTTTCTTCGTAAGGTAATCTATATCCCCGGTACTAGCAAATGCGGTGCTTTACTTCGGGAGTTTAAGCAAAAGAAGGTGCATGTTGCGGTTGTGGTTGACGAGTACGGCGGTACTAACGGAATTGTAACGATGGAGGATCTACTGGAAAGTATTGTAGGAAACATCGAAGATGAATACGACTTTGAAGATCCGCAGGTTACCCAGATTGATGAAAATACCTATATCCTTGACGGTTCTATTAATGTAGACGAGCTAGAGGATCTTTTATCTATAAACCTACCAAATTCGGATGACGGCGATACACTAGCAGGGGTTATCCTAAATACAATCGGGTATATCCCAAGCCAAACACAGCGCCCTAGTGTTACTTTGGAGGGTTTTGTCTTTACCGTACTATCGGTAAACGAGCGGCGTATTGAGAAGGTTAAGGCAGAAAAGCTTAACGTCCCATCCGAAGTATTAGAGTAGATACACTTTGGTAAACTATGCTATTTATGAATGAATAGATAAAAAAACTCTTAAAACCATGGCTTTGTTTTGATTAAAACACTAAAATTCAAATTAAAATGAAAAATTTATTAAAATGACTTGCATTTTTTACCGCTTTGTTGTATAATAGTGTTACTAATAATAAAAATATACGGAGGATGAGTTATGGCTTTTAAAAGTGAATATCTACAAAAGGTATATGATAATGTTGTAGCAAGAAATGCTAACGAACCTGAGTTCCTACAAGCAGTATTAGAGGTTTTAGAATCCTTTGAACCTGTTGTTGCGGCTGACCCTTCAATTATTAAGACTGGTGTTATCGATCGTATAGTTGAGCCTGAACGTTTTATACAGTTTAGAGTTTCATGGGTAGACGATAAAGGCGATGTACAGGTTAACCGTGGATTTAGAGTACAGTTTAACTCCGCTATCGGCCCATACAAGGGTGGTTTACGTTTCCATCCTTCCGTTTCTGCTTCTGTTATCAAATTCTTAGGATTTGAACAATGCTTTAAAAACAGCCTAACTGGACTTCCTATGGGTGGTGGTAAAGGCGGATGTGACTTTGATCCTAAAGGCAAATCTGACGGCGAGATCATGCGTTTCTGCCAAAGCTTTATGACCGAGCTATCTAAACATATCGGCGCTGATACCGACGTTCCTGCTGGAGATATCGGGGTTGGTGCTCGTGAGATCGGATTTATGTACGGTCAATATAAACGTCTAAGGAATGAGTTTACAGGGGTTCTTACCGGTAAGGGCTTAACCTACGGTGGTTCTCTAGCTAGAACCGAAGCTACCGGTTACGGCTTATGCTACTTTACACAAGAGATGCTTAAGAACATGAAGAACGATTCCTTTAAAGACAAGACAGTTGTAATCTCTGGTTCCGGTAACGTTGCTATCTATGCAACCCAAAAGACTACCGAGCTTGGCGGTAAGGTTGTTGCACTATCTGACTCTGCCGGTTACATATACGATCCAAACGGTGTTAACCTTGATGTTGTAAAACAGATTAAAGAGGTTGAACGTGGAAGAATTTCTGAATACGTAAACCGTGTTGAAGGCGCTACCTACACAGAAGGTTGTCGCAACATCTGGTCTGTTAAATGTGATATCGCACTTCCTTGTGCCACTCAAAACGAGCTTAATGAAGAAGAAGCTAAAACTCTTATTGCTAACGGAGTAATTGCTGTAGCAGAGGGCGCTAACATGCCTTCTACCCCTGAAGCTGTTAACGCATTCCTAAAGGCTGGAGTACTATTTGGCCCTGCTAAGGCGGCTAATGCCGGTGGTGTTGCTACCTCCGGTCTAGAGATGAGCCAAAACTCTATGAGATACTCTTGGACATTTGAAGAGGTTGACGCTAAGCTACAAGCAATTATGGTTAACATCTTCCATAGCGCGTTTGCTGCATCTAAAAAATACGGCGATGAAGGTAACCTTGTAATGGGTGCTAACATTGCAGGATTTGAGAAGATCGCTACTGCAATGATCGCTCATGGTGTGGCTTACTAATAGATTATAATTGATTAATTCAGATAATTTTTATCACGGGTATTGAATATTAACAAAAATAGTGCTATAATTATTATAGCACTATTTTTTAATTTTTTTGGAAGTTATCATTCCTAATGAATGCTACTAGGAGATCTTATGATTATTAAAACAAAGCAACAGATTGCGGCTGAAAGAAAGTCAAAGGCTTATGCAAACCCGACACAGGTTATCGTTGTTAGCTTTCTATTGCTAATTCTTTTTGGCGGGATTCTTTTAACCCTGCCGTTTGCTTCAAGAACCGCTACCTTTACCTCCCCTATCGATGCGTTTTTTACCGCTATCTCGGCGGTTTGCGTTACCGGTCTTGTGGTGGTAGATACCTACACCCATTACAGTAACTTAGGTCAAGGCATTATTCTCTGTTTAATTCAGCTTGGAGGTATCGGTCTTTTAACCTTTACCACCTTCTTTAACTTAGCACTTCGCCGCAGAATTGGGCTAAAGAGCATGCTAGTTGCAAAGGAGTCTGTAAACTCCGATTCGTTCTCGGATATCTCCCGACTTATGAATATGATCCTTGCGATGACATTCTCTATTGAATTTATAGGTGCGACTATTTTATCTTTTGTATTTATCCCCGAGTTTGGTCTACAGCAGGGTATCTGGACCTCGGTATTTTTATCCGTTTCCGCTTTCTGCAACGCAGGGTTTGATATACTTGGATTTATCTCCCCTTACACAAGCCTTACCACCTATTTTAACAATCCTGTTATCCTAATTACAATTATGGCACTTGTCATCAGCGGGGGGCTAGGGTTTATTGTCTGGCAGAATCTATACTCCTTTAGAAGGACAAGAAAGCTAACTCTGCACACAAAGATTGTTTTGGTAATGACCGCTATTTTAGTAGTGGTTGGTGCTATTGTATTTGCCGTATTTGAATGGAACAATCCTAAAACGTTAGGGGCGATGAGCACACCTCAAAAGATTTTAAACGCATTCTTCCAATCGGTAATATTAAGAACTGCGGGATTTAACACCATCGCCTTTGACAAGACCTTTGGAGTTACAAAGCTTATCTCTGTGCTGTTAATGTTTGTTGGTGCCGCTCCTGGTTCTACCGGTGGTGGTATTAAGATGACTACAGTAGTAGTGCTTATTATGACGGTATTTTGTGTGTTTAAAAACAAAGAGGACACCGAGATTGCTAAAAGACGTGTTTCAAAGATGGTGGTATACAAATCTCTTGCGGTATTCTTTACCGGGGTGGTTGCGGTATTCCTATCTACAAGTGTAATCTTCTTCACCTCACGAGGTCAGAATATATCCGAGATAAATGCATTATTTGAGTCGGTATCCGCCTTTGCTACCGTTGGTACTTCCTGCGGGGTGACCGGAATTGCAAATCCCGCCTCATTGATTGTACTGATGATAACGATGTTTTTAGGCCGTGTTGGCCCTGTTTCCCTTGCACTTTCTCTAGCATATAACGTTTCACAAAACGACAACACCACCATACTTCCCGAGGGTAAGATTATGGTCGGTTAGCTATCTAACAACTAAAAAGCAGTATACGACTGACAAGAAAGAAGGTGTGTGGGTAGTGTTGCCTTTGTTGTCATATACAAGGCAACTTTAACTCCCCTATTAATGACCAAAATCTTTAAACGTTTCTTTTCTGTAGAGAGCTTAATTCCAAAAAATTATGCTCTGGATGAATACGACTCTAACCAAATCCCCTCTACTAAACGTGCCTATCTGACTACCGCCAGTATTGCATGGCCTTCTGCTCTTGAGTCGATTCTAATAAGCCTTGTTGGAGCGGTTGACACAATAATGGTTGGTAGTATAAGCACCGGAGCAATTGCCGCCGTTGGGATTACCAACCAACCAAAGTTTATCCTTCTAGCGGTAATATTTTCTTTAAACACTGCAATTACTGCCATTACCGCCAGAAGGAAGGGCGAGGGAGATCAGGCTAGGGCGGTTAGCTCCTTAAAGCAGGGAATAATGATATGTATAACCCTATCCTTTATCCTCTCATTGTTAGGTTTTTTCTTTGCCAGAGAGATAATGACCTTTGCAGGCGCGGCTGAAGATATTATTAATGATGCTGTTTTATACTTTCAGATAATTACCGTTAGCCTTTTATTCGTTTCACTAAGCATTACCATTAATGCCGCACAGCGAGGGGTGGGTAACACTAAGGTCTCCATGACCACTAATGTTACCTCAAACCTTGTTAATGCTTTGTTTAACTTTTTGCTTATAAACGGTATCTGGTTCTTCCCTAAGATGGGGATTGCCGGAGCGGGGATTGCAACGCTCCTTGGCAGTATGGCGGCTTTTGCTATGTCATTAATCTCCGTATTAAAGCCCGGTGGCTTTTTACATATTAAGCTTCGCTCTAGGTGGGCTTTTGACAGGCAGACTATAAAGACTATAATAAACCTAGGTTCTAGCTCATTGGTTGAGCAACTATTTTTGCGTATCGGGTTTTTCTCCTATGCAAAGGTGGTTGCAGAGCTTGGTACTGTGGCTTTTGCTACCCACCAGATTGGTATGAGCATACTAAACTTCTCCTTTGGCTTAGGTGACGGTCTGGGTATTGCTTCCTCCTCTCTAGTTGGTCAAAACCTTGGGGCAAAGCGCCCTGATCTGGCGATACTATATGGTCGTATTGGACAACGAATAGCCTTTTGTATCTCAACTGTGCTTTTCTTCCTGTTTATCTTCTTTAGCCGATTTCTAATCAGCGTGTTCTCACCCGATCCCGACGTTATCTCATTAGGGTCAAAGATTATGATTATTATGGCGCTAACCACCCACACCCAAACCTCGCAGGTAGTATTCTCGGGTTGCCTTAGAGGGGCGGGAGATACTAAGTTTGTAGCTCTCGTTTCTTTAGTGAGTGTGGGTATACTTCGTCCTATATTAACCTATCTTCTTTGCTTACCTTTGGGACTCGGGCTTATTGGAGCGTGGATATCCCTTGTGATTGACCAAGCAATTAGGTATTCAGCCTGCGCCTGGAGGTTTAAGAAGGGCGAGTGGACAAAGATAAAGGTGTAATATTAAATGTTATGCTATTATCCGTCCGTCGTCAATGCGTACAACCTTTGGTAGACTTGTTGCCACATCCTCGTCATGGGTGATTATTACTATTGTATTTCCCTGACAGTTTAACTCCTTTAGTATCCGCATAATATCGCTTGTCGAGCCGTTATCTAGATTTCCAGTAGGTTCATCCGCTAGTATAATCGGAGGTCTTGTTGCAATTGCACGTGCTATTGCCACCCTTTGCTGTTGCCCTCCCGATAGCTGGTTTGGGAAGTGGTGCATTCTATCGGTAAGTCCTACCTTCTCTAACATCTCCTTTGCCACCTGTACACGTTTTGATTTACCCATCTTTCTATAGATAAGCGGAAGCTCCACATTCTCTAGTGCAGAAAGCGATGAGATTAGGTTAAACCCCTGAAATATAAACCCTATCTGCGCTCCCCTTATCTGTGAAAGGTCTTTATCCCGTTGCTCTGATACATCCTTTCCGTTTAGCATATACTTTCCGGTTGTCGGAGTATCAAGGCAACCTAATATATTCATTAAGGTTGACTTTCCTGAGCCTGACCTTCCCAGAACGCCCAGAAAATCCCCCTTGCTAATGGTAAGTGATATATCCTTTAAAGCGTGGGTTACATTTTCGTTTCTATAGTTAGTGTAGATTTTATTAATATTTGTAAGCTGAGCAAGTACCATATTTTACCCCTTTCCATCTTTATACCGTTTTTTATAAGCACGATCCAGTGTGTCGCTTCCTTTTATCTTAATCTTTTTTATACTTTAATTAATATAGTTATATTCTTACCAAAACTAACAGAAAATACAACTCTACTATATTTTTATCTTTGCAAAGATTGATCTGTCATCCCGCCGTAGATGGATCATCTAAACCCAAATGCAGTCTGGCGGAGAAATGAGATTTTATATGTATAAATCAAAGATCACAATATGTAATGTTGACTTTCCTATTAAAAGCACCGAAAGCGAGGAATACACAGATTTCCTCACAGAAAAGTTAAATACACAGGTTAAGCAGGTTATGAATTCTACTAAATCCAACAACATTACCTGTAGCCTTGTTATAGCCGCTTTATCCATCCTTGATGAAAAACAACATCTATATGACGAACTAAAAACCTTAGTAACCGAAAAAGCACAGCTAGAGCAACAGATATCCGAGTATAAAGCGACAATTGACGAGCTAAACTCTAGACTTAAATAGATTACAGCTGATAAACTTAACAACAAAAAGGATTTTTTATGGAAATACTCTCTCCCGCAGGAAGCTTTGAGATGGCGGTTGCCGCCGTTTCAAATGGTGCCTGTGCTATATACCTAGGTATGCGTAACGATAAAGACAGTGCCGCCCAAGAGGGGTTTAGCGCACGACAAAACGCACAAAATTTTGACAAACACGAACTTTTACAGGTAGTAAGATACTGCCACGCTAGAGGAGTGTTAGTCTACCTTGCACTTAATACAGTTGTCTTTGATAGTCAACTGGACAAGCTAGCCGGCCTTATGAGATACGGTTGCAGTATTGGAATTGACGCTTTTATTGTGCAAGACCTTGCGGTAGTTTATCTTGCAAAGAAAATCTGCCCCACCATGCCGTTACACGGCTCTACCCAGATGACTATACATTCAGTACATGGCGCTTTATCTGCAAAAAGTTTAGGTCTATCTCGTGCTATCCTTGCAAGGGAGCTTTCCTTTGAGGAGATAAAGCGGATAACACAGAGTGTGGATATTGAAACAGAGGTGTTTGTACATGGTGCTTTGTGTATGTCGGTATCAGGGCAATGTTATATGAGTAGCTTTATCGGCACTCGTAGTGGTAACCGTGGAAACTGTGCGGGTACCTGTAGACTACCCTTTTCGGTTAATAATGAAACCGCGTTTAATCTGTCGCTTAAGGATCTGGCTTTAGAGAAGCGCATACTAAAGCTTTCTGATATCGGGGTGGCCTCCATAAAGATTGAAGGACGGATGAAACGCCCTGAATACGCCGCTACCTCTGCGTCGGTATACAGCAACATACTTGAGTCAAAGCCGTATGACCTATCATCCTTGCAGAGCATCTTCTCCCGTAACGGCTTTACTACAGGTTATTTTGATAATAAAATCGATAGAGATATGTATGGCACCCGCCAAAAAGAGGATGTAGTTTTAGCAACAAACAAACTTTTATCCACAATACAGAATAGCTACAAAGGCGAGCAGGATCTGATTAAAGTCAATATGGACATTGTAATTACTAAAGGTTCACCAATCTCCCTAACTATAACTGATATTAACGGTAATTTTGTTACTGCAACAGATGATGAAAATCTTCCTCAGTTAGCGGTAAACCTTCCGACTTCCAAAGAACAGATTAGGAAAAATCTATTAAAGCTAGGCGACACCTTCTTTTTCTGCGATGATGTAACCGTTACGATGGATGATGACCTATACATCCCCGCCGCTACAATTAACCAGTTAAGACGAACTGCTTGTGAGCGATTACACAAGCTTCGTGAACAGATAAAGGCGATACCTACTAACGAATATGATTTTGCTAGTATTATATCTACGAATCGAATAATCAAAAAGCCTTCTATGTGCTTTTATACCCGTATTGGAAACGTTAATCAGCTTACAACATTAGTAATGTCCACCTCTGCTATGGTTATTGTTCCTATCAGTGTTTTAACAGGTAACCTTGAGCGGTTTATCCCGATTAAAGATAAAGTTATAGTTGAACCAGACAGGGTTATGTTTAATAGCGAGGATAACGTTGTATCATCTTTAAAGTCACTTTTTTCACATGGGTTTACCAGACTATTAACCTCAAATATTGCTCATATATCTATTGGAAATTCTTTAGGATTTTCAATAATCGGTGATAGCTTTTTAAACTGCACAAACTCTCTGTCCTTGCTCCAATACAGCAAGCTTGGTGTATCACAGATGTGTCTTTCGGCAGAGATACCTCTTAACAAAAGCCGTCATCTTAGAAGTCAAATACCAATAGGTGCGGTTGTTTATGGTTACTATCCGTTAATGATATGTCGAAACTGCCCTATCAAAAACCAGATTAACTGCAAGGACTGTAACCGGCAAAACCGACTTATCGACCGTACCAAGGCTGAATTTAAGGTAAGCTGTCAGCTAATTACTAAAAAAGCGTACAGCGAGATTTATAACAGCACCCCTATCTATCTTGCCGATAAGCTCGATGATTTCTCCCATTTTGACTTTTTACTGCTTTACTTTACCGATGAAACCGCCAATTCTACCGATAGCATACTGTCTAGCTACATAGACAAAACCCCGTCTACCTCTGGCTTTACTCGTGGTCTTTACTACAGAGGTCTTAACAAGTACTAGAACCCGTTTATCGTAACGATAAGGATATTCTACATGATAACATTGAAGATAAAAAAACTAGATGATAACGCAATACTACCTACTATCGCAACCCCTCAAAGCGCGGGGTATGATCTTTACTCTGCAACTAAAAAAGACATTGTAATCCCCCCACATCAATCCAGATCCATTAGTACGGGTATCTCTATAGCCTTGCCGGAGGGTACAGCGGGGTTAATCTATGCTCGTAGTGGGCTTGCTACAAAGCATGGTATAATACCTGCTAACTGCGTTGGAGTGGTGGATTCGGACTATCGCGGCGAGGTTATTGTATCACTCTATAACCAAAGTGACATACCATATACTATACACTACGGCGACCGAATAGCACAGCTAGTAATAACCCCCATACTTACCCCCGATATCCAAGAGGTTAACACCCTCCCCGATACCCAAAGGGCTAGTGGTGGGTTTGGTTCTACCGGAAGATAGGATAAAGGAGCATTATATGATCTCTCGTTTTAAGAAAAACCCCATACGATTTGTAATTCGTGTAATTATACTTTTCTCGCTTCTTATTTCATTTCTATTGGTGGTATCTATACGTTTGTGGCAGTTTCAAATTACTGCTGAAATTCCTAATAGTACCGAGTTTGGAGTGGTAATTTTATTGTAAATTTAACCAATTTTTTATTTTAGTTATATTATAATTTTCACGAAAATTTACCTATTGAAATGTTTTTTTGCAAATTCACTTGACATATTGCTCAAAATAAGAGATAATATATCATAGGGGAAAAAGCGCCTATATTCAAAACTAAAGACATTCTTGTATTTTTGAAAATATAAATTAGTTTTGTTTATCAAGTATAAAAATGCTAAACCAGAGAAAACTTCGTGCTCAATACGGTTGTTGTTCGATTGGGGCATGGTCATAAATACGACAGACATAAAAGAGATTGGGAGGCAGATAATGAATATAGCAATAATCTCACATGACGCTAAGAAAGAACTTATGGTGCAATTCTGTATAGCATACTGTGGTGTACTTAGCAAACACAATATGTGTGCTACAGGAACTACAGGAAAACTTGTTTCGGAAGCTACAGGACTTACAATACAACGATTTTTAGGCGGCGCACACGGTGGCGCACAACAGATAGCTTCTAGGATTGCATGTAATGAGATAGATCTACTGCTGTTCTTTAGAGATCCATTAACACTAAAAGAACATGAACCAAACGAGATGGTACTTTTGCGTCTTTGTGATGTTCATAACATTCCGGTTGCAACTAACATCGCAACTGCTGAAGCATTAATCCATAGCCTAGAGCGTGGAGACCTTGACTGGAGAATTATTGTAAGCAAACATTAATCCTAGTTGCAATGAAATAATTTCAATAAATTCTATAAATTAGTATTTAATGTTTTTTACTGCTAATAATGATATTATAGTACTAAGTAAAATTTACTGTTGGCGATGATAAAGAGGAGTATTTATATCTGCCTTTTTTAGAGAGAGCTTTGTATGCTGAAATAAGCTTATTGTGCGGTATGGCAGTTTTGCTGTCTGTTAGGATATCGGTGATAACCTGACTTGACGAAGAAAGACACTTTTGAGCCTGTTGCTGTAATGGCAACCGTATCTCTACGACACAGGGGTAAAAGGGGAAGCTTATATTAAGCGTTGTAACAAAGCTTATAACACAGTATAAGTGTCCTGAAAAAGGGTGGCACCACGAACTGTACACTTCGTCCCTTAACATAGACTTTTTTGTTTATGTTGTTGGATAGAGGTGTTTTATTTTTTGCATTATTTAAACAAGTGCTTCATTCTCCGCTGTTTTGAAGTATCTTGCTTCATTTTTACTATTCTACGGCGGAGAAATGAGGTAATCAACAATGGCTAACTACATTCAAAAACCACGAGGTACAGAGGATATTACTCCATCCCAGAGCTATAGATGGTCTTTTTTAGAGGATATCCTAAAAGAAACCGCCCAAAGCTTTGGCTACAAAGAGATTCGCACACCGACCTTTGAACACACCGAGCTTTTTCTACGTGGTGTTGGAGATACCACCGATGTTGTTCAAAAGGAGATGTACACCTTTACAGATAAAGGTAATCGCTCTTTAACCCTTAAACCCGAAGGTACTGCGGGTGCTATCCGTGCAGCACTCGAAAATGGTCTGCTTGGCGATGCGTTGCCACTTAAGCTTAACTACATTACCCCTTGCTTTCGATACGACAAGCCACAAGCAGGTAGGTATAGGGAGTTTCACCAATTTGGTGTTGAGGCGGTTGGTACCATCTCCCCTTCCTGTGACGCTGAGATTATCTCGCTAGGTAGTGTTATACTAAACCGTTTAGGGCTTTTGGATATCTCACTACAGCTAAACTCTATCGGTTGCCCAACCTGTCGTGCTAAATATCACGAGGTTTTAAAGGAGTATTTCTCCTCCTATAAGGATAGACTTTGTGGGACCTGTTTAACACGGCTTGACAAAAATCCTATGAGAATTATCGATTGCAAGGTTCCCTCCTGCAAGGAGATTGTTAAAGGTACACCTAGCATCCTAGATTACATCTGTGAGGAATGCTCCACCCACTTTAATGAGGTTCAGCTACGTTTAGAAGCGTTATCAATCCCATTTACTGTGGATAGCAGTATAGTTCGGGGGTTAGACTACTATACAAAGACGGTGTTTGAGTTTGTTGACCCTAAGTCAGGGCTTACTGTCGGCGGTGGCGGGAGGTATGATGGTTTAGTGGAGGAGCTAGGCGGAAGCAGTCTACCAGGTATTGGATTTGGTATGGGTATAGAACGTATCCTGCTCGCAATGGAAAAAAACTCTATAGATATTCCACAGCCAAACAGCTGTGATGTATACCTTGGTAGTATCGGTAATGACGCTAACATCAAAGCCTTAGAGCTAACCACTACCCTTCGCACAAGCGGAATCTTTGCAGAGTGTGACATTGTTGGGCGTAGCGTTAAAGCACAGATGAAGTATGCTAACAAGATTAACGCAAAATTCTCCCTTGTCCTAGGGGATAACGAGATTGCAACTAACAGCGTTTCGGTGAAAGCTATGGCTACCGGTGAATCTACTACAGTTTCGGTAAGTGAACTCTGTGATTATATCAAGACGGCACTTATTAATCTTGAGTTATCAAAGATCGAGATAGACATCTAGTAAACTTTAAAGGATACGAGATATACTAAAGCTTCATACAAGGATATTATGTTTTATGGAGTGTGGTTATAAATATATGAAAGGTAGGATTGAATTTTACAATAACAATGTTATCAATCCGAATGGTGAATTAAATGTTAGAAAAACAAAATAAACTAAAACGAACACATTACGCTACAGAGCTTTCTGAAAAAGATATTGGTAAAACCGTTGTGGTTGCGGGATGGGTGCAGAAAAGTCGTGATAAAGGTAATCTTGTATTTATCGATCTACGCGACAGATCCGGGATTATCCAGCTACAGTTTAACGATAAATCCGAAAAAGATATTATTGAAAAAGCTAAGACAGTACGTGCTGAGTATGTTGTTATGGCAAAGGGTGTTGTAACCCAAAGAGAGAGCATTAACAAAGAGATTAAGACAGGTTCCATTGAAATCTTTGTTACCGAGTTTAAAATTCTTTCTATCGCGCAGACGCCACCTTTTCATATCATAGACAATATTAATGTAAAGGAAGAACTTCGTTTAAAGTATCGTTACCTTGACCTTAGAAGAAGCTCCTTACAAGAAACTCTAGCGTTTCGCCACAAGATAGTCAAGGCGGCTAGAGATTACTATGATGAAAACGGATTTTTAGAGATTGAAACCCCGATTTTGATAAAGTCTACCCCAGAGGGCGCTAGAGATTACCTCGTTCCTTCTCGTGTAAACAAAGGCACATTCTACGCTCTCCCTCAATCACCACAGCTATATAAACAGCTACTAATGCTATCAGGTTACGACCGTTATATGCAGATTGCACGTTGCTTTAGAGATGAAGATCTACGTGCTGACCGCCAACCGGAGTTTACCCAGATCGACCTTGAGATGAGCTTTGTGGATCAAGATGACGTTATGGAGGTAAATGAAGGGTTTATGAAGTATGTCTTTAAAAAGGCACTTAACCTTGATGTTACCACACCTTTCCCACGCATGACCTACAAGGAAGCGATGGAGCGTTATGGTGTTGATAAGCCTGACACCCGATTTGGAATGGAGATCTGCGATCTATCCTCTATCCTAAAGGATACTGAATTTAAGGTATTCTCCGACGCTATTACAAGCGGTGGTAGCGTTAGAGCTATTCTGGTTAAAGGTGACGCTGACAAGCTTCCTAGAAAGAAGATTGATAAGCTTACCGATGTTGCAAAAACCTATAAAGCTAAAGGTCTAGCGTTTACCCGCTTAACCTCCGAGTCGGAAACCTCTAGCTTTGAAAAATTCCTATCAGCTACCGAAAAGGACGCTATCCGTACAAAGCTGAACGCAACTATTGGAGATGTTATCCTAGTAGTAGCTGACCCTGATAACGACATCGTTTTAACCGCTCTAGGCGAGCTTAGAAATCATCTGGCGAAGGAGCTAGAACTAATTGACACTAACAGCTTTAACTTCCTCTGGGTTACTGACTTTCCTCTCTTTGAGTATGATAAAGATAACAACCGTTATGTAGCAAAACACCATCCATTTACCTCTGTGACCGATGAACACGCAGATATGCTACTGACAAACCCTAAGGAATGTAACGCAAAGGCTTATGACCTTGTAATAAACGGCTGTGAAGTTGGCGGTGGTTCTATTAGAATTAGTGACCCTGACCTTCAACAGGATATGTTTACTGCGTTAGGATTTACTAAAGAAGAATCAAACGAAAGGTTTGGGTTCTTGATAGATGCATTTAAATACGGTGCTCCTCCTCATGGTGGGATGGCATATGGTCTTGACAGACTTGTTATGATTATGCTTAAAAAGGATTCTATCCGTGATGTTATTGCCTTCCCAAAAATCCAGACTGCAAGCGAGTTAATGACCGAATGTCCTGCACCTGTTGACAAGAAACAGCTTGATGAGTTAAATATCGCTACAATACAATAATTATTTCTATAAACATAATCCCCATCAGTTTTAAACATACTGATGGGGAATGTGTTTACCAAACAGCTTTATTAAACAGTGTCAACACCGTTTAGTTTAAAATGTACTGCTCATTTTTGTTGAACAGCTGATCCACCTCTTTCTTTAGTAAAGCGTGTTCCTGTAATTCTAATAGTGGATCCTTCTCTAAAATCTCTCTAGCAAGACCTTGTGTCTGCTCGATTAATATAATATCAGCCGAGATGTCCGCAATCTTCATGGTCGGTAGACCATGTTGGTTGCTTCCAAAAAAATCCCCTGGGCCACGTAGGTTTAAATCCTGCTTTGCTATCTCAAATCCGTCGGTTGTCTTGCACATTGCTTTTAGCCTTGCCGTTTCCTTTCCTTGGGTTACCAGTATGCAGTAGCTTTTATCTGCTCCTCTGCCCACACGTCCTCTTAACTGATGAAGCTGTGACAGCCCAAACTGCTGTGCGCTCTCTATCATCATTATGGTAGCGTTAGGGACATCCACCCCAACCTCTACTACGGTGGTGGAGATTAGGATGTTTATCTTGTTATCCTTAAAATCCCTCATTATCTGGTCTTTCTGGTTTGCCTTTAGTTTTCCGTGTAGAACCGCTATGTTATATTGTCCTAGCGGAGTCTTTATAAGCTCCTGCTGATAGCTGTCTACCGAGATTACCCCCGTTTCGGACTCCTCAATAGCGGGGCAGACAATATAGGCTTGGTTACCATTATCCACCGCCTTCTTTACAAACCCTAGTGCCCTCCCCCTTTTACCCTCGTCGATACAGTATGTTTCGATAACCTGTCTACCCTTTGGTAGCTCATCAATTATTGATACATCTAAATCTCCGTAGATAATCAGTGCTAGCGTTCTGGGAATGGGGGTTGCGGACATAACGAGTGTATGGGGTTTATCCCCCTTTAGCTGTAGCTTTGCGCGCTGATTTACTCCAAATCTATGTTGTTCATCGGTTACTACCAGACCGATATTATGGTATACCACCTTTTCCGATATAACTGCATGGGTACCGATAATAATGTTCACTGTACCACTCTCTATCTCACTGTATACCTGTCGTTTCTCCTTTGCGGTGAGCGAACCTGTTAGTAGACAACATCTGTATCCTAACGCTGTGGCTAGGCTGTTGAATGTATCATAATGCTGTCCTGCTAGTATCTCGGTTGGCGCCATTACTACAGTCTGGTAACCGTTTTTAGCCATAATATACGCTACAGCTATGCTCACCATAGTTTTACCAGACCCTACATCCCCTTGAATTAATCTATTCATGGGGTGTTTTTTTGTAATATCCTGTGTACATTCCTGTATTACCTTCTGCTGCGCCCCAGTTAATGTAAATGGTATTGCTTTGTAAAAGTCGTTAAGGTCGGTATCCTTAATCTCCACAGCGGTATATGCTTTGTTATTCTCCTTTATAGCGACTAAACCTAACTGTAGTACCAATAGCTCGTTAAAGGCAAGTCGCTTTTTTGATAGCTCTAATGCCTTACTATCGGTCGGTAAGTGTATGTTATGGATGGCAAACATCTGGTTTGCAAGGGAATACCTTTCCCTTATCTCTTCGGAGAGGAAATCGATAATATATTCACCATATAAAAATAAAACCTGCTTCTCTAGCGAGATAATCGTGCCATTCCCTATCCCTGCGGTAAGCCTATAGATTGGGGTTACAGAAAAATCACTTTCTACGTTGTGAAACGATGGGGTGTTGACTGTAAGTCCAGATATATCTTGTGTAATTTTACCGTAAAAGTAATAGGTTTCATCCTGCTTAATTGCATCGTAGGTAAATTTATTGTTAAATAGTATAATTGTTATATTAACATTACAGGAGGTATCCTTTGCAATTATCTTTGAGATTGAAAGCCCTGATTTTAGGATTGCTGTCCCCCTCTTTTGTATCACCGTTGCTTTAAAGACGTTATTCTCATCAAGCACACAGCTATCTAACGATACAGGGGACGAGTAATCGATATACCCTCTTGGAAAGTAGCTGATTAACGAACGTATATCCGTAATACCTAGCTTGCTAAGCAGCTGTTGCTTTTTCTGTCCCACATTCTTTAGCGTTAGCACCGATCTGCTAAGTTCATCCCTTACTCCCTCACTCAAAGTAACCCCCCCTTTAAACTGTTTTACTATATATTTATCATCCTAGCCACCTTTAGCACCGCCGCTTGAGTTTTTCCGTCTGGGATTTTATCCTCCATTATCATATCCACTAGGGTGCTAAGAGGAATTTTATCTACCTCCAAAAACTCACCCTCATCCAGTGACTGGCAGGTAAAGGTAAGTCCTCTTGCTAGGTACATGTAGATAATCTCATCATCATACGCAGGGGTTGGAAAAAACTCTCCAAGGCTTGTATATTCGCTTGCAACCGCCCCAACCTCCTCTAACAGCTCTCTTTTGCCACATTCTAATGGGTCCTCACCCAGATTAATCTTTCCTGCGGGAAGCTCAATCAACACGCCATTATGTGGATACCTAAACTGACGCACAACATACACATTATTCTCATCATCAAGCGGAAGTACGGTAACCCCACCGGTATGCTGTATAACCTCTCTAAATGTCTTTTCTCCGTTCTCGAGTAAAACCTCATCCACCTTTAGCTTTATAACTTTACCGTCAAATATCTCTTTAGTAGATAGGTGCTTTTCAAATAACTTCATTTTAACTCTCCTTTAAGGTACATTTGTTACATACTACTGTTAAAAATTTTATATAAAAACATTTTGTTACACGCTTAATATTGGTAGAGTATTATTGCAATTTGGTTCTTTATCCTGTCTTTTATTAATATAATAACATAAAACCAGTAAAAAATCTTGTCTTTTCATAAAAATTTAACTTTTACTGGAATATAGCCATTTTAGTAGGTATCTTCTTGTCATACTACGCTAATGGCTGAATATATATGTTACAAGAATATTCCCTTTCACCGCCGGAAAAGGAATATATACTCATTGAAGCAATGGATTTATCCTTAAGATAATGTTATATTGTCTTTAGATAACCTATATTATCTTTTGATAACATTATAGTATCTTTAGATAATCTTCAAACATGAGGTTTGCCTCATGTAATTTTTTAGATAGTCAAATACTACCAATCTTGCGTGTTTATAGGTTTTACTTTCAATAAAACAACGCTAAGATAGTTTATAGTATAGTGACTATATAATGTAAACAAAGCAAAAATCTAAAAAATAGGCGGAGAAAAGGACTTTATTATGATGAAGAAAACTATTGCTCTACTACTCACCGTATTGTTAACATTCACCTTTAGCGGCTGTTCATTAGGTATCTTTTCAGGTGCTGATACAAAAGAGCTTCAAAAAGATCTAGACGCCTTCTTGAATGTCTCCCACGCAAAGATCAAGTACATATCCATCTTTAACGACTCTAACAACCAGACCCAGCAAAAGCAAACTACTACAATGTCCTATGAATATTCACCAAATGGTGACCTTTTATACTGTCTATCCCAGTATGATAGCAAGGATAATCTAGTTTACTATGAATTTAACGACGGTACTATCTATGAGGAATGGCTTTTAGGTAAGGGTAAATCCACCTATAAAAATGGTGACCAAAACTACGTATCCTATTCAAAAACCTCTCCTCACAAGTATCTTTCCATTATAAACGACGTTGCAAACAAGGAATATCTTCAAAAGTGTAAGACTGAAGAGAATGAAACAGGCAAGACCTACACACTTGAGTATTCTAACAAAAAGCTTAACAAAGCGTACTATTTTGAAGATGATTACAAAGTTGACAGCAAAAAAAGCGTTGTGTCCTTTAATAAGGCTAACGAGCTATCTACACTTCTTGAAGAGCTTGTGTTAGTTAACAATGACAAGACTCCATATGGCACATGTATCCTTGATGTAACGGTTGAATACTCTAAGGTAGCTCCTACTATAGTTCGTCCAACAACGTAGAAAAATGACATATTTCTCTCTTTGTCTTGCATTTCTTATTTGTTAGATAAGTATTTAACATTTATCTAACAAGCTGTTTAACAGTGATAAAACAGTTTTAAACATTCTCAACAAAGTTTTCAACAAAAATTAGATCAAAAAAATGTTGACAATCTCTATTCTATAGCCGAAACCTCGTAGTTTTAAACATCCATTCTGTTTAAATTGTTTAAAACTACGAGGTTTTAACTATTTAACAATATTTTCTTTAAACATGTCAACAGTAGCTATATCTTAAAAAATGAAATATAAAAACCTTCTTAATTCATTTAAGAAGGTTTTTAACATTTTATATGGTTTCATCCTCAATATCATCTAAAGATTCATCAGCATCCTGCAATTTGTTCTCTAACTCCTCAATCTGCTTTCTTTCTTCCTCTGATACATTCTCCTCGATAACCTCTACCGATTCTGTTTCCTCTGATTCATCATGCTCTGCCTTTGCAAAGGTCACCAACTCTACATCCGGCTGTAGCCTCATTACCTTAACTCCTGTAGCGTATCGTGACATTGTATTAATATCGCTCACCCTAATTCTGATAATAATGCCGTCATTTGCAATCATTATCAGATCTTCAGTTCCGTCTACAAGCTTAACACCTACTACATAGCCCTTTACATCACTTGTTTTGTAGTTAATAAGCCCGAAGCCTCCCCTAGTTTGGGTTCTAAACTCACTTAGAGCACATCTTCGTCCTATACCCTTATCGGTAATGGTAATTAGTGTAGCATCTTCGTTATCAAGCATCTCCATAGCTACAACCTTATCATTCTCTCTAAGCTTGATACCACGAACACCCATAGACTGCCTTGAAAGCGGACGTATCTTCTGCTCGTTACACCGTATAGCCATACCATTGCGTGTTGCCATAAAGAGGTCTGATTGCCCATTAGTAAGCTTTACAGCCGCTATCTCGTCATCCTCTCTAAGGGTTATAGCAATTAATCCGTTCTTTCTAACATTTTTATAGTTAGACAGCGCGGTTCGCTTAATGTTACCATTCTTTGTTGCCATGGTTATATACATCTCTTGATCGAAGTCTTTTATAGCAAGCATACAAGCGATCTTCTCTTCCGGCTCTAGCGGTAAAAGATTTACAATGTTAATCCCTCTTGCGGTCTTTCCTCCTTCAGGTATTTCATAACACTTTAGCTTGTACATTCTACCCTTATTGGTTACAAAAAGTATATTATCATGAGAGGATGAGATAAACATCTCCTCAACAAAATCCTCTTCTCTCTGCTTCATACCGGATACACCACGTCCGCCGCGTTTTTGAGTTTTGTACACATCCGCAAGCTGACGTTTTATATATCCAAAGTGGGTAAGCGTCACTACGCTCTCCTCTTCAGGGATAAGATCCTCTATATCAACCTCACCGGTAATGGACATTATCTCGGTTCTGCGTTCATCGCCAAACCGTCTTTTAATCTCTAGTATCTCTGTTTTAAGGATCTCTAGTATCCTTCTCTCACTTGCTAGTATCTCTAAAAATTCCTTTATCTTTTGAGCAAGTGCCGCTAGTTCTTCCTCTATCTTTTCTCGTTCTAGCCCTGTCAGCTGACCTAGCCGCATAGCAACTATAGCCCCTGCTTGTATCTCTGACAGACCAAATCTGTTGATTAACGCTTCCTTACCTTCCGGTATGGATTTTGATGCTCTTAGGATAGCTATAACCTCATCGATAAAGTCTAGTGCAATCTTTAATCCTTCAAGAATATGTGATCTCTCCTGCGCTTTTCTTAGGTCAAACTCTATCCTTCGTCTTATTACCTGTGACTGGAATGTTATATACTCCTCTAGTATGCTTTTAAGCGGTAGCACCTTTGGCTCACCATTTACAAGCGCTAGCATAATAACCCCAACGGTATCCTGCATCTGGGTATATCTATAGAGCTGGTTTAACACAACCTGTGGGTTTGCGTCCCGTTTTAGCTCAATTACCATCCTCATCCCTAGTCTGTCGGATTCATCCCTAAGGTCAGATATACCTTCAATCCTTTTATCCTTAACAAGATTTGCTATATTCTCTATAAGTCGTGCTTTATTTACCATATACGGTAATTCGGTTACGATAATAGCCATCTTGTTAGCTCTAATCTCCTCGATCTCGGCTCTAGCACGAAGGGTTATCTTTCCACGGCCTGTTGCATATGCGGCTCTTATCCCCGACTTGCCCATAATAATCCCTGCTGTGGGAAAATCCGGGCCTTTAATGCATTCCATAAGGTCATTTAGATCAACCTCATCATCGTCGATCATCATGATTATAGCGTCTATAACCTCTTTAAGGTTGTGAGGAGGGATGTTTGTAGCCATACCTACCGCAATCCCTGTTGAACCATTTACAAGCAGATTTGGAAACCGTGAAGGTAACACCTGAGGTTCTTTTAATCGATCGTCGTAGTTAGGAATGTAGTCTATAGTTTCCTTTTCGATATCGGTAATCATCTCAAGAGAGATTTTGCTCATCCTTGATTCGGTATAACGATATGCGGCAGGAGGGTCACCGTCGACGCTACCAAAGTTTCCATGACCATCTATAAGCGGATATCTTAAGCTAAAATCCTGCGCCATCCTTACAAGTGCATCATATACGGAGGCATCACCATGTGGGTGGTATCGCCCTAGTACGCTACCGACGGTATCTGCGCATTTACGGTATGCTTTGTCAGGTGTTAGTCCATTTTCGTGAAGCGTGTACAGTATCCTTCTATGTACAGGCTTTAGTCCATCCCTAACATCTGGAAGCGCCCTTGAGATAATAACAGACATTGAGTAGTCCAAAAAAGACTTCTTCATCTCTGTACTTATGTCAACGGGTATTATCTTGGTTCCTTCATTGTTACTCAAACTTTCCACCTCTAAAATTTCTTATTTATATTTTAAGTAGTCGTCTTATTACTTCTTCCTCTGGCTGTGAGATACATCTCTTTGGAATAATAAATACCCGCTCTTTTCCTACACCAATCCCAAATAAAAGCTCTGTTTCAAATGGCGTAATCTTTACTTTGTCAAACTCTATTACCGTTTTACTGCTACCTTCACCGACAATTAAACAGCTGTCATAAAGCCTAAGGTTAAAGGTAATCTTCTCGCCCTTTTCAATTGCCTTTCCCATCTTTTTTACATGGTTAAGCGGCATATACCACACTACACTTATCACCGATACAGTAACTACCGACAAAAACATCGATAACGAATCGGAAGGATTTTGAAGATACTTTATGATATACGCAAAGAAGATTATAAAGAGTACTAATGTGTATATATAGTTCTTTTTGTATATTGTAAGCTTTTGAAACTTCCTTAAGGCTTGTACAACCTCATTAGCCTCTAGGTCGTAGGTTACATCCACACTCTCTTTACCTGAAAGATCCTGCTCGGTAAGCCTTGAATAAGGTATATCTTCTTTTATGTCGTAATCCTCGGGTTTAACACCGTCATTTACATCCTTTTCGGTTACTAGGTAGTCCTTCTCCTTAATGTCATATATGCTCTGTACCTCTTTTTGCTCTTCGCCTTGAACATTCTGACTATTCTTATCTGTCCTTTCCACCTAAACCACCTCCCTTTTAGCTGTTATATCTTTAGATATCC
>CAZAOY010000007.1:0-26933 GCA_964486925.1 uncultured Oscillospiraceae bacterium
AGATTAACAGTAATCAGATAAAATATATAAAATTTGTAAATTTTTATACCAATTTGAATGTAGCACTCAAACCCAGTAAAACAGTCAGTTAAAAACCCACAAATACTATAGCTATTGCCTTTGAATAAATTTTTACAGCATTTTTAGTTATACCCATCCTTACAGCTACATCACAATAAGGATAAGCTGGAAAAGGTGTACTCGTGGTTAAACACGTCAAATGTTAATAATACAATATTGCAATTTTTCTGAGCACCTAGATTAGCTCGGTAAGTAAAAAAGCAATTTTTTCTTTAATGTGGACTCTGAACAAAAGCTTCAACTTGAATTGCAAAAACATTACAAAATATTATAGCAACTCCCCTGTTGCTTTTTGCTCGCCTTTTTAAGCAACGCAACATCTCTTGAAAAATCATCAATATTACGATAACGTTTACCCCTACTTGTAACGCCACCAATTGAAATGCTTGAAATAGGAAATTTTTCCGTCACACCATTTCTATTTTTGGAAATAATATATCCTCTTTTAACATCCTCATCACGATATAGAGAAGTAATATTTTTGCTAAAACAATCAATAACAGCTTTGCAGTAGGTTTCGCAGTCATCATAATCTGCAACAACAATAAAATCGTCACCACCAATATGCCCTACAAATTCGTTTTGTTTGGAGCAATTTCTAAGAGTATCTGCTATAAGCTTCAGCATTAAATCTCCGTTTTGAAAACCATAAGCATCATTATATGCCTTGAAATTATCAATATCAAAATATATTATGCTGTAGGGCTTATCACTAAATATTCTGAAAACAATCTCTTTTTCTATGAGAAGATTCCCAGGTAAACCTGTAAGTGGGTTTGAGTGCATAGCAGCATCTATTTCAATCCTTGTGCATGTGTCAAGCAGGTCTTTTATCGTTACAATACCTAAATATTTATTTTCTTTTTCAACTATAATAGGATTATATAGCAGTTCATATGAACGTGCCATAGCCAGTCTAGCTACATGCTCTACCGTTATATCACAGTTTACACTTAGAAAATCTTTATTTATTAGTTGGCCAATGTTTTTTTTGGAGTGCAGACTAAACCCGTAACGCCCGCCTAGAACAGTATTAATGTCTCCTCTGGACATAAAACCAATTGCTACTCCATCTTCTACTACTGTAAACTCCCTAATTGCTGGATTTGTGTTCAATAGCTCATAAATGTCTTGAGCTTTTTCGTTCGGTGAAAATACGCACCCTCGTTTGCACAAATTCTCAACCGTAGGATAGATCGAGCTTCTTATTTTTTCGCTATACTGTTTAGTATGATAATAAGAAATAAGACTTGCTTTTTCTTGGGCAATTTGCTGAAAGCTCTCTTTGGGGAGTCCTAAAAAATAACCTTGTCCATAATCTATTCCTAATTTAATGATTTCTCTTAACTCTTCTTCACTCTCTATCCCCTCTGCAATCAGTTTAATTCCGGCACCTTTGCAAAAATCTGTAAGCGCCTTGCACATCAAAAGCTTGATTTCGTCCTTATCAATATTTCTGATAAGATGCATATCAAGTTTTATAAAGCACGGTTTTGTATCAACAATTACATTCAAACCAGAAAAGCCAGAACCTACATCGTCTATAGCTATACCATAATTCTGTTTTTTGTAATGGTTGACAGCCTCGTTAAATAATGAGTTATTAGTAATTGAGATTCTTTCAGTTAATTCAAAAATAACATTTTGGGGTAATCTCTCAAATTCATGTAACTTATCTTTTATAAAACCTTCCTTAAAATGATTGCTATGTATAACGTTAGGATTAACATTTAAAAATAGCTTTGTTTTATCGTTTAAGATAACCGCACACTTTAAGGCTTTTTCTATACATAGAGTCTCAAGCTCCCATGATTTATTTACTATATCGGCAGTTGCAAACATTTCTTCAATGTTCATACTAAGTTCAGAGTTGGAAATACGACTAAGTGCTTCATATGCAAAAATCTGTCCATCAACCAAAGACACAATAGGTTGATAGACAGGCTTGATGTGCCTGCCTTCAATAATTTTATCCAGCGCTTCTATGCTTCTATCTATCATATACTATCCCTTTCAACATTGAGAATATATAATGCATGATTACATTTTAAAGGATAGATGAAAAATTTGCAACCCCAATTGAGTAAAATTTAACTAAAATATTTGTTATTCTAATTGAAAAGATAATTATTATAAAAAAGTTGCCAAAACAAATTAATACCTTAGTGCTTATTACTCCTATTATACTATTACTCAAGCAAGAATTAAGCTATAATCTCTACAAAAGCCGATCCTTTAAATATTTTCCGGTATAGGACCTTTCATTCTTTGCTACCTGTTCAGGAGTTCCCTTTGCGACAATCTCACCGCCACGGTTACCTCCGTCAGGGCCTAGGTCGATTATATAGTCGGCGGTCTTTATCACATCAAGGTTGTGCTCGATAACCAAAACGGTGTTCCTCTCGTCCACTAACCGCTGTAACATCTCGATCAGCTTGTGAACATCCGCTACATGAAGCCCCGTGGTCGGCTCATCTAGGATGTAGAAGGTCTTACCTGTAGAACGTTTTGACAGCTCTGTCGCAAGCTTTACCCTCTGCGCCTCTCCACCTGACAACGTTGTCGCAGATTGACCGAGTTTGATATATCCAAGACCAACCTCATGCATGGTCCTAAGCTTTTTATAGATCTTCGGGATGGATTCAAAGAAGTACATCCCTTCCTCAATGGTCATATTAAGCACATCATCAATAGACTTACCCTTATAAAGAATCGAGAGCGTTTCTCTATTATACCGCTTACCCTTACACACCTCACAAGGCACGTATACATCAGGTAAAAAGTGCATTTCGATTTTAATAATCCCGTCCCCTTGACAGGCTTCACACCGCCCACCTTTAACATTAAAGGAGAATCTGCCTGAAGTAAATCCCTTTAGCTTTGCTTCATTCGTCATCGCAAAGATCTCTCGAATATCGGTAAACACCCCAGTGTAGGTAGCAGGGTTGGAACGTGGGGTTCTGCCGATCGGGGACTGATTTATATCGATAACCTTGTCAATATGCTCTAACCCCTCTATCGACTTGTGAGCTCCCGCTTTATCCCTAGCACCGTTTAGATCTTTGGCTAGCTGCTTGAAGATAATCTGGTTTACGAGGGAGGACTTACCACTACCTGACACCCCTGTCACAGCTGTCATGGTGGATAGCGGAATCTTTACATTAATGTTTTTAAGGTTGTTTTCGGTCGCACCCTTAACCTCAAGAAACTCACCGCTCCCCTTTCGCCTTTCCTTTGGTACAGGGATAGACATTCGGTTGCTAAGGTACGCACCTGTTATCGATTTCTCGCAGTTTTTAATATCCTCCACCGATCCCGCACAGACAATCTCACCCCCATGTATCCCCGCTCCAGGGCCGATGTCCACTATATAGTCAGCGGCAAACATGGTGTCCTCGTCATGCTCAACCACGATAAGGGTGTTACCCAGATCCCGCAGTCGTGTCAGGGTCGCTAACAGCTTATCGTTGTCCTTCTGGTGAAGCCCGATACTCGGCTCGTCGAGGATGTATAACACCCCTACAAGTGATGATCCGATCTGGGTAGCAAGTCGGATACGCTGGCTCTCCCCTCCTGAAAGTGTTCCTGAAGAACGTGATAGCGTCAGATAATCTAATCCCACGCTCTCTAGGAAGGTTAGTCGTTCTCTGATCTCTTTAAGTATCTGTGCGCCTATTAGCTTCTCCCGCTCGGTTAGGTTTAACCCCCTCACAAACTCAAGTGCTTGTGATACCGACAGCTTAGAGAAGCTACTAATGTTCATCCCGCCAACGGTAACGCTTAGTATCTCTGGCTTAAGCCGTTCCCCCTGGCAGTCAGGGCATGGAATAGCGCTCATGACCTGGGTTATCTCGTCCCTCATGTAGTTACTTTGGGTTTCTCTAAAACGACGTTCAAGGTTGTTTACCACCCCTTCAAACTCCGCTTCATATGTTCCCGAAGAATATTCGGTAGTTCTGGTCATCTTAATCTTCTCGCCGTTTGTGCCGTATAGTAGCACCTGCTTTGCAGTGTCAGATAGCTTGTTAAACGGCGTATCAAGAGAGAATTTATACTTTTTGGCAAGCGCAGTATAGTACATCTCCGCAATTGTACCTGTCTGGCCGATATACCATCCACTGGCTTTGATAGCACCTTGGTTAATCGACAGCTTTTTGTTTGGCACAATCATATCAGGGTCTACCTTCATAAAGGTACCAAGCCCTGTACAGGTTGGACAAGCACCAAATGGGTTGTTAAAGGAGAACATCCTCGGTTCTAGCTCGGGCATACTAATCCCATGCTCGGGGCAGGCATAGCTTTGTGAGAAGTTAATCCTCTCGCCATCCACAACCTCAACCACCGCATACCCGCCGGTTAACCCCACCGCAACCTCGATGGAATCGGTTAACCGTGACTTTATCTCGCTATTTAACACAAGGCGGTCTACCACCACCTCGATGGTATGCTTCTTGTTCTTCTCTAGCTTTATCTCCTCGGAGAGCTCGTAGGTGATACCGTCCACCACCACACGTACAAACCCCGCTTTTCTAGCCGCCTCAAACTCCTTTTGATGTTCGCCCTTTCTAGCAGTTACCACAGGTGCGAGCACCATTAGTCGTGACCTTTCTGGTAGCGACATAACGGTATCGACAATCTGGTCGATGGATTGCTGTTTTATCTCCTTGCCGCATACCGTACAGTGGGGTATCCCGATACGCGCGTACATTAGCCTTAGGTAGTCGTAGATCTCGGTTACCGTACCTACTGTGGAACGTGGGTTCTTTGAGGTGGTTTTCTGGTCTATCGAGATAGCGGGGGATAACCCTTCGATGTAGTCAACATCCGGTTTCTCCATCTGCCCCAGAAACTGCCGTGCATAGGCGGACAGACTCTCTACATACCGACGCTGTCCGTCTGCATAGATGGTATCAAAAGCTAATGAGGACTTTCCCGAACCCGACAACCCTGTCATAACGATAAATTTATCACGTGGAAGCTCGATATCTATGTTTTTAAGGTTATGCTCCCTTGCACCTTTTATTACAATCTTATTCTTTCCCATACTATCTTTCCAATTCCTTAATCTTGTCACGCAGGAACGCCGCATGTTCAAATTCAAGCATCCTTGCCGCTTCCTTCATCTCTTTGTTTAGTCGTTCAATCTCTGCCTTACGCTCAAAGTCGCTAAGCTTTTTACCATCAGGCTTAACTGCTTTTTCCTTCTTGCTTATCTCGATAATCTCCCGAACATCCTTTATAATAGTTTGCGGAGTTATACCATTAGCCTCATTGTAGGCTATCTGAAGGTCACGACGGCGGTAGGTTTCCTTCATCGCCCGCTCCATCGATCCCGTTACCTGATCAGCGTACATTATTACTATACCATGTGCGTTTCTCGCCGCTCTACCAATGGTCTGGATTAATGAGGTTTCACTACGTAAAAAACCTTCTTTATCCGCGTCAAGGATTGCCACTAATGAAACTTCTGGGATGTCTAGACCCTCACGCAGTAGGTTAATCCCAACCAGCACATCAAACTCCCCTAAACGTAGGTCACGGATTATCTCCATGCGTTCGATGGTATCGATATCATGGTGCATGTACCGCACCTTAACCCCCGCATTATCAAGGAATTGGGTTAGATCCTCTGCCATCTTTTTGGTAAGGGTGGTAACCAGTACCCTCTCCCCTACCGCTGTTCGCTGATTAATCTCGGAAAGAAGATCCTCGATCTGTCCGTCTGTTGGTTTTACTATAATCTCTGGGTCAACCAGACCTGTGGGGCGGATTACCTGTTCTACAATCGTCTGGCTGTGCTCCCTCTCAAACGGCCCTGGGGTTGCGCTTACATAGATTGCTTGGTTTACCTTTGAGTAGAACTCATCAAAGTTTAGCGGACGGTTGTCATAAGCACTCGGTAACCTAAATCCATAATCGATTAAGGTAGTCTTTCTCGCTCTATCGCCAAAGTACATCCCTCTAATCTGCGGAATACTTACATGGCTTTCATCCACCACAAGAAGATAATCCTCTGGAAAGTGGTCAAACAGTGTATAAGGCACACTACCAGGGGGACGTCCCGAAAGCACCCTTGAGTAGTTTTCAACCCCCTTACAGCTCCCGATCTCCTGTAGTAACTCTAGGTCATACCGTGTCCGCTGTTCTATCCTCTGTGCTTCTAAAAGCATCTGGTTCTCTCTAAAGTATTTAAGCCGTTGCTCTAGCTCTTCCTCAATCTCGCGACAAGCTCTATCAAGCTTTTCCCGTGGTACGATATAATGGGAGGCAGGATAGATTGCCATATGTCCTACCACCGATTTAACCTCCCCTGTCAGCGGGGTTATCTCGGAGATACGCTCTATCTCATCCCCAAAAAATTCTACCCGAATAGCGGTATCACCAGAGTAGGCAGGAAATATCTCCACAACATCCCCACGCACCCTAAACTTGTTTCGCACAAAGTTTATATCGTTTCGCTCATACTGTATCTCCACAAGCTTTCTAAGCAGGTCATCCCTGTTTTTAGTCATACCCTCTCTAAGCGATATAACCATCTTACGGTAGTCAATCGGGCTTCCTAGGCTATAGATACAGGACACACTGGCTACAATTATTACATCCCTACGCTCGGACAAAGCGGAGGTTGCGGAGTGCCTTAGCTTGTCGATCTCATCGTTAATAGCACTGTCCTTCTCTATATATGTGTCGGTGTTAGGAATGTACGCTTCCGGTTGATAGTAGTCGTAGTAGCTAACGTAGTATTCCACTGCGTTGTTTGGAAAGAACTCCTTAAACTCACTGCAAAGCTGCGCCGCTAGGGTTTTGTTATGCGCAAATACAATGGTCGGACGCTGTACCTGCTGTATAACGTTTGCAATGGTAAAGGTTTTACCTGACCCTGTAACACCAAGTAGGGTCTGTTCCTTTATATTCTGGTTTATCCCCTCAACTAGCTGTCTTATAGCCTCTGGCTGATCCCCTCGAGGCTTGTACTCCGATACAATTTCAAATAATTTACCGTTCTCCGCCATGTTACCCCCTATTTTCACTATGACCTTTAAAAACCTTATTACAGATAGGGAATACCCCCTCTTATTAAAGAGATATACCTCTCCCCCGATACTATAATATGGTCAAACAACGTTATATCTAAACCCTTTAGCACCTCTATAAGCTGTTTTGTAACCTTAATATCCTCTGCCGACGGCATTAATACCCCGCCATGTAGCAGATGGTTATGCGCTAACGCTACCACACTCACATTATGCTTAATCGCCGCCTGCACCACTATTCGCGGCTTAACAAAACAAAAGTCTATCCCACCGTCACTAATCTCCTCAACACCCACAAGTCGGTAGTCTGCTGATAGGCAAACCGCAATGACCGCTTCATTCTTTCGGTTTAAGAATAAAGGCGATACAATATCCGCTAACTCTTGTGGGGTAGTAACACTTCGCTTTACGCTGGATTTATCTCGGTAGTAGTAGGATGACACCTCACCTATCAACTTAATAAGTGTAGCTGAATTTTTAGTGATACCGCTTACCTTAATTAAATCATCAAATTCAGCATCTACCACTGCTGAAAAAGACCCAAACTCATCCAACAGTCGATGTCCCATTAAATTGGTGTCCTTTTGCACCACCGAATAAAACAGCAGTAGTTCCAAAACCATATGTGGCTCAAACGAGGATATCCCTTGAGATAGAAATCTGTTCTTTAGCCTCTCTCTATGACCCTTATGAAAATTGTCCAATACACCACCACCTGCTTTTTTTGCGAACCTATGTATCTATTATACTACATAAATGTTAATTTGAAAAGAGGTTTTTAAAAATTTTTTTGCAAATTTTTATTTTTATCTTAAATCTTTATTTATTGCTAAAGATATGTTATACTATAATTGGATTACTGATTGAAAGGGACTTCAAAAGATGAAAAGCTTTATAATAAATCAAAACGATAAGGATCAGCGCCTAGACAAATTTCTGCAAAAAACCATCCCAAAGCTTAGCGCTACCCTAATGTATAAATACATACGAACCAAGCGAATAAAGGTAAACCACAAACGAAGCGAGATTAGCTACCGCTTAAACCAAGGTGATGTTGTAGAGTGCTATATAAACGATGAGTTCTTTACAAGTCAAGCGGAGGAAGATTTTATGGTTGTACCGCCTGACATTAGCATTATCTACGAGGATGACAACATCATATTAATCGATAAGCCTTTAGGCCTAGTAGTCCACGAGGATGATAATAACACCGTCGATACCTTAATAAACAGGGTTAAACGTTATCTTTACGACACAAAACAGTTTGACCCAAAGGCTGAAAATTCCTTTGCCCCCGCACTCTGCAACCGAATTGACCGTAACACTACCGGAATTGTAATAGTCGCAAAAAACGCCCCTTCACTGCGGTTTATAAACCTACTAATAAAGGAGCGACAGATAAAAAAATATTACCTTTGTGTTCTTAGCGGGATACTCTCCCCCACTTGTGGGACTCTAACCCACTACCATTTTAAGGATTCAAAGAGCAATCAGGTATTTATCTCCGACACAAAAAAGAAAAATTACAAAACAATGGTTACAAGCTACAAGCTCATTGACAAGACCGATAAAAACTCTCTTGTCGAGGTTTTGCTTATTACAGGCCGCACCCACCAGATTCGCGCACACTTTGCACATACAGGACACCCTATTATCGGCGACGGTAAGTACGGATATGGTCAGATTAACAAGCAGTATAGGCTTAAATATCAAGCCCTCTGCTCCTACAAGCTACGCTTTGAGATTAGCAGTGAGCTAATGAAACAAGACTTTGCTTACCTAAACGGCAAGGAGTTTTGTGTAAAAAGCGTGCCTTTTGCAGATAGGTTTAGAGAGATGTTCTAAGGTCTAGTTATTAACAAATAAAGCAAACGACCCTATTACTACAAAAGGGTCGTTTCTATTTTATTACCTAAAACCAGTCCACCTATCACATAATCAAGAAAAATCTAATTATGAATAGTACAGAGAAGATGTAAAGTAATGGATGAACTTCTTTTGCCTTACCTCTGATAACACCGATAATTGAGTAGGAGATAAAGCCTAGAGCGATACCATCAGCTATGCTGTACCCGAATGCCATCATTACCATTGTTAAAAACGCAGGTGCCGCAACTGCAAAGTCCTCCCAGTCGATGGATTTAAGCGATCCCATCATCATAATACCAACTACAACAAGCACAGGTGCGGTTGCCGCTGTAGGAACAAGACCTAGTAACGGAGAGATAACGATCGCAAGTAAGAACATTATAGCGGTTACAACCGAGGTTAAACCTGTACGTCCGCCTTCTGAAACACCCGCACTGGATTCAACGTAGGTGGTAACGGTAGAAACACCAACTACAGCACCAACGCTTGTAGCTACAGAGTCTGCTAACAATGCTTTGTTAATTCTAGGTAGATTGCCGTCCTCATCAAGCATCTTAGCCTTTGCAGCTGTTCCGATAAGTGTACCGATTGTGTCAAACATATCTACAAGTGTAAGGGATATTAATACAGATACAATGGAAAGTATCCCTACAAATAAGCTGTCTTTAAAGGTAAATAGCTCACCAAAGCCCTCTAAGAACTTACCAAAGGTAGGAGCTAGCGAAGGTATAGAGAGTGATCCAGGAGCGAAAACCCCAACGTCAATTCCAAATCCGAATTGAACGATAGACCCTATTACAGAGGTAGCAATTAATCCGATAAATAACGCACCCTTAACCTTAAGCACAACGAGCGCAATTATAATAACAAGCCCCAAAAGTGCTAGTATTGCAGGAGCAGAGGTAAAGTCAAGTGCCGGGATAATCCCGCCGTTTGTAACGATAGAGGCAGTGCTGTTTGCCATCTCCTCGCTAACTCCACCGATAGGTTGTGTAAACTCTCCAAAGAAGAAGCCTTGTCCAACCTTAAGGTGACCGCCCTCAACGGTAAACTTTAACCAACCCGCATTCTTAACGCCGATGAATGCGATAAACATACCAATACCCGCACTAATCGCCGCCTTTAAGCTCCTAGGGATAGCTTTAACTATAGCTTCTCTAAACCCTGTTAGCGTTAATAGAATAAAGATAATCCCCGAGATAAACACAGCCGCAAGACCCGCTTGCCAGCTATATCCTAGTGTTCCGCAGATTGTGTATGCAAAGAAAGCATTAAGCCCCATACCCGAAGCCTGTGCAAACGGATAGTTTGCATAAAGTGCCATAATAAGGGTACCAACCGCCGCCGCGATACAGGTACCAACCATTACCGCTCCAGCGTCCATACCCGCGTTACTTAAAATCGCAGGGTTTACAAAGATTATGTACGCCATTGTAAAGAATGTTGTAAGCCCCGCAATAATTTCGGTTCTTACAGTAGATCCCGCCTTTTTGATGCCAAAAAAGTTCTCTAACATCTCTAACCTCCTAAATATGATTTGCCGACCAGACTGTTCACCTAGCCAAATATAAAAACTAAAAAGTGAAAAGATTAACATTTCACTTTTAAAATACATATTTAGTTTACTACATTATTACATAAAAATCAACATATATTTACGCAAAAACAAATTTTTTATGAATTTTCATATAAATATACAAATCATAGTAACAAGTATAGTGTATATATAACCATATTAACCTATTATATAAGCTTAATCTTTATGGTATCCTTAATAGATTTGTCGAATGCTGACGAGGCTGTAACAGTAACAGTTTTGCCCTTTCCCTCCTTCAAAGCGGTGAGCTTTCCTTTAGTGTCAATCTTTGCATAGCTACTGTTACTTACCTTCCAGTTTACCTTTTTATTGGTAGCTTTGGCGGGGGATATATCTGCCTTTATCGTCAAAGATTTACCCACCGAAAGACGTTCCTTGCTGCTAGTAAGCTTTAGTTTTGTTACCGGGGTGTTAATGGTAACAACTAGGGTAGCGGACTTTTTGCTGTCCTCCGCCGAGCTTGCTGTAATGGTAACGGTCTTACCTGCTCCCGCCTTTAACGCTGTTACCCTACCTGTGCTGTCAACGGTAGCATAGCGGTTGTTTGATGATGAGAAAGTAATAGATCGGTTGTCTGCATTTTTTGGATTTACCGTTGTCTGTAGCATAAAGATCTGATCAGGGTAGAGCGAAACCTTGGATTTGTTAAGCTTAATTGAGGTTACCGGTATACTCTGTGCGCTTATCCTAACGGTGGTTTTAACGCTAACGTTACTTCCATCCTTTGCAATCCCCATAATTGTAACGGTCTTACCTACCCCTTCAGCTAGAGCAGTAATCTCACCTTTTGAGTTTACCGAAGCATAGGAAGCGTTTGAGGACATCCAGTTAATACCCTTATCCTTTGCAAACTCAGGGAGTACCGTTGCATTTATTGTGTATCTACTGCCAACCGGAATTGATATCTGGGTGCTGTCAACACGTATCTCGGTTACAAGGGCGGCTATGCTAACGTTAATACTGCCGGTTATTCCACTGCCATCCTTAGCTCTAGCTTGGATTTCCACAGTTTTTCCGACACCCTCCGGTTTAGCAGTTATCATTCCGTTTTCATCCACAGTAGCGTATCTGCTGTCAAGGCTTGACCATGACAGCGATTTATCGGAAGCATTAGCAGGAAGCACAGTAGTGGAAACCCTAACGCTATTTCCCGGTGCTAATGATACAGTGTTGCTGTTAAACTTTATCTCGGATACAGGAACGCTATAAGCACCCTCCACCTCAACGATATATCCCAAACCTTCAATCCTACCTTGTTCAGAAAGCACCGTCCATAGTCCGGTTTTACTGTTAATAGCCGCATATCCTCCGTTATAGTTGTTGCCAGTCAAGGCACTGCTATCCCATGCGGTAAAGGTTGGCTTACTACCGTCTAACCAGATAAAATCATTTTTTGCTCGTCCTTTATCGGTAGCACCAATCCAGTAGCTGCTAAGCGGCGCTGTGGTTAACATCTCCTTGATGACGCTGTACTCCTCTGCTGAATTAATGTAGACAAGGTGACCGCCAATCATGCTAGCCGCAACCGCCGCTCCCGACCATGAATAGGTATCATCTAACAGATAGTAGGCATTGCCGTTATACGTACCAACACGTGATACGCTAGGCGAACCTACTGTAACGTCAAAGCTTTTCCGCTCACTGGCTACCCTTTTTGTATGGGTAGAGCACACTGAAGTTACCACAGCATAGTATCCGCCAACCTTAAGGTTAACACGGTAAAAGGTATCGGTGAGTCCCTTTTTCTCATACTCTAAAATACCGTTTTGATTATACACGGCTAGGTCATAGCTATCACTATCCAACAGCTTATTCCAACTAAATAGCACCCCTTTGGTGTTAACTGCCGCTTGGTCAACGGTTAATACAGTCTGGCTGTGTGTCCCTGACGAATGGGAGGTTGGTATTGTCGGTGTAGTCGGGTTACTAGGTACTGTTGGGGTATAGGCAGGAGGTGGTGTAGATGGAACATTATAAGGCCCGTAGCTGTAGGCTAATACATCCGGTGTGTTTAGTATAGTCGCACTAAACAGCCAGTAGCTAGGATTTATGCTAAGGCTGAAATGCAGGTGTTTGCCGGAGGACTTTCCTGTTGACCCCATAACTCCGATAACATCGCCCTGTTTAACATAATCACCCTTTTTTAGTGTAATACCCTGACGAAGATGAAGATATGCCGCATATGTCCCGTCGTCATGCTGTATCTGGATATAGTTTCCACTTGAGTTGTTTTTGGGACAAGGACAATTTTGGATAACTCCATTAACGGTAGGTTTACCGTAATCGTGTGGACAGTCGTCACTCAACGCATACACTGTCCCACTCTTTGTGGCTACAATATATGTGCCTGGAGAGATATCTATAGCTGGATGGGAGGTGTAGTGCGAATAGGTAACTGTCTGTACTCCAGGCACAGGCCAAAGCCAACCCTCATCCTCTGCCCTTGCTGTTACCCCATCTGTAAATATTGAGAAAACTACTGTTATTGCTATAACAATAACCAATACCATTGATACAGATCTATCCATCTTGATCCTTCTCACCACAAACTACCTCCATTTATTTTTAACCAATAATATATTTCTATCAAAATATTAAGCATGATAATATTATAAAAAACTTACGTAATACTGCAAGCTCCAAAATCTTCCTTAAAGGATTGCCTTTATATACTTCGTATAGTTTGTCCACTTTTTTGGCGATAAACGCAATTTTACCTGCCTATAAATTATTGGTAGTAAATGACTAATTTTAACTACCAACTACATTAAAGTGGTAAATTCGACATTGCTAACTGTTACAATAATTCTAATTAATTATTAATCACCACTATAATCTGTTGCCGTTATTACAATTTAACATTAAATTTTACACTATTGTACACCTGACAAATTTCGCTATCAGGTGTACAACAGTTATATTAACGTTATAATTTGCACTATCAAAAGCGAATTAAATGAAAAGGTATATCTCAATATTTATTACACCTATTTAAACTCCACCATCCGTATCTCACCGGTCTTGTAATCTGTCTTCCAACCTTCAAATTTATAGTCAGCAGGGATACGGATGTAACCTCCTATGGTATGGTCACGTTTACGAGTTTTTATCCCCGCTATATTCTGGTTATCCACATTCCCCTCTGCAACCGTAAGACTTAAACTATCACTACCTAGAACAATGCCGATATGGTCGCACCATGTGCTGTTTTCGTGCTTTTGTTCCGTAGGGATAATGTTATTATATATAACGATATCTCCTCGCTCGGGAACAAAACCGTCCTGTTCAAAGTGACAAAATCCATCTGCCATGCCCCACTCATACCATGCTATAACGCAAGCAAATCGGCAAACTGCAATATCCTTAGCATTGTTTGGTGTTCGCAGTGGTAGATGTAATCCCCCCACAGTTACACAATGATAAACAAATGCCGCACACCATGCGTGATCTAACTCTGAAGGTGCAGTTTTTTCTGGATAATACTTAATTATGGACATATAATCTTCATTACCGATTTCCCCTATAACCTGTTTTGTAGCAAACTCCTCTGCTATATCTGCTAGGGTAGACTTACTAAAAAAGGTAGATGTGGTAGCTTTCTCTGACGCAGTAGCTTGTTGCACCGATATACTAAGTTCATCCCCAAGCTTTCTTAACCTATTTGACAGATGACAGCTAGAAGGATTAAAAAGATAGTGCTGTAAAAGATCACTATCCTTTAATAGCTCATCATACTCATCATGAAGATGTTCCTTATCGGAGTGGTGGTAGATAGCGGACTTTATTAGTAGCTGTTCTTTATCGCTAAAGAGGTCATAAAGATCATACTTAAACGCAACCCTTATCATCTCTGCCCCATTAAGAGCGTGTAGCGGGCGAACACCAGTTTTATAGGAATAAACATCATGTAAAAGCCCCATAACGGTTGCAAGCTCAACATCTAAACTACGCCTACTAGCCAACAAGCTACAGTTTTGTGCTACGCTGTAGGTATGTGTATATGCCACCCACCTTTCTTCATTATCTTGTATAGTATCAAAGATACCGTTTATGTACCCGCGTACTCTATCTACTCTGCTCATGCTCCTAATCCTCCTTTTTTACGTTACCCTACGTTCTAGTTTATACAATACATTATAGTCACCTATAATTATTAAACTTTAATAAGCTTTGGGCTGTGTCGAATTTATCCGCCACAGCCCTTAATCTTACTCAAATTTTGATATCTCTATTGTATTAATAATAACCGGCACATCAGGTACTCCAGAATTAGGGTCTACATCGGTCATGGCGATTTTATCCACTACCTCCATACCCTCAAATACCTGTCCAAAAACGGTATGAACTCCGTCAAGCCATGGTGTTCCACCCTTCTGCTCGTATATCTTCTTCACCTTGTCGTCAATTGTCATACCGCTAAGCTCTAGGTTATCCCATAGACCCTGGGTAATTGTCGCAGGGCCAGCTTGAACGATAAAGAACTGGCTACCATTTGTGTTCGGTCCGCTGTTTGCCATAGATAGCGCACCACGAAGGTTCATAGCGGATATGTCAAACTCATCCTCAAAAGGGGCATCCCAGATACTCTTTCCGCCTGTTCCATTCCCTACAGGGTCACCGCCTTGAATCATAAAATCAGTTAGTATTCTGTGGAATGTTAGTCCATTGTAGTATCCGTTCGTTGCGTGGGTAGTAAAGTTTTCTACCGCTTTCGGTGCTACCTTGTCAAATAATACTATCTTAATATCGCCAAAATCCGTCTTAATGGTAGCTACTGTATCACCCTTCTTAGGTGCTGACTGGTTAAGCGAAGCAATGTTGTTAGGCGTACAGCCTGTAACCATAACCATAAACATGGCTAAAATAATACCTATCGATAAAACCTTCTTCATCATCTCTCTCCATTTCTTATTGTTATATTTACAAATCCTAGCCTAGTAGCTTTTGTACTATCTTTTTGGTAGCCTTTCTTGCTCCACCAATGCTGTCTACCTGTTGCTTTAAAAGCGTAGGAAGGTCGTTAAAGCTTTCTAGCCCCATAGCATTGTACATCACCCTGTCCTCCTGTGACATATCGTTATAAACCGTGCTATAGATGTATAGATACTTGTTATACGGAGCAAAGTAGTAGGCTTGTAGAACCTTTGTGGTAATCATAACATCCGACACCATAACCTGATCGGTAAAGCTTAGCCAATCTGGACACGGTATTACAAAGTTCGCTAGGTTTTGAGGTATCTCCATTAAAAAACGTTCAAAGTTTTTTACCTTTACCACCATAAAGTAGCTAGATATAAGCTTGTCCCTTAACATAATAAAGTCTGTATCCGCAAACAAACCAAACGCATCATCACTTGAGGTAACCATTATAATCTTCCTGCCCTCAGCATTAGGGTAGGCGGTGACAAAGCGATCCTTTACCATACGGATGTTTGTGTTGTTTAAAAGATACTCAACCTCCGGTGTTCCGTAGGTGAATAGAGAAGCACCCTCTACCCCTTTAGAGGTTAGATTCTCCTTTTGAGAGAAAACAAACCCATTCTCACGATCACCCTCGATGGAGTGGTGAGGAGGAAGGATTACCGCAAACCGCTGATTGCTATTAAGCTCTAGTAATGAATCATCAAAATCATGGGCAGTAACTACTATATCCTGCTTGCTGGCAAACTCCTTAAGCTTTGATAACACCTTCTGATTATGTTCTTGATCATCAGTTAGCTCGTTAAAGTAGTAGTCGATATATATCCCATCGTTTTGCATAACAAGTTCATCCCGCAGTAACGATAGATTTCTTACAAACCCCTTCCCATTAACCGTAAAGAGCAGCACCTTCTTAACTACCTTATCCTCTATTATCCTAACCCGCTCTAGATCTACCACCTTAAACTTCTTGTCCTCAAATTCCTGCTTTTTTAGAATTACAGACCTAGAAAACAACCTTATTATACAGGCATTCTTAAGTATGGTGTTACTGCTAGAGAAATCATATCCGTCAAAGGTCATGTTAATGCTTTTAAGGTAAGCGGTTTTAATTAGCTTATTTGCTAGGATACAGTCGTATGCTTCATCGGTGTTTACGTCATAGTTGTTTGACCCATAATCCACAAATCCCTTTTTGCTATACCCTAACATGTGCACATCATCCGAAAGCTCATCCAATACATGTACAGGGGTGGTAATAACATCCGCATTAGAGCCTTGTATCCCATTATACAGCACCGAAAACCCATCATCGTATAGATAGTGGTCACTACTAAACATGATATATCTAGATTTGCAAGAAGCAAGCACCTTGTTATAAAATGAGTTTTTACCGTAGTCGTTAATAAACGAGATATTCTTACAAAGCTTTAACTTTTTCGGCAGACGCACAAACACATATTTTGGAACAACAATATGAAACCTAATAAAGTTATATCCAAACATAGAGTAGATAGTGTTGCTCATCTTGCTAATATCATCCTCTACCTCACCAAAGAGCGCTATGGTTATCTCCCTATACACCGAAAGCGCACCCACAGATTGTGGAAATGAATCCAGTGGAATGTCGTTAAAGAGAGATTGAAGCTCCAACCATTCTATAGTATTAAAATGGTTCTTCCCCCTCATAAGCTCTGGACGTAGCAGTAGTATGGTCTGTTGACGCATTGTCCAGAAGTATTTTACTACACATTCGTAGAAGGTAAAGTACCGCTTGCGATATATTGCTTTAAAATATGCAGTTCGTTCTTCCTTTGTAAACCCATTCTCCTCGATAAAATCAGAAGCTTCATCAATTATCTGGGTGTACCCTTGTATAATCTCATTAAAGTAAGCAGGTGATATATACCGCATTGGGTTTTTGCGCTTCTCATAATGACATTCCCCACAAAAAAGTACATCCTTTTCGCATATACTTATATTACTGGAATTTATAAAATATCTATATAGAAAAACAGCATCCGCAGAGGCTCTTGCCTCTATAAATGAAAGCTCTAAGCTAGCAATCTTATCCCGCCTTAAAAGCTTGTTACCAAGCTCAAGATCATACATTATCTCGCTAGACCTCTTGTTTAAACCCTTAACATAAACAAGATCGTTATACCGCCTCATAACAGGAAGATTAGAATACTGATTATTAACCTTGGCTATAACCAAATCTGCTCTTTGACTAATGGCGGTATCATACAAGCACTGTAATGCGTTATCTGCATATAAGATAGACTCATCCCAAAACAGGATATACTCTCCCTTTACATGTGATAAAGCTATATCATTAGCCCTCACGCTGTCAGCTACCGACAGATTTTTAAAGGTAGCATTATCCCTACCCTTTACAAACTGCCGAAGTAGCTTTTTGGTTTCGCCATCAATCCCGCTGGCTACTATATATATATCATAGTTTGTGTAGGTCTGTGCTGCGATACTTTCAAGCACCTGCTGTAAGTATCCGCTTACCCGCGTAACACCTAGTATTATAGAAACACCAATACCCATCTTCTCACCTTTCAAATCTATCTTACTAATCCGCCTTGGGACTCTCGCAGTGCTAACTACAGCGTTTTAGGTAAAACACCGATATTTTTTGTCTGCTAAAAAGTATTATAGAGTATCTATCTATATCTTTACATAAAAATAGTATCATCTATTATCTATCTGCTTATCCGTCAGATAATAATACTATGATACCATTTTTTTCATAATTATTCAAGTATTTTCTTGATTTTTAACTTAAAATTTATATTTATCCTGCTTTTTCGCAGAGCTTTCCAGTAAAGCTTAAGTAAAGCAGAGCAAAAAACTATGCCTTTTTGTTCTCTCTCATACGTTTTGTATGGTCGAGGATACGCTTTCTGATACGGATGTTTTCCGGAGTAACCTCTAGTAGCTCATCCTCGGATAAAAACTCAAGGGATTCTTCTAGGCTCATCCTGCGTGGAGGTACTAGTCTAAGGGAATCGTCGCTACCGGACGCGCGCATGTTGGTCATCTGCTTTCTCTTGCAGACATTTACAGCTAGATCCTCGGATTTTGGGGATACCCCTACCACCATGCCTTGATATACCTTAGTGCCAGCATCGATAAAGAGTGTTCCTCTATCCTGCGCATTAAACAGTCCGTATGCCACCGCTTCACCCGATTCAAACGCGATAAGCGAACCATTTACACGGCGGGATATCTCCCCTTTATAAGGGGTATACCCTGCAAACACCGCATTTAGGATACCCTCTCCCTTGGTATCGGTTAAAAACTCACTACGGTAACCAAACAGACCTCTTGATGGAATCATAAACTCTATCCGCATACGTGAACCTTGCGGGTGCATGTGGATTAACTCGCCCTTTCTGCTACTTATCTTCTCGATAACCGTACCAACACAGTTCTCTGGAACATCGATAAGCAGTTTTTCAAGCGGCTCGCTGTAAACTCCGTCAATTGTCTTGTAAAGCACCCTTGGAGGGGAAACCGATAGCTCAAATCCTTCACGGCGCATAGTTTCAATTAAGATGGAAAGGTGCATCTCACCACGTCCGGAAACCTTAAGTCCGTCCCCGTTTTCATCCTCGTCTACACGAAGGGATACGTCCTTAAGAAGTTCCTTAAATAGTCGGTCGTAAAGCTGACGAGAGGTAACGTATTTACCCTCCTTACCCGCAAACGGGCTGTCATTTACAGCAAAGGTCATCTCAACGGTAGGTTCAGATATCTTTACAAACGGTAACGGCTCTATACATGATGTGGAGCATAAAGTATCTCCTATTGTAATGTTTGCAATACCAGAAAAACAGATTATATCCCCAACCATAGCAGAGTCGGTGGAAACACGGTTTAGCCCCTCGATCTGCTGTAACGTCACAATCTTGCCTTTGTATGGAGTCTTAACGTTGTGGTAGTCACAGATCATAACCTCTTGGTTTGCCTTTAGTGTACCACGCTCTACCCTACCAATCCCAATTCTACCTACATATTCGTTGTAGTCTATCGAGGACACAAGCACCTGGGTATCACCATCTTCATCCCCCTCAGGTGGGTCGATATAGTTTACGATAATCTCAAATAGCGGGGTTAGATCCTCCCCTTCGGATACTGGTGACATCGAAGCAGTACCTGCACGTCCAGAGCAGTATACGATAGGGCTGTCAAGCTGTTCTTCGTTTGCATCTAAATCAAGCAGTAGCTCTAACACCTCATCGCCAATCTCGCTAAGTCTTGCATCCGGACGGTCGATCTTATTTACAACTACAATGATCTTATGGTTTAGCTCTAGCGCCTTTTGCAGCACAAAACGTGTCTGTGGCATTGGCCCTTCTGCGGCATCCACAAGCAGTACTACACCGTTTACCATCTTTAGTATACGTTCAACCTCACCCGAGAAGTCGGCGTGCCCTGGGGTATCTACAATGTTTATCTTAACACCTTTATAGTTTGCGGCGGTGTTTTTAGCAAGTATCGTAATACCTCTCTCCCTCTCAAGGTCGTTGTTATCCATAACACGTTCAGCAACCACCTGGTTCTCTCTAAACGCTCCCCCTTGCTTTAACATCTCATCTACTAATGTGGTTTTACCATGGTCAACGTGGGCGATTATCGCTACATTTCTTAAGTCATCTCTAATCATTAAAATATTTCCATTCTATTCACTAAATTTACTATATAGCCAATTACTCACCAAACGGGTAATAAACTATTACGGAATTAAGCCACCCTTTTGGATGACTACGCAAGGTAAGACCTCACGGTTTATAGGCAGGACAGTATTACTACACTACCACTATGGTTTCTTCTTCCTTTGGCTGAAGCGGTAAAACATCTGGATCGACTACCTTTATCGCTTTCTTAACAACACTAATCTCTAGATTTGTAGCGTAAAACACCTCGCCATCACAGGTTGCCACCACCCTTTCATTGGACACAACGCTAGCTTTACTGCATTCACGGATATCAAAGTACCCGCTTATATCAGCAGGCGCGTTTACATGCAGTCCCTTTTGATAGACCGGTATTAGCTTTGCCATGCTAAGCCTAGATATCTTTTTAACCCCGCAGAAGAATAGCTTACCGTTATCCATTACAGCATTAGGGTTTGCTAAAAATCCTCCGCCATACCTTTTACCTTTTGCAAAGAGCGAAAAGATATAGTTTCCGATAAACGGATTACCGTCATCCAGACGGATCTCAAGCTTTACGCCAATATGCTTTACAAAGCTGTAGATTAGAGATAGGTAGTACGTTGCCCTACCACTCACAAGCGGAATCTTTTTCATCTTGTTCATGTTATCGGCTACCACCGCATCAAATCCAATGTTACATATATTTACACAGTACCTGTCGTTAACCTTCATCACGTCAACCCACCTACTGCCGCTTTCGGACAGCTGCTTAAAGGTGGTAGCCTTAGAGTAACCACTAAAGTTTTGGGCATAATCATTCCCAGTGCCGCAAGGTACTAACGCTAAATCCGCCTCCTTCATCCCAACAAGCGCAGAGGCTATCTCATTTACCGTTCCATCCCCTCCACAAGCGTAGAACCGTTTATATGTACCCACATGTGAATTGCACATATGCTTTGTATACCTATGCGCATCCATTACGCCCTTAGTTTTATATATTACACCGTCAATCCTTTCGGCAATAATAAACCGTCTAATATCCTCCATAAGGTCTTTATGTCCGTTACTACTAAGACCCGAAGTAATGTTCACTATAAAAAAATGTTTCATATATTGTACTTAGAGTAAAAACTCAACCTCCTTTGTTACTTTGCAATTAGTTTTATCCTGCAAAAAATGATACTCTTTGTAGCCCATACGTTTTAAACTAATAGATCGGCATTCTCTTAATCAATTACACCTAACGTACCATTAAGTAACGTTTGTCGTTTAAACTGCAAAGCAGTTTTAGTTAATTGAATACATTGCTGGATAAAACATCCCCCTTAATTATACCTTTTTTTTAGGATATTGTAAAGTAGATTTTTTAGACAAAAAATTTAAAGTTTTTAGCTATTTATACTTTTTACAATAATTTAACTTATGTTATCCCTATCTGTGCTATAATAGGTATCACAGCAATAATATCACTTTTGGATAATAACATTAAAATTTACATAAAAACGGAGGATTTATGGACAACAAATGGCAAAGATCAGCTATGCTTTTAGGCACAGACAGTATAGATAAGCTAGAACATTCTCATGTAGCGGTATTCGGCGTAGGCGGGGTTGGCTCGTATGCAGTAGAGGGACTGGCTCGGTGCGGGGTGTATAACTTTACATTATTTGACAGTGACTGCGTGTGTGAATCTAATATAAATCGTCAGCTAATCGCTACCACAAAGACTTTAGGGGTAAAAAAGGTGCAGGCGGCAAAGGAGCGTATCCTCGAGATTAACCCTAATGCTAATGTAACCATCCATGACTGCTTCTACACCCCCGAAAACGCCCACGAGTTTCCGCTAGACGGATTTGACTTTATCGTAGACGCTATTGATACCGTTACCTCAAAGCTTATACTTATCCAACGTGCATATAACCAGTCAATCCCTATTATAAGCAGTATGGGTGCGGGGAACAAGCTTGATCCTACCGCCTTTGTGGTAACCGATATCTATAAAACCTCCGTCTGCCCGCTTGCAAGGGTAATGCGTCGTGAGCTTAGAGCGAAAGGGGTGGATAACCTATTGGTAGTATATTCCACAGAGAAAGCACTTACCCCAATGCCTGTAGAAGGCGGCGAGGTGGTAGATCCCTCAACAACCGCCATAACTAAAAGAAGGCAAACTCCAGGGAGCTTGCCATTCGTGCCTTCCGTGGCAGGTCTTATTATCGCAAGCGAGGTTTCACTTCGTCTATGCGGATTAAAGTAAATGGATATATAGTGTACATATATTAAAACTAACAGCCTTCTTCTTGCGTTTAAATGCATTAATTGGGTTTAAATATGCAGGTTAATATAATTAACATTAGAAATAAACACGGTTCGCAGATAACGCAAATCGTGTTTACTTCTATTCTACTAATTATGTATACCACTATGCATTATCAGATTAAGTAACTATACTACTGCTAAAATCTCCTCTACCTACATCAAGGGATAAACCCATGCTATGGATTTTGTCCTCTAGCCGTTTCTTTACTTCAAAGGGATCTTCATTAAGGCAGGCTTTGTTATCGTATAATAGGTAATCACCCTTAAACAGGTCATCGGTAACATTTATCATATATACATTAGCACCTGATAAAAACGCCTGATTTCTACCCTCATTCGAGATGGTGTTTAATGCTGTGGTAGCAGGAATTAATGCGTTTGGAAGCATTATCCTTACTATCGATATAAGCAGTAAACAAAGCTTTGCCGAGCCGCTAGAGTAGTTCTTAAACGGAGTTTCATGGTGAGGGATAAATGGCCCTATCCCGACCATCTGTGGCTTAAATGAAGCCAAAAACTCCAGATCGTTTGCAATGTGGGTTAGGGTCTGGTGAGGTGAACCCACCATAAACCCTGCTCCTACCTGAAAACCTATCTCCTTTAGAGAGTTTAGACAGTCCATACGTGAGGATAATGTCATGCTATCGGGATGAAGCATAGCATAATGCTCTGGAGTGGCGGATTCATGGCGAAGCAAAAACCTATCCGCCCCTGCCTTGTAAAACGCAAGATAGCTCTCATGCGACCGCTCACCTATAGATAGCGTAACCGCACAATCGGGGAATCTTGCCTTTAACCCCGACACAATATCACATACCATATCATCGGTATAGTAGATATCCTCCCCGCTTTGTAGCACAAAGGTACGACAACCTAGACTATAACCCTTATCCGCACAGGCTACTATCTGCTCCTTATTAAGCCTGTATCGTGTGGTTTTAGTCGCCGCACGTATACCACAGTAGTAACAGTTATTCTTACAGTAGTTGCTAAACTCGATAAGCCCCCTAAGGTAGATTTTATCTTTAAAGTTTGCCCTAGAAATCTCCCCTGCAAGCTTAGAAATCTGTACTACATCCTCTTCGGTGTGATTTTTCAGTATATATTCATACTCATCCAGTGTCAACTGGTGCTCTATCTTTAATCTCTCGATAAGTTTAATAACCTTGTTCATCTATCCTCCAAAACGGTTATGAAAAGATTGGATTCTCCATAACCTCTTTAACCTTTGCATGCGCGGTAAGGTAATCCAGTTCATCACGTTTAAGAGGATTGTTGATACAGCTATCAATGTTATCTAACATAAAGTTAAAGTGCTCAAAATTTCCAGGTGGTATTAGCGTCTGCGCCCCCTTATAAAAGCCGTACTTCATTGCAAGTAAACCTAGCTTATCATTACCAAATATAGGCTTGCACCATGATTTTGGATACACACGCTCCTCACCCTCTAGCCACATCCGCTCTACTAGGGTTTTCATAGCTAGTAGCCCAAAATTATCCTCCTGTGCACGTTTAGCGATACGATCCCCCCAACCTGTGTTAATCCCCATAGCCCAGTTCATCGGGAATAATACGGTGTCAAAGCGGTATTGATCCAGTGCATACAGCGCGGTATCTTCGCTGTGGGTTGAAAACCCTATCTTTCGGATATACCCCTCCTTCTTCGCCCACATAAGGGTTTCCATTACCCCGCTTGACGAAAACGCTACATCTACCTCCTCTTTAGTTGTAATAGCGTGTAGCTGGTACACATCAAAGTAGTCGGTTCTTAGGGTTTTAAGCGAGTTTATAAGCTCTGGCTTTGCCTTTTCGGCGGTGCGTTCCCCTGTCTTGCAGGCAAGGTAGACATTCTTTCTGTAGCTCTCAAGCGCAGGTCCTAAACGTGCCTCTGCGTCCTCATAAGACGGCGCTACATCAAAGTAGTTAACTCCTCTATCTACAGCATAGGACACAAACCTATCCGACTCCGACTGCGATTCCTTCATATTAATTATCCCGCCAAACACCACAGGTGATACGGAATATCCTGTATTTCCTAATGTATTTCTAATCATATTAATCTTCCCCCTTAATAGTGTAAGCTTTTGTTATCTTACCATTATCAGCACCAGTATACCACATTCGTATAGTAATGTCAATTAGGTTATCTGCTGTAGTACAAAAATTTACAAAATCTGCATATCTTTGCCAACTACCTAAAGCAGGTCACCTTGATAGTATCCGTTACGCTCCATTAGCTTATCAATCTCGTTTATCACCGTAAACTTCTTAAGACTCCATAACGGCGCAATTAACCGCTCCTTGTCACCATCCCCGGTAACCCGCCCGATAGTAACACTAGGTGGGATTACCCTAAGCTGATCGCAGACAATGCTTGCATACTCCTCTAGCGTTGGCAGTGAGAAGTAACCGTCGTTATACTGCCTAGCCATTACCGTGCCTTCCATTATATGCAGTAGATGAAGCTTTATTATATGAGGCTGTAGGTCCCCTACCCTGCGGGCAGATTCTATCATATCCTGTCTAGTTTCAAACGGAAGTCCGTTTATAATATGAACGCAGATGTTAATCCCCCTATCTTTAAGCTTATTATACCCAACAATAAAGGTGTTATAATCATGTCCACGATTAATTAATTTAGCTGTGCGGTCGTGGATGGTCTGTAGACCTAGCTCCACTACCAGATAGGTCTTTTGGGAAAGCTCATATAGATACTCTACCACGTCATCCCCTAAGCAGTCGGCACGGGTGGCAATGCTGATACCTACCACACCCTCATAGGATAAAACCTGTTCAAACTGGGAACGCAGTACCGCTACTGGGGCATGGGTATTTGTAAACGCCTGCCAGTAGGCAATGTACCTTGCATCGCTCCATTTTTTATCCATCCTTGCTCTAACGGTGTCAAACTGATCCTTTATAGGTGCAGTAGCGTCCCCCGCAAAATCCCCCGACCCGTTACAGCAGTAGGTGCACCCCCCAACCCCTACAGTCCCATCGATGTTAGGGCAGGAAAAACCGCCGTTTAGCGATACCTTTGATACCTTCCCCCCAAATCTATGGCGATATTCATAGTTTAATGTTCTATATCGCTTGTTATCATCTGAATAGATAAATCCACTCTTCATAATTCCCCTATCTCCACAATGTAAACAGTTTCAATGGTTACTAAAAACACAAAAGCTTTAGTAAAAAAGCCGTACAGATCCCAAACTACTGGATCAGCACGGCTTTATCTATACTAGACTTTAACTACTTCGTACCAAATATACGGTCACCCGCATCTCCAAGTCCTGGTACTATGTACTTATGCTCATTTAACTTCTCATCCAAAGCCGCACAGTAGATGTCTACATCAGGGTGCTTTTCATTTACCGCCGCAAGACCTTCCGGTGCCGCTAGCACGCACATTAGCTTAATGGATTTATTGGTGCTTTTCTTAATAAGGTTAATCGCCGCACATACCGAAACTCCAGTTGCAAGCATAGGATCTAGCAGGATAACCTCCCTTTCAGCAATGTCAAAAGGTAGCTTACAGTAATACTCAACGCTTTGGATGGTTTCAGGGTCACGGTAGATTCCGATATGCCCAACCTTTGCCGCCGGCACAAGGTTTAAAACCCCGTCAATCATACCAAGTCCCGCACGAAGTATCGGCACAAACGCAAGCTTTCTGCCCGAGATTATCTTAGTCTTAGCCACAGCCACAGGTGTTTCAATCTCTACCTCTTTAAGCGGAAGATCTCTGGTAGCCTCATAACAGCAAAGCATTGCAACCTCTGATATCAGCTCTCTAAACTCCTTAGACCCTGTGTTCTTATCTCGTAGTAATGATAGCTTATGCTGTATTAACGGATGATCCAAAATCATTGTTTTACCCATAACTGTTCCTCCTGATTTTTTTCTATGTTAATTATTTTATCAACCCTTAGCTTATGTCTGCCACCCTCAAAGTCGGTGGTCAAAAACACATCAAGTAGTTCGGTAGCAAGCCCACTACCGATAACCCTTGCCCCAAAGCAGATTATGTTGCTGTCATTATGAAGCCTTGTGTACTTTGCGCTGTAGTGGTCATGACACAGCGCCGCACGGATACCGTTAATCTTGTTTGCCGCTATGGATATCCCAACCCCCGTACCACAGATTAACACACCAAAGTCGATTGATTTAGTGTCATCTAACACCTTATCCGCCACCGTAACCGCTATGTCGGGGTAGTCAACGCTATCCTCATTGTAACATCCGCAGTCAACTACCTCATGGCCTGTCGATCTGATAAACTCTATTAACTCCTGCTTTAAACAAAATCCCGCGTGATCCGATCCTATTGCTATTACCATATATTCTCCATTACTGTTTAACTTTTTCGCCCTTAGCTTAAAACACTTCCGTCACATACAAAACTTCCATGCTTTAACTTTCATGCTTTAGCTGCCATGCTTTAGC
>CAZAOY010000007.1:27033-62676 GCA_964486925.1 uncultured Oscillospiraceae bacterium
TCACATACAAAACTTCCATGCTTTAACTTTCATGCTTTAGCTGCCATGCTTTAGCTGCCATGCTTAAGCATGTATTCACGTACCGCCTGAGGGTCTTTTTTGTAAGACGGTACAAGCCCGCTTGCATCGATAAACTCGTTGTTTTCATACATACGTGCCGCAACCAATCCAACACTTGTAGCCTTTTGAAGCCTTAACGCTGGTGGCGCTAGCCGTATGTTACAAAGCACATCCTTCTCTTTATCGACAAATCTTGCGCTAAAGTAATTATACCACATATTAGCGCCATCTCCAACAAAAAAAATAGTTTGTTTATAATTTTTTAACATTTTAGCGGCGTCGTTAATGTTAATAGAGAGGTCAGCGGTAAGTCGCTCTACCTTGTAATCGATATCCCTGGTTTTCTTGCAAAGCTTTGATGAAACCTGAAATAATGCCATGTATGCCTCCTCGTTTCGTGCCTCTACAATGGAGCATACAACCCCATCAAACCCTAACAGGTTATAGGCTAGCGCTTCTAGGGAGGATACCGCTACACAAGGCTTGTTAAGCGCATAGGCAAACCCCTTAACCGCCGCAATTCCAATCCTAAGACCGGTAAACGACCCCGGTCCTTTTGTTACCGCAAAGACATCGATATCCTCAATTGAAATCTTAGAAGCCTTTAGCAGATCCTCACACATCGGCATTAACGTCTGAGAATGGGTAAGTCTGGTATTAATATTCCCCTCAACCAGTATGTTATCCCCTTCGATAACGCTAAATGATGATACCTTTCCCGAGGTATCCATTGATAGTATCATAATGTAACGCTCTCCTTATCTGTAATGTCACTCTCCACCGCTGTCATAATATCATCGGCAGACAGGTTAGATTGTTGTTCTCCTTGATCCGGCGGTAACGCTTGTCCCTCTTTGTCCAAGGCCTTCGCAATCTCTGGTGTCGTTTCAGTTGTCTGGCTTGATACAGGGCTGTTCATTGCCGCCCACTGTGCCCTTGTTATTAGCACAGGGCGGGGTTTACTGCCGTCAAATGGGCCGATAATATGCTTTTCTTCAAGTTCATCGATTAACCTTGCCGCTCTTGCGTAACCTACCTTAATCTTACGCTGTAGGTATGAGGTGGAGGCTTGTCCCGCGTCAAGTACACATTCCACCGCCGCCGGAAACAGATCATCGGAGTAGTCGGAGGAATCTCCGCCTGACTTGTCATCAGCGGATTCACTAGCCGCCGCGTTTCGTTCAATCTCGGCAATTATCTCCTGATCGTAGTCCTCACTGGACTGTCCGCTTACAAACTTCACGACCTCCTCGACCTCGCTGTCGCTTATCCAACATCCCTGTACACGAAGCGGCTTTGGCATACCTGATGGGTAGAATAGCATATCCCCCCGCCCTAGTAGCTTCTCCGCCCCCGCACCGTCTAGGATGGTACGCGAGTCGATCTGGGACGACACCGCAAAGGCTATACGTGAAGGGATGTTCGCCTTAATTACCCCTGTGATAACGTCTACCGATGGACGCTGTGTAGCGATAACAAGGTGCATACCCGCCGCTCTTGCCATCTGCGCAAGTCTACAGATAGAGTCCTCAACCTCGTTTGGCGCCGCCATCATCAAATCGGCAAGCTCGTCGATTATTATAACAATATGCGGCATTGGAGCAAGATCCTCCCTACCCTTAGCCACTCGGTTATATCCTTTTATGTCACGCACAGAGTTTTCTGCAAAGGCATTGTACCGCTTTAACATCTCCTGCACCGCCCAAGCAAGTGCACCCGAAGCCTTCTTAGGATCGGTAACAACAGGTACTAAAAGATGTGGGATACCGTTATAGATCCCAAGCTCTACCACCTTAGGGTCGATTAGTATCATCCTAACATCGCTAGGTGAAGACTTAAATATTATACTAGAGATTAACGAGTTAATACATACAGACTTACCCGAACCGGTAGACCCCGCTATAAGGGTATGCGGCATCTTTGCCAGATCTGCTACGATAATCTGCCCAGCTATATTTTTGCCTAGCGCTACCGTTAGGTTTCCTTCCGCTGATCTAAACTCTTCGGAATCGATAATCTCCCTAGCACTAACGATGTCGGTCACCTTGTTAGGCACCTCGATTCCGATAGCCGCCTTATTTGGGATAGGCGCTTCGATACGCACCCCCGCAGTTGCAAGGTTTAGGGCGATATCATCCGACAAACCGGTAATCTTGCTAATCTTAACCCCCGCCGCCGGTTGCAGTTCATACCGTGTAACGGTAGGGCCTCTTGCGATATCCACAATCTTAGTAGACACGTTAAAGTCGTTTAACGTCTTAACAAGCAGTTCTGCATTCGCCTTTAACTCCTTTGATACGTCCTCGTTTGACTTTGGGGTGTACTGCTTTAGTAGGGTTACCGGTGGGAAGTGGTACTCCAAAGTCTGATTGTTTCCGTCCATATAAAGCTTAGAGGATTCTATCGCTGTGGCTATATCTATTAGGTTATCAGCCTGTGGCTTCTCCTGCGGTTCTATATCTAAAACCTTATCACCGCTTACATCCGAAACCCCTCCGTTTAGCTGTGCCATCGCGTTTAGTAAGGCTGTGTTTCCTATTACCTCGCCGGTTTTCGGGTCAAACGGAGGTGTAGCGTCACTCTTAACCACCTTGTCCACAAGGTGGTTAAGAGGATCTGCCTCCTTAACCTCATCCTTTTTACCCTCGGATACGGAAGTGTCAGCCTGCTTTGGCATCTGGAATATTGCAGGCTTTTTAGCGGGCTTAAACACCCTGCTCTTTGCCGCATTCTCCAAAGCGGGATTTATAGAGGTAACAGGTCCGTTGCCCGACTGGCTTGCCGCATTTAGGAGTGCTATTATATCATCCTCCTGTTTTAGTGAGGACACAGGATGAGCAGGTAGCTCCTCCGATACCACAGGGCGAGCCCTAACCACATTTGCACGATGGGAGGTAGCCTGTTTAACCGCCGTATATCCCTTTTTAAAGGGTTTACCCATAGCAGAGAATATCTGCGCTAGGGTTATCCCTGTAACTAACGATACAAGTAAAAATAGGAATAAGGAAAGCACAATTATAGTCTGCGCTTTACCTCCTGTTAAAAGGTGTACCCAGTAGCCTATTAGGACACTGGCAACCCCGCCGCCGTTTAGCTGTGTGCCATCGACATAAAGTCGGCTTAACAGCTCAAAAAAACCGCTGTTGCTATACCCAGAAGGATTTACAACCTGTAGTATCCCACAGATTAAAAGTACACTTATAAATACGCTTGTAACCTTAAACCCAAAGTATCTCCCCTGCCTTGAATAGGCGATAAACCAGGTGCTTACAAGCATGGTAAGAGGTATTACTATAGCACACATTCCAAATAATCCGTAAAATACATTATGTAAAAATTCCCACAGACTGTCGCCTTTAATCATAACCAACGCCAAGCAGAGAAGTCCCGCCGCAAAGAAGGCTGTAAGAGAGAATGGGTTGTACTGATTAACCTGTTCAGACTGTTTTTTTGTGGTCCTTCCTGTAGTTTTTCCTTTAGTAGTTGATCCTTTACTGGATCTAACCGGTGCTTTTGTATTAGACTTTCTTTGATTTGCCACGTTTATGACCATGCTCTACGCGATAAAAAGCGATAATTAAAACCGCAAGTTCTCGTATAGAGCTACCTTTCATTTTGATGTTTTTTAGATTAAATCTCCTATTTAAAGAATGAAGCGATAGGTGTTTGAGTTACAGCTTCTATAACACCAAGCAGTATTGTAACAATGCCGAGTATACAGGTGTAGTAGGCGAAGATTCTAAATCTATTGCTTGCGGCTAGCCATTTTACAAACCTAATTGCCAGTAATCCCACAACTGCCGCCACAATAAACCCAACTATCATCACCATCATACTACCGCCAATATCGGTATCAGGCGCTTTAATCGCATCCTTAAGCTCTAATAGTCCACCTGCTAGGATAGGCGGTATCCCCATAATAAAGGAGAATCCCACCGCTGTTTCCATAGAAAGTCCGCAGAATATCCCTGTAGCTATAGTAGAACCTGAACGTGACACCCCAGGAAGCGGAGCAATCCCCTGCATAGTACCGATAATCAGCGCGTCCTTAAGGTTAATGTCCTTCTTGCCCTTATGCCCCTTTACCACCTTATCGGTAAAGTATAACAGGATGGCTGTAACTAGAAAACATACCCCTTCTGCGATAATGTCATTATCGGTTGCAATCCTTTCATATAAGCCTGACAGCTGATAGAAGAACAACAGAGGTACTAACGATATAAACAACATAAATATGTACCACCGATTTGGTGAAACCTTATCTCTCTTAAAGGAGAATTTACCTGTAAAGAGATCTTTAAACATCGATATAACCTCTAGTATAAGCTCCCAGATTAGCTCCCTAAACGCAATAAACACCGCAACCAGTGTCCCAAAGTGCAGTATCACCGAAAAGAGCAAGCTACTCTCCCCGCTTATCCCAAAAAAGTGCTGAAGTAAGGACAGATGTCCTGAACTTGAAACCGGCAAAAACTCCGTTAACCCCTGCACTATCGCTTGAACTATACCCTGTAAAATTGTCATATGTAACTAACCTCTCCTGTCCTTAAACTAATCTGCCACAAGACACTAGAAACACCTAAAGGTGTTGTTTTAGATGTGTTGTGATATCATATTAGCATTAGTCTTATGTAAAGGCGATTATCATCTATCGCCTTTGTTATATATTGCACCATACATTACAGCTTGTTTCCAATACTGTACCGTGGATTTAAATAGTCCTTAGGATTAGTGCTGATTATTCTACTAATAGTATTTACATCATTACTATTAACGCACTGTATAAATCTTTCACCATCCCGTTTGTAAGATACTGAAGTTTCCTCTGTAGACATCTGTTCTAAAGATTCGTACTCATCTGAGAATACGCTCTCACGAGAAGCAATTGTATGAAGAATCAACCCTATCACCTCTCTAGCTCTTATCATTTTTGCTTTCTGTTGCCTTTGGATTATCCTCGTCGTTGCCTTCGCATTCACTCTCCTCGATAAGCTCGTTTAGCTTAGCTAAAGCGTCCGACAGATTGCCAAGCTCATCAATAAGCCCCTCTGATACAGCTTCCTCACCATTTAGCACACTACCTACATCCATTACAAGCTCACCGGTAGTCATCATAAGCTGTTTAAAGCGTTCGTCCGAGATAGAGGAGTTTCGTGTGATAAACCCTACAATTCTGTCCTGCATACGCTCAAAGTACGAGAAGGTCTGTGGTACGCCTAGCACTAGACCATTAAGTCGCACTGGGTGCAGAGTCATGGTAGCAGACGGTACGATAAATGAATGCTTTGAACATACCGCTAACGGCACACCGATAGAATGCCCCCCACCTAACACGATTGAAACTGTAGGCTTCTTCATCCCCGAGATAAGCTCCGCAATAGCAAGCCCCGCCTCGACATCACCGCCTACGGTGTTTATCATGATTAAAAGCCCTTTAATATTTTCATCCTGTTCAATAGCTACAAGCTGTGGTAAAACATGCTCATACTTGGTGGTCTTGTTCTGTGCAGGAAGGGTGTAGTGACCTTCAATCTGTCCTATTATAGTAAGGCAGTGGATAAGGTGTTTCCCCTTTAACTTTATTAGCCCTGTATCGGAGATCTCGTCCTCTGCTTCGGAAGCTTCATCAGCAGAATCATCGTTTTCATCCTCATCCGCTTCCTCCATAGTAGGTTTTAAACGCTTATCCTTTTGGGACTCGTCGTCCATCGATACCTTCTGCGATAATCTTCTTTCTTCTTCGCTCTCTTTATCTGATCCTCTTGATAATGCACTGTCCTTTAATGATATCTTCAAATCTATTCACCCCTATATTTATTTTTATAGTTTATGATGTGAATAAATCTAAAAAATATACAGTATCCTTTTAATAAATAGCAAACCTAAATTTTAAAGTATAGTTTAACTAATACAACTATATGTAACTATGCGCAATAATAATCTTTCTTTGCTAATCATATCAAGGTATCATATATATTATAACTCAAAATTAATTATATTTCAAGGTTTTACCTATAAATTTTTCAAATTTTTGATTAAATATTCAGAATGTATGTTTAATTTTTAAAAAGGAAAAAAGCAAGGAAAAACCTTGCTCTTAAAATGGGGAAATTTATATGAAAAAGAAGTTAGCATATTAAAGCGTCAAACACTACTTAAATGTTATACTCTATCTGTGTCTTGTGTTTTTTAGCTTGTTATTATTATACACTATATATTTTATTTTGTCAATAGAAAAAACACCCTTTAGAGTATATTCTAACTTGTTGTGTTTTTGCATTAAAATCGTAATATATTTTTGTGCAACATGCACTGACAACCTTGTGCATTATACTGCATATGGAGATTATTTCCTGTATTTAAGCTGTTTCTTTTGCTAAAACCCCATTTTGCAGTCAAAATTTCCTTGACACAGCTTCTACACTTATTTTCCACTAATAGACAATAAATATACAGTACAAACACATAAATCAGACAATTATAATTATTCGCTCTAAATATATCGCCATATAGAACACATAATAGCCTATTAACAGATAAAGCCAACCTTATAGTCGACAACCCTAGCCATACACTACCTTTATGGTTAGTATAAGGATAAACCTAAGAACTAGCAAGTATATAGTTAATAATACTGTTAGACAGTAAAAATCCCTTTGGTGTTAACGAAACTACATTATCACTGTACAACGCTAAACCATTCTTACAAAGCGCTTCTACCCGCTTTGACATAGCCTTGGTATCAACCCCGTAAATCTCCCTTGCCTTTAGCAGATTAAGGCCCGAGGTCATACGAAGCTGTAGCATTACATGCTCCTCAAAGCTATCCTGCGACTGCTTATCAAGTATTATATCCCCGCCATCTGTTGCAATATATCCTTCGATATCGGGGTTATAGTAGTACCGCTTTCCATTAAAATAGGAGTGGGCGGCGGCGCCAAATCCAATATATTGCTCTTTGTTCCAGTACTTTAGATTATGTTTACTCTCATACCCTTCCCTTGCAAAGCTTGATATCTCGTACTGTCTAAGTCCCATCCTCTCTAGCCTGTCGACCGCATGTAGATATATCTCAGACGACCTATCCTCATCAGGACAGATTAAGCCTATATTATCTGTGTAGAATGGAGTGTTCTGCTCAATCTTTAGCAGGTAGGCGGATATATGGGTTATTGGCTGTGATCCGATAAAGTCTAAGGTGTAGTCCACCCTCTCTAGCGTCTGGTGTGGGGTGGCTAGCATAAAATCAAGTGAGATGTCCTCTATCCCCGACTCCGTTGCGGCGGTAATACAGTTTGTTACATCATTTGATGAATGGATTCTGCCAAGGTAACGTAACTCCTTGCTATGAGCCGACTGCATGCCTAGCGATATTCGGTTTATTCCCATACCCGCATACTGCTGTATCCTTTTAGCCGTGGTAGACTTTGGGTTACATTCAATAGTAATACTGCACCGACTTGACAGCGAAAACCGCGCCCCTACTGTATCTATAATCCGCTTAATATATTCCGTATCCAGAATGGACGGAGTTCCGCCCCCAAAATAGATGGTATCCACCCTACCCTGCACATCGCCGCTAAACCGCTCTATCCCGTGGCACATCGCTATAACATATCTATCCACCAGTTCTTTTTGATAACCCACCGAATAAAAGTCACAGTATGGGCATTTTTTACCACAAAACGGCAGATGTATATATATCCCTAAGCTCATCTTTCACCCTTATCCTGCAAGCCTTCCAGATGTGGTAGCAGTAGGTTTGAGAATCTAATAAACTCCTCAAACTCCATCTCCTGCGCTCTTGTATTTCTGTCTTTACCCATCGATTCAAGACAACCTATTACCACCGATTTTTTAAGGTTAAGTCCCGCGCTTACAGGGTTTGCTAAGGTTTTTCTACGCTGTGAAAAGGCAAGGCGTACTACCTTAAACAAAAACTGTTCATCAGGTACATCCTTGGGGGTAGATTCGTTAACGGTAAGCTTTATAACCGCCGAATCGACATTAGGGCGGGGCATAAAGCTACCTCGGGATACATCAAACAGTATCGACGGAGTAGCATAGTATCGTACCGCAAAGGTCACACTAGAGCAGTCCTTAGACCCAACCTGCGCAGATAGCCGCACCGCCGTTTCCTTCTGTACCATTACCGTAATCGACTTTACCCTTAACCTCTGCTCCAGTATCCCCATAATAATTGGTGAGGTTATATAGTAAGGTAGATTTGCGCAGATATAGACATCCATCCCGTCAAACTCATCCTCGATTAGCTTCTTTAAATCGACCTTAAGGACATCCTCATTTATCACGGTGATATTATCATAACCCGCTAGGGTGTGCTCCAGAACAGGGATTAGCGCTTTATCGATCTCGATTGCAACCACCTTTTTAAAGCTTTTTGCAAGCTCGGTGGTAAGCACCCCAAACCCAGTGCCAATCTCGATAACCCCGCATTCCTTATCCCCGCCCGAAAGCTTAGCAATCTTAGGACACACTGTTGGATTAATCAAAAAGTTTTGCCCTAACGACTTAGAGAAGTTAAACCCAAATTGCCCACATATCGACTTCACCACCGAAATATTACATAAATTATCCACACTACACTACCCCTATCTTTTCATTGTTATTCTAAGTATACCATAAATTAAGTATTATCACAACCCTTGCAAGATAAATTTACAAATCCTAGCTGTTCCTAACTATTAACAACAAAATTTTCCTATAGCTATTGATTGTTACCTCTATGTATAGTATAATGTGTGTAACAATTGAAAACGGAAGGAATATGGGGAGGTCGTTATGTTAAAACCACTAAAGCTAGTACCCTTTACCACAGATGAGATTAAGCCGTCAGGATGGCTTAAAAAACAGCTAGAGCTACAAGCAAAAGGTCTTTCTGGAAACCTAGATAAAATTTGGCCTGATATAAAGGACAGCCGCTGGATTGGCGGGGATAAGGAGGGTTGGGAGCGTGTACCTTACTGGCTTGACGGCTTTATCCCCCTAGCTTATCTACTTGATGATGAGGACATGAAGGCGCGTGCAAAGCGGTATATCGATGCGATTATCGATAACCAAAAGCCTGATGGGTTCCTCTGCCCATGTGAGGACAGCGAGCGAAGCCGGTATGATATGTGGGCACTCCACCTAATAGGCAAGGTGCTTGTGGTGTACTACGAATGCAGTAAGGATGAGCGGATTGAACAGGTCTTGTATGACGCACTTAAAAACTATCGTGCCCATGTAAACCGCTATACCATCTTTGACTGGGCGGCTACCCGCTGGTTTGAATGTTTAATCCCAATATACTGGATATACGAACGACGTCAGGAGGATTGGTTAATCGAGCTTGCACACATCCTATCTGTGCAGGGTGCTGACTATGAAAAGCTGTTCTCCTGCCTTAGCATGGATAGAGCGAAAGAGTTTCCGCACTGGTCATACCTTGACCATGTAGTTAACATGGGGATGGCGATAAAATCCCAAGGTCTGTACTCCCGCATTAGCGGGGAGTCTGCCGACGATTTTGCCAAAACCATGGTGGATACGCTACATAAAAAGCATGGTACTGTAACAGGGCACTTTAACGGTGATGAATGTCTGTCTGGGGTTAGCCCTACCGCTGGTACTGAATGCTGTGGGGTTGTGGAGGCGATGTACTCCTATGAGCACCTAATTGCCCTTACAGCGGACAACTACTGGGCGGATCTTCTGGAGATGTTAGCCTACAACGCACTTCCTGCTACAATAAGTCCCGATATGTGGACCCACCAGTACGACCAGATGACCAACCAGATTGAAGTTGTCCCTATCCCAAAGGAGCAGGTACACTTTACCTCTAACGGCGGGTCATCCCATATCTTCGGGTTAGAACCAAACTTTGGCTGTTGCACTGCAAACTTTAACCAAGCCTGGCCTAAGCTTGCGCTCTCCACCTTTATGCGTAGTGAAAGGGGTATCGCCATTACCGCAATCGCCCCCGCTACTCTAGAGTGTACGGTTAACGGCAGTGCGGTAAAGATTGAGGTTATAACCGACTATCCATTTAGAGATACTATGCAGATTAAGGTAACCGCCAATTGTAGCTTTGAATTAATGGTACGAATTCCGGGGTTTGTAAAATCCGCTAAGGTGGATGGTAACAATAGTGGAGTTGTTCCTCAGCGCTTCTACACCATCCAAAAAGACTGGTCAGGTGTTACGGTTATAGATGTAGAGTTTGAGATGTCGGCTGAATTTGTCCGCCGTCCAAACGACATGGTAGCGGTAAAGCGTGGCGGACTAATCTATAGTATCGCTATCGATGAGGAGTGGACGCGGGTGGAATACTCTAAAAATGGTGTTGATCGAATATATCCATACTGTGACTATACCATTCGTCCTAAATCCGAATGGAGTTATGGCTACCTAGACGATAATCTTACACTAGAACTACGTAACATTACCGACATGCCGTTTAGCCCCGAGCACGCACCGATACAGCTAATCGCTAACATGGCACTATTAGATTGGGATAAAAGCTACGGTGTTTGCGCTGAAAAACCAAACAGTCTTGTACCGATCTCCGACCCTGTTAAGGTGCGGTTAATACCATACGGCTGTACCAATCTGCGGATGACCGAAGTACCTCTTTTGACCGACATAAGCAACTCTACTTTACCTAGGTAGGTTTTGACATCCTAAACTTAACGTTTAGAAACGGAGTATTAATGAATAAGGATAATCTTTTCTTCAACCCCGGCTGTGCTTTAAGCCTATACAAACCTGAAAAGGAGCACCAGATACTATCATACCTTAGAGAAAATTTGGATAACGTCTCCCTGCATAACATCTGCTGTCGTCATAATCCAAACCTTCCAACTGGGTCTACCATAATAAATGTGTGTGCGGGATGTGACCGTCGGTTTGGCAGTTTATACGATGGGATATCCACCATCTCACTTTGGGAGGTTATGGATAGACTGGATAACTTCCCCTTTCCCGACTATAGCGGTGCACGGATGAATGTCCATGACGCTTGCCCTGTACGTAACAATACAGCTGTACATAAGGCGGTTAGAAGCCTGCTTACCAAGATGAATATTGCGATTGTAGAGATTAAGGCACATGGTGAACATTCGGTCTGTTGCGGTGATAACCTCTACCCACATTGCGACCTTGAAACGGTGCATAGCTATATGAAAAGGCGTGCTGACAGCATGACCTGCGAGGATGTGGTGGTCTACTGTGTGTCCTGTATTAAATCTATTTATATCGGCGGTAAAACCCCACATCACCTAATCGACCTGCTCTTTAACGAGGCAACCGATCCGCAGGAGCACCGCACCGACATATGGCATGAGCAGTTAGACGAATATATAAAGACACATTAATTTGGCCTAATTATATTAGTCTTTCTGGGAATACTACATCATATATCCGCCTAGTGTAACATAGTAATGGAGGTTTTATGAGGATAGACGCAAACTCTATAGAGCAACTAATAGAGTTGTCTGGTGACAAAAAAGAGGGTATTATATTGCTAGATAACTTAATTACCTCCGCCGCCCCTAATCTTGAGCGGTGGCTGTTAAAGAGCGATACCTATGTAATGATTGGATACGGAAGATATAGGTATGATGATAACTTTCCGCCTATCGCGCTTGCTCCCCAGAAGAACTACATTAGTCTATATGTTTATGGCGAAAAGGATGGAGAGCTTTTTACCACCATCTATAAATCTAAGCTTGGCAAGGTAACGGCAGGTAAATCCTGTATTAACATAAAAAACGTCGATAAAATTAACCAGACCGAGTTAGTTAACCTAGTCAAGGACTGTATCGAATGGAACAATAGTGGTATACTAGATAACAATTAATAACCAATAAATTGGAGGAAAAGATGAAGATAACACCATATATTACATTAAACGGTAACTGCAAAGAGGCTGTAGCGTTTTATGAAAAGGCGTTAAATGCTAAGGTAATTATGTCCCAGACCTATAGCGAAGCACCAAGCGGCGACTACCCAATGCCCGAGGCCGCTAAGGATCTTATTGTCCATGCACGTATCGATCTAGGCGGCGAACAGATTATGTTCTCCGACTCATTCCCAGGACAACCAGTCCCTAATGAAAGCTTTATAACTCTAGCACTTAGCGTAAACTCCCTAGAACAGACCACCAGTATCTATAACGCACTAAAGGAAGGTGGGACTATCCTGATGGAACTAGGTGAAACCTTCTGGAGCAAATCCTACGCAATGTTAATCGACAGGTTTGGTGTACAATGGCAGCTTAACTACGATGAAACAAAGTAGCTTTATGGTTTTAGTAGGATTTAATAATATACCCTTGTTACTGTAAAAGAGAATTTTTGTAATATACTTAAAGCGACACCTTAAAAGCTGTTAACACAGTATTTAAGGTGTCGCTTTTTTACGGTTATTCTTAATGTTTTAGTTATCTTTAAACATTCCCTATCTAAGGAGTTTTTTAACCTTTTATTAATTTCTGGTAATTAAGATGACGATGTTAACTAAAACTTCACCTCAACTCCACAAATACGTGGTATAATATTAATTAGGCAATGTAGGACTAACAAAACGATCGCACGCACAAATTTTGCTTAAAATTATATTGGAGACGATTATATGAAAAAAACTATACTAGTTATTGAGGATGAAAGGTCAATACAGAATATAATTAAAGCCTTTTTAGAAAATGAGGATTATGCTGTGCTTCTAGCAGATGATGGAGCAAGCGGGGTATCAATGTTTTATGAAAACAAGCCTGACCTTGTTTTGCTTGACCTAATGCTTCCAAAGATAGATGGATTTACGGTGTGTGAGCTTATTAGAAAGGAATCATCCGTGCCTATTATTATGCTCACTGCCTTGGATGATATGGATAGCCAGATAAAAGGCTTTGAGGCTTTAGCAGATGATTACATTACCAAGCCTTTCTCTATGCTACTGGTTGTAAAACGAATTGAAGCTATTTTACGAAGATCAAACCCTACTGATAGTTTGGTAACAACCTTGAAGTATAGAGATATTAGCTTGAATACAGAAAGCTACGAGGTTTACTCTAGTGGTCAGCTAATCTCTTTAACTGCGCGTGAATTTGAAATTTTACGGTTATTTATGGAGAATCCAGGCAGGGTTTATACAAGGGAAATTCTACTAAATATAGTCTGGAATTACGATTTTTTCGGTGATGAAAAGATTGTAAATACACATATTAAAAATATCCGCAAAAAACTAGGCGTTAACCTGATTCAAACAATTAGAGGGGTGGGGTATAGACTTGATAAAGAAGATAAGAGATAGTTTAAGCGTTAAAATCTTCCTTGGTATCCTAACTATCCTTGTGGTGGTTAGCCTAATAATCTATGGAAGCCTTAGGGTGCTCATGCCTAAGGCATTGCAGAATGAACAAGGTAGACGTTTTACTAATAGCCTTCAAACGTTAGTTTCAAAGCTTGAGGTAACACCTATTGATGAGATTAATCCATTAATAACGGAATTTTCAATAGATAATCAATCTAGCATAACCGTAATGGACTCTAACAATAATGAGGTTACAAACGTTAATTATGCCCGTGACAATTCATCAAAATACGGAAATGCTATCTCAAGTACGGTTAGTTTTGAGAATGATGGTAGGCTCTATATAATCTTAGCAGAGTTTCCAGGATATGCGGTGGATCAGCTTTCAGATACCTTTGCCCGTATTTTCCCGTTTGTTTTAGTATTAATACTAATTATCTCAATACTGGTGGCGGCATTTTATTCTCGCCTTGTTGCAAAACCTATCGTTAAAATCAGTGATATTTCTAAGAGGATGACGTCTCTTGACATGACATGGAGTTGTGATGTTGACCGTTCAGATGAAATTGGTGTACTCGCTGTTAACCTTAATACAATGTCAGAAAAACTATCAACAACCCTTGACAGATTAAAGTCAGCTAACCAAAAGCTTCAAGAAGATATAGTAAGAGAAAAGAAGCAGGAAAAGATCAAGGTTGACTTTTTTAGAGCAGTTTCTCACGAACTTAAAACACCTATCACAATATTAAAAGGCGAGTTAGAGGGCATGATTTACGGTGTCGGTGAGTATAAAGACAAGGACACCTACCTACGCCATTCTATGAAAACTGTAATTGAGATAGAAAATCTAGTTAAGGAGATCCTGTCAGCTTCCAGAATGGCGGCGGATGATCTGCCTTTATCTGCCTCGCTAGTTAATTTATCTTCGCTTATTCAAACTGTTTGCCTAAAACTACAAGGGATTGCAGAGGATAAGAATATTAATCTCGTAATTGACACAAAACCCTTAGTCTACCTTGGAGATGAAGCTTTATTACAAAAGGCTTTCTCAAGTATAATTGGCAATGCAATAACCCATTCTCCTAACGGCGAAACCGTCACAGTTACATTAAGCGATAGATTGTTACAGGTAGAGAACATGGGTATCCATATTAAACCAGAGGACATGGAACATATCTACCAACCATTCTATCGTGTAGATAAATCCCGTAACAGCAGTAGCGGTGGCAACGGACTTGGTCTTTATATAGTCAAGACGGTGCTTGATCGACATGGTCTTAATTATAAGTTGGAGAATACAACGCTAGGTGTAAGATTTTCTGTGTTGTTTAATTAACCTTCACAACCTCTAATGCTTTATATATAATTTCTGAGTCGCGACCTTTATAAAGGTTAGCGATTCTTTTCTTATCTAACTCTAACTCTAACTCCCCCTAATCTACGCCTTAACTCCACCGCAACTCCACCTTTACTATTTATAATATAGGTATAAAGTAAAAAGGAGGCATATCTATGAATTTGATTAAACGGGCTTTTTTGCATGGAATACGTAAACCAGGAAAAAGTCTACTGTTATTTTTAATTATTGTGGTTATCTCTACCCTCGTCCTTTCCGGGTTAGCATCGCTTGACGCTGAGGAAGAAAGAACAACGGATTTACGGGGAGCAACAGGAGCAAGCTTTACGGTAGAAAGAAACCTATCCACAGGAAGTTGGAAAAGTGACGAAAACGGTTCGTACAGCACGCAGGAGTTGATTACGAATAAAATGGCTCAGAGGATTGCCGAGATTAAAGGGATAGAGGCCTTTGATACAAACTGCACCACCATCTTTGAGCTTTTTGACACGAACAATAGGTATATTGAATGTATTAATCCAAAGGGAATGCCAATGGTAGATGGACAATACTATACCGTCGGCACAATTAGCTCGGAGTACTCCTCGCTCTTTCTTTCACAGTCATTTTCCATGGTTAAGGGGCGACATATTACAGCTAAAGACAAAGACGCTGTCATAATTAGCAAAGCTATTGCAGATAAGCATAATTTAAACCTCGGTGATACCGTAAATGCCTACAATGACCTAACCGTACCTCTTAAAGTTATAGGTATATTTGAGGTTGTAGCTGATAAATCAGATGAAAAGAACAACTATAACATGGCTTCGTACTTTGATTATGAAAACTATATCTTTATGAGTATGGAGGCAATGATAGAAGCACTTAAAAACTTTCCTGACGGGCCAAGCTTAGGCTATACATCCGCAGACTTCTTTGTTTCTGACCCTGAACGGTTAGAGCAGATTATCAAAAACGTACAAGCCATAGATGGTATTAACTGGAATAACTTTACCATCTCTGCCAACAACGAGGTTTACGAAAGAACAGAGAACGCTATTTCAAATATGAGTTCGCTGATAAGGACGCTAATTGTTATAATAGTAGTAATCAGCATTGGTATTGTAACGTTAATACTAACTATGTGGGTAAAAGGACGGATGAGAGAGACGGGTATCTTGCTATCTATCGGCATTCCAAAAACGTTTATCCTAATGCAGTACATTGTTGAGGTTGGGTTAATCTCTATTGTTGCTTTTCCTCTCTCATACCTATTTAGCAGTAACATTTCAGGATATATCGGAAACCTATTTGGGAAAACAGGCACTATCTTAGTTACAACACAACACTTTAGAGTCGTCTGCGGATTTGGTGCAATGCTACTTGCTGTATCAATCATCATCTCCAGCATCCCGTCTATGCGGCTAAAGCCTAAAGAGATACTATCTAAAATGAGCTAACAGGAGAGGATATATGAATTTTTTCAAACGTGCATATCTGCACACCATTCGTAAAAAAGCAAAATCCGTGATAATGTTTTTTGTCTTGCTCATAATGGCTACATTGACATTAGTATGTATCTCAATACAAACAGCCACTAATACTGCGGCTCTAAATATCCGCAGATCCTTAATGGGTAGTTTTACTATTAACGCAAAGGCTGTTAATACCCAGTTAAACGAGGACACCATCTCAAAGATATTAAAGATAAACGGTATGACAGATAACTATAACCTTCGTTCATACTACCATGCAGAGTATCAAAACATAGAGAGGATACCTTTAAATATATCAACCGATGGAGCGGCACAGATTCCAGAAGGATATGAGCATGCCGGCAAGATTATAAGCAACAGCCATTCAGAGCAGGACACCTATTTCAAAGAGGTAGGATTTGAGTTAGTCGAGGGTAGACACATTGTCGATAATGATAATAAGGTTATTATTATCAACAAAAAATTTGCAGTTGCTAACAACTTAATGGTTGGTGATACCATAGTTTTGCGATCGCTTAATAAAACAGATAGATCAGTTGAGGTTAAGATCGTTGGTATCTATGTCGAAACACAAAAGCAGGACGCTATTGGTATGGCTCCCTCCTACGACCTATATGACAACATCACCTTTACAGATCATAAAGCCTACTCTCAGATAAATTTTACCACAGAGCAAAACCATTACCAATATGGTGATTTCTTTGTTAATGACCCGGCAGAACTGGACTTAATTATATCTAATGTCAAGAAGTTAGACGGAATGGATTGGGATTCCTGCATTATCACAAAACATGATGTCGAATATCAAAACGCCAAAAAGGCGCTAGAGGCTTTACAAAACCTAATTACCGTTATCATCATCGTTTTACTCTTTGTCTGTGTCGTAGTTTTATCGTTAATCTTGCTAATGTGGATACGAAACCGCACATACGAAACCGCAGTGTTACTGTCAATTGGAATTAGTAAAGGTAAGATAGTTTTACAGCATATGACCGAGATCTTTCTAATAACAATTTTTGCGTTTTCGCTATCGGTTATCTCCAGTTCGCTTATTGCACAGAATGTTTTGGACAGCCTACTTCAACAGGTAGTTGAGAGCGAACAGGTGATAGCAAAGGATTTAACAAACGGCACAACCATAGAAGCTGAAGTAGTCACACAGCCACCCACCCAGACTATTGCTGTTAATATTTCAATTCAGGATTTTGTGCAGGTATGCGGCATAGGGTTTATGGTGATTATAGCTTCGCTACTACTCGCTTCATACCCAATTTTCAAGCTTAAACCAAAGGAAATCTTTTCAAAAATGAGTTAGGAGGTATTCTGTAATGAATACATTAGAAATTACAAATCTTAAATATACCTATAACGGTAAAAAGTCATCACCTGTTCTTAATGGTGCTTCTGCTAAGCTAGAGGCGGGCAAAATGTATGCTATCCTTGGACCATCGGGTTGTGGAAAAACAACCCTGCTCTCAATCCTTGGCGGATTGGATAGCCCAGATAGCGGACAGGTTTTATTTAATGGGGAGGACATCGAGAAATTGGGGCTTTCTAATCACAGAAAAAATAACGTATCCTTTATCTTTCAAAGCTATAACCTAATCGATTATCTCACTGCACAGGAGAATGTAGCGCTAACTACTACACTTCCACCAAATCCTATACTAGAGCGAGTTGGACTTGGTAACGAAGAGATCAAACGTAATGTGATGAAGCTATCTGGCGGTCAACAACAACGTGTAGCGATCGCCCGTGCTATTGCGTCTAACGCTCCTATAATCCTTGCGGACGAACCGACAGGCAATTTAGATGAGGATACAGCAAAGAGCATTATCTCCCTACTTCTAGAGAGTTCACACGAAATGGATAGGTGTGTCGTTGTGGTAACACACTCAAAAGAGCTAGCCGACCATGCCGACGTAATCTTAAGGTTAAACAAGGGAAGTATAAAAACTATCGAATGACTTTAATGGTACAGGAATGTATACTAGCTGTGACTACAAGGTTAACCCAATGGGATCTACCAAAGCATACCATTTATACGCTTTGGTAGATCCCATCTTTTTGCTTTTAACCTATCCTATTCTGAACAGCCTATCTGCCATCCTACACCAAATTTATCTATTACATATCCATAAAGCCTACTCCAGAAGGTTCTGGCCAGTGGGATTACAGGTCGTCCACCGTTTGAAAGCTCCTCATACCATCTTGAAACCTTATCTTCATCCTCGCTTGTAATAAATATTGTAATATTGTTACCACAGACAAACTCCATATTTGATGGTATGTCGGAGAAAAAAAGCTTGTTGCCGCAGATTTCAAGCTCTGAATGCATTACCAGATCCTTCATCTCGGCCGGTGTCTTAACGTTAGGGTCAGGCGGCATCTGACCATAGGTCATAATCTTTGGGGTTTCGTTAAAAACCTGCCCATAAAACTCTACTGCCGCTTTGCAGTCACCTTTAAAGTTAATGTATGCTGAAATTACCATCTTTTCTACTCCCTTTTTATTTATAATCGTTTAGTCCCTTACCCTCAAAGATACGATCGGCGTACTTCTCGATACGCTTTGTTCTGGTCTTTGATTGTTTTGGTGCTGAAAAATATAGGATGTACCCCCTTTGCCTGCCTGGAGTTAACGCGTCGAACGCAGCTTGTAGGTCGGGCATCTCCGCAAAGATATCCAGTAGCTCTTGCGGCATGTCCTCTACCGTTACACATTGGCTAGGCGGTAGCTTTAACCCTAACCTCTCCACCTCTATGGCCTCTTGGATGTACTCCTTTAGGGTAGCTTCCATCTCGGCAATATCTTCGATACGGGTAAACCTTACTATCCTGCCCTCATTGCTATTTTCCCCCGGCTTTTGCAGGATGTTATATCTATCCTTTAATAGCACACCTTTAAAGAATGAAAGCCCGCAAGAATCCTTAAAGTCGTACAGTATAATAACATTCTTCCCTTTATAGGTGTAGCATGGTTGTGACCACTTAATCTCCTCTGTTAACCCACAGTCTAGTACAATCTTCCTAAGCTGTAACAGGTGCTCACACCACCTTGCGGATTTTGAAATTATTATCTCTGCTTCAGTTTTCATTATTATTATCACCCTTTATTCTATAACTTTGGCACTTAAAGGTCACTTTTTTCTCTAGATTTACAGCTTATAGCAAAAAGAGTAAAGCACAGTTGCTACCACCAAGTACCAAAGTAATATTTGATAGATTTTAAAGCTAACCATACCTCTATAGTTCCATTGTAGCTTCACATTATACCTATTATATTATCTATACCAAAACAGTGTAGTTATATACTTAATAATAACACTACTTAATTAACAGTTAACCATGTAAAGATAAACAAATTGTTAAAACTATTGAAAAAGCAAAAAAATATGGTAAGATATATACAAACCAAGTTAAATACGGATGTAGTGTCAAATAGATACTACCATTAAAGTGAGGTCTAAGATGAGATACGACTGTTTAATTATAGATGATGAGGTTGCTCTTTGCGAAGCAACCAGTGAATACTTTAACACCTTTGGAGTTAGATCGAGCTACGCCGCTACCTACGAGGAAGGACTTTGCTTTATGCGGGAGAACGAGGTTTCTCTGCTACTGCTTGATATTAACCTAGGAGATCGGTCGGGGTTTGAGCTTTGCAAGGAGCTTCGTCTTACCAAAGACCTTCCCATCCTCTTTATTAGCGCTAGACAGAGTGATGATGACGTGTTAATGGCTTTAGGTATCGGCGGGGATGATTATATTAAAAAGCCGTACACCTTAAGTATCCTGCTCGCTAAGGTAAAGGCTATGCTTAAAAGGTGTAAGGACACAAGCACATCCGATGTAATCACAGTAGGTAACATAAGGCTTGACCCAAACGCTTCAAAGGCATATCTTAACAACGAGGTGATAAACCTAAAATCCATGGAGTTTAGACTACTTTTGCACCTTATGCAGAATAAAAACAAGGTTGTAACAAAGGATGAGCTCTTTGAGAAGGTCTGGAACGGTGGGATAGTCAGTGACAGCACCCTTAATGTGCATATCAGGCGACTTCGTGAAAAGATTGAGGACAACCCCAATGAGCCTAGATATATTAAGACTATCTGGGGTGTGGGCTACACCTTCGAGGTGACAATATGAGGATTAATATAAAATCTATGGCGGTTCTGCTCTTTACCGTTCTAGCTATAGGACTTACCCTAAGCCTTGTAACGGTGTCCGTCATAAAACCTGTTAAGATAGATATGGCTAGCATTAATGAGATTGTTCAGGATACTCAGAAGGATATGCAGATTAAAGCACTTCTCCAAAAAGAAGGGTATATGCTTATACAAAAGCAGTCCATCACTACAATGTATAGCGTTATTATCGCTACCTTTGGATTTTTAACCTTAACCCTTACACTATACCTGCTCTACCTACATAGGGTTATAACTAAACCCTTTGAAAAGCTAAAACAGTTTGCCAGTAGCATTGCGGCGGGTAGGCTTGACCATGATATAAGGATGGACAGACATAACATCTTTGGAGCATTCACCGAAAGCTTTGATATTATGCGAACCGAGCTTAAAAGAGCAAGAGATAACGAAAACCTTGCAAACAAAGCAAAGAAGGAGCTGATTGCAGGGTTAAGCCATGATATCAAAACCCCAGTAGCCTCGATAAAAGCCATAAGCGAACTACTGCTTGCCACTGTAAGCGATCCGAAGATTACCGATAGAGTTGAGATTATCTACAGCAAAACTGAACAGATCGACCACCTAATTACCGATATGTTTAACGCCACCCTAGAGGAACTGGGTGAACTAAAGGTTACTGTAGAGGAGGTATACAGCAGTATACTTATATCTCTAATTAAGGAAAGCGACTATCTAAATAAAGCCACCCTAGAGGATATCCCACAGTGCATTATAAAAGCAGATACCCTACGACTAGGGCAGGTTATCGATAATATTATCTCAAACTCATATAAATACGCTAACACCCCAATAGAGATAAGCTTTAACCTTACCAAAGCCCATATGGAGATGGATATCTCCGACTATGGCGGCGGGGTTAGCGAGGAGGAACTGCCGTTATTGTTTGGTAAATTCTATCGCGGCAACAACGCTGTGTCACAGTCGGGCTCGGGGTTAGGGCTATATATCTCCAAACATTTTATGCAGATGCAGGGCGGGGATATTGTCTGTTACAACAAAACCGATGGGTTTACAGTAAAGCTTATTATACCTATTTAAGTTTGTTCTAAGATTACTTTAACGTGAGGCATAACCTCACGTTAATTTTGTAGGTAGCAAGCTAACCTTTCAGTTAAGGATTGGTTAAGGATTGGTTAAGAAACCGACAAGGACTTTTATGATAATATAGGGTATAATAGATTGTAGGTATTAGCAATACAATCTTTTATAATGAAGGGATACATACTATGAAGAAAAAAACTATACTTTCGACTAAACTGCTCTGCAAAAGCTTCTCTAACGGGGGAACACAACAGCATGTGCTTAAAAATCTGGATATTGAGATATACGACGGGGATTTTACCATTATTATGGGAAGCTCGGGTTCGGGTAAATCCACCCTGCTTTATGCTCTGTCTAGCATGGATAAGCCAACCCTTGGGGAGGTGTTTTTTGACGGACGGGAGATATCAAAGCTATCAAATGACAAGCTTGCGGTATTTCGACGTGACAACTGCGGGTTTGTGTTTCAGCAGATCTATCTAAACCCCTCTATGAGCGTTATGGATAACATCCTTGTAAGCGGGTATCTGGTTAATAAGAACCATAAAGAGGTGCTCTCTCGTGCAAAGAAGCTACTACAGCTTGTGGGGATCGGAGAGGGGTCATACAATAAATTCGCCGCACAGCTTTCGGGCGGTGAGGCACAACGGGTCGGGATCGTTCGCTCCCTTATTAATAACCCTCGTATCGTCTTTGCAGATGAACCGACGGGTGCACTAAACTCCTCCTCCTCCAAAGCTGTACTGGATATCATGAGCGAGGTCAACAATAACGGCCAGAGCATTGTAATGGTTACCCATGACCTTAAAACTGCCTGCCGTGGCAACCGTATCCTCTACCTGCGTGACGGGGTTATCGAGAACGAACTACTGCTAGAGCGCTACCAAGACGACAGCTCACGGATTAAGCGGATACAAGCTTTCTTAGAGGAGATGGGGTGGTAGTATGTTTAAAGTGATAAAAAGTAACATAAGCAAGGCAAAAACCAGTATGGTAACGCTAGTTATCCTTTTGTTTCTAGCCTCATTACTACTAAACATCGGTCTTACCGTGGCTATGAGTATAAGCTCCTTCTTTACCGATAAGGTTAAACAGCTAAACGCACCCGACATAATATACTATTTAGGAGGGTTTAGCAGTATTCAAGAACCTGATAGTTTTATGGATAATATACAAAACCAGGATGGAATATTAAAGATAGAAATTGAGAACTCTATCCTGTCTACAGGGGTAATTATCCAAAAAGGCGAGATTAATATCTCAAATTCCTTTTTGTTTGTCAACGGCAATGAGGATGAAAAATTGTCTGACTTAATTATAATAGACAAGAGCGACAAGTTAACTGACGACTCAATTGTGCTCCCCCTATCATTCCGAGATAGTTATGGTTACAAGACAGATGAAACTATAACTATGACAGTTAACTCAATGGAAAAAAAATATATAATTTATGGTTTTTTTGAGGATATATTCTTTGGCCCCAGCACAGTTACGCTGACCAAAACCTACCTTGCAGAAAAGGCTTATCAAGAGCTTTCAGATCAGCTTCCTGCCGTCAACTCAAATGGCAAGCTATTATCAATTATTTCGGATAACACTACCTCGCTAGACAACATCTTTGACGGTATAAGCAAGGCGATTAACGACATCCGAATGGACGGATTTATCTATGGACTAACCCTTGATACAGCAAAAACTAACGATTTCATGTTTGTAAATATTCTAGTCATGATTATGATTGGATTTTCCTTCATTATGGTAATTGTTTCGTTAATTGTAATTGCATTCTCTATTATCTCGGGGATTGAGGATGGTATTAGGAATATAGGGGTGCTTAAAGCTCTGGGTTATAAAAACTCGCAGGTTATCCTAACATTTATCCTACAGTACGGCGGACTTGCGGGGATTGGCGGTTTGCTTGGGGTAACAGGATCACTTTTACTAATGGGATCCATAGGTAGGATCGCCGCCGAATCATCCGGGCTTTTATGGGAGCTTAGCGGTAATGTGGTTTCGGTGTTAGTAAGCTTTTTTGCCATACTATTGCTTGTGGTGTTGATTACATTTTTATGTGCAGTTAGGATAAAGAGGATTACCCCTATTATCGCACTACGAAATGGATTTGAAACCCATAATTTTAAGAGAAACCACCTCCCCCTCTCTCGCTCTAGGGTTAACGTAAATCTATCTATTACCATAAAAACTATCCTGCAAGGGTTTAAACAAAATGTAATGATATGTATAATTGTTGCCGCACTAACCTTTGCCAGTGTATTCTCAATCCTAATGTATAAAAACATGGTAGAGGACAAAACTGCACTTCTTAATATAATAGGGGTACCCATTTCAGATATGTGGTTTATGATAAACGACCGTACTGTAGATTTTGATAGATACTTTCAAGAGATCCAAGCAATGGAGGAGGTAGAATCTACTGTAAAGTACGAACAGATTCCAATTACCTTACTTAACACCCAAAATGTAAACCTAGTTGTTACTAATGATTTTAACAAGCTCCCGAGGATGACCGTCACTGAAGGTAGATACCCCATCCATGACAACGAAATCTCCATCTCTAAGCTAATACTAAAAAAAGCAGGTAAAGAGGTAGGCGACACCGTTTCGATATCAATGTGGGGCAATACTGCCGAGTATCTTATATGCGGTGCAACCGAGCAGGCAGCAGATAACGGATTATCCGCTGACATGACCCAAAGCGGCATGCAAAAGTTAATCCCTGACTACAAGGTAAACGGAATTATAATAGGCCTTAACGACCACTCTACCACTAAGGAGTTTACATCTGTGCTAGAGAGCCGCTATAAGGATATATCCTGGGGTTCTCTAGATATAAAGGCAACCTTAGAAAATATTACCCGATCATTTGAAGGAGGGGTAACTATTCTAATGTTGGTTGTTCTATTAATCATGGTTATGGTAGTAACGCTTATCCTGTTCTTGATAATTAAGATGAAGATACTGCGTGAGCGAACAAACATCGGGATCTTTAAGGCGACCGGATTTACCACCCTTCAGCTAATGAATCAGATCGCCCTTAGCTTTACTACTGTAGTATTAACGGGCACTATAATCGGTGCAGTGCTAGGTGGGTTATACTCCAACAAGTTTGTAGCACTACTTCTTAGCGGTATGGGGGTTAGTAACGTTAACTTTACGATGAGTTATCTATACATCCTTTACCTAATCATAGCCATAACGTTAGTAGCGTTTATAGTTTCAAACCTAGTGGCATTTAGGATCAGAAAGATAACCGCCTACAGCCTATTGACAGAGTAGCCTTTAGATTTATATAATGCTATCTAAGGATTTAATATGAAATATTAACAGTTTAGCTAAACTTAAGGCTACCACCTTTAAAATTAAACCTTTAAAGGTGGTAGCTTTTCTGCGGTTATAGACAGATACAGGGGTATAACATTTAAATCTAACCTATTAACCTAAAGAAAATCATCAAAAAATAAAGATATTTATAAAAAAGGTATTGACAAATTGGATTATTAATGATATAATATATTTCGTTGGTTTAACACCGCTGCTATAGCTCAGGCGGCAGAGCACTTCCTTGGTAAGGAAGAGGTCACCAGTTCGAATCTGGTTAGTAGCTCCAATTTAAAAAATTAACTAATCTTTGGAGGGAATGCTATGGCTGATTACAAAGCGATGTATTATCACTTAGCAGGAAGAATGGCAACAGCTATTGATGCCCTAAAAGCGGTTACTGGTGCGCTTGATGAGATTACTGCAAAACTTGAAAAAGCACAGCAAACGACCGAAGAAATGTTTATAGATAGTACAGACGAGGAAGATAAATAGAGTCATTTAAGTATTTATGTCCTGTTAGCTGTTTTGAGAACGTAACACATTCAAAACACCCTGTTTCACTAGTGTTTACCTAGTAAAACAGGGTGTTTTGTTTTTTTGATATATCATAATATTTAGTCAAACAACCAACGACTACGAACAGACTACGAACAAATCCTTTAGTAATTCATACGAAATTAAGTAGCACTATAGACGTCGTACAAATCTGATAGAATAAGAACTATACATTATCTGATTAAGTACCAATTAAACTAAAATTAAACCAGCGTGGCACATTAATATCCTATCGTATAAAGTTAACATCCTTATACGTTTCACGATACCAATGTGCCATACTTTTGTTATGTACTAATTACGAGCCATGTCGTAATAACGTTTTAAGTTATCAAAACCAGTCTGGATTGCCCATATAGGATCTTCCACCCCTTCAAACTCGATTGAGATAATGTTGTCATACCCTACCCCTATCATCCGTCTTAAGATCTGATAGACAGGTACTACACCTTGACCGACAACTGTACCCTTAAGGTAGTTGCCCGCACGAGTAGGGAAAAATCCTGCACCTGGGTCAGGTTCATTGCCAGATTTAAAGACAAAGTCCTTTGCATGTAGATGGAATGCATAACGTGCTAACCTGCCGACAGCCTTTTCTGGAGATTCATCGGCACATAAAAAGTTACCCATATCCATAAGCAGACCAAAGTTTTCGTGGTTAACCCCTGCAATAATGCGCTCCACACGTTCACTGTCCTGACAGAAGTATCCATGGTTTTCTATCATTGTCTTTATACCTAACGTAGCGGCATATTCGGTAACCTCACGGTACCCCTTTATTAGAGCGGGTAGTGCATTATCAAACCCCTTAACCCCAATCCCTGTAGTGCCATCATGGCGCATAGTCGGCGCTGTTAGTATCTTTGCAACGTCCACCTCGCCCTTTAAACGCTGTATCTCATCCTCTACACTGTTTGTCTGGTTGTTAATAAAGTCTGCTCCAACAGCATAGTTGCCAACCTCAATCCCTACCTCTTTACATCTGTCGGCCAGTTGTTTAGCAAAGTCCTTCTTGCTAACACCTTCTGGTGGGTTTACCTCTGCAAATTCAATTACATCAAACCCCATCTCCTTTGCCTTGTTAACTGCATCAAGTTGGGTGAATGTGTCGTTATACAGCCGTGAAAAGCTGTATGAGCTTACTCCAAATTTCATACTATTTCCTCCTTTTTATCTAACTCCCCCCCACTAACAGTAACTGATAGTGGTTAAGAAGTAAAATCTCTCTGTTAATATTCAGAAAAATTAAGTCTAATAGAACCGATACCGTTATCTATCTTTATTCGGTTAGGTGCTTTGCCGTTTTGGTGGTTACCCTTTCTATAGGATTTGCCGTTTACCTCTACGGTGGAGATCCCCTTATCCACATCGATAAGGAATCCATCAACAGGAGATGAGTAGTTAATAGTAAGCTCGCCTATACCGGAATTAATATCGGTATTCATAATGTTAGCATTAGATACCTCTACATTGCCTACCCCAACATTAAAGTTTGCGGATCTAGAGGTAATGCTAGCTATATTAACCTCGCCAACCCCACTATCAATGTTAAAGGATGTACATTCCAACGAGTCTGCATTAAATCTACCTGCACCACATTTTACGTCGAAATCAATTGACACACCTTCGGGGATAACTATCTCTATCTCGGTATTACTTACACCTAAAAAGTTAAACTGGCTATTTTTATCCTTTATCTTTAGCACTCCGCCGCTCTCGCTTGTGCTAAAGCTGTTAGAATCATCTCCATTTGCAAACACCTTAACTGAATCGGTATTCTGTTGTTTTGAAACAATAATATTTGCCGTGTCAGCTTCGATCTTAATAGACTGTACCCCTCTATATTCACGTTGTGTGGAGAAATCTTCGCCTACTGATTCACTATTCACTCCACCGTTGTAGAAAAATTTGTTGTTAAAGAACCAACCAAACCCCGATAGTAGATTACCTGCAACCGATACTAAAGACGCACCGATCATTACAATAAGCACCACCGCCAAGGTAATTGCAAGATACTTTCTTCCGCTGTTGTCATTCATTATATACCTCCATTGAAGCCTTTCCCAGTAGAACAATTATATTATAAAAATCTAGTTCTTAATCGAAACCCCACCAAATATACAAGACCCACCAAGGTAAACTGTCGGAATTTGATCATTTACAACGTTTGAATTCTTGTTAGATACACCACCAAAGATGGACAAACAACCGGACTTAATAGGTTGGTTTTCACTACAAAGTATATCTACGCCGCCAAAGATACAGGTAACGTTAATTGCCGCTTCGTTTTGTATAATTGCACCCCTAAGATCGATGGTAACACTTCCAAAGATACTAGATACATCCACACCATTAAAGACAAGTCCATTATAGTTTAATCTTTGCTCTCCAAAGTAAGCCCCATACGATGAGCTACCGCTGTTAATGCTTTTAAACCTACGGGTGTAGTTGTTTCCAAATAGTAGCTTTATCCCTATCGCTACAAGTATAGCAGGGACAAGCAGCTTAAAGATAATATCCATAGGCACTATACGCTGTGCATTAAGAAGAAGCAGTACCCCTACCGCTGTACCGATAAGATTACCGGTGCTAACACCGTTATTAAACATGCTAACTACGCATGGCACGATAATAAATAAAGTCCACCAGCCTCTAAAAAAGAAGGCGATATCCCATATGTTTAGTACGTTTCCCGCATATATAACCCCTACTGCAATTAGTAGGATACCAAGCACTAGAGTGCCGAATTTAAAGTTTCTCATAAGATGAATTAATCCTTTCGTCATTACTTTTTGGTCGTAACCTTATAATCTGTGTAACCTGTAGTAATCTGTCTTGAGCAGTATACAATGTTAATCTGCGTACTGCAATCGGTCTGTTGTGTATCCTTTTAGATACGAAAGATACTGTTTTGCTTCAAGCTTTGCGCCTTCTAGGTCATGGTCTAGATAGTTGCCGCATTCGCTCTGCTTATTTCCCGGAATCTCACCTGAATAGTTAGCGATAAACTCGAAAGACTTGATAACAAGATCGATCACGATATCATCAGTAAGTCCCCGTGTTAACAGGTACATTCCTGTACGGCAACCCATTGGGCCAACATAGACAATGTGATCCTTGTAATCAGTATTACGGATAAAGGTAGCGAACAGGTGCTCGATGGTGTGTATACTACCAGTCTGTAGAAAATCACCCCTATTAGGATATTTCATCCTAACGTCGTATGTAACGATACCATCGTCCTCTTTAGATATGTATAGTCCTGGGGTTAACGTGTCGTGATTTACAGTAAAGCTCTTTATCTTCTCCATATGCTCACCTCCTATGGAATAGCTAGTTTAAAGGTATATGTTAGTCCTTTGTAGATATTGTAAACAGTGAAATTGCACCAAATATTAGGTAAACACCAAACACAATAGCCTCAACCGCAAGGCTCATTACAGGATAGATAATTAGGAATAACCCTACTAATATTGACATAATTGCTGAAAAGATGAGTAGCCCCGAGCCTTTGCCAATTTCGTTCTTCATAACCGCACTTAGTGAAAACTGGTTGAATGCACTAAGGAGCGACTGGAATGAGAAAAGCAAAGCAAGTGTTTCAATCTTTACTAGCGCGCTGTCAAAGAGTATCATAACCGACATAACTGTCATAATAATCCCGCTTGCTAACAGCCAGCCATTTTTAATGGTATCCTTAAAGTACTGGATAATCTGCACTACACCAAATAGAATTAAAGCAATTACAGCAATGTTAACCCCAAGGACTAGCATTGTCGTCGGAAAAAATAGTATGAGTATACCGAGGATCCCCATAACAACCGACAGTATTATACCCGCCCTTTTACCAATCTTTATTAGGTTAGTAAAATCCATTATTACATCCTCCTAAATAAATATATGTATCTTCTACAAATTAATTCTACCATGAAATAATGCCAATGTCAATGATTTTACCTCAAAAACTATTATAAAAAGTTGCATTTTGTGGAAGATTGACTATAACAAAAAAACGCTATTTATTTAAAAGGTAACAAATGAGCGATACTATCCCAAAAGGTGTCTAGTACCGCCCATTTTTGTCACATTAATTTATATTATTCGGTTAACTCTACTGCAAAATGCCGCATATATTTCACATAACTGCACTAGCAATTCCGATGTATCCTCTTATTATCTTGTTAATAGGTTGGTTTTAAGGTATGAGTTACCTTTTTAACCCTTACTTTAAGACGCCTGTTACAACTACCCTTTTATTTGTAGTAGAGCTAGCTGTATCACAGGTAGATAGTGTAATGTACCTATTCTTATTTTTAGCACCCTTTTTAGTATGATTTGGTGCAACTCTTGCTAGGTAATCATTAAAGTCATCAGCTGTGTAGTCAGGTGAAAACATGCTAAATACAATATCATTCTTCTGCGCTACCCTTGCTTCAATTATGTTGTAGGTGTAGATTCTGCTTCCTATATATACATATATAGTTTTATTCTTCTTCAAGAATGAAGGATTTAAAAAGTTGTTTAGGTCAGAGAACATCGATCCATCCTTCATGTTATGTCCGTATAGTATTGTATTATAATCAGTAAGGTTTTTCTTGTTGTTATGATCCATAAAGATACTGCCGCTATCACTTACCGTGCGGCGTGAGGTATGGGTTAGGTAGTACTCATTATCCTTTGTTTTAGTTATTGGATAGTTTATATCGGTATTTGGTATCATAATCCAACCGATAATATCCTTGTTTACATTTTTAATGGAGTTAAAGTCTACCTTTGCCTTATCGTTACCGTTTTCAGTGTTTACAAGCTTTGCTAGGCTGTCATACTCACCCTTTATTACTGCATACTTAACAAAGGATGTGATAAGCCCAAACGCTCCGGCAAATATTAATAACGAAAAGGTAATGATAAGGATTAATTTTAGTTTATTAGACATCTGCTTCATAGTTACCTATCTATTCCTTATATCATCTATATCTTAGATAATTTGTGTATGTAAAAAGGGCAGCATTAAACTGGATTGTCCATCGGGTAGATACATTATATTGTCATTTCGTAAATATACAAATGTTGCGCTTTTAATTAAAACGCAACATTTGATAATAATTACATCTCACCTAATGTAAACCGCGTAAAAACAAACCCTTTTCGCATTGTGCTATCTCTTGTTATTTGTTGATTTTATTCTGCTAATCAAAATTAGTCCTGCTATACCGACTACTATCAAGGTAACATATAGCCCTATCGGGGTCTTATCACCAGTCTTAGGAGCGTCTGTTTTACCAGAAACTATCTCGGAATCCACATAGTCAGGGTTATCATAATCTGGATCTTCGTAGATAGGGTCATCATAGTTTGGATCATCTGGATTAGTCGGATCGTCAGGTAGCGCAGGGTCTACCGGGGTATCCGGTATGTTCGGATCATCAGGGTTGTTCGGATCGTTTGGATCGTTACTACCGTCTGCATTAGTCCATTTTGCATAAAGGGTAATGTTGTCGGTTACGGGAGTTTCGGCAGTAAACTGTGTGCCTCCTCCGTTTGTTTGGGTAAACCACCCATCAAATCTGTAGTTTGTTCTTATTGGGGTTGGCAGTGTACCAACAACTGCGCTAGGTACCACATTTACTATATTTCCTACCGCAGAACCACCCCTAGAATCAAAAGTTACAGTATAACGTGGTTCTTCACCATCTTTCCATTTCCATTTAGCATAGAGAGTAGTATCCTCTGTAATAGGGGTTGCAGCGGTAAACTGTTCACCCGAGGCTAAACCATCTGTACCCTTTTGTTTGTACCATCCATCAAAGGTGTACTTATCCTTTGTCGGTGTTGGAAGTGATATAAAGCCATCCTTTTGCACCTTCGTTACATCAGCTACCTTAGAACCACCTAAACTATCAAATTTAACGGTGTATAACGGCTCATCTCCCACACCGGTCCAAGACCAGTTAGCATAGAGCGCTATACTTGAAGTAATCGGCATTCCCGAATAGTAAAGTGTACCCTGTCCGTTTGGCTTTGTATACCATCCTACGAAACGGTAATCCTTCTTGGTAGGGCTAGGGAGTGTTACTGTAGAGCCGTCTGCAATATCCACAATATCCGCTACAGCAGATCCGCCTAATGGATAGAACTTTACAGTATATTTAGGCGGTTCACCAGGAAGAAGCCACTGCCATCCGGCGTAGATTGTTGTATCCTTTGTAATTGGGGTGTTAAAGTCATATAACGTACCGGTTCCGTATCCGTTAGAAGCCTTTTGTGAGTACCATCCGGTAAACTTGTAGTTTGATTTAGCCGGTGTACCAGGATTATACGCTAAGCCACTTGGGTAAACCTTTTGTGAAGCGATAGCTGTTCCTCCACCTGTGTCAAAGGTTACTGTGTATGTACCATCGGATGAAGTACCCCCTCCACCGCCACTGCCAGAAGTCCATTTAGCATATACGGTTATCGGGCCGGCTACCTTAGTAGCAGATGTAAACTGTACCCCACCGCCATTTATAGCGGTGTACCATCCGCTAAAGGTAAATCCTGTTTTTATCGGCGAAGCCGGGAATGGCGTTACGGTAGAGCCTATAGCCGTAGTTAAGGTAAAGTTAGCTGTTGTCGCACCTTGTGTATCAAAGGTTACGTTAGCAAATCCGCTAGCAGGTATCCATTTGGCGAATAGGGTTATGTTATCGTATACTTTTGTAGTAGCTGTAAACTGTGTACCACCGCCGTTTATTGCGGTAAACCATCCACCAAAGGTGTTGTTTAGCTTAGTAGGATCAGCCGGAAGAGGTATAGTTGCACCAGGCGTGATATTAGAGATAGACGCTACACTTGAACCACCATCACTATTAAAGGTTATGGTAAAGTTAGTAGAACCTCCACTACCGCCGCCTTTCGCTTCCCAATTAGCGTATAACGTAGTAGGATTAGTATTAACAGTAGTTGAAGCTGTAACCGCATTGCCCGCACCATTAGGAGCAGTATACCACCCCTTAAATGTAAAGCCCGGACGTGTCGGAGTTGGAAGATCAACAAGCTTTTCACCCTGTATTACACTCAAATTAGCCAAATAATCGCCGCCTTGAGTATCAAGTATGACCGTAAACTTTCCTAACCAGTAGGCAAATAGTTTTGTATCACTATAAACAGGGGTTGCAGAGGTAAAGCGTGTGCCACTTCCATCTTTACCTGTAAACCATCCACCAAAGGTTAGTCCTTGGCTTGTAGGCGGTTGAGGAGGTTCTACAGTGTTTCCGCTAGGAGCATATCTCTTTGCAATTACCTCTTCATTAACATCATTAAAGTTACCTACACCAGGATCAAATGAAACGGTATAGAATGGTGTCTTATTATAGACAATTACAAATGGGCTAAATTCTGTTATAGAGAACACTAAACCATTATCAGTTTCTCTGTGATTGTTAATAATCTCAGCAGAAGCACCGTTTTTATAATGTATTATCTTAAAATCGTAGTTATCCTTATTTGTGCCGCTAGGGTAAGGTAATGTTATTGTAACCTTATTCTTATTAGTTGTACTCACGAAGGCATTGCTGTTTGTAGAATCAATTAGATGAAGCTCTAATGCGGTGTAGGTTAGTTCACCTCTTATCAAGGTGTTAAATGGTGGACGTTTTAGATCATCCTCGATGGTGCTGTTAAAATCAGTAGGGACAGCATCGGCATACAATGCTACATCCTTAGCCGCTACCGCTTCGTACGCTTCATTTTGGAATTGCACTGTTTCATCTGTCTGCGCTGTTGGAGAAGAAACAGGTGTATCAGGAAGTGTCTGCACAACTGGTGCGTAGCTTGTTCCACCTATAGGCTTGTTAATACGATCAACAACCGTTAACAACCTAGTCTTGCTATCTAACACAAGGATATCTTTTAGGTGGTCATGATCTCCGTTTGGTGATAATGACAAAGAAATCTCATATGTACCTGCCTTATTAACAGTAGCTGGGTTATTATTGGTTCGTGTAAATACATTATTCTTTATAGTACCTAGATAATACTTTACATCTAAAGCTTTAAGCATATTCTTAAATACTTTAGGATTAAAGCTACCATTCCCGTCTGGGTCTTTCATAATAGTTTCATTAATCCTAAAGCCTGGTGTTGGGAAACTATTGTCAAGACTTTTATATGAGGTCATATGCTCTGGATAAATCTCTATTTTAGATCCAGGTTTTGGAATATAAACGCTTATCTCACCATTATTGTACTTTAATCCAAAAAACTGACTCGGTAGGTACATAGTACGGTCAGAATCACCTTTTGCATTTTTGGCAACAACCTGATCTGTGTCATAAGCAAGAGAAGCTATGGTTATTCCGATCGAATCTGCCGCAGCTGAAAGATTATTTTGAGTGAAATATCTATTGTTATCAAGGTAGACATCGCTAATTATCGGACTACCGCCTAGAGTTAGATTGTTTGTATCAACATATATACCGCTTGAAGGTTTAGAATTTACAGCTGACTGCGAAGTAGAATTATTTGCGAGATTTTCTAAAATTTTACCCGCTGTAATTGTGGCATTTGAATTACCTGCAAGATATATAGCACCACCTTGTGCGGTTGCTGTATTGGCGGTGATAGATGGGTATGCCGCGCCCACATTACCCATAGAAAGTATTGCAGCACTATTTACATATACTGCACCACCATTACTTGCGGAGTTCCCGCTTATAGTACCGCCGTATAAGGAGAATTTTCCGGTTTCAATGTAAATTGTACCGTCTTCAATGGCGTTGTTATTTCCAATAACCCCACCAGTCATTGACGATTGGTCAGAACCGTTTATATATAATGCAGAACCATTTTGATTTGCAGTGTTATTAAGTATCGAGCCCGACGAAACGGTTATCTTCGCCCCATTTGAGTAGATACCACCTCCGTCGTACGCAACGTTATCGCTAATAATACCACCATTAATTGTAACTGAGGTAGCACTGGAAGCGTAGATACCACCACCCTTTCCACTAATCTCACCACTTGCGTTTCCTTTTATTGATCCACCAGTCATGCTAAATGAGCCACCGGTTGCAAGGAAAACCCCAACACCGTTGCCATTACCAGAACCACGAGGATCAATAATATTCTTTTCAATACTGCCTGAACCTAAGTTTAAACTACCTGATGAATAGATACCTCCACCATCGGTTGCTGTGTTTCCAGAAACTATACCCCCGTTTATTGTAACGTTAGTGTTGCTTGTAGAGTATATACCACCGCCACCGTTATAAGCGGTATTGCCATCAATCCTTGTGCCAGAAGCCACCGATAAAGCAGCATTTTTAGTAGAGTCTAGATATACACCCCCACCGTTTGCTTCTGCTTTGTTGTTAATTAAGTTCAAATTTGTTAGATCAAGCTTTAAAGAATTTGAGGTCTTAAGATATATACCTCCCCCATTCTCTAGTGCTGTGTTAGAGGTAATTAAAGCTCCTTTAATAATAGGGGTGTCTATTGTGCTATAATAATAGACAGCTCCACCATTTTTTGCCGTATTTGCATCCGCCTGCTTGGTCGTAGGGTTGTATCCAATATTTCCGCCATTAACAGTCAAGTTACCACTATTGATTACATTAACTGCTCCTCCGTTTTCGGTAGCGGCATTAGCGTATATATTACCACCGTTATATATAAATGTTCCAGTACCTTCTACAGAAACAGCACCACCATTTACCGCCTTGTTATTGTGTATCTGCCCGCTGGACATGGTAAACTTACCAATACCATTGATTCTTACCGCACCACCGTTAACGGTTGTGGTATTTGCATAGATTTCAGCATCAGCGCTGTTTAGGTTTAGTTCTCCCCCATTTAATAGGACAGCTGAGAAGTTGTTACCCCGTAGTTTTGTAGTTCCAACAATGTTAACCTTACCAATCTTAGCATTACCGCCAGTACCTTCACCAATTACCTCAACGAGTGCGCCGGTAGTTCCACTTCCCCCTTGACCGTCTACGACAACACTGTTTAGGGTAAGATTAGAACCCTTATTTACAATAAATAGAGCGCCATTGTAACTACTATTTCTTTTAAAGTTAGAATCTTTTATGGTAATGTTCTTAATGGTGTTACCATCACCAATAGTAATTGGTCCGGTACTATCTACCCCCTCAAGGCTGATGGTGGTTTTTCCCGAATCAATCTGTGCTTGAATTGCACCAGAAGTAGTGGTCGTGCTAAGCAACGCAGCCGTTGGAGCGGGCACAGCATCATTCGCCTCATCTACAATACTACTTACAGTATCGCCATCCATTTCAAGCGGTATAGCGGT
>CAZAOY010000008.1:0-2154 GCA_964486925.1 uncultured Oscillospiraceae bacterium
CACAGACCCCAATAAACTACTTTGACAACTTTTATAATGCAGAGTTATTTCTTAGAACCCACGGCACATATTCAATTAGGGTAACCGACCCTATACTATTCTTTAAAGAAGCTATCCCTAGAAATGACGATGATATCGATATCAATGATATTAACGAACAGTATCTTTCGGAATTTCTACAGGCACTGCAAGCATCCATTAACCAGATGTCCGCTGATGGTACACGTATCTCCTACGTTGCCTCTAAGGGTAACGAGCTTAGCAAGTATATGAGCACTACCCTAGACGAGGAATGGAGAAGGAGCAGAGGGTTTGAGGTTCAGTCGGTTGGTATCTCTAGTATATCCTACGACGATGAGTCAACTAAGCTTATCAATATGCGTAACAGCGGTGCTATGCTCGGTGACGCATCTATACGAGAAGGTTATGTACAGGGTGCTGTAGCTCGTGGTATTGAATCAGCGGGGTCTAATTCTTCCGGTAGTGCGAATGCATTTATAGGTATGGGGATTGGTATGAATGCGGCAGGCGGATTTATGGGGACTGCAAGCGATAACAACAACCGCCAGATGGAAGCTAACAGGCATAATACTCAAGGAGCTAGAGCGGGTGCGGTCGATCCAAATGTGTGGGTATGCGAATGTGGTACAAAGAATAACGGTAAATTCTGTGCAGACTGCGGTAAACAGCGCCCTAGTCAGCAGAACTGGAGATGTAGCTGTGGCACTGAAAATAGCGGAAAATTCTGTTCTAACTGTGGTAGCGCTAAGCCGGCGGGTGAATGGGTATGTAGCTGTGGTGCTAAGAATACAGGAAAGTTTTGTAGCGACTGTGGAAAACCGCAAGCATAATCCGTGAAGCTATCTATACGAATATTGTACTATAAAGAAGGATTGATTTTATGTCAACTGTAATATACAGGTGTCTTAGTTGCGGTGCGCCTTTGGCGCTTAACCCCAAAACAGGTGATTTTGACTGTGAATACTGTCTAAGTCACTACACTTTAGAACAGATTCAAAAGGAAGGTCCAGATAACAGTAATGGTAACCAAGCAGGCGGCAAGGATAGCAAACAGGGCGAGAACCTAAACCAGTATAGTTGCCCTAGCTGTGGGGCTTCGGTTGTTACCTCAGACACTACAGCGGCAACCTTTTGCTACTATTGCCATTCCCCTGTTATTCTGTCGGGGAGGCTTGTTAATGAGTATAAGCCTTCGCAGATTATCCCTTTTTCTATAGATCAAAAGTCAGCTAAAGAGATATTTATTAATTGGTGCAAGGGTAAAAAGTTCCTAACTAGAGATTTTTTATCCGAGAAGAATATCGAAAAGATGACAGGGATCTACTTCCCTTATTGGCTTGTTGATAACAATCTGGACTGTAGCTATACTGCACAGTCAACCAAAACAAAGGTAATGGTAGTAGGAGATATAGAAACTACTGAAACCACCTTTTATGAGCATAAGCGGGTAGGGAAGAGTGAGCTTGTTGATATCCCTGCCGTAGCTCTAAAAAACGCTAATGAGGGGCTTTTAAACAGCTTGTATCCTTACCACAACAAGGAGATTAAGCCGTTTAATATGTCCTATTTAACAGGCTTTTTTGCAGAAAGCTTTGATAAAACGAAGGATGATGTTAGCCCTACTATAGAAAGACAGATAGAGCGTTATGCTAAAAAGCTGGTTTGTGATACACTGCCATCCGGAACGCTTGTAACTCGTGAGGATTTTAACTATAACGTAAATGAACAAAACTGGGATTTTACACTCCTACCTGCTTGGATCTTAACCTATAAATATAACGATAAAATTTATATGTTTGGCGTTAACGCTCAGACAGGCAAGGTTAGCGGTGAGTTGCCGGTGGATAGGTTAAAGCTTGCGTTATGGACGGCTGGTTCAGCTGTGGCCGCTTTTGTAGCCGCCGGTTTTTTAGGGGGGGTTGTATTTGCTTAGTATAAAGAATTATCTAAAAGGGATTGTCCTTTACATTGTAATGCTGTCTGTTGCGGTAATATCGTTAACCATCCTCTGGACTTTGCCGGTAAAGGCATTATCCCAAAGAGTTTTTGATGAGGCAGGGCTTCTATCAAAGCAAGCTATAGAGAGTAGCCAGGCAAACATTGAAAAGTTTGTTAACGATACTCAGCTTGATA
>CAZAOY010000008.1:2254-32766 GCA_964486925.1 uncultured Oscillospiraceae bacterium
ATAGAGAGTAGCCAGGCAAACATTGAAAAGTTTGTTAACGATACTCAGCTTGATACCGTAATAGTTACGATAGATAATGCCACAGGAAAAAGCTCCAGAGATTATGCCGACGACTTTTATGACTATGGTGATTTTGGAGAGAGCGGAGTATTACTTCTAATTGATATGGATAACCGAGAGGCTTATATATCTACAAAGGGACTTGGTATTAGCTATTTTACCGACGCGAGGATTAACAAGATACTAGATGATGTAACTGCATACCTTAAGGCTAAGGATTACGATAATGCTGTAACGGTATTTATCGATAATGTCTATATGTATTATGATAAGGGTATACCTGACAATCAGTACTCTAAAGAGGGTGAGTTTAACTCCTCAAAGGAGTTTTCAGCGGGTATGTTTATACTGTTTGGAAGCATTGGGGCGTTGGTTACTATATTAATTTTTGTGTTTACGGTAAAGAATCGCTATGCGGCTCCAAGGGGTGAGCCTATCTATCCGTTAGAGCATTATGGAAAGGTAAAGCTTTCGGTAAATAACGATAAGGTGGTTAATCGCGTAGTTACCACTAGAAAGATAGAGAAAAATAACGATTTGGGTAAAAGCTCGACCCATACTTCTAGTAGTGGTTCAACCCATGGAGGCGGGGGCAAAAGCTTTTAGTTTTCAGAGATAGATAACGGTTTTACAGCTACACACAAGCTGTAAAACCGTTATTTTTACTTTCTAGAGTAGCTTTTTATACCGTTCTACGTTACCCTGCTCAAAGGTTAGAAGCTCTTTTGCTAGCAGTACAGATTCCGGTAAGGTGTCTTTAGAGCTTTGATAGTCATTAATACATTTGGTGATATCCACAATACCCATGGTGCTACCTTCAATTAGCATTTCGGCTATATGGCTTTGAGACTTGTCTGCTAGGGTATTTATCCCTATCATCATGCCGGAGGTAGCTTTGGTAAAGCCGCTTAGACCACGTGGTTTTTCACCCGCCTTTCTAATCTCTTTAGAAGCTTTATTTTTAAAGTTTTCGTACTCGTTAAGCTGTGAGGTCAACTGCTTTTTTAGTGGTTCATCATTAATTACCTTGTTAATGTCTGATATTGCTGTGGCACCCATCTCTGCATTTTGATAGATATGGTTTAGTACTTCAAGATTTGTATTCATATTATCCTCCTAGTTTATTAGATGTGTTTACTTATTATCTGCTATTTAATAGATAACATTCTATCTACCGCTTATCTTGTCCTTTGTCCGCATATATCCAAGTCGTTTTTTGCTTGTGGTTTGATTTGCAAATAGGTCCTTTATCGTATCGGTTAGGTTAAACGGAGCGAATGGAGCAAGATACGGAACTGAGCTGGAGTTGTTTGCTGCAATTACGGTAACTAACCAGAATACCCCCGCTAAAAATCCAAAGAATCCAGTAAATCCTGTAAGGATTATAAGCGCAAACTTAACTATACGAAGTGGGGTAACGATAGAGTAGTCTGGAGCGATAAATGAAGTTAGTAGAGATAGCGATGATAGTAGCAGTAAAAGCGGGCTGAAAATCCCAACAGAAACTGCCGCCTGACCTATAACCGTTGCACCAACAAGTCCTACAGCCGATCCTATGCTCTTTGGAACACGCACCAGAGCCTCCTTTAGTATAGCGATTAAGATCTCTACAATCAGCACCTCAATGACCGCCGAAAAGACGATATTAACCCGCCCCCCTGCTAATGTGAGGATGTATTCCGCAGGCAGTATCTCGGTCGAGAAGGTTACGAGCGCTATATAAAGCGGTGTGACTACAAGGGAGAGGAACACCGCAAAGATACGAAGTATCTTTGAAAAGGACGCAAAAAACAGGTTATCGTACTGGTCATCGTTAGAGATTAAAAACTCAACAAACACCTTCGGAGTAACTAAAGCGATCCCGCTACCCTCAACCATTATAAGAATTTTACCGTTTAAAAGCTCATACGCCGCAGTGTCCGAACGTTCCACAAGCCCCGACTGCGGGAACAGGCTGTACCGTTTATCTAGCAGAAACAACGATAGCTGACCCGAAGCCACAATACCATCAACGTTAATGCTATCAATCTTTTTGCATACCTTCTCCACGTAACTATCGTTTGCTATATCCTTTATATAGCAGACTGACACCATGGTTTTTGTACGCTTACCTACCGATTTATTCTCCACTACAAGCTGCTCATCTTTAATACGATAGCGTAGTAGTGATAGGTTTAACTCTAGATTTTCCGAGAATGCATCCTTTGGAGCGGTTAGTGAGTCGCCTAGCTCGGGTGGAGCAACCCCTTTTTTAGCGATATTTTTTAGGTTTATTGCAACATATGACAGTTCATCGTTTATTAGTATACAAACATAACTGTCAAGCACTTTATCCAGTACAGGTGAATTTGGATCATTTATAGATAGGAATAGGTTGTCCTCGGTTTCGATAACGCTGTAGAACAGATCTGCGGCGGTTAAGGGTTTATCAAAATATTCTCCACGAAGCCGTTCTAAAATAGGGGTTATTACATAGAGTGACAGCTTTTCTGTATCGATTATCTGCTTTAAAAATATAATAGATACTGTGTTTTCACCAAGCTTTAGCTCTCTTATAATAAAGGATTTGTCTTTTCTTATATTTTCAATACACTGTTTTGTGGTCATATAAATCTCCTTACTGTATTACACTATTGTGGAGTCTACAGTAACCTTAAATATGGCATCCCGTAATAGCTCGTTTACGTAGTTGTAGGTAATATCCTCACCATAGCGGGCGCGAAGCCTTTTGGTAATTCCTATATAATCGGTTTTATATAGCTTTAGCTGTGTAACACTTGTGTATAGCTTTTGCTTTATCTGGTTGTCTATCTCGTTTTGTATCGTTTGTAGCTCCTCATTTGGTAGATCCGAAGCATAGTTTGTATCGGACACACCCTTGCCTTTAACCTTAACATTAATATCCACTAACAGCCGATTGTTTTTAATGTAAGGCTTAATGGAACAGGACTGTTTTTTAGTATATACCAAAAATTCGTTGTTATTTGACTTTACGCTATGGGTTTCTATGGTGTTTGGTGATAGAAGGTAGGATAGACCTAGGCACTTATCATAATCGATATGACCCACCTTCTTGTTTTCGCTAAATACCGAATAACCGTTAAAGGTTACAATCTCATCGTCAGACAGCGTGACACTGGGGATAAGGAATCCGTTGTATCCGCTACTCTGCGACTGAAGGATATTGCTTAGGTATACATTTATAATCCTGCCGTCACGAAGCAAGGTTTTTCTTAGTCCATCCATCTCAAACCCTACGGTAAGGTTGTTGGTAGCTTTTGCCTTAATAAGCTTATCTGGGTCAACATTGGTGGTAAAGATAGGGACGGTAAGCCGTGAGTTTAACATCTGCTTTAGGCGGATAATGTATGGTGAGATGTCGTCACGCACAAAGCTGTCGGTCATAACCACCGCTTGTACCGCTCCAAAGAAGCCTGTGTTGGCATTCTGTCTGTCCATATTGCTAAAAGCGCCATTTAAGGTGGAGTCACTACCCTGTATTAGCTCAATCTCGGTAGCGCCCCCTGCCTCTGCGCTAAGTCCTTTAGATTTAATTTTGGCTACAAACCCGCCAATATTGTAGTCAAAGATATCCCTATGGGCAAAAACGGTGGTAAAGATGTTAGAGTTGTTTATATCGGTGTAACCTGTACATCCTGTAAAGGTTATACTTAGTAGAATTGCTAGAGCAATTATCATTAAAGTAGCTTTATATCTCAAGTTTAATCCCCCTATCTCTTTACCCTAATAGCTGATACTACAATTATTAAAAGCAGTGATATAACAGTAACAAAGTATATTACTATATTACCGATTGACGACGTTAAAAGATCTAGCTGGAACAACCCAACCGCTACCGCAGTGGCGATAAGTGTAACAACATTTTTAACCCTTCTATTAAGCTTTTTCTTAAATATCTGGGTAGTGAGCTCATGGCAGACACAAAGCAGAGCACCTACCGAACAGAAGAATGCAAACACCATTGCGGTAATTACTACAATATCTAACCGTTGCATAAAGGTTATTAGCGGAAGGCTTGTCTGCTTTATGGCAATTAACAGGCTGTCGGAGTAGGACTTAGATTGGGTTAATCCCATAACTCCAACTACGATAAAGGTTATTAGCACCATAGTCAGCACTACACTCCAAACTGATTTTATAGCAGTTGTGCTAACAGGGGTGGTGTTGTGGTCTTTGGTTGTTCGCTGCACAACAATAATGGTAATTATAGGAAATATAAACCCGATACTGCTGACCATCTCTTTTGTAAATAACTTGGTCATTACGGTGTTTACCATACCGGTAGGGGTCATAGGAAGTAGGTTGTAGATGTCTATGCTAAAGATGGAGGTTAATATTATAACTGCGAGTAGAAGCATTGTTATAACACCAAACACCTCACATACCCGCCCTACACTGCGTATACCCTTATCTGCACAGAACACACTGCAAAGCAGAATGATAGCTACGGTGTAGACAATAGACGTACGTGGTAGGATCGCTTCCTTTATAAGAAGTGCTGTGTTATTTATAGTATAACCCACATAGACTATTACAGAAATCAGTATTAGAAACGAGATAGCAACGGCTATCCCCCTTCCGCAGGAAAGGTTAATCTTATCAAAGAATGTAGTGCTTTCGTTGTCATCATCTGTGTTGGCATACCCTCTACTGCCACAAAAAAGACAGAATATCGTTGCTACCACACCCTGTATTAGATAGGACAATGTAAAGTAGAGGTCAAACCATTTTACAGCATAAGGGATACCTGAAAACAGCATACTCCCGATTAATGAGAGGTAGACTAGAAAGAATATCTGCCTATTCGTTAGACTGCTTTTGTCGCCTGCGTTTTTATCAAGCTTCGGAGATAGTATATGGGTAGTAGTTAAATCACTCATTTTTAAGTTCACCGCCTATAATATATGTTTTGTTTCTGTTAAAGTCTAGGATATTAGTATTAACACAAAGATTATTATTATTACTAATTGTTAAACAGTATATATTTTAAATACATTATTATTTTAGGCAGCCAACTTGGGAGAACAATACATTTTAAGAAGTGTTTTGTTGAACATGTATTAAACCGCACAAGCGTTAACATATTAAACTTTAACTAACAAAAATTAAGCAGAGGATACAAACGTACCCACTGCCTAATTTTTCAAAATTCCGCATAGCGATCTATGTCAAACGCCATGTATGTCGTCTTAGCTAGTAAAGGGTGTGAAATCGCACCCACTAAAACACAGTAGCGTGAATTTTGCCCAAAGCTAGCTGAATAATCAAATAAAGCTACAGATGTAAGCTTGATTATTAATTGAGTAATCAAATGTGGTTTATCCTAATAAACCTAACATTTATGATGTCATTAATGCAACAGTGTGCAATAAGCCCAACTAATATTCACTAACAGCAGCAATATTATATGAAGGATTAATGCTGTTAGATTCAGAAGTAATGGTATAAAGTAGTATATGCAGATCGGTATAAAGGTGTTATCTATTAACAATCTTCAAAACCAGGCTTAAAACAACCAAAACCCATAAGGCGAAGGAGATTATCCTTGCTTTATGGGTTTAAATGGTTGCATTTTATCTAAGTAGTGATTTTAAAATTATTGTATGTGGTTAAGGTGCTGTTCTATAAATTCATCATAGGTGCACATTCTATCAACAAGTCCGCTTGGGGTAAACATAATTATACGGTTAGCGATAGTTTGGATAAACTGATGGTCATGAGAGGCGAACAAAAGCACACTCTTGTAGTCGATAAGACCGTTATTTAGTGCGGTTATCGATTCAAGGTCAAGATGGTTTGTCGGTTGGTCGAGTATTAAGACGTTAGATTCGCTAAGCATCATCCTAGAGAGCATACATCTAACCTTCTCTCCTCCTGATAACACCTGTACAGGCTTAAACACGTCCTCACCCGAGAATAGCATACGTCCTAAGAATCCGCGTAGGTAGGTTTCGGTTTCGTCTTTGGAATATTGTGATAACCATTTAATTATGCTGTCGTCACAACCGTTAAAGAAGTCGGAGTTATCAAGCGGGAAGTAGGAGCGTGAGGTAGTAACTCCCCATTTAATCTCGCCTTCGTCCGGCTCTAGCTCCCCTACAAGTATCTTAAATAGAGTGGTGTTAGCAATTTCGTTCTCACCTACAAAGGCGATCTTATCGTCACCACCCACAGTAAAGGATACATTGTTTAAAACCTTTACACCATCTATCGTTTTAGATAACCCAGAAACAAACAGAATATCCTTACCAGGCTCACGGTCTAGGTTAAAGCTGATAAACGGATATCTTCTTGAAGAAGCGGGCATCTCCTCAACAGAAAGCTTATCAATCAGCTTCTTACGTGAGGTTGCCTGCTTAGACTTAGATTTGTTAGCGGAGAAGCGTTGGATAAAGCTTTGAAGCTCCTTAATCTTATCCTCATTCTTCTTGTTTTGGTCCTTCATTATACGCTGGATTAACTGGCTTGATTCATACCAGAAGTCGTAGTTACCAACATACATCTTAATCTTGCCAAAGTCGATGTCTACAGTATGGGTACACACCTGATTTAAAAAGTGTCGGTCATGGGATACAACGATTACTGTACCATCGTAGTCTGAGAGGAAATCTTCAAGCCAGTTTATCGAGTCGATGTCAAGGTTGTTTGTAGGCTCGTCTAGTAGAATTATAGCGGGCTTGCCGTAAAGTGCTTGTGCTAGTAGCACCTTGATTTTATCTTTACTTGCCAGTGACCCCATCATTGAATAGAGTACACTACTATCTAGTCCTAGTCCCTGTAAAAGCTTAGATACATCTGTTTCGATATCCCAACCGTCAAGCTCAGCAAATTCACCCTCTAGTTCAGCGGCGAGGTTGCCGTCCTCTTCGGTAAAGTCTGCTTTTGCGTAGAGTGCGTCCTTTTGCTGTATTATCTCATATAGGCGTGGGTTTCCAAGGATAACGGTATCTAGTACTGTGTAGTCGTCGTACGCAAACTGATCCTGCTTTAGTACCGTCATTCGCTGATCCTTTGGAACTATTACCTCACCGGTAGAGGATTCAAGATCTCCTGAAAGAATCTTTAAAAATGTGGATTTACCGGCGCCGTTTGCACCGATAATACCATAGCAGTTGCCGGGCGTAAATTTTAGGTTTACGTCCTTAAATAGATTTGTTCCGTTAAAGTTTAGGCTAAGGTTACTGACTGTTATCATCTGTTTCTCCTATTTATCTTAATTTTAGTACCGCAATTACCGGATAATGGTCGGACGGATACTTTCCGTTTACCGTATCCCTTAGTATCTTTGCACTAACCACATCAAAGTCGGGGCTTACAAAGATATAATCAATTGGTTGTTTTCTCTGGCTATCCGCCTTTGTTCCTCTAAAACCGTGATGGGTGTTCATATAACCCCCAAGGGTAGCAGGATCAACACAATCAAAGACATTTTTAAACACCTGACCCTCATACACAGTGCCTTGTGTAAATTTCTTTATAGCTTTAGCAGAGGGTTTTGCATTTAGATCCCCCATTATTATTGTAGGAAGTGGTTCTTTCTTTGTGATATTGTGGATGTATCTCAAAATTATATCAGCGCTTATATTTCTAGCAAAGCTGCTTACATGGTCAAAGTGGGTGTTGTACACACGTATCTTTCGATTAAGCGGTACAATGGTAACATCCGCTACCGTACAGATACGAGGAAACATAGCCAAAAACCCACGGCTTCCAACCTTTTCAGGGCGCTTAGAGAGCCAGAAGGTGTTATGCTGTTCTACAACTATATCGGTGTCTTTAATGATAATATCACTGTGCTCGGTTTTACTACCTGTACAGCGCCCCATTCCAAAGATACTGTATCCATCAAGACCTTTTTTTAGATCCTCCTTCATAGTTGGAAGAAGCTCTTGAACTCCGATAATGGTAGCACCTGACCCTTTTATTAGGTCGGTGGCAAGATGTTTTCTTTTATCCCATGAGTTTTTCTTTGAAAAAAGTCCATCTCTCCTCATATTAAAGGAGATTACCTTAATGAGTTTTTCATCATCCGGATTGTTTGACAAGGGCATGTTTTCTCCCCCTTTCATAAAAATTACTAGTTGCTACTATTCAGTAACTTTAGCAGAATTGGTGAAAGGTTGTATCGATTACAAATCTCCTTAATGTCATCAAGGTTAGTGGTATCAAGCCGGCTAGAGGTTTTGTTGTATACCGCTGTTATGAGTATATTTTTAGCTGTACCCTCAAGATCGATAAACTCTGTCACATTTACATAATACCCATATGCTTTCAAAATATTTGCTCTTAATGAATCGGTGAGCATTGCACAGAATCGCTGATGAAAGATAGGGTAGCCCGTAATAAACTCAAGTTCATCGGATTTAAACTGTAAAGACAGCTCATTATGACAACAAGGGGAAGAAAGGATACCTATTACACCCCCTGTTATAGCCTTGTAAAGTACGGTATCGGTAGCGGTATTACATGCGTGTAGTGAGATTGCTATATCACATCCTTTAATGTCATAATCATTAATGTCCATGCAGATAAACTCTAGGTTTTGATAGGATAACGACCTAGCAAGGGTGTTACAGCTCTCTACTACATCCGGCTTTAGGTCAACCCCTGTAACCGAAACGGTAAACCCGCATTGTGTAAGGTATAGATACACCGCAAAGGTTAGGTAACCTTTACCGCAACATAGATCAACTACCTTAATAGGTTTTTCTTTAGAAAAGCCTTGGGTAAGGTTTTCTACATACTCCAAAAATTTATTAATCTGCCTAAACTTATCAAACTGCGAATGCTTAACAGCGCCGTCGGCAGTCATAATACCAAGACCAATTAAAAAGTCATGTTTTTGATGGTTTGGGAAGAAGTAGTTTTTATTTTGATTATGCTGTGTAATGGACTGCGGCTTTGATTTTACCGATGTCTTTAGCATAACAAACCCATCATCCTTACCTATTATCTGGTATTCAGCCTCGGATGTTAAGAGGTGCGCTTGTTTAAAGTTTGTGGTGATTAGCTCTATGCTATGTGACACCGCGTGTGTTAGATCAAGGTTTTTATGTAAAACCTTGTTATCCTTTAAAAGGGTTTCAAACTGCGCCATTACGGTAGTTTTATCGGTTGATAAAAACAATCGGCAGGTAGTTTTTGTTATCCCTTTATCCTTACTCTTTGTAAATATAAGCTTTTTAAGTAAGGAATGCTTAAAGATATCGGATAGTAAATCGGTGAGTTCGGCTTTGTTACAAATACTTTTTTTCATAAACTCCTATAGAATACCGTATACATTAAATATTGTATGATAAACATAGCATATACGGTATAACAAGGGGTTGCAACAAAACAAATTAATCGGCAGGTAGACAATTGCTACTCCTACAATTCTTGTAGGTAAGTGTGCATTGTATGCAAACCGTGTTTCGTTACAACCCCAACCAAAAGCTAAATGTGGACAGATATAAAGCAGTTAGATATACTTAACCTTAACCTTGTTAGTTATACAAAATTTTGCCGCCGCAGAACCTTTAGGGGTAGAGATTACCACCTTAGTTGAGCCAACAAAAGCTTCATTGTTTACAGTAGTTTTCTTTGACGGTATCTTAACGCTAGTAAGCTTTGTACATCCGCCAAAGGTAGCGATTCCGATATCTTTAACCTTACTAGGTATAGAGATAGAGGTAAGCTTAACACATCCAAAGAAAGCGCCTTCGCCAAGGGTGGTAAGGGTAGATGGAAGTGTAACCTTGCTTAAAGCTGTACAACCGGAAAAGGCACGTTCTGAAATAGTTGTTACGGATTTAGGGATCTTAACAGTTTTAATCTTTGTATTATCATAAAATGCACCAGGGTTAATGGTAGTAACGGTAGATGGTACAGTAAATGAAGTTTTGGTTGAAGGTACATGAACTAGGATAGTACCGTTAGCAATAGTAATTGCAGAGGTTATCCCAGACTTAGAGAAAGCGCCATTTTCAACAACGGTTACACCATCAGGAAGGGCAATCTCTTTTAGGCTTGTACATTCATAAAATGCGTTTTCACCAATTGAAGTTACAGTTGAAGGGATTACTACAGTAGTAAGGTTTGTACATCCATAAAAAGCATTTGCAGGGATAGCTGTAACACCCTCTGGGATTGTAATAGAGGTAATGGTTGTATTAGATTCAAAGGCAGAAGCCGCGATTGTTTTAGTATTTTTAGGAAGAACTACTTCGGCTTCCTTACCTGTATAGGAGCTAACCTCTCCATCTTTTATTGAAAAGTCCGCAGATAGATCCTTTCCGCAGGAAGTAAGCGGAATTGCCACCGATAGGGCTAAGAGGGCGGTCATTATTGATGAGATAATTTTTTTATTCATTACTTATAATCCTTTCTTATGTAAAGTTATTATCTACTATTGTACTACATATCAAAGGTTTTGTCAATATTTTTTTCCATATTAGGCCAAGTTATTTGACTAACCATAATAATAACCATACTAAACCAAAATAGTTATTTTGAACGATTTAAAAGATATCTAGCCAGAAGGTAGGTGATTGGGATAGAGATAACCGCACTAAGTAGATTTGAAAGGTATTTATCAAGATGTAGAGTATCTACAAGTATGATGATAGCAACTGATGAGATTATAAAGTTAGGGATACTGCTTAATGGGAAGGTCACAAACTTTTTAAAGGTCGGCGGGGTTTTAAACACAAAAAAACAGTTTAAGAAGAAGGAGATTACTATACAGATAATATAGGATATTACATATGCAGTGGCGTAGTAAACTCCAAGAGAGATAAATAAAGAGTACCATAATAGGTTGCATAGAGTGTTAAACCCACCGATAATCACAAAGCGGATAACGCTAAAAAGCTGACTCTTTGAGTTTAACAGACTATCGCTTAAACCTAAGATGTTATCTTTAATCTTCACTTAATACACCGTCCTTTACCGTTTTGAGAATAGTTGTTACATTCCTATTGTATCATATACTTCCCTAATTTTCAACTATAATAATGTTAACTTTACTTTATTATAGCTATTCTTAGATATTGACCTTTACTGACCTATTAAAAATTCTGTAATAAAATCTTTACAAAATAGAAATTGACTTTTACTGACTTTTAGATTATAATAAAGTCAATGAAGGTCGAAATGGTAAAAGAGGTGGTTAGAAAAGGTGAATTATACAGAATTAATTGTAAAGATGATAAATGATATGCTAGAGCAGGATGGTGGAGAGGTTAGGATAAAACGAAACGAGTTGGCATATAAGATAGGGTGTGTGCCAAGCCAGATAAACTATGCTATATCCTCACGTTTTACAAAAGAGAGAGGGTTTATTGTACAGAGCAGGCGAGGGGACGGCGGATATGTACAGATTATAAAGCTTGCAGTACAGGGAAATAGCGTAGTACTTCATATTATAAACTGTATAGGGGATGGTGTGGATGAGATGAGTGCTAGGGCGATAATCGATAATCTTGTGCATGATAAGGTCATACCACCTAACGAGGGCAGGCTAATACTGTCCGCTATTGCACAGAGAAATTTTATTGGTATTGATGAGCAGAGTAAAGATATGCTTAGAAGCAGTATTCTAAAATCTATGCTACTAAACTATGTATAAGGGGTGAATTAAGTATATGCAGTATACACAGATTAAACAGTGCGGATTCTGCGGTAGCACAGCCGCTACCATAAACTCTACAGGAAAGCTTGGATGTGCAAACTGTTATCTTGTTTTTTATGATGAGCTTTTACAGACACTAAAAAATCTTCATCCGCAGACGATCCATAGCGGTAAGATTCCTAAATCAGCTCCTGCAATTATTAAGAATAATGCGGTGGTACAGACCTTAAAGCAAGAGCTAAAGGAAGCTATCGAGCGGGAGGATTTTGAGAAGGCGGCAGTTATCCGTGATAAGATAAAAGAGATTAAAGGGTAAAGGCGGGGTGGATATGGCTAGTGTAGAGAGTAGAGTTAAGAGATGGTTTGAGGATGACAACAAGGATACCGGGGTTGTACTAAGCTCAAGGATTAGGCTTGCAAGAAACTGCAAGGATATAAACTTTGCGGCAAGACTTTCAAAAGAGCAGTTAAACAAACTAAATAGTTTAGTTATACTAAGTTTAGAAAATGTAAATTTTGGCAACAATAAGGTTGAGGTTATCCATATGGATGGGATAACGGACGTAAAAAGGTCGGCGATGATAGAAAACCATAGCATAAGTGTAGATTTTGGTACAAACTTTGCGGGCAAGATACTGCTTTTGTCACAGGATAACAGCATTAGCGTTATGGTAGGTGAAGAGGATCATCTGCGGATACAGGTATGTATGGCGGGGACTAATCTAGGTAAGGCATATGAACTGGCTAACATGGTTGATGATGTTTTGGATGCGGGGCTTTCCTTTGCCTTTGATGAAAGGTTAGGATACCTTACCGCCTGTCCTACAAATGTAGGAACGGGGATGAGGGCATCGGTTATGGTTCACATCCCTGCACTAGAGGCTCAAAACAAGATAAAGGAGCTTTCCTACACCCTTAGTAAGCTAGGGCTTACTATACGTGGAAGCTATGGTGAGGGGAGTAGGTCGGTGGGTTCTACCTACCAGATCTCTAACCAGATTACACTAGGGATAACCGAAAAGGAGATAATCGACAGGCTTATGTCGGTAATCCAAAAGATAACCGACAGCGAGCTGGAAACGCGAAGGTTAATGGTGCAAAACAGCTTGCAATTACGGGATAGGATTATGCGTAGCTACGGGATTATCGGGAGTGCGCTTCTAATGAGCAGTGAGGAAGCGATAGGTCACCTATCTAATCTAAGGATAGGGGTTACAACAGGGCTTATAACCGATATCGACTGCGGCAGTCTGCTAGCGGCACAAAACAGGATACCTTCCGCTAACATATGTGACGACAACATGAAGGGAAATCCAGAACAGATACCATCCCCTGCCGAAAGGGACGAGATACGTGCGGGGATACTAAGAAACCTACTTAGTAAAAAATAAAGATGAAATGAGGAAGATATATGGGATTTTATATAAATGGATTTAACCAAAAGGCAAATAATATTATAAATGCGGCGATAACCGTTGCGGGGGAGCTAGGTCATACCTTTGTAGGCAGTGAGCATATTCTATACGGTATTCTAATGGAGAACGAGTGTATCAGCCGCTCTATACTAAACGAGCAGGGTGTAACAGCACAGGTTATAATGGATAAGATGGTAGAAACCACAGGCAAGGGTGAGCCGGTAACATTATCGATAAACGATCTTACTCCGAGAACCAAGAGGATTATTGAGAATGCTATCTACGAGGCTAGAAATATTGGTCACGGATACGTTTCAACCGAACATATCCTAATGTCGATACTTCGTGAGGGTGAAAGCTTTGCGGTAAGCTACCTAAATGAGGTAGGGGTTGACGGTAAAAAGCTGTATCTATCCATTGCAAAGGCGATAACCTCGGCGGTATCACAGCCAACAAACGGCGCGCAGGGGTATAATCCTGATACAAAGCAGTCAGGGCAGGATAAGCAGATGCAGTATACAAAGGATCTAACAGCGGCGGCAAAGGACAAAAAGCTAGACCCTGTGTTAGGGCGTGATGAGGAGATAAGCAGGGTAATACAGATTCTATCGCGTCGTACAAAGAACAATCCATGTCTAATCGGCGAACCCGGGGTTGGAAAGACCGCTATAGCAGAGGGGCTAGCAACAAAGATTGTAAATGGAGAAGTACCGGAAACTATAAGGGATAAACGGATACTAACCCTTGATATCTCGGGGATGTTAGCGGGTGCTAAGTACAGAGGAGATTTTGAGGAACGTATTAAAAAGGTAATCGAGGAGGTAAAGAAGGATAGCAGTATAATATTGTTTATCGATGAGATCCATACGATAATTGGAGCGGGTGCGGCTGAGGGAGCGATCGATGCGGCAAATATACTAAAACCACAGCTAGCACGAGGAGAGATCCAGATAATTGGAGCGACCACCATCGATGAGTACAGAAAGCATATCGAGAAGGACGCGGCATTAGAGCGAAGATTTCAGCCTGTGGTGGTGGATGAGCCAAGTGAGGAGGTTTCAATCGTTATCCTAAACGGATTAAAGGACAGGTATGAAGCGCACCATAAGGTAAAGATTCATGATGACGCTATAAAGGCGGCGGTAACCCTATCAAAACGGTATATAGGGGACAGGTATCTACCGGATAAGGCGATCGATTTAATTGATGAAGCATGTTCAAAGGTTCGGATAGCGGCGTTTACCGCACCGCCTGATGTTAAGGAGATTGAGGATAGGCTACAAAAGCTGACTAACGAGAAGATGGAGGCCGTAAACAGCCAAGACTTTGAGGCGGCGGCAAAGCTACGTGATGAGGAAAAGACCCTTACAGCAAAGCTCGAAGAGGAGAACAAGCGTTGGAAGAATGAAAGCGAGCATATGAAACTACAGGTATCTGTGGAGGATATAGCTCAGGTTGTATCTAGCTGGACTGGTGTTCCGGTTAAGTCGCTGACCCAAGAAGAAACTAAGAAGATGCTTGACCTTGAAAAGATACTTCACGAGAAGATTATTGGACAGGATAGTGCAGTGACCGCAATATCTAAAGCAATCCGCCGTGGTAGAGTTGGACTTAAGAATCCAAAACGTCCTACAGGATCATTCCTATTCCTAGGGCCTACAGGTGTTGGTAAAACACAGGTTTGTAAGGTGCTTGCACAGACGCTGTTTGGTGATGTGGATGCTATGGTTAGGGTAGATATGTCGGAATATATGGAGAAGCATTCGGTATCCAAAATTGTAGGAGCGCCTCCTGGATATGTAGGGTTTGATCAGGGCGGACAGCTAACCGAGAGGATTAGAAGAAAACCTTACTCGGTAATCCTGCTTGACGAGATTGAGAAGGCTCATCCTGATGTGTTTAACATACTTTTACAGGTGTTGGAGGATGGTGTGCTTACCGACTCAAACGGACGAAAGGTAGACTTTAAGAATACAGTTATAATTATGACCTCAAACATTGGAGCTTCTAAGATAACCCAAAGACAGAAAAGTCTAGGGTTCTCACAGGGTGGTAACGATAATGACAAAAAGCAGGACAACATAAAAGAGATGGTATTAGGAGAGCTTAAAAACCATTTTAGACCGGAGTTTTTAAACAGGTTGGATGACATTATTGTATTTGATAAGCTAACTGAAGAGGATATAAAACAGATTGCTAAGACCATGACTAAAGAGATAGTGGACCGTGTAAAGGCTCTGGAGATAGAGGTGTCCTTTGATGATAGCGCTATCGAAAAGCTTGCTAAGATAGGATTTGATCCGGTTTATGGAGCTCGCCCGCTAAGACGTGCGATAACCGCTAACATTGAGGATCTATTCTCTGAAAAGCTTTTAGAGGGTGAGATTAAAGCGGGTGATAGTGTAGTGTTTAGTGTTAAGGATGATCAGTTTACTGTCGAAAAGCTATAGGTAAAATCAAAAAACTTGGGGCTATATTAAGTCCCAAGTTTTTTGTATATATGGAGATAACATGAAAGCTTTATTACTTTAGCGAATCAAGTAGACACTGAGGAACGTAGAATTTGCCGTTTATATATAGTGCTACCTCGCCGTTTAGACTTTTTGATTTTCCATCAATCTTTGCTGTGCTTGTATTTGCTTTGATAACAGCTGTTTTGTTGTTTTCCTTTAGAGTTAGTGTGGCAGTTTTTACATCGATTGTAGCGCCACTTCTATTGGTAACATCAACAAACAGGTTTTTTGTGGTTTGTGATAGGTTTAGATTTATTAGCTTTTCAATATATTTTGGGATATCGGTATTATCAATAAGTCCGCTAGGTAAAGCTGTACCTGAAGGAGCGTAACCCCATAGTGTTAAATCCTCACCTGTATGACCGCCTGTGGTATAGCCAATGTAGGCTTTTTTGTTCATTGTTTCTACAAGGGTTGCGGTTGACGGAGCTTTTTTAAACTCCTCTATCTCGTCAGAAATTTCAGTATCCCTTGGATCAATTCCATACGCAGTCAGCACCTTGTTAAGCTGTGTATCGGTTGGATCTTTAACTCCGCTTATAAGAGCAAGTGCGCCTTCCGCAGTCTTTGATGCATTTTTAAGAGGTGAAAGGATAGAGAATGGAGCTTTATCATAACCCTCAAGGTGTCTTGCGCCTATTGTAATTCCGCTGTTACCGTGGTCGCTTACTACCAGTATAACGGTGCTTTTATCCTTAACAGCAAAGTCGTAGGCCGCTTTGTAGGCACTATCAAATGCAAGGGTATCGCTTATAATACCTATAGTGTCGTTAGCATGTGCCGCCCAGTCAATCTTGCTTCCTTCAACCATTAAGAAGAAGCCGTCTTTATCTTTGTTTAGCACATCGATTGCCTTTTTGGTCATGTCAGCAAGGGAAGGTTCTTCTACCTTTCTATCCATATCATATGACATGTTTAGTTTTGTACCGTAGCTATTTGTAAAGTCGCCCCATAGCTTTGTACCGTTATACTTTAGTAGATCAGAGCGGGTGGATACCACGTCATAACCATTCTTTATTGCATATTCTGTTACCTTTAGATCCGCAACCTTCTCTTGGCCTGAACCGGTGCCTAGCATAACATCAAGGTCTTGATTTAACATCTGTTCAGCTATTGCCGCGTAGTTGCTTCTTGCTATATCGTGTGCGGTATAGCCGGCAGGGGTTGCGTGCATAAACTCGCTTGTTGCGATAACACCTGTGGCCTTGCCCTGCTTTTGTGCCGCCTCTAATACGGTAGCTTTTGGGGAGGATGAATTATCGATACCGAGTGTACCAGGGTTAGCCTTGTATCCTGTAGCTAGCGCTGTAGCGGCAGGTGCGCTGTCGGTTATAGGGCCGTCAGCCCAGGTGGTTTTTACCATCGCAACAGGGTTTTTAGTAAAGGCAAGATCCTTTATCCCTTTTTCGTTGTTGGATAGCATATAACGGGAAAGTGTGGTAGCGGTAACGCTCATACCGTCTGGTACCATCATAATTACGTTCTTGATCTTTGGATTTGCTGCAAAGGTATTAGTAACAGATGCTGAAAATATTGCCGCAGTAAGTGCTGTAGCCGTTGCAACAGCCGCAAGCTTTTTAATGGTCAAGTTCATATTAATCTACCTCCTAATTTAGTATGTACTAAGTATACCCTACAAAATGTAAAGAGGACACCCACAAAAAGGTAAACTATGGGTAAAGCTTATATAAAAATGGTGGTAAACGTTTAATCCTAACTGGCATTAAGCGTTTACCACCATTTTTAATTTAATGTTAGAGGTATTAGTGTCTAGGTCTAGCCTTTACACTAATGCAGGCACGGGTCATAGCTTGGATTAGGTCGGTTGAGTACTGGTTCTCATATGAAGATAGCTTTGCAAATAGCTGACCCTTAGTAGCAACAGCATATTTAGGTGTTAGTGCATTAAGCGTTAACGCCAACACATCCGATTTACATCTGTTGCACATACAAAGGTTAAACTGCTCCATAACTCGGGTTAGTTCATTTTTAACAATCTGCTCCATCACGTTTATACAGAAAAGCTCGTCTTCTGCAGCAACATCAATCTCATTTTCATATGGTTGGTGTACCACAGGCTGAGGAGGTATTTGCGTTGCTACTGGTGTAGGCTGTACTTGCGACGGCGCAGGTGCATGCATAGTAACGGGTGCAGGTGCATTAACAGATGTAGACGCAGTGGCAGGAGTAGGAGTAGGCTTAGGAGCATGGTCATTAGGGTCGTCAAAGGATTCGTTTTGATATTCGGTAACGTTCTCAAGCTCTAATGCGGCTACAATGCTTTTCTCTAACGAAGAGGTTTCTTCCGATCCGACATCATTAGCCTCATCTGAAAAATCCTCTAACTCAATCTCGTTTGTTTGGATAGGGTCATCAGTGGATGAATAGGACTCGTCCTCTTCAATTAAAGATTTTAGATTTTCATGAACGGCAGCGGCTACCTGGTTATCCTGTTCCTGTTCCTTTTGAATCTGCTCATTTGATATTGCTTTAGTAGCGTCCTCTTTGTCGGGAACTTCAATTACGCTTTCGGGTTTTGTCAGTAGACTCATTACATGGGCTGTTTTAGTAGTTTTCTTTGCCATAATACAATCCATTTCTCCGCCTTAATAAGTATTTTGATTAGGTGCTTGTGACGGTATAACACCTATAAGCTTTATGTTAAATTTTTCCTGTAAAGATTTTACGTGCTAAGTCTTGATAATCCACGGCGGCATTGGAGTTTGGAGCGTAGGTCACTACCGTTTCGCCATGGGCAGGTGACTCAGCTACTGCAACGCTATTTCTAATACACACATCGATAACCTTTGTATTAAGCTGTGTTGCAATCTGTTCAGCCATCTCTTTAACCTCACGAGCCAGACGTGTGCGGGTATTGTATTTGGTGAGCAGAATACCCATAACCGATAGGTTAGGGTTATAGTATTTAACGACAGTATCTATCGTTTCCTTAAGCTGTGATATACCTAACAGGCTTAGAATATCAGGAATCATAGGGATTAACAAAGAGGTTGATACAGCATAGGCATTTATTGTTAGGATGTTAAGTGCAGGAGGGGTGTCTATTATAACATAATCATATCGATCGACTATGCCCTGTATGGCATTTTTAAGCAGAAACTCCCTTCCGGCACGGTTAAAGTCCAGTTCGGCACTGCTAAGCAGTATGTTAGATGGGATAATATCGCAGTATTCAAGGTGTTGGATAGACTCTTCCACCGTAGCCTTACCTTTTAAAACTTCGTGTATTGTAATACATTCCTCAATGTTTACTCCAAAACTAAAACCAAGACTTCCCTGCGGGTCTAGATCTATACATAGGATCTTTTTACCTAGCTGTGATAGACCTGCTATAATAGCGCCTGCTGTGGTAGTCTTACCGACACCACCTTTTTGGTTAGTAATTGCAATGATCTTTGCCATTTGTAACTCCGTTCTGTTGATGGTATTACTCCCCTATAAAGGAGAGTAATATCTATATCTAACCACATCAACAATTTGTAAATACTTAATTTATACTAGTTTATGGGATTATAATAATAGTATAACATAAATTTCTAGAAAAGTACATACCTTTTTATTGTTTTTCGATATTTCTTGTCATGCTTGAGAGATTTTTAAAGATAAACTCACGGATAATCTCTTCATTTCGTGCAGAAAGATCTACAAATTGACAGCCGTAGGTATAGTTAGTGGCGCTATGTGGTATTACGCGAAGTATCTTAAAGGTAAGATCTATCGGAACTCTGCCCTTTTTAAATTCAGTTTGGTAAAGGGTATCTTGGTCTAGTAAAACAGGGGAGTTAAAGTCAAAACAGAAGCCTCCTGCACTGATATCTCGTATCTCAACTAGTTTTTTTAGTGCGGCTTTTTTGGTAATAACCTTACTTTTTCCAAGCATTTTAATGGTTATTGGTACTATCTCCTCGGTAAAGTTTACAAAAAGCTTTACATCATTTCGTCGCTGGATACGATCCACAAGCTCTAGCTTATCAATATGTACCAGTTCTGACAGATAGTACGACACAATCCCCTTGTATATGTGAACACCGCTTGTGTTATCAAACACCTTTACCTTTACAAATCTGCCAAGGTAGAACGGTGATTCATCGTCATCCTCATTAACAATTGGTGTAGAATTTTCTGCTACATCCGCAGAGGCAGGTTGTGAAGTTTGTTTATCCTTTTTTTCTAATTCAATAATAGCAAGACCATCTTTTTTTGATGTAAGATACCCAGTTGCGATAACAACATCATTAAAGTCAACAATTACAGCTTTTGTGTATTGCTCCATATATACCTCCTTATTTAAAAGTGCAGATTAGCTATTTGATTCTTGGTTCTCTGCAGTAGCACTGCTGTTATCTTCATTCGTCACAGCACCCTCACTATTAAGGGGTGTCGGTGTTTGACATCCCTTTAGAAAATATACGTAGATCTCGACGATCGCTTGATATAGCTCTTCAGGGATTTGAGTGCCAACCTGAAGCTGAGAAAGCACCGTTGCAAGGGAGGTATCCTCGTATACAGGCAGATTCTTATCGACCGCTATCTCGACTATCTTCTCTGCCATATAACCTAGTCCGGACGCAACGATAACCGGTGCACTGCTGTTACTATCGTATCGTAAAGCCACCGCTTTTTTATTAGCATTATCTCTATACCTTGACATTTATTGTATCCTTTCTTTCTTGTATTTTTGAAAAGACGTCCGATACAGGGATCGGTACGGTAGCTTCATGCATTGCAAAGGAATTAAAGGTAATGTTGTTGTTCTTCATAATGGTATCCAGCGACCTTTTGATGTCCTCGCTCTTGCTTGAAAGTGACCTAGGATAAAAGAGCATCATATCCATCCTACCGTTTTTGTAAAGCATAACAATCTCAAAAAACCCAACATCCTGAATATCGAATTTAATCAGATACTTTGAAGCGGGGTGTTCATCGCCATGGTTCTTCGCAGTGTCGTCAGCGTCAGGGTCAATCCATATTTCAGAGAAGAACAGCTGTCCATCAATGTTTGCTGGAATTATTATATGCTGTAACGGCATGTATACGCTTTTATTTATAAGCACGGATTTTAAGATGTTATCAAACAGCTCTATATTGTTTTTGTCCGCCTGACCGTTTACACCACGCTCTACTAACTTTACAAAGGCGTCGATTAGCTTAGTATCGGTCTGTGCAAACTTGGAGTTAAACAGCATATTCTCTATCTCTTCAGACGAGAAGTTAGCGAATTTAGCATTTATTTCAGGGTATCCCATAAGCTTTTGGAAGGTTGACATAAGATGATCGTTTGTACCCATCTCATATTTAACAAGATTTAGCGTTAGCAGTGTGATCACATCACGGATTGTACTAAAGTCTTTAGTGATACCTATATATGATGACAAGAAAGGAAATATCTGGGTTTTTAATATGTTAAGGTTATTTTGGTTGCTACCTTGGTGTGGTGCTGAGGAGAGCTTAGACATTAGCTCTAACAAAGTTGCGCGCTGACCGGATGGCATATATTGTGAGATATTTTTAAGGTTTGACATAATATTCTTCATTACATGGGTACTAGAGGAAGCGCTGTCATATGTTCTTATAAATTCCAAAATAGCGTTTTTAAGGTCTGGACTGGTTCCCTTTCCGAGTACCTGTCGTAACACATCAAAGATCGGTCCACTAAACTTTACCGTCGTAGCAGACTGATTTTTTATAAAATCCAGAAGGCTGGCTTCTGAAAGGTTTAAAAACTCCATAAACTGTGCGATCTCTTTAGCTACGTTAGCTTCTATCCCAGAGTTTACAATGCTTCCCATCTTTGAAAACACAAGCTCATGAAAGCTTTGGCTTAGATCGGGAACGTTTTTGAGCATCTGCAAAAATGCATCAAAGTTAGAGGACAGATTAGGTCTAAACTGCTGCGCCTCTCTTTCGGTAAAAACCTCTTGACCGTTTGTTTGGGTAACCCTTGATGGATCGGGAATGTTTTGTATGTTTGTTTCACTTGGGTGTTGCGGTCGAACTTTACCCATGTTTTCTTGACCGATAAGCGGTTGGGTGACTCTTAGTAGATCAGGCATTGTTAACCTTCCTTTGCTATTTAAAAAAATTTAAAAAAACTATAATGTTTTATGGGGTTTGGTCGATATATATATAAAACTATATGTTGTGATCTGCCTAGGGGAGATAAAATCACAGTGTTTTACGGCTTAAGTAGCTAACATACCCCCCTATAACGTTATGCTTTTAAGACGTTTATAGTTAAAGGCTTGCTATTAGGCTTTGCCTTGTTCTAGTAGGGGTTAAGACTAACCATTTAAGGATTAGGAAGTATAAAATTTTTTGCTGTCAAGACAGCGGAATGGAGTTTACTATGGATAAAAGCATGGAATCAATGTTAGACATGTACCTATTTGAAACAAACACACTTTTAGAACAACTTGATGAAATACTTCTGAATGCGGAAAAAAATCGTGGATTTACTGAAGAAAATATCAATGAAATCTTTAGAATAATGCATACGATAAAAGGTTCATCAGCTATGATGGAGTTTGACTCTATTATGACTATTGCTCATAAAGTGGAGGATCTATTCTATACAATTCGTGAAGATGGTATAAATGAAGAGTATAGCGACGGGCTTTTTGAATTAATGTTTGTATCAAGCGATTTTATTAAATCCGAGATAGATAAAGTCCAAAACAACGAACCCCTCACAAGTAATATCGAAAGTTTCCAGAAAAAGATTAGCGATTTCGTGAAAAAGATTAAAAATATATCTGATGATACCTTAGATACAGAGGGTACAACTAGTGTAAACGGTGATGATACAGCGGAAAAATCCTATCCATATTCTGTAAAAGTCTTTTTTGAGGAAGGCTGTGGTATGGAAAACTTAAGGTCGTTTATGCTGGTTGAATCGATCAAGGACGTTTGTACGGATTTTACATACTATCCGCCGAATGTCGATACCGATAGTAGTACCGCTAATACAATTATATATGACGGATTTGTAATTTCCTTTGCTACCGAGGCAGAGCTAAATAGTGCAGTTAGCACCATCCGAGGTGCGTTAAACATTAAGACCTATGAGGTGTTAGCAAAGGCAGAGCCTGCACCTGTGGTAGCTGAAAACACTGTTGTGGATGAAGCAGAGCAGAAAACACCAGAAACGGCGCAAAAGAAAGAGGTGTCCGATAAGCCTAAGGAGGTTAAAAAGCCTTCTGAAGAAACTCCGGCGGCAATGCTAGGACAACAGGCTAATTCCACAGCGGCATCATCTAAGCAAAGCTTAATCAGCGTAAACCTATCTAAGCTTGATAAGCTTATGGATATCGTTGGTGAGATTGTAATTACCGAATCAATGGTTACATCCTCTCCTGATATTAAGGATCTAAAGCTTGATAACTTTACAAAGTCGGCGCGTCAGCTAAGAAAGCTTACCGATGAGCTTCAAAATATTGTTATGTCTGTAAGGATGATCCCTGTAGCAGGGGTGTTCCAGAAGATGAACCGTATCGTTAGGGATATGTCGCACAAGCTTGGCAAGGCGGTAACGCTAGAGCTTATCGGTGAGGACACCGAGATGGACAAAACTATCGTTGACAGCATAAGCGACCCGATAATGCACCTTATCAGAAATGCGATGGATCATGGTATAGAATCGGATGTACAGGACAGGTTAGATTACGGTAAATCCGAACAAGGCAAGATTACCCTTATGGCACAGCACACAGGTAGTGTAGTGTTAATCACCATTACCGACGACGGTAAAGGGGTTGACCCTGAAAAGGTGCTTGCTAAAGCAAAAGCTAATGGTATTTTAACCAAACCTGAAAACGAGTATACTACCAAAGAGATACTAATGCTGTTGATGACCGCAGGTTTCTCCACTAAAGAGGAGGTTACCGAGTTTTCCGGACGTGGTGTTGGTATGGACGTTGTACGTAAAAACGTTGAAAAGGTTGGTGGGGTTGTATCTATCGCAAGCGAGCTTCACCGCGGAACTACCGTAACCTTTAAGATTCCGCTTACACTAGCGATAATCTCCGGTATGGAGGTATCGGTTGGCAGCTCGATCTTTACCATTCCGATTAATAATATAAAGCAGTCCTTTAAGGTATCTAAAGAGGATGTAGTTTACGACTCTGATAAGAACGAGATGATCTACAAGACAGGGGAGTACTATCCGGTTATCCGTCTGCATGAATTTTATGAGATAGAGCCTAAATCCACAAATATTGAGGATGGTATGATTATCTGGGTTGAGGCTGGAGAGAAGGCGTACTGCCTGCTTGTTGATGAGCTTTTAGGCGAACAACAGGTAGTTGTTAAGCCGCTTCCTGAATATGTAAATAACTTTAACATTAAAAATTCGGGTATTGCGGGATGTACAATACTAGGTAACGGAAGTATTAGTATAATACTTGATATACAAAATTTACACGAAGTATCCTCAAACCGATAGAATAGATGGAAAGGTAGGACAAATAAATGAGTGAAGAACTATTTCAAGTTGAAAATGAAGATGAAGATATGCAGGATCAAGATAAGCAGACGGAGAAGTCTAAAAAATACCTAGCATTTATCTCTGACGGGCTTCAGTATGCTATCGATGTAGGCTATGTAGATGAGATTAAGACTAACGAAACCATTACCTTGCTTCCAAAGGTTCCTAAATTTATTAAAGGTGTAATGAATCTTAGGGGTCAGATAAAGCCGGTTGTGGATATTAGAGTATTAATGAATCGTCCTGCCATAGAATATAATTCAGAAACATGTATTATTGTGCTTGAGGTTAACTCGGTATCATTAGGGATACTTGTGGATGGTGTGTCTAGGGTTATCGATCTGTTTCCGGATATGATATCCCCTCCGCCTTCAAACATTAATCAAGAGCTTGTGTATGGTATTGCAAACGTTGAAGGAGTAGTTAATCTAATGCTTGATTGTGAAAAGCTTGTTAACTGGGGACAACATATATAGAAAGGGGCGGTGTGACGTCGGTTAGTCAAGGGTCTAGGGGGTACTGTGCTGGGTTAGGGAGTTTTACCAAAGCGGTATCTGTAAGACTGTTATGCTAAACGAGATCCAAGTGGATGGTGCACCAAATTCAATATGATATTAATAACACAAGCAGAGTTTACAAGGTTAGTAAAGCTTGTTGAGAGTAACTATGGGATAAACCTTTCTCAGAAAAAGCACTTAATCGAAGGACGATTATCTGGCACACTTATGGCTAAAGGTTTTACAAACTACACCCAGTATATCGATCTTCTTATGAAGAAGAATCCTAATGACGTAGAGGAGATGCTTAACAAGTTAACGACCAACCACACCTTCTTTATGCGTGAAAATGCGCACTTTGCTTTCTTTAAGGATACGATACTTCCATATCTTGAAAAGACAAAGACCGACAGGGTTTTAAGCATATGGAGCGCGGGGTGTTCCTCTGGTGAAGAACCGTATACTTTATCAATGCTAATCTTTGATTATTTTGGAGCAAATGTATCAAGATGGGACACACGAATCCTTGCAACCGATATATCCCAAAAGGTTCTAACCACTGCAAAGCTAGGTCGGTACAAGGAGGAATCCTTAAAGGATATGCCAAAGGAATGGATAAGTAAGTACTTTACCCGTGTGTCGGACGGATACGAGGTAACAAAACAGATTAAAGATAACGTTATCTATCGCACCTTTAATCTAATGGATCCTATTACATTTAAAAGTAAGTTTGATGTTATATTTTGCAGAAACGTTATGATTTATTTTGATATGCCGGTAAAGGATGCGCTTGTAGATAGATTTTATAATGCTACAAATCCCGGCGGGTATCTACTTATTGGTCATTCTGAAACATTAAATAAGGATAGACTTAGATACAACTATCTAATGCCTGCAACCTATAGGAAATAGTATTTGTGTTACATTCTTTATAAGGGCTATATTGTAGGACAATTTTGAAATACCTTAGCAAGTTGACTGCGGCGGTAGAAATGGGGTTTAAAGATGGTAAAACAGATTAGAGTGTTAATTGTGGATGATTCTATCTTATTTAGAAAATTGTTGATTGATCGATTAGCGCTTGTAAAGAATATAGAGGTTATTGACTACGCTGTGGATGCGTTTGATGCAGAGCGAAAGATTTTAAGCCTAAAACCAGATGTGGTAACTATGGATATCGAGATGCCACGTATGAGTGGGATGGATTTCTTAAAACAGCTTTTGCCAAAGTATAATGTTCCAGTTGTTATGGTAAGCTCGTTAAATGTTAGCGTATTTGAGGCACTTTCAACAGGGGCGGTGGACTTTGTAAGAAAACCTGATATGCAGTCGGGCAATAGCGTTGATGCATTTATACGTGATCTGTCCACAAAAATATATATTGCCTCTATGTCAAAGATTAAAGGTGTTGTGTCTGCGACAAAGCCAGCTACGCCGCAAGGAGCGGGTCAACAGGCACAGCCTGTAAAGAGTGCTCCTATTACGATAAACTCTTCGGTTTGGAATGATAATAGGATTATCGCTATTGGTGCCTCAACAGGAGGAACGGAGGCGACCCTTGCAATTTTACGTGAGCTACCTGCAAATTCCCCTGGGATTATTGTGGTTCAACATATGCCTGTGGGATTTACCGAGATGTATGCACAAAGGCTTAATCGAATCTGCGCTATGGAGGTAAAGGAAGCTAAGACCGGTGATAAGATTTCTAAGGGGAAGGTATTTGTAGCTCCTGGGGACATGCAGCTTCAAGTGGTAAAACTTGGAAATGATTACGTTGTAAAGTGTTTTATGGGTGAAAAGGTTAGCGGACATAGGCCCTCTGTAGATGTTATGTTTAACTCTGTTGCTGAGGCGGCGGGTAGCAATGCTGTTGGGATTATCCTTACTGGTATGGGTCAAGACGGCGCAAACGGTCTGTTAAACATGAGAAAGCATGGAGCGTATACCATTGGACAGGATAAGGATTCTTGCGTTGTTTATGGTATGCCTATGGTTGCAAACAACATTGGTGCTGTAATGGTACAAGCGGCTTGTGAGGATATACCGCAGGTGCTTGCTAGATATCTTAACAGCAGATGATGGTAAATTTTAACATTATTTATTACTTTTAACTGGTGATAGTTTAGCTTGTTAAAACAAAAAATTAAAAATTAAAAATAAAATCGGCAGAATTTCAAAAAGTCTAAAGTTTTTTGAAATTCTGCCGATTTATGTATTATAGAGAAAGTTTGTGATAATATTATAGGTATAGCTTGCTTTAGAGCTCCTTAGGGGGGTCTGGGGTGCGACAGACTTTTTATCGATTTAATCTATTTATTTATAATCGAAAGGTGGTGTATGTATAGATCATGGTTATGACGGTAGGCGGGGTCAACCTGTTGACTGCTAGGTGGTTTATACGATGATATGTTAAAGATAAATAATAATAATCTATCTCAAAGAGTTTTTGATACTAGACTTAACAAAGCGGGGGTTTCTAAGCCTGCTAACACTGTACAAGGAAAGAAGTTCGATGAGATTATTATTGAGAAATCAGCACCGACCAATCTGTCCGAATCGGATTTTTCAACTGCATTAAAGACTAAAGTCAGCGCGGAACTAAAGCTTGCTAACGACGCAAAGAAATTAGAAGAGATAAAGGCGAATATCCTAAGCGGTAACTATGAGGTCAATGCTAATGAGGTTACAAGAAAGCTGATGATTGGGCTTATATAAAAGCACGGTATGTTTGACTGTATAGTGTAGGATGTTCTTAAAACTGAATGGAGTAGATAATGCAAAATTACGATAAGCTTACAAGAGTTCTAAAGGAAATGATAGTGTTTTTCGATGAGTTTTCTGTTTTACAGCAAAAGAAGCTTGACGCGATTACAGAGAACAACGTTGAAGCGTTAGAAGGATATATGAAAGAGGATCAGGTTTTCTCTTTGAAGTTAAAAGCACATGAACGAAACAGAGAGGCGGCAATTGCAGAGCTCGCTCTTCCTACAGAAGGATTTAGAGAGCATATCCAGACATTAGACGGGGATTCAGCAGAAGCTTTAAAGCAGGCATACAATACACTGTCTGCTAGAGTTTTGGATTTTAAAGAGAACAATGCTTTAATAAGCAAGCAGATCGAAGTTAAGCTATATAACATTAAAAATATACTGGAACGGCTTGATAATAAAGATGTAGGTGTTAACACCTATAGTAATAAGAAGAATGAAGGCAGTGCTACAGCGACTGATATATTTAGATCAAAAAAGGTATAGGGTGTAGACTGTGATGATATAACTGGGAGGAGCATAGATGATTAGGGGATCATTTTTAGGATTTACAACGGCACAAAGAGCGCTTAACGCCAACCAAAAGGCACTAGACGTTACTGGGCAGAATATAGCAAACTTTAATACCGTAGGGTACACAAGGCAACGACTTGACCTGTATAGTGTAGCTTCAGGCGGGATTGGTGATAGATATTCAGGAAACGGTGCAAGTGCAGTAGGTCGAGGGGTTGAGATTGCTAGGGTAGCACAGGTACGAGATCCATTTTTAGATGTGCGCTTTAGACGTGAAGCCCCAAAGGTAGGCGAGCTTGACGCAAGGCTTGAGATACTAAATGACCTTGAATCTGTCTTTGATGAAACTATGATGGATGGTGTAGGTGCACAGATTAGTGACCTCGTTAAACAGCTGCAAGCGCTATCCACTAAAACAGGTAATGCTGATTTTGACGGGATTGTAAAGGCTTCTGCACAGGTTTTAACTAATATGTTAAACTCCTATTCCAATCAGCTAAGTACGCTTCGTGACGTTCAGACCGGTAACCTAGAGAACATAACTGTTCCTAAGGTAAACGACCTTATGAAGAACATTGCAGAGCTTAACAAGACAATAAAGCAAAACCAAATTCACGGAAATCCGTCCCTTGAACTGATGGACAGAAGAAATGAAATGCTTGATGAGCTTTCTGCATACGTTAAGATTGACATAAGCATTAAGCCTGTAGAGATATCCCCAGGAGTAATTGTAGAGGATATGACGGTTAATATGTTAACAGGTGGAACACCGTCATCGATACCGATTATTGCAAATGAAAAGTTTGCCAGTTTAGATGTTGGAACTGGTGCGAACGGTGACAAGACTATAACTGTAAAACAGTTAGACGGTGTGACTAATACTGATGTAACAAAGGATCTTACCACAGGAGCATTAAAAGGATACCTCGACATGTTAAATGGTAAGGGTGAGTTTGCCGGTGCAGGTGAGAACTCTACTAAAGGTATAGGCTATTATGAAGGAATGCTAAATACCCTTGCACAGACCTTTGCGGATAGCATGAATGCGTTAAACGGTGGGGCTGTGACTAATACAGGTTATGATCCAACAATTACAGATCCAAAAGATCCTAATTTCCAGCAGTATACCAGTGGTATTCTAAATCCTAATTATGATCCAACTATTACAAATTCAGCTAATCCAAACTCACAAAAATATCTTAATGAAGCAAGGCCGTTATTTGAGGCTAAAGGCGGCGGTACTATAACTGCTAACAATATAACAATTGCACAGGGTTGGAAGGATAATACTTACGGTGTAACAAATACAAAGGTTTATGCAGAGGGTAATACCGACGGTGCAAATGAAAACATTGCAAAGATGATTGCATTTTTCTCTGAAAAGGTTCAGTTTAGTGCTCCTAACACCACACCGCTATTTAAGGGGACATTACAGGAATTTTTGACCCAGACTGGTAACGTGTTAGCACTTGATGCGGGGTCTACTGAAAAGCTACTAAAAAATTCGGTTTCGGTGTTAGATGGTATTAGTGATCTGCGGGACGGAATTTCAGCAGTTTCACTTGATGAAGAGGGTGTTAGCCTTCTAAGATTCCAAAAATCCTACAATGCGGCGGCACGACTAATGACCACCCTTGATGAGGCGATTGACCTTATCATTAACAGAATGGGTGTAGTAGGACGATAGAATTAGTACATAGTACAAATAAGAGGTGAACAATGAGAATTTCAACCAGTACAATAATGAGGAATTATAACACACGGTTAAACTCCGTGCTTAATAAATTAAATCAAGCAAGCGATAGGGTTACAACAGGCAGAAAGTTTGCAAAGGCTTCAGAAGATCCTGCCTCTGCAACAAGAGCATTCCAGCTTCGTCGCGAATATCTAAAGAACGAGGACTACATAACCAATCTGCGTGACGTGACAGCGACATACGACTCGGTAGAGAGTAGTATGATGAATGTCTCTAAGATAGTAGATGACGCAGTGATCGATGTTAAGACTGCTATGGGTATAGTAAGCCCAGAACAGCGAAAGATATTAGCAGAGAAGCTTCGTGAGATGCAAAAGTCTGTGGTTATGGAGATGAACGGCGTTGCTGCGGGACAGTATCTGTTCGGTGGTAGCAGTACAAAGGCGATTCCTTTTGAGCTTAGTGCAGATGGAAAGACCTTGACATATCGAGGACTGGATGTAGATGATCCTGCAAACCAAACCGCACTAAAAAATCTTGCTGATGAAAAGATATTCGTAGACCTAGGGTTTGGGCTTACAATTACTAACGGTACTGTTAATGAAAGCAGTGCTTATAACATGGCTATGCCAGGGATTAACGTTATTGGGTATGGTAAGGATAGTGATGGTAACTCAAAAAATATCGTTATTATGTTAGGAAAGCTAGCCGATGAGCTTGAAAAACCTACCCTTGATACAGCGACTATTGATAAGCTTTCAAAGAATCTTAGCACCGGCAAGGATAATTTAACTATTGGAATTACAAAGCTTGGTACAAATTCAACATTCTTAGAGTATACACAAAAGCGTTTAGAGGACGCACAGTATAACTATAATGTAAAGATAGTAGATACAGAGCTTATAAAACCGGAAG
>CAZAOY010000008.1:32866-54875 GCA_964486925.1 uncultured Oscillospiraceae bacterium
GCACAGTATAACTATAATGTAAAGATAGTAGATACAGAGCTTATAAAACCGGAAGAAGCGATAACTGATTTTAAGATGCAGGATTATGTTTATAGAGCGACATTACAGATGGGTATGAATATACTAACCCCATCATTTATAGATTTTATGCGATAATATTTTTTTATGTAGGTGATTTATATGAAACCATTGATTAGAATTGAGACGGTACCTATATCCATCGAGATGCGTACGAACAACGCAAGGTTTGAAAGGGTAGGACAGACAGCGAATCTTGAGATTACACGAAATAAGGGCGGACTTACAATTAGAAGCCAACCAATAAAGCTTAATATGGATACCTTTGAAGCTAGAAATTCTGTAGTACCTACAACAATGAGAAGCAACTATCAAGCTGCGCAGGATGGAAAGAATGCTGCGTACGAGGCTACAGCACGTATAGCTGAGGAGGGAAGAATGTTAGTAAATATACACCTAAACCAGGACGCATTTAGCCAGATTGCGGCTAACAGAGTAGCGCAGAGCTCAGAGTTTGCGCTGGCATTTTCGCCGGAGGTAGGCCCTAATATTAACTGGGATCAAGGTGATATCTCTATAATGTATGAGATGGATAGATTAAACTTTGATTTTAAACTTCAAAATGAGGATTACAAATTTATTCCGGGTGATATCGAGTTTAACATTAAGGAATACAATAGGGTGATTATCGAGTATATAGGCGGACCTATCTATGTACCACCTAGTTCGGATCCCGATTACGTTCCTATCGATACCAGAGGATAGATTGTAGTAAAAGCTGTAAGTGATTGATTAGTGAGGGAATAATATTAATGACTATTAATACGAGGTACTTTGGAGAGGTTAGTTTAGAACAAGAGGAGATTGTCCATTTTCCTGATGCAATTTATGGGTTTGAGGACTATAATGACTATCTTGTAATAACCTTTGAAGCTGATAATGACAGCTTGCTGTGTATGCAGTCTATCGATGAACCAGATCTAGCGTTTGTGCTTGTTAATCCTTTCGACATTCTACAAGGCTACAACCCTGTTTTAGAGGATGCGGATCTTAAGAGGATTAATGCAGACAGTAAAACAAAGCTTTTATTCTATTCAATTGCAGTAATTCGAGAGGATGGCTCTGTTACAGTAAATCTAAAGAGTCCTATTGCCATAAATCCGACAAATCGGTTGGCAAAGCAGGTTATATTAGAGGACACAAATCTATCTATGCGACATCTTGTCGTAAAGGGAAATAAGGGGTAGAGAAATTGCTTATTTTATCAAGAAAACCAGGTGAGTCCTTCTTTGTCGGCAATGATATAGAGATTACTATATCAGAGATAAGTGGTGATAGAGTCAAGGTAGTAATTGATGCGCCTAAGGAGATAGTAGTTTTACGAAAAGAGTTAAAAGAGCTTAAGGATGTTAACCAGGATTCAGTTAAGAGCACTGGTACTGATCTATCCTACCTAAAGGATATCTTTAAAAGGTAGCTTTTAATTGCTTTGTTTAGGATAATTGGGGGAATATAGCAGGTATTAATGGGTATCAAAGCAAGATAATATATGTATAACTCGGGTATAAGGGGTTTTACATGAAAAAGTTTATCTTTCTTATAATATTAATTGTTGCCGTCTATCTCTCCTTTGATAGTATCAAGCTTGTATATACAGATGTGTTTGTTAATAATGAATATAGCGTCAACCTTACTGTTGAGGAAAAACAGATATTAACACTTATTAATGAACGAAGGAGTCAGCATGGTTTGCAGCCGTTAGTGCAGGACAACAAGCTGACTCAGATAGCAAGAGAGAAGGCGTATGATATGGGATACTACAACTATTTTGATCATACATCGCCTACCCTTGGAACTGCTAATGATATGCTAAATAAAAATTTTATCTTCTTTTATAAAAAGGGTGGAGAAAACCTTGCAAAGGGTGAACGGCGTATCAATACAGAGCTTATTGTACAGGCATGGTTTGAGTCTAAGGATCACTACGATAATATAATTGACCCGCAGTATAAAAAGACAGGGGTTGGGATATATAAGGATAGTGACAAAACAGTGTACTATGTACAACTTTTTATTGGATAAAAAGGATACATAGTAACCGCTTATACATTTAATATGTAAATGCATAAGCGGTTACTATAGAATATATTAATAAGTTTAATATAAAAGACGCTTTGTTTTTCCGCCAAAGATGAAGTGTTGGATATACGTTGGTGTTATGTCGGCGGAGAAATGGGACGTATTATGCCTAAAAATGAGAAGCAAGAGATTCTACTAGAAAGCGGAACCAACGAGATTGAGATAATGGAGTTTACTATTGACGGCAATACCTTTGGGGTAAATGTAGCTAAGGTAAGAGAGATTATTATGCCTTCACCTATTAAGGTAATGCCTCATGCGCATCATGCGGTGGAGGGGGTTATTAAACCTCGTGATATAGTAATTACTGTAGTCGATCTTCCACGATACCTTGATTTTAATGTAAGTGGTAATGATAATAGGGATCTATTTATTATAACTAATTTTAACAAAATGCATGTAGCGTTTAGAGTACATACCGTTGTAGGGATTGACCGCATTAGGTGGAGTGACATACAAAAGCCGGATAAAACAATCTACGGTGGGGTAGATGGAGTTGCTACAGGGATAGCAGAGTGCGAGGATAGGCTTATAACCATACTGGATTTTGAGAAGATCATTGCTGACATTGCCCCAAACACTACTATCCAGATGTCTGACATTGAAAAGATAGGGAATCGGGATGTAACCAATAAACCTATTCTTATAGCTGAAGATTCTGTTTTACTATCTAAGCTGATAGTAGACTGTTTACATAAAGCGGGGTTTGCCAATGTAATTAAGTTTGACAACGGCGAAGAAGCTTGGGAGTATATTAGAGAATTTTCGGATGAAGAGGACATTTTATCTAAGATATCCTGCATTATAACCGACATCGAAATGCCAAAGATGGACGGACATAGGTTAACAAAGCTTGTTAAGGATGATAAGGTGTTAAAGGCGATACCTGTAATAATATTCTCCTCACTGATTAATGAGGAGATGTACCGCAAGGGTGTGGAGGTTGGAGCTGATGAACAGCTGACTAAACCAGAGATTGCACATCTTGTCGGAGTTATAGATCATATGCTTGGCGTTGAAGCTGTGTAGTATGCAGTAAAATCATAGCGATAGTTGTTTTGAGGTAGAAATAACAGATGTAGTTCAGTGGTTGCTATATGAGCGTAATGTATGGCTAGTCGCAGATAAGTCTGAAAAACGGAAATATTAATATAAATTCAGTGCAAGACCATGCGGGTTTAACTTTGTATTCTACTTGTGTAGAGCATGGTCATAATTATGAAGGGAGCGGACATAATGATTAGTAGTATTAGTGCATATACCACTGCCAGAAAAGGGGTAAGTGGTATGATGAGCGGTTTGGACACCGATGAGATTGTAAAGGGGATGACATCCTCTACAAGAGGTAAGATTACAAAGTTACTACAGAACAAGCAAACCATTGCCTGGAAAACCGATGCGTATAGATCAATCAGTGAGAAGCTAATCAGTTTTTCTGATAAATATACCTCTTTCTCAAAACCGGCAACAAATATTTTAAGTGATAAGTTTTTTAATGGAACAACAGTTACACCTACTGGAACAAATAGTAAATATGTAACCGTTTCTGGCTCATCAAATAATGCTAGCTCATTAGGCATAACCAGTATTCAGCAGGTAGCAACTACTACTTCATACGCTACGGGTAATGCTGTTTCAGACAATAAGTTAACCACAGGTGAGCTTGACTTTTCGACGGCTGGGAAGGTTGTTAGTAACCTTGCAGGACAGACAATTAACCTAAAGTACGGAGATGTTACATACAACGTGACCTTTGCTAAGGATTTTGTGGGAACTACAGACGCTGAGGTAAAGCAAGCGTTTAATGCTGCTTTAGATGATATATCCTTTAACGATGCCGATGGGAACCCTGTTAAGCTCAGCCAAATGGTATCGATGGATGTTGTTAATGGAAAATTTGAGATTAAAACTACAGGATCAGATATTAAGATTGAGGGGGCAACTGGTAAAGTACTAGATAATCTAGGGCTTAAGGTAGGTGCGTCTGCAACAAGTAGCACAGCTATAGAGAGTGAAACTATTGATACCAGTAAATTTTTCAAAACGTTAAACTTTAATGATACCCTTAAAGGCAAATCTATTTCATTTAATCTTAATGGCTTAACCAAGACCATTTCTTTTGATCAAAGCATTAACTTTCAAAACATTGGTGAATTTCAGACCTATATGCAGGGCAAGTTAAACAGCGCATATGGAACTGGTAGGGTTCAGGTAGGGGTAGATAGTGGCAAGCTTACCTTTGAGGTGCACAAGTCCAACGGTAGTGGCGGCACCCAAATAGACCCTACATCTAAGCTCACAATGTCTTCAAATGACAGTAACATTATGGGTGAGTACTCTGGTATTATGGGTACTGATAATAACAGCACAAACAAGATAGATATCACTAAATCTTTAGCCGATATAAAGGATAAGAACTTTAACTTTGGTGCTGATGGCAAAGGTAGTATGGTGATTAACGGTAAGGTGTTTGATTATACCAAGAACGATAGTATTAAATCCATTACCGACAGGATAAACAACTCAGACTACGGTATTAAGATAAATTATATGGAAACCAGTGATAACTTTAGCATTGTAGCCACTGAATCGGGTGCACAGGGGAAGATAGAGATAAAGGATCAAACCGGAAACTTTAGTGCTCTAATGTTTGGTGACAACGATATAACCTCTGGTGATATTATTAATAAAGGTCAAGACGCAATAATAAAGATTAAGTATGACGGTATGACAGAACAGACATTGATTCGCTCATCCAATACCTTTACCGTCGATGGACTTACAATAACCTTAGCGGCTGATGCAGCAGGTAAGGTATCAGCTACAGATCCGATTAAGTTTTCATCCGTTAACAACACAGATGAGATTGTAAAGACAATAAAGGCGATGGTAGACGATTTTAACGCTATTTCAGAGCTTGTTAATAAGGAGCTTGGAACAAGACCAAACCGTAACTATGCCCCTCTTACTGATGAGCAAAGAGAGGGTATGTCAGAGTCGCAGGTAAAAGACTGGGAAACCCAAGCAAAGGCAGGTATGCTGTTTGGAGATACCGACCTACGTATGCTTTCCAGTGAGCTTAGGTTTGCATTTAGCTTTGATGTTACAGGTGTTTCTACCACCCTTAAGGATATGGGTATCTCTGTATCATCGTCATATAAGGATAATGGTAAGATAATTATTGATGAAGAGAAGCTTAAGGCGGCGCTTGAAAGCAATCCTGATGATGTACGTCGTGCATTTACAGCTCCTAAGGATGGGACAGACGGCAACACTGCGGGATTAATGAACCGTGTTAAAGCTATCACAGATAAATATGCCGCGACTACAGGGTTAGAAAAAGGGAAACTAATACAGGTGGCAGGATTAAAGGATTCATTTACATCGCTTAACAGCCTTATGCAGAAAAAAACTAATGATATTGATAAATCCCTAGCTACACTTAAAAATACACTAAAATCACAAGAGGACAGATACTACAAACAATTTACCTCATTAGAACGATATATCTCTCAGATGAATGCGCAGAGCAGTTGGCTTAGTCAGCAGATGGGTGGTTAATTGATTTTGGAGGTTTGGTTAATAAGGATGGTGCAAACGCATGTATAACAGAGGCTACAGTCAGTATAAAGAACAATCGGTAAACACAATGACAAGCATAGAGATGCTAACAACGGTGTATAATGAGGCGATTAAACATCTCAATAGAGCTTGCATGACTATAGATATTAAGGATTATGTCCTATCTGATAAAGAGCTTGATAAATCAATTGAGATAGTTACATATCTGGACGCAACGCTTGATATGAGATTTGAAATCTCGGCTAATATGCATTCGCTATATGAATTTATGTTATATGAGATAAGGAAGGCAAAGATAGCACGTAAGACAAATGTGCTTAAAGAGATTGTTGTAATGTTAGGTGAGCTAAGAGATAGCTTTGTACAGGCGAGCAAAACGATCCACTAGGTTGCAATTGTTTAGGTCATGGAGAATAGTATGACAAATATTGATGTAATAAGTAAAATTTTACGAAATCTTCAACAAAAATATAACCATCTAAATAATATACTAAACTATACTAATGAGATGGAAACAGCGGCAAGGTCGGATGATTCACATGTTTTTGGTCTGCTTATTGAAATGCGTCAAAAATCTATGGGTGAGGTTGATCTGCTGGATTCGGACAATAGATCTTTATTGGTTATGTTGCCTGTGTCTAACAGAGAGGTTATGGAAAGAATCTTAGCTCCTGGTAGTGGCACTAATACCATAAGCCTTGATAATCAACTAGAGACTAACGTATATGATACACAAAAGCGAATCAATCTACTGCTTAGTAAAATTATTGCACAGGATAAAAAGGTGAATAGTATTATTATAAGGTAGAGATAATTTAATAAGTAAGATTTTTAGTATAATTTGGTAGGTAGATACTAATAGTAAGAGGGGTATGGCGATTGTTTTTGCCATACCCCTCTTTTATTCTGTGGCGGATTCATGTTTAGTTTGTTTATGCGGTTTAAAGTTATCGTTATAACATGTTGTTGATCTATTATGGTGAGTGTATTGTGATTAATCAATGTAATATTAGCTTGCAGGAAGTTTCAATTTTGTACTGTCTATCATTTGTTTTAGCTTTTATGGTTTTATTGTACCTATTACATACTAAGCCAGCGCAAAGATTGCTATATTGGTCTTTTAAATAGACTAATATATAAGATATTTGCAGTATTTTTAATGGGATAATCATTCATAATGATAATCGGTTAAGTGTAGCAAAAATACGAAAAAATTGAAAAATAGTAGTATTGGAATTATGAACAACACTAACTCTAATATGTAATTAATGTAAATTAATTGTAATTAATTTAAAGATAAAATACATTATTATGACAAATTTCTTGCATATTATAATTGTTACATCTATCTTTATTTTATTTTAAGATGAATTTTTGTGTAACATACACTATATTTGTAAATTAACTAAAAACACAGATGGCTATAAGGAAAAAAATAATACATAAAATTACATAAAAACAAAGCTTTAATAAAGTATAAACTCGGGGAAAAAACAGATTAAAGGGGTTGACATATCAGTTTTCTTAGTGTATAATATATTTAGGTTATTTGAGGATATATGTAGCTTTATCTGGTATAACATAAGCAAGCTAACGTGAGTAAAATGATATAGCAAGAGAACTATAGGCTGTATCGATTTGCTTTTTGTCTTTAAGTATCATCTATGTTAACAAGGGGGGTGTCCCCTTGAATAATTACCATTTTTGTTTTAGTGGATATAATTTTGATAGATTAATTAATATAAGAAGATTGATAATTGCAAAGGCTTGAAGGTATGTATGTATTTAGTACACAGCTTTTGACGATTGTCGTTATATAGTCAAATATTAAAAAGATGTAAATTTTTCTCGAATATGGCAATTGCTTAGATGGATGATAAATTTACAGCTGTTGTTGTGTAACAATAAGTAGTAGGTAACAAATCTAAGTAAGGAGGGCTTTTTAATATGGGATTTTTAGATACTGGTTCTATTAAGATCATTGAGCGTGGATTAGATTTTGCGTGGCAGAAGCAACGAGTGATTTCAGAAAATATTACAAATGGGTCTACCCCAGGGTACAAGGCTAAATATGTTACCTTTGAAGAAGAGTTAAAGAAAAACCTTGATAAGCTTACAAATAATGGTAGGGTTACAAGCGGTGCTGTTAATAAGGCTTTGTCTGATTCTAAGATAAGAGTTCACGAAAGCAAAGCTGAAACTATGCGGCTAGATGGAAATAACGTTAATATTGAGGTAGAGAATATTGAGCTTGCGAGGGTTCAGCTTCAGTATCAGTACCTCGCAAAGCAGATTTCAGATCAGTTTACACGTCTTAGAATGGTGATTGAAGGAAGATAGTAGGGGGTGTATGTTATGTCATTTTTAAGTTCACTTAATATAAGCGGCTCTGGTATGACCGCACAGAAGATGCGACTTGATATAATTTCTGAGAATATATCACATATATCTACAACGAGAACAGATAAAGGCGGACCATACAGAAGAAAGCTTGTAGTGTTAGAATCCATTAATGGCCAATCTTTTAGGGATAAATTTAACAAGGCGTTATATAATAGTAATGCAGGGGTAAGGGTAACGAAGATCATCGAGGATGATACACCGTTTAAGATGGTTTACAATCCGGAACACCCTGACGCAGACGAAAAGGGCTATGTAGCAATGCCTAATGTTGACATGTTAAAGGAAACCGTAGACAGCATGGAGGCTACTAGAGCTTATGAAGCAAACATTACAGCTTTTAATGCTGTAAAATCTATGGCTACAAAGGCATTAGATATAGGAAGATAGTAGCCGATTTACTGGATGGGGTGAGGTGTAGATATGTTTATTAAACCGATAAGTGTTATTACCCAGATAGGACAAACAACACCGTTACAGGGTACAGGTGCTGTATCTAATAATGGTAAGGTGTTTAGAGGACTTTTTGAGTCAGCGATTAAGGATGTTATTGAAACTGATAACAAGGTGACGCAGGATGTGCAAGCGCTTGCTACTGGTCAGTCTGATAATCTGCATGAGTTACAGATAGATATGAATAAAGCTCAGCTTTCATTATCGCTTTTAGTGCAGCTACGTAACAGGACTATGGAAGCTTACAATGAACTAATGAGGATTAGCTTATAGTAAATTAAACTGCATGTATGCTTTGTACGAGATCACACGGTTTTAACGTAATTTTGAGTTAACTTAAGTTGTGGTCATAAATATATATAGAAAGAGTGAGTTTTTTGCAAGAACGTTTAAAACAAATATTGCAAAGCATTAAAGACCTTAATCAAAAGCTTGCAAAAAAAACCAAGATGTATATTGTTGCAGGGGTTTTGTTAGTAGTGTTTGTTGCTTTAGGGGCAGTAATCTTTTTAAATAACACGCCTTATTCGACATTGTTTACAGGACTTACTGAACAGGAAACTACCGAAGTAATGGGTAAATTACAGGAGATGCAGATAGAAACCAAAACATCTCCGGGGGGTACTATCCTTGTTCCTAAGGATGCAGAACATTCAGTAAGGGCAAAGCTTGTGTCAGAAGGTTATCCAAAGAGTGGATTTACCTATGACATCGTAACCAGCAATATCGGGCTTATGAGCACCGATTCTGAGAAGGAGTACTTTAGGGTTGCGGATCTTCAAGAAAGAATTGCAGCTACTATACGTATGTTTGATAACGTTAAGGACGCGAAGGTTATCATTGCACTGGGTAAAGAGAAGAAGTATGTGCTTGAGAAGGATAGGGTTGAAAATACCGCTTCGGTTACAGTTATGATGAAGGACGGTGGTTCTCCTACTCCGGAACAGGTAAAGGGTATTCAAAATTTAACCTCAAGAAGTATACCCGGTGTGTCGATAGATAAGATAGCGATTATCGACGGAAACGGTAGAGATGTTTCAGCAACAGAGAATATACAGGTATCAGCTACTGCACTAAAGATGGATATTGAAAGACAGTATGATGATACAATGAGAGCTAAAATTTTACATGTTTTGACACCTTTATACGGTGAAGAAAAACTAAGGGTTGCGGTTACTAACTCTGTAGATATTGACAAAAAGATTAAAGAGCTAATTAACTACCTTCCTACACAGGATAACAAGGGTGTAATCTCTAAAGAGCAGACTAACTCTGAGAAGGTAACTGACAATGGAGCTAACGGTGGAGTTGCGGGATCTGAATCTAATGCAGATGTGCCAACCTACCCAGGGGTTGCGTCTGACGGTAACAATATTATCTTCCAAGATGATAAGTCATATGACTACCTTGTAAGTCAGGTTAAAGAACAGATACAGACCGACGCGGCGACCCTGCTAAACACATCTATAGGTATTACCTTAGACGGTATTGACCTAACACAGCAAAAGCTAGATGATTTGAAACGACTGGTTGCTACAGCAGCAGGGATTAACGTACTTGATGCAACTACTAAGATTGAGGTATTTAGTTCTCCATTCGCACAGCCAGCGCCTCCAGAAGCGTTACCTTGGATCTTTGATTCTAAGTTTATACCTTACGTTGTAGCGGCAGGCGGAGTGCTTTTAATTGGAGTGATTTTAGGAATTATCGGAATTGTATCCTTAAACAAGAAACGCCGCTTGATAGCAGAGCTTGAAGATGCGAAGCTTGAAACTAAGGATGTCAGCCAGATGAGCGAAGAAGAGCTTGAAGCTCTTAGAATTAGAAATCTTCAAAATCTTGAAGAATTTAAGCTTGGTGCTACTAAGGTTACCACGAGAGAGGATGAGTTGCAAGCAGAGATTACTGCATTTGCCAGTGAAAATCCTGAAATTGCAGCTGGACTCCTTAAGACATTGTTAAGGGGAGGGGAAGCAGTTGAGTCCGAGTGATAAAGTTCTTACCCCCGAACAGAAGGCCGCAATGGTTGTAGTGTCTATCGGGGCGGACAATGCGTCAAAGATTTATAAATATCTAGGAGACTCCGATCTAGAGAAGCTTACTGTAGAGATAGCAAGGTTATCGAATGTAACACCCGAACAGCGGGAAGAGACACTTGATGATTTCTACAAGATGTGCTTAACTCAAAAGGTTATTACCGATGGTGGTATTGACTATGCGAGAACTATACTTGAGAAGGCTTTTGGAGCTAATGCAGCTTCAAGCCTTCTAGAAAGAATAACGAAATCACTACAGGTAAGAAAGTTTGACTTTATTAGAAAGACCGACAGCAAGAACCTGTATGCAATAATACAGCATGAAAGGCCTCAGACCATAGCGCTTATACTAGCGTATGCAAGAACCGATCAGGCGGCAGGGGTGATATCCGAGCTTCCTCCAGGAAAGCAGACTAAGGTTATTGAGGCGATGGCGAAGATTAGTAACGCCTCACCGGATACTATAAAGATAGTGGAAACGATACTTGAGAAGAAGTTTGAGTCTGTTGTTTCGGTGGACTTTGCACAGCTTGGTGGTGTAGACTACGTTGCTGATGTAATGAACAACGTAGACAGAGCTAATGAGAAGAAGATCTTTGATGATCTTAGCCAAGTTAATGAAAAGCTGGCTAACGAGATCAGAAAAAGAATGTTTGTATTCGACGATATTATTACCCTTGACAACAGGGCGATACAACGTTTCCTTACCGACGTGGATGCGAAGGATCTGGTTTATGCGCTTAAAGGCAGTAACAAAGAGGTTGTTGACATCCTATTTGCTAACATGTCTACACGTAGAAGTGAAGCTATTAGATCCGACCTTGAAAACACCTTCAATGTTCGTATGCGTGACGTTGATGAAGCTCAACAGAGAATTGTTAACTACATTCGTCATCTTGAAGAAGAGGGTGAGATCGTAATTAGCAAGGGCGGAAAGGATGAGATAATTGCATAATGTGGTTAGATTATCTAGAAACTCATCGAATGTTAAAAGCTATGCGTATGATGAGAATGTGTTTGAGCTTAAGAAGCCAACAGTAAAGCATAAGGCTAATGAGAGCGAGATTAATGAGCCAGAGAAGTTAAAGGATGATGTTAACCCAGAAGATAACAGAGTACAAGGCTCATCACTTGATAAACGGATACTCTCAAACGCACAGCTTGAGGCACGAGAGATTATAGAAACTGCCAAAAAAGATGCAGAGCTTAAAGCAAAAGAGATAATCGAAAATGCGATGAAGGAAGCTGTATCCATTAGGGATGAGGCGGCGAAGGAAGGCTATGAGCAGGGTGCACAGGTAGGCAGGGATGAGGCATTTGCAGAGAATGACGTAATCTTTAAGGAACAGATAAAGGTTTTGCTTAACAAGGTTAAAGAAGATATAATCGCGATACAAGAGCAAAAGGATTCAATCCTTCGTTCCCAGATGGATGATCTAAGAGATCTTACTATTGCAATTGCAGAAAAGGTAATAAATGTAAGTTTGAAGTCAAGCGGCGAGATCATTGAGAAGATGATTATGGCGGCGACTGAAAAGAGCAAGAGTGCTCAATGGGCAAAGCTTTATATCGCACAGTGTGACTGGGAGCTTGCAATTAAGACCGATGTACAGGTGCTAAATGCACTTAAACGGGTAACAGATACTGTAAAGCTAGAGATTATGGAGGATAAGGAAGCAGGGACTTGTATCATTGAGTTTCCTGACCAGATAATCGACGCCAGCGTTGACACGCAGCTTAGCCAGATAAAGATGCTACTTGATAAACAGAGTAGATAAAGGGTTAGTAAGGGAAGTATTATGCAGTTAAGTGAGATGAAGCATTTCATTCAAAACGCAGAAACCGCAAGCTACATAGGTAAGATCGAGAACGTAATCGGTATGACTATCGAAGCAACTGGTGTAAAGGCTGCAATAGGTGATATCAACACCATATCTACCCAAGGCGGAAAAAAGAGTATCCTGTCGGAGGTTGTAGGGTTTAAGGAGGATAAGATTATCCTAATGCCATACGAAACGCCAAAAGGTATCTCAGCGGGAAGCTTTGTTCATAACACCCATCAGCATCTAATGGTTCCTGTTGGTGATTTTCTAAAAGGTCGGGTAATCGATGTTATGGGAAATCCTATTGACGGTATGGGCGAGTTTGATGTTAAGACGCACTACTCGGTGGATAATGAATATATAAATCCGCTTTCAAGACCGCCTATAAGAGAACAGCTTGATTTTGGAATAAAGGCAATTGATGGAACTTTAAGCATAGGTAAGGGACAAAGGGTTGGGATCTTTGCCGGAAGTGGTGTGGGTAAGAGTACTCTAATGGGTATGATAGCCCGACAGGTGAAGGCAGACATCAACATAATTGCACTGGTTGGAGAACGTGGAAGAGAGGTTAGGGAGTTTTTGGAGAACGACCTCGGTCCTGATGGACTGGAGCGTTCGGTGGTAGTGGTTGCTACCTCGGATCAGTCCTCCATGCTTCGTATGAAGTGTCCTCTTGTGGCAACGACTATAGCGGAGTACTTTAAGGATCAAGGTGCCGATGTACTATTGATGATGGACTCACTTACAAGGTTTGCTATGGCACAGCGTGAGATTGGGCTTGCAGTTGGAGAACCGCCGGTATCGAGGGGGTACACCCCATCTATATACGCAGAACTCCCTAAGCTGCTAGAACGTAGTGGGAACTTTGAGAAGGGTTCGATAACAGGGGTATATACAGTACTTGTTGAAGGTGACGACACAAACGAGCCTATATCCGACACCGTTCGTGGTATACTGGATGGACATATAGTGTTATCAAGAAAGATAGCGGCACGAAATCACTTTCCTGCGATTGATGTAAGTAGCAGTATCTCACGTCTAATGTCACTTATTGTACCAGATGATCACAAGCAGGCGGCTTCAAAGCTTAGGGATTACCTAAGCGTATACGAGCAGAACTTTGACCTTATATCGATAGGTGCTTATAAATCGGGATCAAACGCAAGGTTAGATAAGGCAATTGAGAAGATAGATCAGATTAACGAATTTTTAAAACAGGATATACACGCAACATACAGCCGAGATGAAGTAGTACAGATGTTAAAAAGCGTTGTTAGCTGATAAAGATATATCTTATTGACAGAATAACACACCTTGTGTTGGAGGGATGGTTGAATTGAAAAAATTTTCCTTTTCGCTGGATGCGGTGCACAAGTTTAAGTCACAGATACTCGATAGCTTACAGAATGAACTTGCTATTATCGTATCACAGGTTAAGAAAAAACAAAAAGAAATAGATGGTAAAAAAGCATTGGTTGCTAACGTTAATCAAGAATTTGTCGATAAGAGTAAAGGTGGCATTAACGTCCTAGAGATAAGCTACTACAAGGCTTACATAAAAAGGCTTGAGCGAGAGCTAGAGGCTGACTATGAAAAGCTAGAGGAACTAATTGAGCTAGAGCAGGAGAAGAAGGACGAGGTTATCGAAGCAAAAAAAGAAAATCTTTCGCTTGATAAGTTAAAAGAAAAGCGTCTTGATGAATATAATACTATGGTAGCAAAGAGTGAAGAGCTTGTAGTTGAAGAATTTGTAGTAAATAGTATGTCCGCTCAGCGGTAGTAATATAGTAATTTACCTTGAAGGGAGGTGAGAAAGATGAGAGCAGAGAACAGAGCAGTAGGTAATAAGTTGGACTTTTTAGTGGGATCACAGGGTAGGAATAGTACAAAGGACAGCAATGCTGATAACACGCTAAGCTTTGACAAGCTTGTAATGCGAGCTATGGATAACAATGATGATAATCAGATTGAATCTAAGTCAAGATCAGTACCTTCCGATAAAGAACGCAGCGTTAGTAGGTCGAGTGATATAGGATCTAACGACAACAAGGTAGGTTCTACAAAGGAAACCGAAGCGGCGGCACAGGTACTTATAGCGCAGTCACAGGTACCGGTTGTAGTTGTAAACATACCACAGGCTTCTAGTTCAGACAGTAGTACTGTCGGCGGGGTTGACGCAGTGGATAGCATGAACGGTGGTTCAGGTGCTGGACTTAGCGCACTGATAACAAATCAGAATGCGGATACCGTAGCAGGTATGGTAGCTGGTGAGTTAGGTAGTGTGGAGGGTGATACATTAGTGGATCTTATGGCTAGCGATAACAACGGCTTAATGGGTAGCACGCTAGTACAGGATACAGAGCAGGTGGTTATCTCTAAGGAAGCGATTGTTAGCGAGGCTCTTGCCGGTACATTAGGTGAGAAGTCAGACGAGATTAAAGGTGACGGTCAAAGCGTAGATAGTTTACAGGATGATATTATTAAGCCTTTAGACACAGCGATTAAACCGACACAAACTGTGGAGGATGGAAGTGGCAAGAACGCTGATATGTCAGCTACTAACGGTCAAGTTTTAACTGGTGCAACAACGCTAGATCAGACTAACGAAGTAGTAATGGATGATCAAGGTATTGCATATGAAAGTGTAGTTGCAGACACCACACAGACAGTAAACACCGATAGCGAATCAGAATACGATCTTACTACAGTTATTAACAGCGATGTAAGAGGTATTAAATCACTGGATATGGATAATGTAAACATTAAGGTTGCAGAAGCATACGAGGTGGATCAAGAGATATTTACTAATGAGATCTCGAACGAGATTATCTTAAAGGCGAATGAAAAGGTTAATGAGTTTCATATCGATCTAAACCCTAAGCATTTAGGAAGGATCACCATTAAGATGGTTTTTGAAGCAGGTCAAACAATAGTAAGTATGAACTGTGCTAATGCTAAGACACAAAGCTTGTTAGCGGCAAACGCAGAGGGTATTAGAGCTATTATCCAGTCTAATGTGGGAACGCAAACGGTAGTAACCGTAAGCAATGAGCAACAACCTACAGACTACAGAGGTAGTGAGGATCAAGCAAACCGAAACAGGCAAAGCCATCCTGACAGTCAACAGCAGGAGCAAAAGCAGACTTCACATGATGAAAGCGTGACATTTATTAATAGACTAAGATTAGGATTAATTAACCTAGGTTAGTGTGTTAAGTGAAAGGAGAAACATGGCAGTAGATAGCATTAACAATTCATGGGGATATGGATCAGCGCAGAATACAATTAAAGAGGCTGGACTAGAAAAAACCATAAAAAAAGTTAATCCGAATGATACAGGTGTTAGCGTAGACAGTTTCTTGCAACTGCTAGCGGCACAGCTACAGAATCAAGACATGATGAACCCAATGAAGGACAGTGATTTTATGCAGCAGATTGCTTCATTTACTTCACTTCAAGCTATGCAAAACGTAGACCAGTCGGTTCAGATAACTAACCAGATAAGCAGTACAGCATACTCACTAAGCTTAGTAGGTAAGGAAGTTGTTGCGGCAGGATTAGACAGCAAAGGCGAACTAGTTAAGACCGAAGGGGTTGTAACGGGTGTGAGCTTGTACCAAGGTCAACCGGTGTTCTACATTGGCGATAAAGGATTCTACATCTCGCAGTTGATGTCTGTTGGTAAAGTACCTGTTAAACCAGAGGGTGGTACAGATGGAGCCGGTGGATCAGATGATAAGGATCAAACAGGTGGTACTAATGGCACAGAGGGTGGTAGCAAAGATTAGTAATTACTACTTGTAAAGCTAAAAACCGCTAAGTGCATAAAATAAGTGTAAAGGAAGACACGATATGCCGACTATTGATAATAGTATGATAAACAGTCAGATAGGCAAGGTAGGGAACAACCTTAACTCTCCTATGCGAAGGATAAGCGAGGGAGCTGACTTTCAAAAATTACTGGATGAGAGGCTACAAAAGAGTAGTGAGCTACAGTTTTCAAAGCACGCACAGCAAAGAGTTGTCCAAAGAGGAATTGAGATTACACCTACACTTTTAAATCAGTTGGGTGATGCAGTTTCAAAGGCTCGGGCAAAGGGAGCGAAGGATGTTGTAATTATTAACAGCACCAGTGCATTTATAGTAAACGTTCCAAGCAATAAGGTAGTTACCACAATGGTGGGTGACGAATTAAAAGACAATATATTTACAAACATTGATAGCGCTGTACTAATATAGCTGGACCTTCGGGGGGCTAGGGAATTATCTGAATGATAATCCAAAGGGTTGAGTATATTGCACTAGACTTTGTGTAGTATACACAGACCACAGCGTACATAAAAGAAGGAGAATTTAATAATGGTAAGATCTATGTTTTCAGGAGTAGCAGGACTACGTGCACATCAAACTAAAATGGACGTTATCGGTAACAACATCGCAAACGTAAATACATACGGATTTAAAGCAGGTAGAGTAACGTTTAAGGATTCGTTCTATCAAACACTATCAGGATCAAGCGCCGCAGGCGGTAGCTTTGGTGGTGGTAACGCTTCCCAGATCGGTTACGGTTCACAGGTAAACTCCATCGACGTACTACATACAAACGGCGGGTTTGCACCAACCGATGACCCAGCAGATATCATGATTACCGGATCTGGATACTTCCTAGTAGGGCCACTAATGGAGGGCGGACTTAACCCTAACAATGGTGATGTTTCAAAGCTACAGCTAACAAGAGTTGGTATCTTTAGATTTGACGGTTCAGGCAATCTTGTTGACCCTAACAGAAATCTAGTGTATGGGTTTAAAGGATATAGCTCAGGCGATAAATTAGCAGATCTGCCTACAAACGGAGTATTTACCACATCTGATGGCACAAACTTTAAGGTAGCTGGTAATACAATTACCAAATGTAATGCAGATGGTACTCCTGCAGCAACAGCATTTACCCAACCTGAAATAGATAAGATTATAGAAACAGATACTACTGTAACCCCAAGTGTAGTAAAGCTAAAGGTAGCGGTTACCGATCAGACACAGGTTGTGCCTATTAAGATGCCTACAGGCAAAAAAGTAAACAGTATATCCTATGGTAAAGACGGTACAATTACAGCGATTGATGAAGATGAAAGAGTTATCACAATCGGAAGAATAGCTGTTGCAAACGTTCCAAACCCTAGCGCACTAGAGATGATCCAAAGCTCATACTACCGTGCAAAGGATAATACAGGTATAGTAACAGCACATACCGCAGGTGAGGGTACTACTGGTCAGATCCAGTCAGGCGGTCTTGAGATGGCAAACGTTGACCTTTCAAAGGAATTTACCGAGATGATCACCACCCAAAGAGGATTCCAAGCTAACACAAGAATTATCACAGTAAGTGATGAGATGCTACAAGAGCTAGTTAACCTAAAAAGATAATAGCTTTACATTTAATAGTGTAGCATGAAATAGCGTAAGAAATGCACGGGTATAGGCGGGGTTTTCCCTGTCTATACACTGTGTGTTTATAGGAAATATTTGAAAGGTGTATTTTTATGGTAAAATTGACCAAAATAAGTGGAGAGGTTATAGTTATTAACTGTAGTCATATCGAGCTTATTGAGATAATTCCCGAATCAAAGGTGGTCATGAACAGCGGTTTATTTTACATTGTAAGAGAGAGTGTAGATGAGATTATCTCAAGGGTAGTGGAGTTTAAAGCTAGGATACTGGCTTTTGAAAAGAATGTTATTTCAAAGGATAACAGGGACATATAGCTACTGGTAAATAAAAATAAGATATAATAATAAGATATGTACAAGTATATTAGATGTGAGGGTAGGATATGGACGTTTCAACGTTTTTAGGTATGATAATTACCTTTGGGTTAATAGTATTCGGGATAATTTCGGGTAAGACTGGTGTATCTCTGGATAAGATGATCAACTTTTTTGATCCAGCTAGTATATACATTACGGTAGGGGGAACATTCGCAATACTTATTTCGTGTTACCCGTTTTCGACTTTATTAAAGATTCCCTCGCACTTTGCAATTCTATTGGGGTTAAAGAAGAACAACCCGATAATATGGATTGATAAGATAGCTGAATATGCGCTAATGGCAAGAAAGAATGGATTATTGGTACTTGAAGAAAAGGCTAATGAGGAAACCGACCCTTTCTTTAAGAGTGGAATAATGCTAATAGTGGATGCAGTTGACGCAGATAAGGCAAGAGCGAGGTTAGAGAGTGATATAATGTGCCTTAACGATAGGCATGAAGAATCGGTTGGATTCTATGAAAAGGGTGCCGCAATTGGTCCTGCTATGGGGATGATAGGTACGCTTGTTGGGCTTGTAAACATGCTTAAGGGGATGGATATGAGTGGTTCAGGTGGTGGTAGCACTATAGGTCAAGATATGTCAGTTGCACTTATCACCACATTTTATGGATCGGTTCTTGCGAATGTAATATTTACACCGATTGCAAATAAATTAAAGGTTAGAAATCAAGAGGAGTTACTCTGTAAGCAGATAATACTAGAGGGTGTGTTATCTATTCAAGCAGGTGAAAACCCTAAATATATAAAGGAAAAATTATTAGCTTATCTTCCTCAAAAGGAAAGAGATAAGAAAGAAAAGGCGGATGAGAATGCGCCTAAGGGAGATCAATAGTTTGAAGCGGACAGTACTATGCCGCATAGTTATAAAGACCCTATATTTATTGTAAAGGAGGGTTAGGGTATTGTGCAGTAGAAGCATGTAGTTTACTGAAATAATACCGATATAGATGAAGATACAAAAGAAAAGTAGTGGCGGCGGAGAAGCCTGGCTAGCTACCTATTCAGATATGGTTACACTGCTGATGTGTTTCTTCGTTTTGCTATATTCCATGTCCTCGATCGACAGCGCAAAGTGGGAGGAGATCGTAAAGAGCTTTAACCCAAAGGCTGATAAGGTATCACAGATAGTTACCGGTGAGGTTACTCCTGGTAAGGATGATGTTGGTGCAGAGGGAACGTCGGGCAAGGAAGAGAAGATTGAAAGCGTAGAACAGCTATACGATGAGATGAAGAAGTTTTTAGCAGAAACACAGCTTACCGATGATGTTCAGTTATTTTTGGGTGATGGGTATATATTTATTACCTTTAAAAATAAGATATTTTTTGACGGAAACAGCTCAGAACTAAGACAAGCATACACCCCAGTCTTAGACTTTTTAGCGGATGGAATTAAGAAGATTAAGAAGGATGTCAGCGAGATCAAGGTATTTGGACATACAAATCAGGCAGACCCAGATCAACCTAATGCAGTTGAGGTAGACAGAGATCTATCGGCACTTCGTGCCTCTAAGGTTGTTTCTTATCTGCAAGCAAAGAAAGCCATAGACCCTAAAAAGATATCGGGGGTAGGGTTTGGTCAATGGTATCCGGTAGCGCCGTATGATACTATGGAGAATCGAGAGAAGAATAGGCGTGTTGAGATATTAATATCTAAAAATGGATCGGTATCCCTAACGCTTGATCAGATATACAGCAAGATGGAAGCGGCAGGAAAGCGTTAAGCTAAAGGACAGGATTATGTTTTTTGATGGTTGTTTCGATACTTGATGTGACATAAAAAATACAGTAGATAGTTTGCTAATTATTGAATCTACATTGATACATTTCAAAGGGTGGTTTATAGTTAGTTTCTGAGAAGGATGGTTTTAATGGCAGAGCTATTATCTCAAAGTCAGATTGATGAGCTGTTGGGTCTTGCAAAGAACAAGACCGACGATACAAAGCAGGAAGCAGCTGATCCTAATGAAATAGACTCAAGGCGGGTACGAAAATACGACTTCTACAGTCAAAAGAAGATCAGTAAAAAGCGAATGAAGATGTTAGACGGTATATTTGAGAGCTATGCTAGAAATGTATCGTCTCATATAACAAGCCTTCTGCGTTTAGCGTGTACTGTAGAGGTTACCAGCATGGAAGAGCAGCGTTATTATGAGTTTAACAACGCACTAGGTGAGAATGATATTATCTCGATAATAAATATGGACTTTGCGGGATCACAGCAAGAGTCACACTACCTTTTACAGGTTTCTAACCAAACCATAATGGCAATGATAGATAGGCTACTAGGAGGTGAGGGTGACCCTGCTGATCTTGGGTCAGGCTCTTACACCGATATAGAGCTTGCGATCTACGAAACACTTGTTAAGCGGTTGGCATCCTTAACTAAGGATAGTTGGTCTAACTATATGGACATTGACTTTAGCTACTTTAGATACGAAACCAACCCTAGGCTGGTACAGACGATTTCATATGATGAGATTGTAGTTATAGTTGTATTAACTATGACGATAAAGGATACAATTGGAAACATTACGATATGCTTGCCTAGTGATGTGCTATCTGAGGTATTTGAAAAGTTTGAGAAGGATTCGCAGATACAAAGTGCCTACAAGAAGGGTGCGGATGACCAGTCCTTTGATAACCTTGTTTACAACATTAAAAACACCGATCTGGAGATAACGGCTTCGTTAGGCAATACCTACCTACTCATGTCGGATCTATTTAACATGCGACCGGGTGACGTTATTAACCTTAACAAACCAAAGGATTCAGAGGTATACTTAAAAATTGGAGGGAAACCATGGTTTAAGGGTAAGCTTGGTGTTTACAATCAAAATAAAGCAGTTAAAGTGAGTGAATCTTACGAAAACAACAAAGATATTATTGGAGAAGAAATATGAAACAAGACGAATTAGCTATTTTTTCTGACATGGAGAAGGACGCCATTGGCGAGGTACTAAATATTAGTATTGGATCTTCGGCTACAGCGGTTTCAAACATGTTGCAAAAGCGCACAGATATCACTACACCTCGAGTTGAGGTGGTTTCTCCTGATGATTTTGAGATTACTTCAATGGAACCGGCAATTGGTGTTGAGATAGCCTACATCCAAGGGCTTACCGGCAAGAATATCTTTGTTTTAAAGCGGACGGATGTTAAGGCTATTGTTGAGTCATTAATGCAGATGGAGATTTCAGACGAAGAGTTTCAGATGGATGAGCTTAATACTAGTGCTGTTTGCGAGGTTATGAACCAGATGATGGGCGCGGCTTCAACAGCTTTAGCGACACTTTTAGGTGAACCCGTTGATATATCACCACCTACTGCATATGAAGTAGATACTGTTGATGATATTAAGTCAAGATACTTTACCGACGATTCCCCTGTAGTGGTGGTAAGATTTAATCTAACTATAGAAAATATCCTAGATAGTGAGTTCTTATCGGTTATGCCAACTGATTTTGCTAAGAAGGTTGTAAGCATGCTTACAGAGGAAGAACCAGAAGCACCTGTAGAGCATAAGCAGATCGCCTCAGCGGCTAAGGTTTCGCAAGCGCCAATACCTCAACCAATGACAGCACCAGCTCCACAACCAGCACAAGCTCCGACGGCACAGCAACCTGTAGCGCAGATGCCGCAACAGCATATACCACAATCACAACAGCAGATGTCTGCTCAACAGATCCCACAGCAGATGGCACAACAGCAGATCCCCGTGCAACAAATGCCACA
>CAZAOY010000008.1:54975-60504 GCA_964486925.1 uncultured Oscillospiraceae bacterium
CACAACAGCAGATCCCCGTGCAACAAATGCCACAGCAGATGCAACAACAGATGCCGCCACAGCAGATGGGATATGACCCATCACAGCAGATGTATCAGCAACCTATGGGTCAACAGATGTATGGTCAACCAATGCCACAACAGATGTATGGTCAGCCTATGTATCAGCAACCCGCACCTTCGCCACGCATGATACAGGTTCAAACAGCACCATCCGATACCTTTGAGGATACCACAGGTCTGTCTGGGGATCAGGGTAGAAATCTGGATATGCTTATGTCTGTACCGCTTGAGATATCTGTTGAGATAGGTAGGTCAAGAAAACCTATTAAAGAGATAATAGCGTTCCAACAAGGTACTCTAGTAGTGCTTGATAAGCTAGCAGGTGAGCAGGTAGATCTGTATGTAAACAATCAATGCATTGCAAAGGGTGATGTAGTGGTAGTTGATGATTCCTTCGGGGTAAGGATTACCAAGATTTTAGATAAACATGATATATTTAACATTAAGTAAGGAGAATTAATATTATGGCAAAGATACTTTTGGTAGATGACGCGGCTTTTATGAGGATGATGATTAAGGATACCCTAGTAAAGAATGGGTATACCGACATCTATGAGGCGGTAGACGGTGCAGATGCATGTGAAAAGTATGAACAGATACTGCCTGATCTAGTAATAATGGATATAACTATGCCAAACATGAATGGGCTTGAAGCCCTAGCGGCGATCTCCGCAAAACATCCTGATGCAAGGGTAATTATGTGTTCTGCTATGGGGCAGGAGGCTATGGTTATAGAAGCTATTAAGCTTGGAGCAAAGGACTTTATTGTAAAACCGTTTAAGGCGGATCGTATCCTAAAAACTGTAACCTCTTTCAACCTGTAGATTTGGGGGGATTGTTATTAAAGAATTTATGACGGTCATCTTCGCATTTTTAGCGATGTGTATTGTTATATACTTAAGTTACGTTGCTAGTAAATACCTTGCAAAAAGCTCAATGAAGGTAAATGGTACAAAGTACATTAAGGTTATCGACCGATTGATGCTTGGAAAAGATAGGTATATACTTGTAGCGCGGGTTGGAAAACGAAACTTTCTTTTTGGTGTTACAGATCAACGGGTTGAGAGCATGGTAGAGCTAAATGAAGAAGATCTTGTAGAGATTGAAGCTCCAGTAGGGCCATCGTCGCTTATGGACGTTGGGGGATTTAAAGAAAAGCTAATGACCATGATAAATAAAAAACCAAAGGATTAAACAAAAGGATTTAGTGGGTTACTCTTAAATCGGGAAGGGAATGCAGGTTATGAATGAAGCACTGGTAAACATAAATGGTGACACCGTCCAGACGTTAGAGGTTTTGGTAATGCTAACCGTAGTGTCATTATTGCCGTCAATCCTAGTAATGGTGACTTCGTTCTCTCGAATTATAATTGTAATGTCCTTTCTTCGTAATGCATTAGGGCTTCAACAGACTCCTCCTAACACAGTGCTTGTAGGGATATCGTTATTTTTAACATTGTTTATTATGGCACCTGTGGTGACCGAGATAAACGATAATGCATACACTCCTTATAAAGAGGAACAGATCACACAGCAGGAAGCCATAGACAAGGCAGTAGTTCCGCTGAAAAAGTTTATGTTAAAGCAGACAGAGATAGATTCTGTAAACATGTTTTTAGAGTTTGGGAATGAAGAGGCTCCCGAGAACCTAGAGGATCTACCACTTGAAATAATTATACCAGCTTATATGACAAGCGAGTTAAAGCGTGCGTTTTTGATAGGCTTTTTGTTGTTTATACCTTTTTTACTTATTGATATTGTAGTTGCAAGTACCCTAATGTCCATGGGTATGATAATGTTACCACCGGCGACGATAGCGCTGCCGTTTAAGGTAATGTTGTTCATTGTTGTAAACGGTTGGCAGTTGTTGTTCACCTCGCTTGTGAAGGGCTTTTATTAGTAGTTTGTTACGTTATTTCAAAAGGGGATTGTTTTATGACTATAACGCAAGCACTTAGTTTAATGCATGAGGCAGTTTCCGTTGCTGTTAAGATAGCATCTCCGATACTACTGCTTAGCATGGGGATTGGAATTGTTATCTCTATCTTTCAAGCGGCTACACAGATACATGAGCAGACCATTACGTTTGTTCCAAAGCTTATAGTTATAGCGGCAGTTCTATTAATAGCAGGGGCTTGGATGTTGGAGATGCTAATAGACTTTACAAAAAAGATTTTTGAGATGATGATCTGACATTAAGGCTCGCGGGAGGGAAAATGGATCTACCTTTTAACCTAGATAATATTACGATGGTTATGTTTGTGCTTGCTAGGATGTCGGGATGTATCTTTATGAATCCAATACTAGGCCGCAGAAATGTACCGGCAGTAGTAAAGACCGCTATAGTACTTATGCTTACAATAGTTATCTACACCTATTCTAGGATAGAGGTACCAAAAGGCTTAGGGTCTGTAACCGTTTATACCGTACTACTGCTAAAGGAGTTTATGGTTGGATACCTAATTGGGACTATAGTTACCTTCTTTACAGCGGTAATAATACTAGGCGGTGAGCTGATAGACTTTCAGATCGGTATCTCAATGGCTAAGATATTCGACGCACAGAGCAACATGTCGGTGGCACTTACCTCTACATTCTACAACATTGTCTTTACATTTCTATTTTTCCTGTCAGGTGGACATCTAACGCTGATTAGATACTTCTTAGACTCCGCAAAGGTTGTTCCATATGGAGAAGTAATGTTTGGTAAGGAGATATCAACCTATGTTCTAGATGTGTTCTGTGATACCACCATCCTTGCGGTGAAGCTTGCAATGCCGATAATCTCTATTGGGTTTATGATGGAGATAGGGGTGGGGATACTAATGAAGCTGATCCCACAGGTAAACATATTCGTTATTAACGTACAGTTAAAGCTGTTTGTTGGTTTACTTATTATAGTGATAATGTATGCGCCTGCTGTTTCATTCCTAGAAAATTTGATAAAGCTGATGTTTGAAGGGATTGAAACAGGGTTAAGGGTCATGGCATAGTCTAGATGTTTATAATGTAGTATAGGGGGGATATAGTTTGGCAGGAGATTCAAAGACCGAAAAGGCCTCCCCCAAAAAGCGTAAGGATGAGCGAAAAAAGGGTAATGTATTCCAAAGTAAGGACATTGTATCTGTCGCCTCAATACTAGTAATATTCCTATTCTTAAAAGCATACTTTCCGTTTATGTTTAAGGAGATTTCAAGGATACTCGACAAGTACTTTGGATATATGCAGGATAAAACTACAATGACTGTGACACTTACGTCCGAGATTGGCAAGGATGTAGTGCTATCTACAATGCTAATTGCTATGCCTACTGCGTTGTTATCTATCTTTATTGGTGTTATAGCAACGGGGGCGCAGACCAGATTTTTGTTCTCTGCGGAGAACCTAAAACCTAAATTTGAGCGGATGAACCCTATCAAGGGTATAGGAAAGATGTTTTCGCTTAAAAGCGTAGTTGAAATTGTTAAGGGAATTATAAAGATCGCAGTAATTGCGTTTATGATATATGATTTTATTAATCAAAAGATAATCGGATACTCTAAGGCGTTTGACCGCGATATAGTCCAGTCGATAATCTACGCATTAGACGCTGTAATAGGGCTTGTATTAAACATATCGATAGTATTTGTATTTGTTGCCGCACTGGACTTTATGTATCAGTGGTGGGACTATGAAAGACAGATTAAGATGTCTAAGCATGATGTAAAGGAAGAATACAAGCAGATGGAGGGTGACCCTAAGGTTAAGGGTAAGATTAAGGATAAGCAAAGGCAGATGGCGATGTCAAGGATGATGCAGGCTGTTCCCTCTGCTGACGTAGTTATTAAAAACCCTACGCATTTTGCCGTTGCACTTAAATATGACATGGAGAGAGATAACGCCCCGATCCTTGTAGCAAAGGGTCAGGATGAGTTGGCTTTAAGGATAATAGCTGTAGCTACTGAGAATAATGTCTATGTAGTAGAGAACAAGCCGTTAGCACGTACAATATTTGGCTCGACCATGTTAAACAGAGAGATTCCAATTGAGCATTTTGGAGCGGTAGCAGAGGTTTTAGCTTTTGTCTACAAGCTAAAAAACAAGGATATACAATAAAGTGGGAATTATCATTGGTATAGTTATATAGGAGAAGATAATATACATGAAAAGAATATTAGACAACATTGTGGCAGTATTTGTCATAGTTATTATTTTATTGTTAATTATACCACTTAGTCCGGGAATGTTAGATTTTATGTTTATCTTAAATCTATCGGTCTCATTAATTATACTACTAATGTCGATGTATATAAAGGATGCATTAGAATTTTCAATATTCCCATCATTACTATTGATCACAACGCTATTTCGATTAGCTTTAAATATATCTTCCACCCGACTTATACTTACAAACGGGGGGGAAGCGGGTAAGGTCATTAAAACCTTTGGTACCTTCGTATTACAGGGCAATGTAATTGTAGGGGTAATTATCTTTATCATTATCGTTTTGGTTCAGTTTATCGTTATCACAAAGGGTGCGGAACGTGTTGCTGAAGTATCGGCAAGGTTTACGCTAGATGCAATGCCTGGTAAACAGATGGCGATTGACGCCGACCTAAGCTCAGGTATAATTAACGAAGAGGAAGCAAGAGAGCGCCGCCAGAAGATTCAACGAGAAGCGGATTTCTACGGAGCTATGGATGGTTCTACCAAAATCGTTAAAGGTGATGCGATTATGTCCATCATCATTACGGTAATTAACTTTTTAGCAGGTACAGTAATTGGTATGGTACAGGGTAACATGGAATTTGGTGATGTACTTACTATGTACTCTATCGCCACCATAGGGGACGGATTAGTATCCCAGATACCGGCGCTGTTAATATCATCAGCAACAGGTATGATAGTAACAAGGGCGGTATCAAAAGGAAGCCTTAATGAGGATGTACTAGAGCAGTTTATCTCAAAACCTACAGTGCTAATACTATGTGGGGGTATACTTGCAGGTATCGTGTTAATTCCGGGAGCGCCATTATTTCAACCGTTGCTACTTTCAGCGGGGCTTATAACTTTAGGGGTAATGGGTAGATCACGACAGGATAAAAAGGATCATGTACAGGAGATACCTGAACAGGTCGTAGAAGAGACAGCATTTGACGAAAATTCATACTTTAAAGATATTAATAATATCTACACACTGCTAAATATCGAACCTATTGAGATGGAGTTTGGGTACAGCCTAATCCCACTTGTAGATGAGGGTAGCGGTGGTAACCTTATAAATAGAATAGTAATATTTAGGCGAAGGATGGCACAGGAGATGGGGTTTGTTGTTCCATCTATTAGGCTAAGAAATAGTGCTAATCTAAATGCTAACCAGTACACCATTAACATTAAGGGTGAGGTAATATCTACCGGTGAGATACTGGTTGATTACTATCTAGCGTTAGAACCACCTGATGCTACCGGTGTAGTGGATGGTATCGAA